>JAWPMO010000001.1:1863234-2484313 GCA_033344875.1 Ilumatobacteraceae bacterium | reverse complement strand
TGGCCCTCCAACGACAGCAAGAACTCGCATGACCCCCCGGTATGCGCTCGACACGGTCGGTGCCTCGCCCCATTCGGCGGTCACCGACCCCGACTCACAACAACAACACCAACGCTCAACACAACCAAGGGGAACATGATGAGAACCACCAGAAAGGCGCTTGCGGTACTCGCAGTAGCCGCCCTGATCGGCGCATGCGGATCGGGGGATGACGACACGCAGACGTCGGACGCAACGGGGACCGACGACGACACATCGACCGCCGAACCACCGGGCGACGATGGTGGTGGGGATGGTGCTGCGCAGGCGATGTGCATCATCGTGCCGCCGGTGGAGAATCCGTTCTTCGGGTCGATGTCGGACATCGCTGCGGCGAAGGCGGTCGAGCTGGGTTATGAGCCGCGGCAGTTGGTGCACGATGACGATGCGAACAAGCAGCTCGAGTTGATCGAGAGCTGTATCACGTCGCAGGTCGCGGCGATCGTGTTGGACAACGCGGGCACCGACGCATCGGTGGCAGCGGTGCAGGCTGCAGCCGATGCCGGGATCCCGAGTTTCCTGGTTGATCGTGAGATCAGCGAGGAGGGCGTCGCCGTGTCGCAGATCGTGTCGAACAACTTCCAGGGTGCGACGATCCTGGCGGAGTACTTCGCGGAGCTGATGGAGGGTGAGGGCAAGTACGCCGAGCTCACCGGTCGTGACGTCGACGCGAATGCGCATGTTCGCAGCGACGGCTATCACGACGTGTTGGACAGTTTCCCCGACATGGAGATGGTCGCCCAGCAGACGGCGAACTGGAGTCAGACCGAGGGCTTCACGGTGATGGAGTCGATCCTGCAGGCGAACCCCGACATCAAGGGTGTCATCGCGGGCAACGACACGATGGCGTTGGGTGCGCAGGCTGCGTTGATCGCGGCGGGTCGTGACGACGTGATCGTGGTCGGGTTCGACGGGAGCGACGACGCGATCCAGTCGATCGGCAACGGTGAGCTCAAGGCGACGTCGTTGCAGCCGGTTGCGGAGATGGCCGAACAAGCGGTGATCCAGGCTGACGAGTACCTGAAGAACGGCAGCACCGGCAAGCCGGAGAAGCAGTCGATCGACATGGTGCTCCTCACCCCGGACAACGCCTGCCAATACGCATCGTTCGCACCCACCGGGTCCACCGACGCGTGTGGCTCGACGCCCGACGACGGCGGCGACGAAGGTGCTACCCAGGCGATGTGCATCATCGTGCCGCCGGTGGAGAATCCGTTCTTCGGGTCGATGTCGGACATCGCTGCGGCGAAGGCGGTCGAGCTGGGTTATGAGCCGCGGCAGTTGGTGCACGATGACGATGCGAACAAGCAGCTCGAGTTGATCGAGAGCTGTATCACGTCGCAGGTCGCGGCGATCGTGTTGGACAACGCGGGCACCGACGCATCGGTGGCAGCGGTGCAGGCTGCAGCCGATGCCGGGATCCCGAGTTTCCTGGTTGATCGTGAGATCAGCGAGGAGGGCGTCGCCGTGTCGCAGATCGTGTCGAACAACTTCCAGGGTGCGACGATCCTGGCGGAGTACTTCGCGGAGCTGATGGAGGGTGAGGGCAAGTACGCCGAGCTCACCGGTCGTGACGTCGACGCGAATGCGCATGTTCGCAGCGACGGCTATCACGACGTGTTGGACAGTTTCCCCGACATGGAGATGGTCGCCCAGCAGACGGCGAACTGGAGTCAGACCGAGGGCTTCACGGTGATGGAGTCGATCCTGCAGGCGAACCCCGACATCAAGGGTGTCATCGCGGGCAACGACACGATGGCGTTGGGTGCGCAGGCTGCGTTGATCGCGGCGGGTCGTGACGACGTGATCGTGGTCGGGTTCGACGGGAGCGACGACGCGATCCAGTCGATCGGCAACGGTGAGCTCAAGGCGACGTCGTTGCAGCCGGTTGCGGAGATGGCCGAACAAGCGGTGATCCAGGCTGACGAGTACCTGAAGAACGGCAGCACCGGCAAGCCGGAGAAGCAGTCGATCGACATGGTGCTCCTCACCCCGGACAACGCCTGCCAATACGCATCGTTCGCACCCACCGGGTCCACCGACCCCTGCTGACGATCGTCCTGGCCCGTCGGGTCGTGACGTCCTCACCGACGTCGCGGCCCGGCGGGCCCCTCCCCCCGACACCCACGACTCCCATGATGCCGACACCGACGCGGACCGACGCGCACGCCATCGCACGGTCTCGGCACTGGGTACGGTGTGGACGATGAGTACTGCCGACCAGCGGCTCCTCGTGCGGGTCGCGCGTCTGTACCACGAGGACGGGCTCAGCCAACCCCAGATCGCGGCGCAGCTCACGTTGAGTCAGGCCAAGGTCTCCCGGCTCCTCAAGCAGGCGGTCACCGAGGGCGTGGTTCGGATCACCATCAACCCGCCGGCCGGGTTGAACATCTCCCTCGAGGAGGAGCTCCGACAACGGTTCGGGTTGGCGGAGGCGATCGTGGTCGACGCGTCCGACGACGACGAGGTCTCGCTCATGCATGCGCTCGGGTCGGCTGCTGCGCTGCACATCGAGACGACCGTGAGATCGCGCGACGTCGTCGGGATCTCGTCGTGGAGCTCGACGTTGCTCGCCACGGTCAACGCGATGCGGCCGGTGCGTTCGGCGGAAGGCGTCACGGTCGTCCAGACGCTGGGCGGCGTCGGCGACCCCGGCGCCGAGGTCTACGCGACCGAGTTGACGCGACGGATGGCGAGACTGCTCCACGGGTCGCCGGTCTTCCTCCCCGTGCCAGGGATCGTGGGTTCGAGCGAGGCGCGGCGGATTCTCGAAGACGACGAGTTCGTCAGCCGTGCCTCGTCGCTGTTCCCCAAGCTCACGGTCGCGTTGGCCGGGATCGGCGCACTCGAACCCTCGCCACTGCTCGCACAGAGCGGCAACGTGTTCGACCCGTCGGAACTCGACGAACTCGGTGCGCGGGGCGCGGTCGGCGACGTGTGCCTGCGCTTCTTCGACGCCGAGGGCAACGAGGTGCTCGGAGGGCTGCGCGACCGGGTCATCGGCGTCAGCCTCGATCAGATCCGAGCGGTCCCGCGTTCGATCGCGGTCGCCGGTGGGGCGCGCAAGGTCAACGCCATTCGGGGGGCGTTGACCGGCAGGCTCGTCACCTGCCTGGTCACCGACCGGACCACTGCCGAGACCCTGGTCGACACGGCGTGAACGTCGGCCGGTGAACACCAGGTGAATTGACTCAATACGTATTGAGTCAATGGTCGTTGAGTCGGTAGGTTCGTCGGCATGGACGACACCGCCGACGACGACGGCCCCACGGCGCGCCGCTCGGCGCAGCGAGCCGCCGTCCACGCGGCGCTCGGCGAGCCGGCTCGGCTCGCGATCGTCGACGAGCTGTCGATCACCGACCGGTCACCGACCGAGTTGGCCGCCCGCACCGGGGTGCCGTCCAACCTGCTGGCACACCACCTCGACGTGCTCGAGTCGGTCGGGTTGATCGAGCGTCTCGTGTCGTCGGGCGACCGGCGGCGACGTTACGTCCGGCTCCGACACGACCCGCTGGCAGAACTTGCGCCCATCGGCGCGCGATCCGTCGACCGTGTGCTCTTCGTGTGCAGCCACAACTCGGCCCGGTCGCAGCTCGCGGCCGCCATGTGGTCAGCGCGCACGGGTGGCGCAGCGAGGTCGGCGGGGACGCACCCAGCCGACGCCGTGCACCCCGGGGCCATCGCCGCCGGGAGGCGCATCGGACTCGACCTGTCGGGCGGTCGGCCGAGCCGACTCGACACATTCGACGACGACGAACAGGTCGTCACCGTCTGCGACCAAGCGCACGAAGAACTCGACGCGACGCCGGACTGGTGGCACTGGTCGCTGCCGGATCCCGTCGCCATCGGCACCAACGCCGCGTTCGACGCGGTCGTCGCCCAACTCGACGACCGCATTCGCGCGGTCGCCCTCTGAACAACAGAACCGGAGACCCATCGTGGCCGACAACACCGAACGAGCAACCGATCCGACGACGCTGACGACCGAACAGATCATGTTGATCCGTCAGGCGGCGGAGCGGCTGCGAACCGAGTTCGCCGGGACGTTCAACACCGAAACGATCGAGCGGTACATGCACAGCTCGCAGGAACTGCTGGAATCGCAAGCCAAGTTCACGATGTGGCTCCCGATCCTGATCGAGCGCCTGACCAGGGATCGCCTGCGTGCGCTGGCGCGAATCCAACTCGGTGCGTTCGGGAAACCCGCCGTGCTCTTCCTGTGCGTCCACAATGCCGGCCGGTCACAGATCGGGGCCGGGTGGTTGCGTCACCTCGTGGGAGACCGCGTCGATGTGTTCTCCGGGGGCACCGACCCCGGTGTCGAGATCAACCAGGCTGCCGCCGACGCGATGGCCGAGGTCGGGATCGACATCCGTTCGGAGTTGCCGCAGCCGTGGACGGAGGAGATCGCCATGGCGGCGGACGTGATCGTGTCGATGGGTTGCGGCGACGCGTGTCCGATCTACCCGGGCAAGCGTTACGAAGACTGGGACCTCCGTGATCCGTCGGGCCAGCCGATCGAGGTGGTGCGAGAGATCCGTGACGACATCCGTGCCAGGGTCGAGACGCTGATCGGCGAACTCGGTCTCGACCGCGCCATCTCGGAACCGGCGTCATGACCGTTCGGGTCGGGATCAACGGGTTCGGACGAATGGGGCGGCTCGTCGTCCGAGCGCTCCGTGAGCAGCCGGGCCTCGAACTCGTGCACGTCAACGAGCCGTTCGCCGACGTCGCGACGGCGGCCCATCTCGTCGAGTTCGACACGGTGCACGGCCGGTATGAGGGCGAGATCACCGTCGACGAGTTCGGCAGCGGCCTGGTCGTCGACGGTCACGCCGTGTCGTACTCGTCGCACACGTCGCCGGGGGACGTGCCGTGGTCGGCGGCATCGATCGATCTGGTGCTGGAGTGCTCCGGCAAGTTCAGGACCGCCGAGTCGTTGGCGCCGTACTTCGAGCGTGGCGTCGGCAAGGTCGTCGTGGCGGCCCCGGTGAAGAGCGACGGGGTGCTCAACGTCGTGATGGGCTGCAACGACCACCTGTACGACCCGGCGATTCACCACGTCGTCACGGCCGCGTCGTGTACGACCAACTGTCTCGCACCGGTGGTGAAGGTGCTCCACGAACGGATCGGGATCGAACGGGGGGCGATCACCACCATCCACGATGTCACCAACACGCAGGTGCTCGTCGACGCCCCGCACCAGGACCTGCGCCGGGCCAGGTCGGCGCTCAACTCGCTGATCCCCACCTCGACGGGGTCCGCGACGGCGATCACGATGATCTACCCCGAACTGGCCGGGAAGCTGAACGGGATCGCCGTTCGGGTACCGCTCCTGAACGCGTCGCTGACCGATGCGGTGTTCACGATGGCCCGCGACGTCACGGTCGACGAGGTCAACGGGCTGTTGCGGGAGGTGTCCGAGGGTGAACTCCAGGGCATCCTCGGATTCGAGGATCGACCGCTCGTCTCCGCCGACTACACGAACGACACACGGTCCTCGATCGTCGACGGACCGTCCACGATGGTCGTCGACGGTCGGATGGTGAAGGTGCTCGCCTGGTACGACAACGAGTACGGCTACGTGCACCGCATGGCCGAACTGGCCGCCCGGGTCGGCGCCTCGTCCTCACCGGGTCGATGACGGGAACGAACCCGTGAAGCTCCGCAACTACGCGTTGGTCACCGCCGGGTACTGGGCGTTCACGTTGACCGACGGTGCGCTGCGCATGCTGGTGCTGCTGCACTTCCACGAGCTCGGCTACTCGCCGGTGTCGATCGCGTTCCTGTTCCTGCTGTACGAGTTCATGGGCATCGTCACCAACCTCGTCGGCGGCTGGGTCGGAGCGCGCAGCGGACTCAACCGCACGCTGCTCGCCGGACTCGCCCTCCAGGTGGTCGCGCTCCTCGGGCTCACGTTCCACGACGCCGCCTGGCGCGAGTGGCTGTCGGTCGGCTTCGTGATGGGGTTCCAGGCGCTGTCCGGCGTCGCCAAGGATCTCACCAAGATGAGTTCGAAGAGCGCCGTCAAGTTCATCGCCGGCGACGGTGCCCTGTTCCGGCTCGTCGCGATCCTCACCGGGTCGAAGAACGCCCTGAAGGGCGTCGGGTTCTTCGTCGGAGCCGCCCTCCTGGCGTCGCTCGGCTACGACGGGGCGCTCGTGGTGATGGCCGCCCTGATCGCGGTCGCGCTGATCGCGGTCGCGGTGCTGCTCGACGAGGACATCGGCCGGGCGAAGCGGAAGCCGGCGTTGCGGTCGGTGCTGTCGAAGTCGACGGCGATCAACCGGTTGTCGGCGGCCCGGTTGTTCCTGTTCGCCTCGCGCGACATCTGGTTCGTCGTCGCGCTGCCCGTCTTCCTCGACGAGGTCCTCGGCTGGTCGTACGAGGGCATCGGTGGATTCCTGGCGGCCTGGGTGATCGGTTACGGCATCGTCCAGTCGTTCGCGCCGCGGCTCCTGCGCCGCTCGCTCGCGACCGTCGCCGCCGAGATCGGTGCCGCCCGCCGTTGGGCGCTCGCGCTCACCGGCGTCTCGGGAGCGCTCGCCGTCGGTGTCGCCGCCGACGTGGCGGTGACCGCCGTCGTGGTCGGCGGTCTGGTCGTGTTCGGCGTCGTCTTCGCGGTCAACTCGTCGCTGCACTCGTACCTGGTGCTCGCCTACTCGAGTGGCGACGACGTTTCGCTCGATGTCGGGTTCTACTACTCGGCCAACGCCGCCGGGCGGCTCGCCGGCACGCTGCTCTCCGGGATCCTCTACCTGTGGGGCGGGCTCGGTGCCGCACTGTGGGGGTCGACCGCGGTCGTCGCCGTGACATGGCTGCTCACGCTCCGGCTCCCGGCGCTCGAACGCCCGGCCGCAGGAGCGACATCGTCGACCCCGGTGGTCGGCACGCCGTAGGCTCGGCCCATGCCAGCGCACCGGCCCCCGTCCGGTGCGGCGGTGTGTCGCGTCGTGGTGACCGGTGTGGCCGGTTCCGGCAAGACGACCGTCGGGCGGCGTCTGGCGGTCGAGTTGGACGCCGAGTTCGTCGACGGCGACTCCCTCCATTCCGAGGCCAACGTCGCGAAGATGGCGGCCGGAATCCCGCTCGTCGACGACGACCGCTGGTCGTGGCTCGCGAGCGTGCGAGACGTGCTGCGACGCCACGAACGAGTCGTGGTGGCGTGTTCAGGCCTGCGTCGTGTGTACCGAGACCGGTTGCGCGGGCACGGTGTGCGCTTCGTCCATCTCGACCTCGACATGGCGACCGCCGAGGAGCGGGCGGCGAGACGCCCAGGCCACTACATGGGCGCCGGCATGATCGCGAGCCAGTTCGACGCGCTCGAACCACCGGCCGCCGACGAGCACGAGGTGGTGACCGTCGACGCGACCGCCGAGATCGCCGCGGTCGTCGGCGCCGCGCTGGCCGCGCTCGCCGCCGATTGAACCGCCCTCAGGAGATCGCCGGCGCGTCGGTGTCGACGAACTGCGTGCGGAGCTCACGTTTGAGCACCTTGCCGGTCGCGTTGCGGGGGAGTGCATCGACGATCGTGATGTCGTACGGAACCTTGAACTTCGCGAGTCGCTCGACGCAGTGCTCGATCACGTCGGACCGCTCCAACTCGGTGCCCGGTCTCAGCGCGAGCACCGCCAACCCGACCTCGCCCCACCGATCGTTCGGCACGCCGATGATCGCCGCCTCGGCCACCTGCGGGAGCTGGTAGAGCACGTTCTCGACCTCGGCCGGGTAGACGTTCTCGCCGCCGGAGATGTACATGTCCTTCCAGCGGTCGACGATGTACACGAACCCCTCGTCGTCGACGCGGGCGGCGTCGCCGGTCTTGAGCCATCGACCGTCGAACGAACCGGCCGTCGCCTCGGGCTTGTTCCAGTACCCCGGAGTGATGTTCGGACCCGCCACCCAGAGCTCGCCGACCTGACCGGGGGCGCAGTCGGCACCGGACTCGTCGACGATGCGGTACTCGGTGTGCATCAGCGCCTTGCCGGTCGAACCGATCTTGCGGAGTGCGTCACCGGGATCGAGGAAGATGCACGCCGGGCTGGTCTCGGTCATGCCGAATCCCTGCGCGAGCGCCACACAGCGCTCGTTCCACGCTTCCATGATCGTCAGCGCGCACGGGGCGCCGCCCACGCCGGCGACCCGCAGTCGCGAGAGATCGGTGTCGTCGAAGTCGGGGTGCTGCATCATGAACTGATACGGCGCCGGCACGGCGAAGAAGTGGGTGATCCCCTGGTCGGGGTCGCCGAGCACGCGCAGCGTCTCGGCCGGATCGAACGCCTTCAGGATCACGACGGTCCCACCGGCATGCAGCACCGGGTTGCTGTAGCAGTTGAGTCCGCCGGTGTGGAACAGGGGGAGCACGTTGAGATGCACGGTGTCGATACCGATCCCGGCGGGGATCCCGAGGTTGACGCAGTTCCAGAAGTTCATGCCGTGGGTGATCATCGCCCCCTTCGGCAGCCCGGTCGTGCCCGACGTGTACATGATCGTGACGACGTCGTCGTGGGTGAGAGCGACCCGCTCGACCTCGACGCCGTGCTGCTCGGCGAGGGCGCGCTCGTAGTCGCTGTCGGCGTTGCCGCCGTCGATCTCGAGCAGGTGACCGATGGCGCAGCGTTCCCGCAGTTCGTCGGCGGAGGTCGCGAACTCGGCGTCGTGGACCAGCAGCATCGGTGAGCTGTCACCGACGATGTACTCGAGTTCGCTGACCGTGAGCCGCCAGTTGAGGAGGACACAGATCGATCCGGTGCGTGCACAGGCGAACTGGATGTCGAAGAACTCGACGCCGTTGTGGGCGAGCACGCCGACCCGGTCGCCTCGCCCGATGCCGAGCGATCGGAGGTGTGCCGCCATCGCCTCGACACGCTCGTCGAGTTCGGCGTAGGCGAAGCTCCGGCCGGTGTCGAGTTCGCGAACGGCTTCGTGCGAGGGGCGATTCGCGGCGTGATGCGCGATCCAGTCGTAGGCCGGAATCCGACCGTGGCCGATCGGGCGCGAAGACGTCATCGCTGCGACGGCGTCGGGATCTGGCACGAACTCGTCGTTTTCTGGCATCGTTTCGACCTCCCTGGGGGACGGTCGGAACGTAGCAACCGCCGACGGGTGACGGCGTGACGGGCCGCGGCTCAGGCGCCCCAGCCGAGCGAGTCGAGGAGTGACTGGAACCCGGCGATCTCGGCACGCACGACCTCCTCGGTCGCGGCCCAGGTGTCGATCTCGATCAGCATCGCCGGGGTGCTCGCCTCGAACACGGTCCAGCTCTCGCCGCCTCCGTGCTGGGTGACGCCCGACCGTGTGGGGAGCCCGGAACCGATCGACCAGGCCGACTCGAACGACCGGTCGGTCGACCCGACCGAGCTGACGTAGCCATACGGCTGATGGACCCAGATGGCGAGATCGGGTCGGATCCCGTCGATCAGCGTGGTGATCGCGAACGTCTCGGGTTCGGAGATGGGGGCCTCGCCGCCGTCCTCCGGGCGCCAGTCCCAGCTGAAGTTGCGGTTGAGATCGACGCCATTCGCATTCCACCGGGTGCCGGCCGCGACGCCGTCGGGATTCAGTTCGGGCACGAGCCAGACGGCGACGTCGTCGGCGAACGTCGCGTCGACCATCGCCCGCACGGTCGGCGGGCTGGCCGGCTCGTTGCCGTGGATGGCGCCGACGACGAGCACGACGTGGTCGGGTGAGTCGACACGCCGGACCAGCGCGGTGATCGGCCGGCCCTCGACGGAGGTCCCGATCGACTGGGACGTCCAGCCGGCGGGCAGCGGCGGCGCCGGGAGATCGGATGCCGGGCGCACGTCGTAGATCGACCCGGTGTCCGGCGCCGTCGTGGCGCTGGTGGTCGAGGTCGTCGTGGTGCTGCTGCTGGTGGTGCTGCTGGTGGTGCTGCTGCTGGTGGTGGTCGTCGTCGTGGAGGTGGTCGGGTTGGTGGATGGCCCGGTGATCGTCGTGGAGGGCGAAGGGGGGCTGGTCGTCGACGACGGACTCGTCGCCGGCGCGGGCGTCGTGGGTGGGGCGACCTGCGATGGCACGACGTCGGAGCTGCAGGCGGCGATCGTCATCGCGAGGAGCGCGATCAGTGAACGACGAGACGACCAAGACGGCACGCCGGTCAGTGTGGCATCGGCTCGGGTCGATCCGGTGTCGCCCGTCCGGCGTCCGTCCGGGGTCCATGGGAGCGGTACCGGTCGGGCCATGCGGCGGGAACTACCTTCGGGTCGGTCGGAGCGATCGAACCGCGCACCGCAACCAGCGGTCCCGGAGACGCCCGACGGATCGAGGAGTGGGAGGGGACATGCCGGTGCAGCTGCGAATCGCTGCCGTCGTCGTGCTGGCGACCGTCGCCGCATGCAGCGACGCCGCGCCCGCCGGCGGGCCGACGATCGACCCGTCGGGCGATGCCGCGTCGGACATCGACGTTTCCGCGCCCGCCGACGACGGGACCGGACTCCTCGTGTGGACCGACGCCGGTACCGTCGAGGTCCTCCGAGCGGTGGCGGCTGCGTTCACCACGGCGACCGACGTCGCCGTGACGATCGAGGAGGTCGACATCGATGAGGTGCGCGGTGAGATCCTCGGGGCCGGCACGACCGGCCGTACCCCGGACGTCTTCGTCGGCGAGCACGTGTGGGCGGGTGACCTGGTGGAGAGCGAACTCGTGGTGCCGGTCGTGCTCGACGCCGCCCGCGGGCAGTTCATGAGCGTGGCGCTCCAGGCCTTCCATGTCGACGGTGATCTGTACGCGGTGCCGGCGACGGTCGAGTCGATGGCGATGTACCGCAACACCGACCTGGTCGCCGACGCCCCCGGTACGTGGGACGAACTGGTCACCGCGTGCGAGTCGGCGTTGGTCGATACCTGTGTCGCGGTGCCCGGCGGCACCGGTGACCCCGATGCCTACGCGCAGTTCGTGTTCCTGTCGGCGTTCGGCGGTTTCGTGTTCGGATACGACGATGCGACGGGGTTCGATGCAGCCTCGGTCGGTATCGACGCCGCATCGACGATCGACGGCGCCGAGTTCCTCGAGCGCCAGGTCGGCGCCGGGGTGATCCCCGACACCGGTTACGTCGAGGCCCGCCGGCGGTTCATCGACGGCGAGGCTGCGTTCTGGCTGTCGGGCCCGTGGGAACTCGCCGAACTCGCCGAGACGGAGATCCCGTTCGAGGTCTCGTCGATCCCCCGCATGAGCGGCGAGCCCGCTCGACCGTTCGTCGGAGCGACCGGTTGGTACGTGTCGGCGAACTCGATGCAGGCGGCGCTCGCTGCGTCGTTCCTGACCGACCACGTCGCCACCGACGACACGATGCGCGAGTTCGTCGTGGCGGGCGTCGTGGACTCGGCCTGGTCGGCGGTGGCGCGATCGCTTCCCGAGCGGGACCCGGCACGTGCGTTCGTCGAGTCGGCCGAGGCCGGGGTGGCGATCCCCAACATCGTGGCGGTGGCCGAGGTCTGGGGCCCGCTCGGCGAGCGCCTCGAGCAGCTCCGACGGGGCGAACTCGATGCCACCGATGCGCTCACGCGAGCGGCCGACGACGTGCGGACGGCGACGAACGGTTGAGACGAGCGACGGTTGACCATCCGGGCGCCGGGGTACCTCACCCGCAACCGGAGACCACCGGATGAGAGGAACCCCATGGACGACCAGCCGACCGCCGATCCCGACGACACCTCGAACGACCCGCGCAACGACGAGGTCGCGGGCGACGAGGGCATGCCCTCCGAGTTCGTCGACACCACGTCGAACCTGCCGGGCGACGACAGCCCACCGAACCCGGCCACCGTCGACGACGACTGACAATGAGAAGTGAGCCAGCGGCTGATCAGAACCTGAGGGCGCCGAACCCGCCCATGCCGAACAGCGACTTCACGTCGATCGCTTCGTGCAGGAAGGGCGGGATCAGGTCGGCGAACGGCCCGGACAGCGAGAACCCGCCGATCTCGGCGATCCCGCGCTGACCGCTCAGGTCGAGTACCCAACCCTGGTGCGACAGCGACGCCCGTTCGGGTTCGTCGCCGCGTGCGACCCTGGCCGCGTTCTCACCGGCGGCGTCGCCGGCCTGCACGGCGATCTGCGCCGACATCGGCAGCGTGTCGCCGTCATCGGTGCGGTGCTCGGCCACGTCGCCGGCGGCGAACGTGCGGATCATCCCCGAGACCCGCAGGAACTCGTCGGTGACGATCTGTCCGCCGTCGTTCAGGGCGACCTCGAGACCGTCGGTCCGTGGAGCGAACCCGCCGGTCCAGACGACCAGGCCCGTGAGTTCTTCGCCGTCCACGACGATGTGGTCCGGGCCGATCCGGTCGACGGTCGCGTCGGCCAGGATTTCGACGCCGCGGCTGCGCAGGATCCGTGCGGCGCCTTCGGAGGAGTCCGGTCGCATCGTCGGCAGCAGTCGTGGTTCGACCTCGACGATGCGGACCGTGGAAGCGGCCCGGCTCGCGCTGATCGCCCCGACCAGTTGCACCCCGGTGGCACCGCCGCCGATCACGGTCACCGCTCCTTCGGGGTCGAGACGGTTGCGGATCGCCTCGGCGTGCTCGGCGGTCCGCAGCGGGAGCGCGTGGTCGATACCGTCGATGGGTGGGCGTGTCTCGCCCGCACCGGCGCAGAACACGACCGCGTCAGCCGTCCGGCGCGACCCGTCGGCGAGGGTGACGCCGCCGTCGGCCAGTCCGACCGCCGTACCGGTGATGACCCGGTGTCCGAATGCGGCGAGATCCCGTGAGCCGTCGGAGGTCGACGCAGCACGACCGGCGACCGCGGCCAGCCGCGTCACGAAGTCGTGGCGACCGTTCGGATCGAGCACGGTCACCTCGGCGCCGGCATCGGCGGCAGCCTTCGCTGCATGCAGGCCGGCGTACCCGCCGCCGATGATCAGGACCCCGTCGACATGCTCGGACGGGACGGGGCGCGGACGGCTACTCATGGCCCAGGTCTACCCGACGCGGCAGGGGGCCAAGCGACGAAGCACCGTCGAGACGCGGCGCGAGCAAATCGTGACATGTCGGAAACGTTCCGTTCACGATCCGGTCCTACGGTCAGACCACGTGAGCACCACCGATCTGACGGCCGATCCGACGACCTGCTTCTGGGGTCATCTCGACCCCGACGTCCCTGCGACGCGCACCGTCGAGCCGGGGACCGAGCTGTGGATCGAAGCCGTCACCCACCATGCAGGCGACGCTCCCGACCTGCTGATGGACGAAGGGATCGAGGCGATCTGGGCGGGAATCCCGGAGCCGGACCGCGGCCCCGGCGTCCACATCATGACCGGGCCGATCGACGTCGTCGGTGCGCAGCCCGGCGACACCCTGCGGGTCGAGATCCTCGAGATGCGGCCCCGCCTGCCGTACGGCTCGAACTGCGCTGCGAACTGGGGCCTGCTCCACGAACGGATGGGCAAGGAGCGCATCACGATCTACGAACTCGTCGACCCTCCGGCCGGCGGATTCCCGTCGACGGCCCGACCGAAATTCGCGTTCGACTTCACCACGCTCGAGCTGTACGACGTCCCGGGCGTCGTCACCCCACCCGACCCGGCATCGCGGCAACCGTTCGGCCGGGAGGTGTCGGTGCCCGTTCGACCCCACCTCGGCGTGATGGGTGTTGCGCCCGAGGGCCGTGTCAGCAGCATCCCGCCCGGTGTGTTCGGTGGCAACGTCGACAACTGGCGGTTCGGTCCGGGCGCGACCGTGCACTATCCCGTGTTCCGTGAGGGTGCCGGGTTCTACGTCGGTGACCCGCACTTCAGTCAGGGCGACGGCGAGATCTGCGGCACGGCGATCGAGGCATCGCTCGACGTGAAGCTCCGTCTTTCGCTCGCGGACGACGTGACGACGACCTCGCCGCTGCTCCGCACCGACACGCACTGGTTCACCCACGGCTTCGGCGACGACCTCGACGAAGCGATGGCGATGACCGCCGACCTGGCGCTGCGGTTGCTGGTCGACCGGGGAGGGTTCAGCGTCGACGAGGCGTATTCGCTCGCCTCGGTGGCGGTCGATTTCGGGATCACACAGGTCGTCGACGGCACGGTCGGCTGTCATGCGGCCGTGGCCGACGCGCTCCTGGTGCCGGGTCGTTGAGCGAGCGCGATCGTGCGTCTGACACCACATGAGCAGGACCGGCTGCTGATCTTCACCGCCGCGTCGGCAGCGTCTGCCCGGCGTGATCGGGGGCTGCGCCTCAACCATCCCGAAGCGATCGCCGTGCTCGGCGCCTGGGTGCTCGAAGGCGCCCGCGACGGCCGCAGCGTCGCCGACCTGATGGAGGCCGGCCGCCACGTGTTGAGTGGTGACGACGTGATGGACGGTGTCGCCTCGCTGATCCCCGAGATCCAGATCGAGGCGACGTTCCCCGACGGCACGAAGCTCGTCACGTTGCACGACCCGATCCAGCCAGGCACCACCGGCCCCGACGCGCTCGTGCCCGGTGCCGTCCGCGGCCCCGACGACATGATCGAGATCAACGCCGGTCGCCCGGTCACGACGCTGCGGGTCGAACACCACGGCGACCGACCGGTGCAGGTCGGCTCGCACTACCACTTCGCCGAGGCGAACGACGCGCTCGTGTTCGACCGTGCCGCCGCACGCGGGCGGCGCCTCGACATCCCCGCCGGCACGGCGGTCCGGTTCGAGCCCGGCATCGTCGCCGACGTCGACCTCGTGCCGTTCGTCGGCGCCCGGGTCGTCGCCGGCCTCCGCAACGCCGTCGCCGGTCCGCTCGACACGCCGGGCGGTGGGGCGTCATGAGCCACATCAGCCGCTCCCGCTACCGGGCGCTGTTCGGCCCGACCACCGGCGATCAGATCCGCCTTGCCGACACCGATCTCTGGATCGAGGTCACCGACGACCACTGCGTCGGCGGCGACGAGGCGGTCTTCGGCGGCGGCAAGGTCATCCGCGAGTCGATGGGCCAGTCGACGCGCACGCGCGCCGACGGTGCACCCGATCTCGTGATCACCGGCGCCGTGATCCTCGACCACTGGGGTGTCGTCAAGGCCGACATCGGTGTGCGCGACGGCCGGATCGTCGGCATCGGTCGAGCCGGCAACCCCGACACGATGGACGGCATCCACCCGGCGCTGGAGATCGGCCCGTCGACGGAGATCCTCGCCGGCAACGGCAAGATCGTCACCGCCGGCGCGATCGACTGTCACGTGCACCTGATCTGCCCCCAGCTGTTCGACGAGGCGCTCGGATCGGGCATCACGACGATCATCGGCGGAGGCGCCGGGCCGGCCGAGGGCACCAAGGCGACCACGGTCACCGGCGCGTGGCACCTCGAGCGGATGCTCGAGGCCGTCGATCACTGGCCGCTCAACGTGTCGCTGTTGGGGCAGGGCAACACGGTCAACGCCGACGCGCTGTGGGAGCAGTTGCGAGCCGGCGCTTCGGGCTTCAAGTTGCACGAGGACTGGGGCACCACGCCGGCGGCGATCGACGCCGCACTGCGCGTCGCCGACGAGTCGGGTGTGCAGGTCGCGATCCACACCGACACGCTCAACGAGGCGGGGTACGTCGAGAGCACGCTCGCCGCGATCGCCGGCCGCTCGATCCACACGTTCCACACCGAGGGCGCCGGCGGCGGCCACGCGCCCGACATCATGACGGTCGCCTCCCACGCCAATGTGCTGCCGTCGTCGACCAACCCGACCCGACCGCACACGGTCAACACCGTCGACGAGCACCTCGACATGTTGATGGTGTGCCACCACCTCAACCCGGCGGTGCCCGAAGATCTGGCGTTCGCCGAGAGCCGCATCCGGCCGTCGACGATCGCGGCGGAGGACATCCTCCACGACCTGGGCGCGATCTCGATGATCGGGTCCGACTCCCAGGCGATGGGCCGCATCGGTGAGGTCGTGCTCCGCACGTGGCAGACCGCCCACGTGATGAAGGTCCGCCGCGGCCCGCTCGACGGCGACGGCACGGCCGACAACCTGCGGGCTCGGCGCTACGTCGCGAAGTACACGATCTGCCCGGCGATCGCCCACGGGCTCCAGCGCGAGGTCGGGTCGGTCGAGGTCGGCAAGCTCGGCGATCTGGTCCTGTGGGACCCGGCGTTCTTCGGCGTGCGGCCGCACGTCGTCGTCAAGGGCGGGATGATCGCCTGGGCGACGATGGGCGACGCCAACGCGTCGATCCCCACGCCGCAGCCCGAGCTGCCGCGGCCGATGTTCGGTGCCGCGCCGGCGGTGGCACCCGGCCTGTCGGTGGCGTGGGTGTCGCAGGCCGCGCTCGACGACGGCCTGCCCGGTCGGGTGCGGGTCGAGCGGGAGATGGTGCCCGTGGTCGACACCCGTTCGGTCGGCAAGGCCGACATGCCACTGAACGACGCACGCCCCGACATCGCCATCGACCCGGACACCTTCGCCGTGCGGATCGACGGCGAGCTGATCGTCGAGCAACCGGCCACCGAGTTGCCGATGGCCCAGCGCTACTTCCTCTTCTGAGCCGATGGACGCACGATGAACCCATCCGTCCTGCTGCTCGCCGACGGGCGGTTCCCTGCCGGTGGTCACGCCTACTCGGCCGGCGTCGAGTCGGCGGTCGACGTCGGCGACGTCCACGACCTGGCCTCGCTCGACCGCTACCTCGACGGTCGCCTGGCACTCGGCGTGGTCGAGGCGGCGTTCGCCGTCGGCGCCGTCGGTGCGGCGGGTGGGCGGCTCGACCTGCTCGACGCCGAGTTCGACGCCCGGGTGCTGTCGCCACGGCTCCGCACGGTCAGCCGCCGGCTCGGGCGTCAGCTCGCCAGGGCAGCGTCCGCGGTGTGGCCCGACGCCGAGTTGTCCCGGCTCGCGTCGTCGGTCGACGGTCCCCACCAGCCGGTGGCGCTCGGGGTCGCCGTCGGCGCGTGCGGCGGTTCGCCCGCCGACGCCGCGTCGATCTCCCTGCACCATCTCGCCGCCGCTGCGTGCACCGCCGGTGTCCGTCTCCTCGGCCTCGACCCGCTCGCCGTCGCGGCCGTGCAGGCGCGTGCGCTCGATCGGCACATCGTGTCGGCCGACGTGGTCGAGCGGTGGTCGACCACGTCGCCGGGCGAGCTGCCGGCGCTCGGCGGCACGCTGACCGAACTGCTCGGTGAACGCCACGGCGAGTGGGACGCGAGGTTGTTCGTCGCATGACACGAAAGGTTTCGACATGAGCCCTCCCCACGACATCGATCTCGTCGGTCTCCACCAGCACCTGCACGCGCCGCCGGGGCCGACGGCACCCGGATCCGGCCCGGGCGAACGCCCGCTGCGCATCGGCATCGGTGGACCGGTCGGGAGTGGCAAGACCACGCTCGTCGGCGCGCTGTGCACGCTGCTGCGCGACCGCTACTCGGTGGTCGTCGTCACCAACGACATCTTCACCAGCGAGGATGCCGAGGCGCTGCGCGCGGCGGCAGTGCTGCCGGAGGACCGGATCGCCGCCGTCGAGACCGGGTGCTGCCCACACACGGCGATTCGCGACGACATCGCCGCCAACCTGGACGCGGTCGAACGGCTGGAACGTGCCCACGATCCGGTCGACATCACGCTGGTCGAGTCGGGCGGCGACAACCTGACCGCGATCTTCAGTCGCGGTCTCGTCGACCAGCAGGTGTTCGTGATCGACACAGCCGGCGGTGACGACGTGCCGCGCAAGGGCGGACCGGGTGTCGCGCTCGCCGATCTGCTGGTGATCAACAAGACCGACCTCGCGCCGTACGTCGGCTCGGACGTCGAACGGATGCGCGCCGACGCCGCGGACCGTCGATCCGGCCGACCCGTGCTGCCGATCTCGATCGTCGACCCTGCCGGTGCGGCGGAGGTGGCCGAGTGGGTCGAGGCGAGCGTGCGGACCTGGCGGGCGGGCGTCGCGCCGTGAGCCTGCGGGCGAATGCCCGGCTCGAGGTCATCGACGCCGACGGTGCGCTGGTGCTGTCGAACGTACGGTCGGAGCCGCCGTTCGCTATCCGCCGCTGCGGTGACCGGGTGATGGTCGCCGGGTCGGCCGCGTCGCCGGTGGGTGGCGACGAACTGTCGCTCGACGTGGCTGTCGGGGCCGGCGCGTCGCTCGAACTCGGCACCGTCGCCGCGACGATGGTGTGGCCGGGTGCCGAGCCCGGTCGATCCGCGATGTCGACGTCGTGCGTCCTGGGGGAGGGGGCTCATCTCGACTGGCGTCCCGAACCGACCGTATCGGTCGTCGGATCCGATCACCTCATCTCGACGCGCGTCGAACTCGCTCCGACCGCGACCTGCCGCTTGTTCGACGAGTTGTCGCTCGGTCGGCACGGGGAGGCCTCGGGAGCGTTGGAGTGGGAGCTCCGCGTCGAACGCGGCGGTCGTGTGCTCGTCCACCACGCCGAACGGTTCGGCCCCGACGTGGCCGGCCACGGCAGCGTCGTCGGCGTCGGTGCGGCGCGGCACGTGTGCTCGGGTGTGCTCGTCGGTGTCGACGCCGGGCAGGCGCGCACCCGCGTCTCCGGCGCATCAGCGGGCGGTCGGCTGCCCGTTGCCGACGACACCGTCGTCGTGATGGCGGTCGGCCCCGATCGTCCGGCCGTCCTCGCCCTCCTCCACGAGCTGGCTCCCGAGTTGACCGCATCCAACTGACGGATCTCGCGAGGTTCGGCTGGTCGGAGGGTGACGTAGGGTCCCGTCGATGATCGAACTGACGCCGAGGCACCGGCGTGGCGTCAGGTGGGCCGTGCTCTGGGTGGGCTCGGTCGTCGGCGTGGTGGCGATGGTTGGGGCGACAGCCGGTCTGCGGGAGGCGCATCTGTACCGGCAACGCACCAACGAAGGCCTGAAGTTCGAACTCGTCGGGCTGCTGATGTTCGCCGCGAACGTGCTGCTGCTCGCGGCGGCAGCGTCGGGAGCGCGGCTGTCGCTGCCTGCGCCCGGGGCTCGTCGCCGGCGGGGGCTCGCCGTCGTCGCCGGGGTGATCGTCGCCGGGGTGGTGATCGGCGATGCGTTCTTCCTCTGGGTGGAGTGGCACGGCGATCGTTGCATCGGCAGCTGCGGGTAGAACGACGCGCCGGCGCCGGCCGCAGACGCCGCGCCCGCCGGATTGTGTCGAACATTTCTCGAGCGTTGTCGAATTGCGACGGTCCGGCGCGTCATGGTGGTGTCGGCGAACGTCGCCGACCCACGAACCGAGGAGTTGTCATGAAGTACTTCGTTCTGCTCGCCACCATGGGTGAGATGTCGTCATGGGATGACCTGACGCCCGACGAACAGGAGGCGGGGATCGCCCAGCACGTCGCGTTCGATGAGGCGTGCGCGAGCCGACCCGGGGTGGAGATGCTCGGCGGCGAAGCCCTGGGCGACGGTTCGATGGCGACGACGCTCCGCACTCGCGGCGGTGAACTGACCATCACCGACGGGCCGTTCGCCGAGACGGCCGAGCAGATCGGTGGCTACTACGTTCTGGAAGCGCCCGATCTCGACACGGTGATCGAACTGTGCAAGGTCCTGCCCCCGTATGACATCGACATCCGCCCGGTTCTCGCCACCCCCTGAGCGGGTGCTCGACGAGGTCCATCGGGGCGAATGGGGTCGCCTGCTGTCGCTGCTCGTCGCTCGCACACGACGCCTCGATCTCGCCGAGGACGCGCTCGCCGAGGCGTTCGCCCGTGCGGCCGCTCGGTGGCCGGTCGACGGGGTGCCGGACAATCCGGCGGGGTGGCTGTACACGACGGCGCACCGTCACATCGTCGGACGGCTCCGAGCGGAGGCCGTGGCGGGGCGCAAGGCGCACCTGCTCGCGGTCCGTCCGGGCTGGACGCCGCCCGAGGCGGCCGACGAGGATCTCGGCGACGACCGGCTGCATCTCATCCTGCTCTGCTGCCACCCGGCGTTGCCTCGTGCATCCCGATCCGCACTGGCGCTCCGCCTCGTCATCGGCATGCCGACGGAGCAGATCGCCCGCCTGTTCCTGGTGCCGACGACGACGATGGCGGCCCGGTTGACCCGGGCGAAGCAGAAGATCATCGGGGCCGGCATCCCCCTCGGTGCTCCGCTCCACGACGAACTCGACGACCGTCTCGACGAGGTCTGCCGCACCATTTACCTGGCGTTCACGGCGGGGTACACGCCAGGCGGCGGATCCGAACTGGTGCGGGCCGACCTGGCCGGCGAAGCCGTGCGCCTGGCCGCCGTGTTGCACCACCTCGTCCCGCATGCCGCCCAGGTTCGAGCGACGCTCGCGCTGCTGATGCTCCAGCACTCGCGTCGCTCGGCCCGCGAGCGCGACGGTCGCCTCGTGACGCTGGCAGAACAGGACCGCTCGACCTGGCACCACGAGGAGATCCAGGTTGCCGTCTCGCTGGTCGCCGGTCTGACGGCGGGGGAGGGGTACACGGAAGAACTCCGACTCCAGGCACTGATCGCAGCGGAGCACGCGATCGCCCCCACCGCGGACACGACGAACTGGGCGGTGATCGCCGGTCACTACGCGGCGCTCGAAACCCTGACCAACTCGGCGATCGTCCGACTCAACCGGGCCGTCGCCGTCGCCGAGGCGGAGGGTCCGCGGGCGGGCCTGGCCCTGCTCGCCGACGTCGAGGAGTTGCTCGCCGACGATCACCGTCTCGCGGCGGTCCGTGGCGAACTCTCGGCTCGCGCCGGCGATCGGGACACTGCGCAGGCGTCGTTCCGGCTGGCGATCGATCGGTGTGCCAACGAGGTCGAGCGCGAGCATCTCCGGTCCCGTCTCGAGACGCTGCACGCCATCGACCGATAGCGCCGGCCGGCGGGCGTCGGCCCGGTCGAAGCCCCCGACGTCAGGCGGTGCCGGAGGCGGCGCGAGCTGCCGCCTCGACGCGGCCGACGTAGGCCGACCACCACTCGGGGTCGACGTCGGGCAGGTTGTCGGCCGATGGGAGCAGGCCGGCGTCGCCGTCGATCTGCTCCCGGAGGATGTCGGCGTGCCCGGCGTGGCGGTTCGTCTCGGCGATCATGTGCACGAGGATGCGGTGCAGCGTGACCGGGTTGACGTCGTCGGGCCACCACGGCACCGTCCCGGTGTCGTCCAACCCGAGCGCGTCGATCGTGGCGTCGGCGTGCGTGGTCGCCCGCTGGTAGCAGCCGATGATCTGTTCGCGGGTCTCGTCGGCCTTCGCCCACATGTCGTCGTTGGGCTCCGCATCCGGTCCGACCTCCGGGAGCACGTCGTCGTACGGACGACCGAACGTGTCGCCGAAGTAGCCGAACTCGACCATGGCGAGGTGTTTGACGATGCCGAGCAGGTTCGTACCGGTCGGCGTGAGCGGCCGCCTGACGTCGTACTCCGACAGCCCCTCCAGCTTCCAGAGCAGCGCCTCGCGTGCCGATTGCAGATAGCGATGCAACGTGTCCTTGGCGGCGGCGTCGGGCATGCCCGAAAGTCTGGCAGGTCGGCCGACCACCGGCGATCGGCGTTGGTCGCTGTTGCGCTGCAAACAGGGCAGGGCGGTAGGTTCGCGGCGTGGGGTTGTCGCAGCGATCGGTCGGGTGGCTGCGGTACCTCCACCGCAAGGCCCACACGCCCGACGACTGGAGCCGCGAGGGCCACCCGCACCCGCACTGGGACGACCGGTCCGACCCGCCGATGGCGAGCTGGCACCGCTTCGACCTGGTCGACTCGTCGTATGCGATGGGGCTGATGGCGCATCGCACACCGGCGTGGACCGAGCCGTACGTGGCGATCCTCGACCAGCTGATCGAACGGCACACCCAGTGGTGGTCGGCGGCCGACTGGCTGACGCAGTTCGGGCACGACCCCGACCGTGGCGAGTACCCCGACGTCTACCGGATGTTCGTCCCCGAAGAGCTGTGGGGGAAGTACGACGTGCCGGGCTGGACGGCCAACGGCATCGAACCGTACGGCGTGCAGATCGACCCGATCGCCGCCGACGGCATGCTCTTCTACCAGGGCTTCCTCCTGGTGCTGCTCGGGGTCCGTTCGATGGTCGCCAACGGCCCCGGCGACACCGACCGGTGGAACGAGCCGTTCGAGCTGATCCGTGACGGCGAGCACTCGTTCACGTGGTCGCACTCGCAGATCGCCCGGAACCTCCGCGATCAGTGGCGCGACACCCCGATCGGCTGCCATTGCGAGAACACGAAGGTCTGGCCGTTTTGACTGGCCGGCGCCGGCCTCGGTCTGAGGCTCCACGACCACCGACACGGAACGAGCTTCCACGCCGAGGCATTCGAGTCGTGGTGGGCATACGCCCGTGAGCACTACCTCGATCTCGATCGCGACGACCTGCCGACGACGACCACCTTCTACTACGACCCGGTCGAAGACGTCCACCATCGACTCCCGGCGCATGCAGCGCTGACTACGGCGTTCTACGCCGCGCCGCAGATGCCGACGGACGCGCGGCGCCTGTTCGCCGCCGGGTGCGCCACCGTGGGGTACGACGGTGAGATCGCCACGCCGCTCCGGGCCGGTCGTGCTCCGGCGTCGTCGCTGCTGCTCGCCCGCGAGTGGGGGCTCGACGATCTGGCCACCCGGCTCGCCGCCGCGATCGAGGCGTCGTACGAACCGACGTGGGACACCGGGCGCGGCGAGTTCACGTGGGGGATGGGCCTCGATGAGCCGCACCCGCGTGGGCAGTACAACGCATTCCTGGCGGCGGCCGAGGCCGGCGGGCCCGGTCGGTGGGCAGCGCTGTCGGCCGCCCCGCTCGAACCGTGCCCGCAGGTGGTCGGCATCGACGTCGCCGAGGTGGTGCTGACACGAGCCGAGTGGCAGCACGGAGCGCTACTGCTCACCCTCGACCCGCTACATCCCGATCCGTCGGCGTGGACCGAGTTCCGGATCGTCGGCGCCGAGCCGCGGCTGTGGTGGCTGGCCGGCATCGACGGCGCCACGATGGACGTGCATGCCGACTACGTCGTCGTGCGGACGCCCCGTGTCGCCGGTGACCTCGAGTTCACGCCCGGCAGCTACTGAGCGAGCCGGCGGGCCGAGCGGCCGAGCGGCCGTTGAGAAATTCTTACCGGTTTCTGCGAGATCGCCCACGGACGCCGCTCCGGACTCCCGACAGACACGACACGTCCCTTGGGAGGGCATCATGAACATCACATCCACCAACAGCAGCGTCGCGGCAGCGGCGGACGATGGGCGTCACGACCGATCGTCGGCACGCCGCGTCGGGTTCCTGCGCACCCGCTGGGCGGCGATCGGCGCCGCCGTCGCCGTGTCGCTCGGCACCGGCGGGATCGGGCTGGTTCACGCGACCGTCGACTCGGGCGACCGCCCGATCCTCGTCGACATCAACCCGTGCCGGCTCACCGACACCCGACCCGACACGCAGGTCGGCCCGCGGGCGACGCCGCTCGGTGCGGGTGAGCAGTACGACGTCAACGCCCACGGCGTCAACGGCAACTGCGACATCCCGTCCGAGGCGATCGCGCTCTCGCTGAACGTCACGGCGCTCAACGCGACCGCGCCGACGTTCGTGACCGTGTTCCCGACCGACGAGGCGCAGCCGACCACGTCGAACCTCAACCTGCTGCCGGGACAGGCGCCGACGCCGAACTCGGTCACGACCGGACTCGACGGAGCGGGCATGTTCTCGCTCTTCAACGCGTTCGGGACCACCGACATCATCGTCGACGTCAACGGCTACTACGAGCACCACAACCACGACGATCGGTACGTGCAGCAGACCGACATGCTGTGGGCCGTGGTCGACTCCAACGGCACGCTCGTGCGGTCGAGCGAGGGTATCGCCTCGGCGGAGTTGCTCGACGGAGCGGTGCCGGCCGGTGACTACGCCGTGGTGTTCGAGCGGGACATCAGCGAGTGCGCCTACCAGGCGACCGTCGGCCGCCCGGGTGTCAACGTCGGACCGTTGCCCGGCGTCGCCCAAGTGGCCAACTGGACCGACGACCCGGAGCACGGTGTCATCGTGTTCACGAAGGACCAGAACGGTGCGGGCGTCGAGAACCGGGGGTTCCACCTGCTCGTGACGTGCTGATGCGCTGACCGCGTCACGGCAACCCGAAGCTGCCCCGGAACGACGAGTTCCGGGGCAGCGGCGCCCACGCCTGGTGCGGCGGCCGTGGCGTCCGTCGGCCACGATGTCGGGATGGATTTCGATCTCGCCCAGACCGACGCATTGCTCTCGACCACCCGCGCCGTGCGCAAGCGGCTCGACCTCGACCGCGACGTGCCCGACGACGTGCTGCTCGAATGCCTGCAGCTCGCCGTGCAGGCACCGACCGGCTCGAACCAGCAGGGGTGGCGCTGGTTGGTGGTCCGCGACGCAGCCAAGAAGGAGGCGCTCGCCGAGATGTACCGCGAGGCGGGCGGCGAGTACCTGGCATCGGCTGCGGCGGCCGCCGACGACGGGACCCAGCAGGGCCGGGTGATCGACTCGGCCAACTACCTGGCCCAGCACCTGGGCGAGGTTCCGGTGCTCGTGATCCCGATGATCATCGGTCGCCTGCCCGACAACAGCACCGGCGCGGCGGCGGGCCTGATGGGGTCGATCCTGCCGGCGGTGTGGAGCTTCCAGCTCGCGCTGCGGAGCCGCGGCCTGGGGAGTTGCCTGACCACGCTGCACCTCGGCAAGGAGCAGGAGGCAGCCGAGTTGCTCGGGATCCCCGAGCACATGACGCAGGCCGGGCTGCTCCCGGTGGCGTACACCAAGGGCACCGACTTCAAGCCGGCACAGCGGCCGCCGGTCGAGAAGATCACCTACCTCGACGCATACAAGAACCCGATCCGCTGAGCGCTGGCGCCCGGTGGATCGGCGGTGCTGACCGATACCGTCGGAGGCCGGAAACACCTCTTCGAAAGCGAGTCACGATGACGACCGATCAGCTCCTCGACCGCCGGAAGTTCTACATCGACGGCGCCTGGGTCGACCCCAGCACACCGAACGACGTGAACGTGATCGATCCGTCGACCGAGCAACCGTGTGCCGTCATCTCGTTCGGGTCGCAAGCCGACACCGACGCGGCGGTGGCCGCGGCCAAGGCGGCGTTCCCCGGCTGGGCCGAGACCGAACCGGCCGAACGGATCGCACTGCTCGAGCAGCTGCTCGAGGTGTACACCGCTCGCTACGGCGAGATGGCCGAGGCGATCTCGTTGGAGATGGGCGCGCCGATCTCGATGGCGCAGACCGCGCAGGCCGGTTCGGGCACCTGGCACCTCCAGTCGTTCATCGAGGAGCTGAAGAAGTTCGAGTTCGATCGGCCGCTCGGTGACCATGCGCCCGGCGACCGCATCCTCTACGAGCCGGTCGGCGTGTGCGCACTGATCACGCCGTGGAACTGGCCGATGAACCAGGTCACGCTCAAGGTCGCGCCGGCCGTCGGTGTCGGCTGCACGATGGTGCTCAAGCCGTCGGAGATCGCTCCGCTGTCGTCGTACCTCTTCGCCGACATGATGCACGAGGCCAGGTTCCCGGCGGGCGTGTTCAACATGGTCAACGGCGACGGTGCCGGGGTCGGCACGCAGCTGTCCGGTCATCCCGGCGTCGACATGGTCTCATTCACCGGTTCGACTCGCGCCGGTGTGGCGATCACGAAGAATGCCGCCGACTCGGTCAAGCGGGTCGCGCTCGAACTCGGTGGCAAGGGCGCCAACATCATCTTCGGCGATGCAGACGAGAAGGCGGTCGTGCGCGGTGTCCGGCAGTGCTTCAACAACAGTGGCCAGTCGTGCAACGCGCCGACCCGAATGCTCGTGCACCGTTCGCGATATGCCGAGGCGCTCGCGGAGGCGGAGAAGGCGGCAGCCCAGACCGCGGTGGCGAACGCGCACGACGAGGGTCGTCACATCGGACCGGTCGTGTCGGAGGTGCAGTGGAACAAGATCCAGGGCCTCATCGCGAAGGGTGAAGCGGAGGGTGCCCGCCTCGTCGCCGGTGGCACCGGTCGCCCCGACGGCCTCGACGCCGGCTACTACGTGCGGCCGACCGTCTTCGCCGACGTGACACCCGACATGACGATCGCCAAGGAGGAGATCTTCGGCCCGGTGCTGTCGATCATGCCGTTCGACACGGAGGACGAGGCGATCGCGATCGCCAACGACACCGCCTACGGACTGACCAACTACGTGCAGACCCAAGACCCCGAGCGAGCGCGTCGCGTCGCTCGCCGGCTGCGTTCGGGCATGGTCGAGATGAACGGTCAGGCGCGCGGTGCCGGTTCGCCGTTCGGTGGCTACGGCCAGTCGGGCAACGGCCGTGAAGGCGGCACATGGGGCATCGAGGAGTTCTGCGAGGTCAAGGCCGTCAGCGGCTGGAACACCACCGACTGACCTCCGCGAGTCGTGCCAGGCACAACTCGCGACATCACGCCGCCGGCGCGGTCCGACGTTCGAGTCGACTGCACATCGTCGATACTGGTGGGGTGGGAGTTCGTCCGATGGCAGTACTCGGTGGCGCAGTCGCCGCGGCGATGTTCGCAGCGGTCGCGAGCGCAGCCATCGGGCAGATCGATGAAGCGGCGACTGTCGATGTGCAAGCGGTTCGCGTGGGCGACGTGGTTCCCGGCGATGACGCGGTCCCAGGTGGCCCGAGTCTCGACCCCTTCGTCTGCCGTGACTATCGGGCGTCGGTAGCCGGCAGCGTCAGCGATCCGACGTTGACGGAGATCTCGGGTATGGCCCGAGGGCGTCGCGACGAGTCGGTGCTGTGGGTGCACGAGGATTCCGGAGCGCAGCCGGACGTGCACGCATTGCGCCTCGACGGAACGGTCCGCAAGACCTTCCGGCTCGCCGGCGCGAATGCGAGGGACTGGGAAGACATGGCGGTCGGACCCGGTCCTGAGCCGGGTGTGCATTACCTCTATCTCGGCGATGTCGGCGACAACGGCAAGCAGCGGGATTCGATCGTCGTGTACCGGGTTCGGGAGCCGGCCGTCTCGGGAGGCGGGATGACGACGCTGTCCGGCGTCGCATCGATCACGCTGAAGTATCCGAACGCCCGATACAACAGCGAGGCGATGGCGGTCGGCGCCGATGGCACGATCTACGTGATCACGAAGTCGGCCGGGACCAAGGTGTTCATGGCGCCGTTTCCGCAGTCGACGAGTGGGGTGACGACGATGCAGGAGGTGCCGGCCGGGACGCTGTCGTCTCGAACCGACATGTCGGGAGCCGACATTCGGATGGATGGGCAGGCGCTCATCGTTCGTGGCTACCGCAGCGCCTGGACCTGGCCGATCGAGCCGGGCGAGACGATGGCGGCGACGCTCGCTCGAACGCCGTGCCTGACGCCGACGTTTCGTGATGAGAAGCAGGGCGAGTCGATCGCCTTCCTCGCGAACGACGGCTCGTACACCACCACGGGGGAGATGTCGCGGGCGCCCGTCCGCCAGTTCACCCGATAGCCGGACCCACCGGAGCCCAGGTCAGGGTCGGCATCAGGGCAGTACGAGCGAGCAGCACACCTGGACCCGGTCGAGCGCGTCACACTGCGGGTCGTCGTCGATCGGGCGGAGCGGATGGATCGACCGGTGGTTCGCTCGATCGTCTGCCGTTTGGGCGGACCGGAACATCTGGTTTCGTCACCGCGAACACCCGACCGTCGGGTTGTCGGATCGTGAGGGTTCGGTCGGCGTCGAGGTCGAGCTGCCATCCGCCGTCGTGGACGACGTGGTGATGGCGTGAACACAGTGGGATCAGGTTGATGAGATCGGACGGCCCACCGAGTTCCCACGGGAGGATGTGGTGGATCTCGCACCGTTCGAACGCCACGTCGCAACCGGCGAAGCCGCAGCAGCGATAGATCGTCTGCAGCGCTCGACGCTGGTGCCGGTTGGCGTGGCGGGTGGTCTGGCCGAGGTCGAACGGGTTGCCGTGCTGGTCGACGACCACGGGGGTGACCCGACCATTGCAGATCAGACGGCGAACCGACGCCGGCGGGAGCGCGGCACCGTCGGTGGTTTCGCACACCGAGTGGTCGTGCAGCTCGCCGGTGGCCACGGTCTGTTCGTCGACGATCAGGGTGATGTCGGCTTCGAGCGGCCTGATCTGCTGGTGGCCGCCGCCGACGAGTGTGCCGAGCGCCTCGGCGGCGAGTTGGTTGCGGTCGATCGACCGTTCGACGAAGCATGGTTCGCCACGGCCCTCGCCGGCCTTGATCATCGCCGCGACCTCGCGGTCGACCGCGCCGAAGACCTGGTTGGCGAGTTCGGGATGGAACGCGAACCGGCCCTCGACCATGCCGGTCGCGCCGTTGAGCTTGCGTGAGAGGAACGTGTCGCGTCGCTGGCGCGTGTTGCGTTCGATGCCCTGATCGCGCTCGAGCCGGCGAGCGAGGTCGCGGCACGACCGACCGAACCGCTCGGGCGACATGCGGGTCGCGTCGGCCAGCAGGTCGTCTTCGTGGCCGAGCAGCGCGGTCTTCACATCGTCGTCGAGCTTCGAGGTGGCGGCGGCCAGCGCGTCGATGTGTTCGGCGCCGACATCACCCGACGCCAATGCGTCGCCGAACGACGGTGCTTCGTCGATCGTCTTCGAGCGGCGCTCCTTGCGCTTGCCCTCGGCGGCCGAGACCCCTCCGCACCTGGTGTGGAGGTCGGCCGCGGGCGCTGCACCGGCGGTCGCGTGGAGTTCTCGCAACCGTGACGTGACACCGGCCTCGAACGAGTCGATCCATCCTCGGAGCTGCTTCACCGTGCCGAGCAGCCCGGCGCACTCATCGGGATCGGCCGACCGCGTCGTCGCTCCCGTGAGCACCCGGAGTGCCACCGACGGATCGACGGGTGAGGTCATGAAAGCCATCATAATCGAACGTATGTTCGATCAGCGTCAACCGGCGTGAAACTCTGCCCAAGAGCTCCTTGGGTTGGGCGCGCTGGAGATCAGCAGTCGGGCGCGGGCCTCTTGTGGTCGACGAGCACGCACGGTCGACGAGCGGCAACGAACAGCCGATCACGTCTGTCCGGGCCAGGAGTGCAGGTCGTCGATCCCGACGACTTCGAGTGAGCGAGCGTTCGGAACGTGCCCAGATCTCTGGTCGATCGCGTGTGGAACCGATGGGCGAGGCAGAGCCGGCGAACATGGCTGTGCTGTCCAGGCGGATCATCGAGGAGAGCTTCTCCGACATCACCTGGGAGGGTCTCAGGTCGCGGACGACGAGAAGAGCGTGATCTGGACCTTCTGTATCTACGGGGCAACCGGCAAGGGACGGGTCGCGAGCACTCCGCCGTGCTGTGTTGTCACTGGATCGACAGCATCTACGACATGGCCGGCGACATCGACCCGTCGTCGTCGGGCGGATTCGGGCGGATTTGGGCGGATTTGGGAACCCTGGCGCCGCCGACGGCGTCCAACGGCCATGAGGTTCGCCGTCGCCTCTGCGTTCGTGCTTGCCGCGCTGCTGGTCGTGTCCGGTGGCCCGGCCGCTGCCGACTGCATCGGACCGACCGTCGAGGTCGCGTCGCGCGAGGTCGTTCGCGGCGGCGAGCTGGTGATCCACGGATCCGGATGGGGGGACAACTGCTACGACACCGGTCACCCGCCTGCCGGTGAGGGCGTTCTGGGTCGTCCCCTGACCGGAATCGGTGTGTACATCGTGCAGGGCAACGATGAGTGGCTGGCCGCGACTGGGGAGGCCGACGCCGAGTACGAGTTCGAGGTGACGGTGGTCGTCCCGACGGATCTGCGAACCGGGGCTGCCGAAGTGCAGGCCCGCTACGAGGGGGACGCCGCCTACAGCCCAGACCCCTGGTTCCTCGTCACCGATGCGCCGGCGCTGTCGGCCACCGGAGCGACGGTTGCGACGTTCGGGCCGCGCCCGTTGACGGCGACGTCCATCGCGTCAGCGACGAGCCCTCCGGCGAGCGCACCTCCTGCAACATCGACCGACGGCACCCCGCCTTCGACCGGCGTCGCTGCTGGCGACGAGTCGAACGAAGGGGCGCCGTCGACGTCGAGTTCGTCGCTGATCGCTGCCGCTATCGGGGCGGCGCTGGTTGCGCTCGCGGCGGCCGGCTTCGTCGTTCGCTCGCGGCGCGGTTGAGCGAGCCCGACGGGCGGGTCAGCCGGGAGACCGGTGGCCGGTCACCCGGTGTCAGCCGTTCGGGCGGAGGATGACCTTCATCGCTGTGTCGGCGCTGAGCGCCGTCTGCATCGCGTCCTCGACGTCGGCCAATGGGAACTCGTGCGTCACCACTCGGTGGAACGGCACCCGTTCGTGGTGCTCGGCGAACATCGCCAGTGTCCGGTCGTAGGCGCGGGCGTCCTCGCCGGCCACGCCGAAGATCGTGAGGTTGCGCCCGAGAATGGTGGCGGGATTGATCGGCACCGTGCCGAGGTCGACGAACGCGCCGACCTCGACGAGTGTCCCGCCGTCACGAAGCAGTTCGAGCGACGGTCCGAAGCTGTCGGGGTGGCCGGTCGCATCGACCACGAGATCGACCCCACGCCCGTTCGTCAGATCGCGAACATGACCGACGAGCGAGGTGTCACCGGCCGAGGCGACGATCAGATCGGTCGCACCGAGCTCGCCCGTCAGTTCGGCCCGCGGCCGGAACGGGTCGATCGCGATCACCGTCGACGCACCCATCAGTCGGGCCTTCGCTGCATGTGCGATCCCGATCGGACCGGCACCCATGATCGCGACCGTGTCGCCCTCCAGGAACCCGCCGGGGCGCGGCATGTCGCGGGCGAGGTCGAGGCTGTGCGTCACCGCGAAGATCTCGGTCAGCACCGCGACTTGGTCGGGGAGACCGTCCGGCACCTTGAAGATCGGGGTGCGCGGTCGGACGTAGAGGTGCTCGGCCCAGCCTCCGAACAGGTGCGGCGCCTCGGCTGACGTGAGCGAGTTGCCGTAGTTCTCGAGCCGTCGACAGAAGTAGTACGGGAAGTCACCGATGCAGTACTCGCACTCGCCACACGATCGGTTCGGTGCCGGAACGACCCGGTCGCCGACGGCCAGCGGCGAACCGTCGAACGCGGTGGCTCCGCCCGCGCCGATCTCTGCGATCACACCGAGGTTCTCGTGACCCTGCACGATCGGGAACGGCGTGCTCGACGCGTGGTCGGTGCCGGCGTACTGCTGGGTCTCGCCCTTGAACGTGTGCTTGTCGGTACCGCAGATGCCCGACGCCAGCATGCGGAGCACCACCGCACCCGGTTCGAGTTCGACGGGGTACGGGTAGCGTCGAAGCTCCAGCTGTCCGGGGGCCACCAGCGTGGCGGCGAGCACATCGGCGGTCATGCGCCGAGGTTACGACTCCGCCGGCGAAGGGTCGGCGTCAGGCGTCGACGGTCGCGAGGATCGCTCGCTTCACGGCGGTCGGGTCTTCGGTCATCATCTGGTGGCCGATGCCGAGAAGCTCGATCACGGTCGCCGATGGCAGTGCTGCTGCGAGCGCACGACCGCCCTTCGCCGGCGTCATCTTGTCGCCGAGGCCGATCACCACGGTCGCGGGGCACGTCACCTCGGCGGCCGCCTCGACGGCGCGCTCGTAGGCCATGCACGCTCGGAAGTCGGTCGCCAACACACCGGGCCGGCTGATCTCCACCAGTGCCATCGATCCGCCCGACATCCACAGTCCCGGTGTCGGGTTCGGAGCGGTGTGGGCGGGTTTGGCGTGTCCCCACGCCGCCATCAACGCGGCCGCACGGGGCAGGTCGTGCTCGGCGGCGTCGAGCAGTTCGGGATGCACTGGCATGCCCGTCGCCGTGCCACACAGCGTGATCGACGAGACGACGTCCGGGTGCCGACGCACCAGTTCGAGCGCGACGAACGTGCCCATCGAATGCCCGACCACGTGGACCGGACCGAGCGCCGCGGCCGCCACGAACCGGGCGACCCAGTCGGCCATGTCGTCGATCGTCGCCAACGCCTCGCCGGCGCTCCGACCGTGGGCGGGCAGGTCGACCGCAACCGCCCGCAGGCCACGATGCGCGAGGTAGCGGGTCTGGAGCTGCCAGACGGTCGAGTCCATACCGGCGCCGTGGATCAACAGCACGACCGGGCCGTCGGCAGCGGTGATGTCGACACCGCCGGTCGCGGCGTGGGCATCGGCACCGTCGACCTGCACGATCACCGCTGGCTCGCCTTCAGCGCCCGCGCCAGATCATCCACGATGTCGTCGGCGTCCTCCAGCCCGACCGACAACCGCACGAGATCCTCGCTGATGCCGACCGCGTCCAGTTCGCTCGCTGACATCTGGCCGTGGGTGGTCGACCCCGGGTGGATCACCAGCGTCTTGGCGTCACCGACGTTGGCGAGGTGCGACGCGAGCTGCACCGCCTCGATGAACTTCCGGCCCGCAGCGCGGCCGCCGTTCACCCCGAAGCTCAAGATCGCGCCCGCTCCCTTCGGGTAGAGCCGCTGCGCGAGTTCGTGGTCGGGGTGGTCGGGCACACGCGGATGCTTGACCCACGTCACCGCGTCGTTGGCGGCCAGCATCTCCAGCACCCGGTCGGTGTTCTCGACGTGGCGCGCCATCCGCAGCGACAACGTCTCGATGCCCTGCAGCAGCGCGAACGCGTTGTGCGGGCTCATGCAGGCACCGAAGTCGCGCAACCCCTCGGCGCGGGCGCGCATGCCGAGTGCGGCCGGTCCGAACTCCTCGGCGAACACGATCCCGTGGTACCCGGCGTACGGCTCGGTCATCGTCGGGAACTTGTCGCTCGCGGCCCAGTCGAAACGTCCGCCGTCGACGAGCACCCCACCGAGCGCGGTGCCGTGCCCGCCGAGGAATTTGGTGGCCGAGTGCATCACGATGTCGGCACCGTGCTCGATCGGGCGCAACAGGTACGGCGTGGAGAACGTGGAGTCGACCATCAGCGGCAGCCCGTGAGCGTGCGCCACGTCGGCGACGGCTCGGACGTCCATCACCTCGATGCCGGGGTTGCCCAACGTCTCGCCGTAGCACAGCTTCGTGTTCGGCTGGATGGCGTCGGCGAACGCCTGTGGGTCGCGCGGGTCGACGAACGTGGTCGTGATCCCGAAGCGGGGGAGCGTCAGGTTCATCATGTTGTACGACCCGCCGTACAGGTTCTTCGACGCCACGATGTGGTCGCCGGCGCTCAGCAGCGACGCCACCGCCAGGTGGAGTGCGGCCGTGCCGCTCGCGGTGGCGACCGCGCCCACACCACCTTCGAGTGCCGCAACGCGCTCCTCGAACACGGCGACGGTCGGGTTGGAGATCCGGCTGTAGATGTGACCGGGCGCCTCCAGGTTGAACAGCGCTGCGGCTTCGTCGGTGTCGGGGAACGAGTACGACGTCGTGAAGTAGATCGGCACCGCCCGGGCGCCCGTCGTCGGATCGGGCCGTTGCCCGGCGTGCAGGCTGAGCGAATCGAAACGCAGGAAGTCGGGCTCCACCATGTCGGCGACACTATCGATCGGCGGGTGCCGGGCCGGCGGCCACCGGCGTCATCTACGCTCCGGTCATGCGGGTGCGAGCACTCCTGGGTGTTGCAGTGCTCGTGGTGGGAGCGTGCGGCGATGAGGAGTCGGCGAGTTCGGCCGTCGAGGAGTCAGTGGCTGCGCCGACGGGTCCGATGATCGTCGTCGTCGAACAAGAGGGATACGCGAGCGGGCCGCTCGACGGAGTGCTGGTGCTCGAAGACGGGTGTCTGTACATCGACACTGGCTCAGGCGTCGGCCTCGCCGTGTTCTCCCACGGCTCGACGTGGGATGCGGCGACGTCGTCCGTCGTCCACCGGCTCGGGAGTTCGGTATCGGTGGGTGACGTACTGTCCGGCACGGCGGAAGGGCATCCCGTCGACAGTCTGGTTCCGTGGTTCCTCTCCGACGCCGAACTCGCCAGAGCGCAGAGCTGTGCCGAGGCCACGGGTATCGACGACGCCTGGATCATCGGGTACTTCGAGACCGGCACCTGACGCTGGGCCGATGACGTCGGGCTGCCATGATGGCGTCGCCGCGGTCCGGTCGGACCTCGGCGGGAAGGAATACCCATGAGTCTGCTCGGAACCCGGGTCGTCCGGGTCGAAGATCCCGACCTGTTGACCGTCGGTGGCAAGTACGTCGACGACCTCGCGCCGGCCGACGCCGTCCACGCCACGTTCGTCCGGTCGGCGATGGCGCACGCCGAGATCACGGGCATCGACACGAGCGATGCGCTCGAGATCCCCGGTGTCATCGGGATCTACACGGCCGCCGACCTGGAACTGCCCGCCGAGCCGCCGTCGATGCCGATGCTCAACCAGTCGATGTTGCGCACGCTCCTGGCGACCGATCGGGTCCGGTACGTCGGCGAGCCGATCGCGGTCGTGATCTCCGACACCGCCGCGGCCGGCGCCGACGCCGTCGACTTGGTCTACGTCGATTACGAGCCGTTGACCGCGGTGGTCACCGCGGCCGACTCGGTGAAGGACGAGACGCTGCTGTTCCCCGACGCCGGCACGAACGTCGTGTTCGCCGGACCGTCGCAGGCGGGCGACGACTTCTTCGACGGGTGCGAGGTCACGGTCGACCTGACGTTCAACAACCAGCGCATTGCGCCGTGCCCGCTCGAGGTGCGAGCCACGGTCGCCCGTTGGGACACGACCGACGAGGGCGGGCAGCGGCTCACGCAGTGGTCGTCGACCCAGGGGGCGCACGGCACCCGCGACACGCTCGCCGCGGCGACCGGAGTCGATCCAGCGCAGGTCCGTGTGATCTGCCCCGACGTCGGCGGCGGGTTCGGCGCCAAGAACGGCGGCTATCCCGAGGACATCGTGGTCGCGCTCGTCGCCCGCGAGATCGACCGTCCGGTCCGCTGGGTCGAGACCCGATCCGAGAGCATGCTCGGTCTCGTCCACGGGCGCGGGTGCGTGTTCACGGCGACGATCGGCGGCGACCGCGACGGCAACGTGCAGGCCTACCGGGTCCACAGCCTCCAGGACGGCGGCGCGTATCCGAACGTCGGCGCCGTGCTGCCGTTCATCACGGCCCGAATGGTGTCGGGTGTCTACGACATCCCCAAGATCGATTTCTCGTTCACGTCGGTCATGACCAACACCGTGCCGATGGGTGCCTACCGCGGCGCGGGCCGGCCGGAGGCCGCGGCCGCGATCGAGCGCATGGTCGAGGTGTTCGCCGCCGAGATCGGCATGGATCCCGCCGAGGTGCGCCGCAGGAACTTCATCCGTCCCGAGCAGTTCCCGTTCACGACCGCCGTCGGCACGGAGATGGACACCGGCGAGTACGAGCAGGCGTTGGAGAAGGTGCTCGCCGCCGTCGACTACGCCGGGTTGCGAACCGAGCAGCAGCGTCGCCGCAACGACCCCGCCGAGCAACGGCTGCTCGGCCTCGGTTGGTCGGCGTACGTCGAGATCGCGAACCCGATCGTCAACGGCGAGTTCGGCAGCTTCGAGCTCCAGCCCGACGGCTCGGTCGTCGTGCTGACGGGTTCGTCGTCGCACGGACAGGGCCACCACACAGCGTTCGCTCAGATCGCCAGCGACATCACCGGCATCCCGATGGACCGCATCGTGGTCCGCCACGGCGACACCGACGAGGTCAAGCGCGGTGGCGGGACCGGCGGCTCGAAGTCGCTCCAGATCGGCGGCAGCGCGATCTGGGAGGCGAGCGAAGCCGCGGTCGCGCGAGCGAAGGAGATCGCGGCCGAGTTGCTCGAGGCGAATCCCGACGACGTCGTGCTCGATGTCGACAACGGCCAGTTCTCCGTGGCCGGTACACCGGCGCTGAGCAAGACGTGGGTCGACATCGCCAAGTTCGTGCAGCAGGACGGCGGTGAGCCGCTCCGCGCCGAGATCGACTTCCAACCGCCGGGGGCGACGTTCCCGTTCGGTGTGCACCTGTCGGTGGTCGAGGTCGACCGCGACACGGGCGAGGTCACCGTGCTCCGCCACGTCGCGTGCGACGACGCTGGCACGTTGGTCAACCCGCTGCTCGTCGACGGTCAGGCCCACGGCGGCATCGCGTCGGGCATCGCGCAGGCGTTGATGGAGGAGTTCATCTACGACGAGGACGGCAACCCGAACACCGCCAACTTCGCCGACTACGGCCTGGTGTCGGCGGCCGAGCTGCCGTCGTTCGAACGGATCGAGCAGGAGACCCCGACGCCTCGCAACCCGATCGGCGCCAAGGGCATCGGCGAGTCGGGCACGATCGGGGCCACGCCCGCCGTGCAGAACGCGGTGATCGACGCGGTCGCCCACCTCGGCGTCCGCCACATCGACATGCCCGCCACCGCCGAGCGCGTCTGGCGAGCCATCCACCCCACCTGATCACGAGTTGTGCCAGGCACAACTCGTGATGGGAGGATCGGGGCATGGTGAAGAAGATCCCGGCCGACGACCGACGTGCGCAGTACCGGGCGAGCGACGTCGAACTCGAACGCGCCGAGCTCGCCGAGCACCTCACCGGGCGTCACCGGTGGGTGTTGGCCACGACCCGGTCCGACGGGCGCCCGCAGATGAGCCTGGTGTCGGGTGGCATGATCGCCGACGGTCGCCTCGCGATCGCCACCTACCCGCAGCGCGCCAAGGCGAAGAACGCCCGCCGCAACCCGCACGTGTCGGTCGCCGTGATGGGGGAAGCGTTCGACGACGCGTGGGTGCAGATCGACGGCGACGCCGAGGTGCTCGACATGCCCGAGGCCTCCGACGCGTTCGTCGAGTACTTCCGCAGCATCTCCGGCGAGCACCCCGATTGGGACGAGTACCGACAGGCGATGGTCGATCAGGGCAAGTGCATCATCTTGATCACGCCGACCCGGTGGAGCCCGCTCAGCAAGGGCGGCTTCCCGCCGTCGCTGTTCGACGACTGACGGCCGAGTCGCCTGATCACGCGTTGTGCCTGGCACAACTCGTGATCCAACTCGTGATCAGGTGAGGGCGTTGGTGAGGTCGGACCAGAGGTCGTCGACGTGCTCGCAGCCGACCGACATCCGAACAAGCGTCGGCGGGATCCGCTCCTGACCGGGGATCGATGCGCGTCGTTCGACCGTGGTCTCGACCCCGCCGAGGCTCGTGGCGTGGTTGACGAGTTCGAGTCGGCCGAGCATCACGTCGCAGCGGGCGGCGTCGCCGTCGGTCTCGAACGAGAGCATCGCGCCGAACCCGGTCATGAACCGCTTGGCCGCCTCGTGTGTGTCGTGGCTCGGGAGCCCGGGGTAGCGCACCCGTGTGATCGCCGGATGGGATTCGAGCCGCTGCGCCAACTCCATCGCGTTGGCCTGCGCCTTGTCCATCCGGAGCCCGAGGGTGCGGGCACCGCGGATCGTGAGGAACGCCTCCATGGCGCCGATCGTCGCCCCGTACAGCAGGCGTCGCTGGTGGAACTCGTCGTACAGGTCGTCGCGGCGCACCATGAGTGCGCCGGCGAGCAGGTCGGAGTGGCCGCCGATGAACTTGGTCGCCGAGTGCATGACCACGTCGGCGCCGTAGTCGAGCGGCTGCTGGGTGAGCGGCGTGGCGAACGTGGAGTCGACGCCGACGAGCGTGGTCGCGGGCCGCGGAGCGCCGCAGATCGCCGGCAGGTCGGCGACGGTGATCAGCGGGTTCTCCGGCGACTCCAACCACACGAGATCGCAGACCTGGAGCGCGTCGATCCACGTGGCGGTGTCGGCCTGGTCGAGTCGGTCGACCGTCCACCGGCCCTGCGCCTCGCCCTCGGCGACGATGCCGGCCACGCCGTGGTAGGGGTCCTCTGGCACGGCGATGCGCGAGCCGACCGGGAGTCGGTGGAACACGGCGGCGACGGCCGCCATCCCCGACCCGAACGCGAGCGCCCGGCCGCCCTCCAACCCACCGAGCAGCTCCTCGAGTGCGTCGGTGGTGGCGGTGCCCTCCGAGCGGCTGTAGATGCGCTCGTGGGGCAGGAAGAAGTTGGACGCGAACACCGGGGGAACGTTGAGCGGATCACCGGCGACCCGGGTGCGTCCGGCAGCGATCAACCACGTCTCTGGCGTCCAATCCGGCATTCGAGGGAGGCTACCCCTGGGTCGCAGCTCGTTCGAGTCCGTCGAGGATCAGGTCGAGTACGAACCCGAACTCGTCGGGGTGCTGCTCGGTGTCGCGGTGGTACTGCACGTGGGCGACGATGTGTGGGAACACCTCGGGTGAGACCTCGGTTCGGAACCGTTCGAACATGGCTGCCTCGTCGGGGACCTGCGTCGAGTAGTTGATCTGCTGCTGGGTAAAGCCCTGGATGTGCATCGTGACGGCGTGGAACCCGAGGTCGGCGATGTCGTCGGGCAGGTCGGCGGTGTTCAAGAGCCGGAGCAGGTTGTCCATGTGCCGCCACCGGTTCGGCCCCGGCCAACGTTGCGGCAACATCGCGGCGGCCCAGCGGTGGCGTACGAGCGTCTCGTGCCACGACACCGCGATCTGGCGCACGGCACGTTTCCACGGCAGCTCCTCGGCCGGCAGGGCGATCTCGCCGGCGACGGTGTCGACCATCCCGTCGAGCAGGTCGTCCTTGTTCGCGACGTGGTTGTAGAGCGACATCACCTCGTAGCCGAGTTCCTTGGCGAGCTTGCGCATGCTGAGGCCCGATGCGCCGTGCTCGTCGGCGATCGCGATCGCGGTCGCGAGGATTCGCTCGCGGGTCAGCGGGGTTCGGTCGTTCTGGGACATTTCTCGTCGGCTCTCGTTGCTCAGGGGTTGCACTACGTACAGTGTACGTCTATGGTGGTCGACATGCAGAACTTACAGTGTACGTACCCTCTGGTCCACCGGTCGGCCCCCGTCGTCGATCTCGACCGCCATCTCGTGACCATCCGGCCGTGGATGACCCGTGCGGCGTCATGGTTCCGTGGTGCCGCTCGGGCGTCCGGCGGTCGCAACGCGAGCGCGTCGAACAGCGTCGCCGCGATCGGTAGGGCGCAGTACACGCACCCGGGTGCCGAGCTGGCACGCTGGTCGCGATGAAGGCGATCGAACAGCGCGGCTACGGCGGCCCCGACCAGCTCGAACTCCGCGACGTCGAGCGGCCTGAGCCGACCGACGACCAGGTGCTCGTCCGTGTCCACGTCGCAGCGACCAACCCGCTCGACTGGCACTTCCTGACGGGGACACCGTGGCTGCTGCGCCTGATGGCCGGCCTCCGCACGCCGAAGCAGCCACGACGGGGTGTCGATCTCGCCGGTGTCGTCGAGGCGGTCGGCTCGTCGATCACCGGGTTCGCTCCGGGCGACGAGGTGTTCGGTGGCGGCAACGGTGCGTTCGCCGAGTACGTCGTGTGCAAGGAGACCGCGCTGGCACCGCTGCCGGCCGGCATGACGATGGGCGACGCGGCGGCGATGCCCGTCGCCGCCGTCACCGCCCTGCAGGGCCTCCGCGACCACGCCGAGGCCGGCCCGGGGCGATCGATCCTGATCAACGGCGCAGGTGGCGGTGTCGGTAACTACGCCGTGCAGATCGCGAAGGCGCTCGGCGCCGAGGTCACCGCCGTGTGCGGCACGCACAACGTCGAGATCGTCCGGTCGCTCGGAGCCGACCGAGTGATCGACTACACCACGACCGACGTCGTCGCCGAGGCCGCCGCTTCCGGCCGAACGTACGACGCGATCCTCGACAACGTCGGCAACCGGTCGTTGGCCGACTGCCGCCGCCTGCTGACCGACGACGGTGTGCTCGTGATCGTCAGCGGCCCGAAGAAGAACCGCCTGCTCGGCCCCATCGCCCGTTCGATCAGGGCGAAGATCAGGTTCCTGATCGGCGGCCAGAAGGCCGTCACGTTCACCGCAAAGGAAACCGCCGACGAACTCGCCGCGCTCTCCCGGATGGTCGAGCAGGGCCAACTGCGGTCGGTGATCGACCGCACCTACCCACTGGCCGAGACCGCCGACGCGATCCGCTACCTCGCCGAAGGCCACTCCGAGGGCAAGGTGCTGATCGACGTGATCGACGAGGCCGGTTGATCGACACGCTCGTCGACGTCGCATGGTTGCAGAAGCACCTCGCAGATCCCGATCTGGTCGTGCTCGACTGCAGCGTCGAGATCACCGGAGCGATCGGTGCGATGAGTACCGCCAGGCGACGCCGCTTCGCCGCTCTGGCAGACTGCGGGTGTCAGACCGCCACGCAGGAGGACGCACCATGGCCGAACCACGGATCACGATCACGGCCGACGGTCCGTACCTCGTCGCAGGAGATGTCCCGCTCCGGCGGCGGGAGATCATCGTGTCCGAGCACGGCGAGTCGCTCGCGTGGCGGACGGGGACCGAGATCGAGTCGAAGGACCGGTACGCGCTGTGCCGCTGCGGCCAGTCGGCCAACAAGCCCTTCTGCGACGGCACCCACGCCCGAGCCGAGTTCGACGGCACCGAGACCGCACCGGCCGACACCTACGACGAGCGCAGCAAGGCGTATCCCGGTACGGGCATCACCGTGCACGATGACCGAGGGATCTGCGAGCACGCCGGCTTCTGTGGCAACAAGGCGTCGAACGTGTGGAAGATGGCACGCAAGACCGACGACACGATCGTGCGCAGCCAGGTGATGGCGATGATCGAACGGTGCCCGTCCGGGGCGCTCACCTACGAGGTCGAGGGCGAGACGGTCGAACCGGTTCTCCCGGTCGAGATCGACGTCATCACCGACGGCCCGCTGTGGGTGACGGGTGGTGTCCCGATCGAGCGCGCCGACGGACGACCGATCGAGACGCGCAACCGGGTCACGCTCTGCCGCTGCGGCGCCTCGGGCAACAAGCCGCTGTGCGACGGATCACACGCCGAGGTGGGTTTCCGCGGCTGACCACCGTTTGGTGCCGGGGCGGCGTGGGTACCGCGTCGACATGAGCGCAGCACCGAACGATCCCAGACCGCCGGCTTCGGACGAAGCCGTCCCGGAGCAGCAGACGACACCGGCCGGGCAGGTCGAACAGCTCGAGGAGTTGGCCGACGACCTCGGCGCCGAGGCGGGCGACCCACCCGACGCCTGACGGTTCGCCACTATCATGTCGTGACCCCTCGGCACGGGTCACGAGACCGGAGCGAACCCCATGGCCACCACAACTTCCGCAGCGACCTACGGCGTCCCGCACCCGCTCGGGGTGACCTACGACGGCGACGGCGTCAACGTGGCGCTCTATTCCGAGTCGGCCACGAAGGTGGAGTTCTGCGTCTTCGACGACGACGGCCGCGAGCAGCGGTTCGAGCTCCCGGATCACACCGCGTGCACCCATCACGGTTACGTCGCCGGGGTCGAGCCGGGGCAGCGGTACGGCTTCCGGGTGCACGGCCCGTGGAACCCCCACCACGGCGAGCGTGCCAACCCGGCCAAGCTCCTGATCGACCCGTACGCGCTCGCGATCGAGGGTGACGTCGTCGCGGGTGAAGCCTTGCTCGGGTACGACCCGGCCGATCCGCTCGAGCCCAACACCGACGACAGCGCGCCGCTCATGCCCAAGTGCATCGTCGTCGACCGGTCGTTCGACTGGGGTGACGACACGCCACCCGACACCCCGCTCCACCAATCGGTGTTGTACGAGGCGCACGTTCGCGGCCTCTCGATGACCCATCCCGATGTCCCGGTCGAGTTGCGCGGCACGTACGCCGGCATGGCACACCCGGCGGTCCTCGATCACCTCACGACACTCGGCGTGACCGCGGTCGAGCTGATGCCCGTGCACCACTTCCTGACCGAAGGGTTCCTCGCCGAACGCGGTTTCCGGAACTACTGGGGATACTCGACGATCGGCTTCATGGCCCCGCACAGCGCATACGCCGCGACGGGCCAGCGCGGTGAGCAGGTCACCGAGTTCAAGGGTCTGGTCAAGGCCCTCCATGCCGCGGGCATCGAAGTCATCCTCGACGTGGTCTACAACCACACCAACGAGGGCAACGAGCGCGGACCGTCGCTGTCGTTGCGTGGCATCGACAACGAGACCTACTACCGACTCTCGTACGACGACCGCAGCCGCTACGTCGACTTCACCGGGACCGGCAACAGCCTCAACGTGCAGCACCCCGCCGCGCTGCGGCTCGTCCTCGACAGCCTTCGTTACTGGGTCACCGACATGCACGTGGACGGTTTCCGGTTCGACCTCGCCACCACGCTCGGCCGCGACACCAACCATTTCGACCCCCGTTCGGCGTTCTTCGACATCGTCCACCAAGACCCGGTCGTCGGCCGCGTGAAGCTGATCGCCGAGCCGTGGGACGTGGGCCCAGGTGGTTACCAGTTGGGCAACTTCCCGCCCGAGTGGTCCGAGTGGAACGGCAGGTTCCGCGACGACATCCGTGACTTCTGGAAAGGCACACCCGGCGCACTGGGAGCGTTCGCCAGTCGGTTCACCGGCAGTGCCGACCTGTTCGACCGAGGCGGTCGCCGACCTTCGGCCGGCATCAACTTCGTCACCGCTCACGACGGCTACACCCTCGCCGACCTGGTCGCCTACGAGCGGAAGCACAATGAGGCCAACGGCGAGAAGAACCGCGACGGCCACAACGACAACCGGTCGTGGAACGGCGGTGCCGAGGGCCCGACGGCCGACGAGACGATCAACGAGAATCGCCGTCGACGTGTGCGTTCGATGCTGGCCACACTCGCACTGTCGCAGGGGGTGCCGATGATCTCGGGCGGCGACGAGATCGGTCGCACCCAGCACGGCAACAACAACGCGTACTGCCAGGACAACGAACTGTCGTGGCACGACTGGTCGGCGGTCGACGAGCATCTGCTCGACTTCACGAAGCGGCTCATCGCCCTGCGCGCGGCACACCCGGTCTTCAGCCGTCGCCACTTCTTCGAGGGGCAGCGTACGATGGGGAGCCAGCTCGACGACATCGGATGGTTCCGGCCCGACGGCGAGCCGATGCATCGCGACGACTGGCACGTCGACCATGCGAGGGCGATCTCGGTGTTCCTCAACGGCAACGCGATCGGTCCCCACGGACCGGAACCCGAACGTCCGCTCGACCGCAGTTTCCTCGTGATGTGCAACGCCGGCTCCGATCCGCTCGGTTTCACGGTGCCGGTCGGTCTGGGCGGGAGCCGATGGCGGGTCGTCGTCGACACCTCCGACCCCGATTCGATCGACGAGGTCATCGAGACGAGCGACGACTGGAAGGTCGAGGCATGGACGCTGGTCCTCCTCGAACGCGACGAGATCCTGCCGAGCGGCACATGAGAGTGCTCTTCGCCACCGCCGAGCTGCGACCGCTCGCGAGCGCCGGCGGCCTCGGAGAGGCCGCGGCAGGTCTGGCCGCCGGCCTGCGCGGGCAGGGTGTCGACGTGATCACGGTCCTGCCCGGGTACTCGGCGTTCGCGCTCGAGAACGAGGAGCACATCGAGCTCTCGGTACCCGACTGGGCGTCGCCCGCATCGGCTCGACTCGGTGATCACCCGGAGGCGGGTCGCTTGGCAGTCGTCGACGTGCCGGGCATCGTCCGGCCCGACCCGTACGTCGACGAACACGGCGAGGGCTGGGCCGACAACGACGCACGCTTCGCTGCCTTCTCGGCCGCCGTCGCCGCGCTCGCCCGTGCGCTCGACGTCGACCTCGTGCAGCTCAACGACTGGCACACCGCGCTGACGCCGGCGTTCCTCGGCGACGGCATCCCGACGGTGATGACGATCCACAACCTCGCCCACCAGGGGTGGGCGGGAGCCGACTGGCTGCATCGCCTCCCCAGCCACCGCGAGGCGTACTCGTGGGGCGACGCCGTCAACGGCCTCGCCGGAGCGATCCGACTCGCCGATCGTGTCGTCGCCGTCAGCCCCAACTACGCCGCCGAGATCACGACCGACGCGGCCGGCATGGGCCTGCAACAGGTACTGGCCGAGCGTGGCGGCGACCTGCGCGGCATCCTCAACGGCATCGACACCCGCGCCTGGAACCCGGCGACCGACGCCTTCGCGCCGCAGTTCGACGTCGACGACCTCACCGGCAAGACGACCGCCCGGGCGGCACTGATCGAACGTGCCGGGTGGGCCGACACCGACGAGCCGTTGGTCGTCATCGTCACGCGGCTGGTCGACCAGAAGGGTGTCGATCTCGCGTTCGAGGCGGCCCGGTTCCTCGAGGGCATGAAGGCACGCATGGTCGTCCTCGGGTCCGGCGACCCCCGGCTCGCCTCGTGGGGCGAGTGGTTGGCCGAGACGCAGCCCGACCGATTCTGGTTCTTCAACGGCTACGACGCGCCGCTCTCACACCTGCTGTTCGCCGGCGGTGACCTCCTGCTGATGCCGAGTCGGTTCGAACCGTGCGGTCTGGCGCAGATGCAGGCGATGGCATACGGCACGATCCCGGTGGTCACCGGCGTCGGCGGCCTGGTCGACACGGTCCGTGACGCCGACGCGCATCGCGACGGCACCGGCTTCGTCGCAGCCGCGCTCGACGAGAGCGGCGTGGTCGACGCGCTCCACCGAGGGCTGCGGGCCTGGCGCCACGCCGGCCGCCGCAAGGCGATCCAGCGTCGCGGCATGACCCCCGACTGGTCGTGGACCGACCCGGCGCGGGAGTTCGTCGACCTCTACCGCGAACTGGTGCCGGGGAGCTGAGCCGAGCCGGATACGCGATCGAGCGTTGTCGGCATCGACGACGAGCGAGTCCTACGAGCAGCGCGGATCGGGACCTCCGACGACTGCGGCGCGTGCAGCAGTGCTTCCCCCGTCGACAGGCAGAAGCACACCGGTCAGCACCTCCGCGTCGGGTCCCGCGAGGAATGCGACGCTGTTGGCGACGTCTTCTGGTGTCGCCAGCCGGGTCAGTTGCATGGCTTCGAGCGATGCGATCCGTTCGGCCGAGGCGTTGGCGTCCCTGACCTCGTGAAGAATGTGGCCGGGAACCACCGCGTTGCACCGAATTCCTCTGTCTGCGTAGTCGACCGCGATCGACCTGGTCAGCGCGTTGATCGCGCCCTTCGATGCTGCGTGCGCAGCCATGCCGGGGGTGCCGACCACGCCGGCGCGTGCGCTGATGTTGACGATCGAGCCTCGACCCCGTTCGGTCATCGTCGTCAGTGCCGCTCGGGTGACCCAGAGGCTGGTCGTCAGGTTGCCCGTGAGGATGTTGTCCCACGCTTCGTCGGTGATCTCGCCGACCGAAGCGTCGTCAGCCATGTCATCACTCGCGTAGGCGCTGTTGACGAGGATCGACAGTCGGCCGAATGTGCTCACGACAGCGTCGACCATCCTGGTCGCCGCGTCCGATGACGTGAGGTCGGCAGCGAAGAAGTCTGCCGTTCCTCCGGAGTGTCGAATGTCCGCCACCAGACGTGCCCCGCGCTCGTCGTCACGTCCGTGTACGGCGACGGCGGCACCCCGGCGGGCGAGCGTCAGCGCGATGATGCGTCCGAGTCCGCCTGTTGCGCCGGTCACGAGTGCGATCTCGTTGGTGAGCTGGGCCATGTTGACGTCCTCCTTGCAGCCTTCTTCAATCTACTATAAGTTTGCAAGTATCAAATTAATGGTGTGATGATGGAGCTTCCGTCCGCACCGGGGAAGCAGGGTGACATGACCAGAACAAGCCGCGAGCGGGGTCTCGTAGAGCGTCAGCAGCTCGATGACCTACGCAGTCCTGGACCACTGCGATGACATCGCCTGCAGCCCAGCCGTCGACCCTCCCTCTGATCGAGGCGGTGAGCTCATGAGCAACCTGGCGCCTCGCCCGCGTGAGGAACTGGCCGAGTTCGAAGGCTTCTTCCAGACCCTCGAGTCGTTGGCCGGCTATCTGCCCACTGCCTATCTGACCCTCGGACATCAGCCGGACTTTCTTCGGGCCATGACCGAGGTGTCTGCTGCGCTCAGGAAGATGAACGGCGTCGACCCGAGCCTCAAGGTGTTGATGAGCCATCTGTCGAGCAGCGCTGTCGTCTGCCGCTTCTGCGAGGCCCACACGGCAAAGACCGCGTCGAGCTTCGGTGTGTCCGACGAGAAGCTTCGCGCCATCTGGGAATTCGAGACGTCCGAACTGTTCACCGAGGCCGAGCGTGCGGCACTCCGGTTGGCGCTGGCGATGGTCCAACAACCGAGTGCGGTGGACGGATCGCACTTCGACGCCCTGCGTCAGCATTTCGACGACCCCCAGATCGCCGAGATGGTGATCACGGTGTCGATGTTCGGCTTCTGGAACCGATGGAACGACACGATGGAGACCGATCTCGAGGAACCGGTCTACAAGTTCGCATCTGCGCTGCTCTCCGAACGCGGGTGGGACGGGTCGCGGCACTACCACGGCGACTCCGACGCAGCACCATGACGCGTGCACCGTCGACCTTCACCTGCACCGTGACGCCGTTCGACGCTGCCGGCCGCCTCGATCTGGAAGCGTGGCGGTCCCACCTGGTACGGCTTGCCGCGTCCGGCATGGGCGTCTACGTCGGAAGCTCGTCGCCGGGCGAGGGGTACACCCTCGACGCCGACGAGACCGAAGCGCTGTACGGGGCTGCGGTCGATGCGGTCGGAGCAGACGTGAGCGTCAGGGCGATGGGCGTCGAGACACACACCGCGCTCGACTACCTCGAACTGGTTCGGATCGCCGAGGCCACGGGGATGCAGGCCATGCAGCTCTACTGCGTCGACAGCGGTCATGCGAACATCCCGACCGAACGCGAGCTCGAGTGCTACTTCCGCACGATTCTCGACGGTTCGACGATCGACTGCGTCGTGTCGAGCCACATCTACAACGGGTACGTCGTGCCGCTTCCCGTACTCGATCGGCTGCTCGTCGACTACGGCGACAGGATTCGCGGCATCAACGTCACCAATCCTGACGTCAGGTACGTGTCAGCGCTCGTTGACGTGGTCGACGACCGCTGCGACGTTCACGTCGGGGGACCGATGCAGGCGTTGACGATCCTCGCGCTCGGCGGCCAGGGCTTCCTCAGTACGGACGGCAACATCATTCCGGCGACGTGTGTCGACGTCGTGCGTTCACACGCGAACGGTGACCTGCGAGCCTCGCAGGCAGCATTTCGTGACGTGCTGCGCTTCTTCAGCGCCAATCGGTGGCCGGGAGGAAGCATGCGCTACCTGAAGACGGTGATGAGGGTGCTCGGTCTGCCAGGACACCACCTGCGGCCGCCGTTCCTCGAACTCGGGGACGACGAATGCAGTGAGGTCGAAGCGATCCTCGGCGCTCTCGACATCGACGAGTTGTCCGGCTTGCGTGGCGCTGGCGAATGACGACGATCGAGTGCCGGCCTGACGGAGGGATGCCGGTGCGCTGCTCCGACTGGACGCAGACGAATCACGTCGATCCCGTCGGTTCCGCCGGTCGAGCGGACACGATCGTCCTCGTGGAGACTCCCGGTCCGTGGCCGGCGGACATCAAGACCATGCCGGTGTTCGCCTCGGAACTCGGTCGGTTCACCACGGTTCTGGCGACCGAGGTCACCGTGCAAGATCCGGAACGCGCTTTGGTCACGATCTACCGTCGGCGCTCGTTGTCCGAACTCGTGGGAACCGATCACCTCGTCGACCGCTCGTCTCTGGTCGACGTCCTGCCGCGTCTCCTGAACGAGGACGAGTTCGAGTCCGGCGACCCAGCGCCGTTCGACGTGTTGGTCTGCGGCCATGGACGGCGGGACCGGTGCTGCGGGAAGCTCGGCGTGAAGTTACAGATGGTCGCGCAGACGAAGTGGCCCGCCGTTCGCATCCGACGGAGCAGCCATCTCGGTGGCCACCGATTCGCGCCGACATGCCTCACGCCCCACGACGGCCGCATGTGGGCGCACATGGACGAGACCGTGCTCGGCGCGGTCATCGAGGGATCGTGGCTCGATGCCGACGCTCGTCGGTACTACCGCGGTTCGAACGCGCTCGACCCGTGGGAGCAATCTGCCGAGCGGGAGATCGCCCTGCATGTCGGGACGTCGTGGGTCGACTGCGTGCTCGACGACGTGCACAGCGAGGTCGACGGTGACGCGCGTTGGCACGTGTCGATGTCGTGGCATGGTCCGCACGGCAACAGCCGGGCGGTCGCCACGGTCGCCGCCGGGCGCGTGGTCCCGACGCCGGTGTGTGGAGAGCCGATCGAATCCGCCACCAAGAGCTCTCGGGAGTTCTCGGTCGTGAGCCTCGACGTCGGTTGACCCGGGCGCGAGCCCGACCCTCGCCGCGCTCCGTCGGCAAGTTGCTCAAGCGATCGAGTAGCCGCCGTCGACGACGATCACGTCGCCGGTGTGGAAGGTGGCGCGCGGGTCTGCGAGGAATCGGGCGGCCGCGTGGAGGTCGGCCGGCTGACCCCACCGCCGGACCGGTGTCCGCCGCAACGTCGCCTCACGGAAGCGGTCGTACGCGGATCCTCCGAAGCTTCCCGACGGTGCAACCATGTCGGTGTCGGTCCATCCGGGTGCAAGGGCATTGCATCGGATCCCTGCGCCGGCCAACTCGACCGCGAGCGAACGAACGAGGCCCTCGACGGCCGGCTTCGCTGCTCCGTAGGCAGCTTTGCGCGGTGCGCCGAATCTCGACACGATCGATGAGACAGCGACCAGCGCACCGCCGTCTCCCTGGGCCACCATCTGACGCGCACCCTCGCGAAACGTGAGGAACACGCCGTCGAGGTCGACCGCCATGACCGATCGCCATTCCTCCATCGGCAGGTCGACGAACGGGACCTCCCGGCCGCCGATGCCGGCATTGGCGAACAGGGAATCGACCCGCCCGAAGCGCGAGACGGTCGCCGCCATGGCGGCGGTGACCTGCTCCTCGTCACTCACGTCGCACGAGACCGCGAGCGCTTCGATACCGAGTGCCTCGAGATGTGCGAGCGCAGCTGTGTTCTTGGTCGGATTGCGACCCCAGATCGCGACGCTGGCCCCGGCCGAGCCGACTGCTTCCGCGAGAGCGAGCCCGATTCCTCCGTTGCCGCCGGTGACGACCATCGTCAGGCCGTCGAACTCGCCGCCGGTCCCGGAGTCGTCCGTCATGTCGACCGTTCCGCGCCGGGACATCCGGCGCGAGGGTGATCGTCGGCCGGGGAGGTTCGCCGTGCTGGCACGACGGCGACGCGGTCGGCGCCCCTCCCCGGCTGCGACGACGTCACGGGTTGGGGAACTTGTAGAGGCGCTGTGCGTTCCCCTTGAGCATCAGATTCCGTTCAGCGAGCGGAACGCCGGCCATGGCAGCCATGGTCGGGGACCATGCGTCCGGGTAGTTCGAGCTGCCGTGTGGGTAGTCGCTCGACCAGAGCATGCGCTCGACGCCGATGTGGTGACGGTTGTCGATGCCGAACGTGTCGGTCACCCAGCTGAAGTGGACGTGCTCCTGGATGTATTCGCTCGGGAGCTTGGCCAGGTCGAACCGGAACCGATAGCGACTGAACCCGTCGTCCAACTGCTCCTTGAAGTAGGGGAGCCAACCGCAGTCCACCTCGGCGAACACGAGTTGCAGCGCAGGGAACCGGTCGAACACGCCCGAGAAGATCAGATCGATGAGGTGTGTCGTCGCTCCGGTGAACCGACCGGCTGCCGGCAGCGCGAGCAGGTTCTTCTGAACGGGCATCGTGTTCTTGAGGGAGACATGGATGTTGAGGGTGATGTTCCGCTCCTCGAGCGCAGCGAAGACGGGGTCGTCCTCGGGCTGTGGCGTGAGCTCGCCGGAGGGGTACGCCCCGATCACGAAGCCACCGGTCGATGGCCGACCCCCGACTCGCTCGATCTCGGCCAACGCTTGGTCGACGCCCCGATTGGGCAGGATCGGCAGGGCCCGGAATTTCCGGAGATCGTAGGACGCGTACTCGTGCAGCCAGTCGTTGTACGCCTGGACCTGGGCGAGGTGGAAGTCAGGCTCGGTCGTCGCGAAGATGGCGTGCGAGAGGCGCGGCGTCGGGTACAGCACCTCTGCGTCGACACCCGCCACCTCGATCTCCTGGACCCGTGCAGCCGGATCCCACCCACCGGTGCGGATCTCGTCGAAGCGAACCCAGTTCTGGCGCAGGCGCGGGTCTTGCCCGGCACACGCGTTCAGACCGATCGGCATCGGCCCGTCGAGCCCCTCGATCACCCACGCATCGCCCTGCTCGAACCGTTCGACACGCGGCACGCGATCCCGGAACTTGGCGGCCACACGACTGACCCAGAGGTCGGCCGGCTCGTTGACGTGACTGTCTGCCGAGATCAAGTGGTACGGATGGTGCTGGCGCTCTCGCCCGGCCTGGGCGTCCTGCGCCTCGGTGATCATGGTCACGGGTGTGTCTCCTGTCTGTGTCGGCCGGCCGCCATCGGCGCAGCCCGGTGTTCTACTAATCATTGTAATGTATGGGGGGAACGTGTCAAGGCGCGAATGAAATGACGCCGCGCACATTGGTGCCGGCCTTCAGGTCGTCGAACCCCACGTTGATGTCATCGAATGCGTACCTGCGGGTGATCAGCCGATCGATCGGCAGTCGGCCTGCTCGATACAGTTCGATCCAGCGCCGCACGTCACGCGCCGGATCCGGCCCTCCGATGACGGTGCCGGTGATCGACTTCTGCTGGGAAAGCAGCGCGTTCGGTGAGACCGGGATCACGTCGAGGTCAACCGCCGTTCCGCCGACCTGGACGACCACGCCGCCAGGACCGAGGCAGTTGACGGCGTCGATGTGGTGCGCTGCCCGAACTCGGTCGGGAGTCAGGAGCACGGCGTCGACACCGTTGCCGTCGGTGAGGTCGGCGATCGCTTCGACCAGATCGACCTGCGTCACATCGACCGTGTCGGTCGCGCCGAAGGTCGTGGCCATCGCCAGCTTGTCGGGGCTGACCTCGCTCACCACGACGCGCGCGGCGCCGGCGAGCACGGCGCCCATCACGGCCGATGCGCCGACCCCGCCGAGCCCGACGACGAGCACCGAGTCGCCCGGCCGGACACGAGCGACGTTCACTGCTGCGCCAACGCCGGTCGAGACCCCGCACGAGACGAGTGCGGCGATCTCCCACGGCACGTCGGCAGGAACCTTGACGAGGTGCCGCGCCGGAGTGACCGTGGTGGTCGAGAAACTGCCGAGACCCAGATAGGTGCCGATCGGCTCGTCCCCGGCGAACATTCTGAACGTCCCGTCGCGGAGGCGTCCGGACGGGTGCATCCCCGTCCGACAGAACGTCTTGAGGCCCCGACGACACGGCCCACAATCGCCGCAGGGGCCGATGAAGATCTGCACGACGTGGTCGCCCGGCGTCAGTCCGGTGACGCCGGGACCGACCTCGAGGACCTTGCCGGCCCCTTCGTGACCACAGACCGCTGGGGGCTCGACCGGGTAGTGGCCATCGAGCACGAATCGGTCCGAGCCGCACAGCCCGACGGCACCCATCTCGACGATGACCTCGCCGTCCTTCGGTGGGTCGATGCGGATCGTCTCGAGCGTGAGGGGTGACCCTGCTTCACGCAGGACGGCGGCTCTGGCGGTGGTCATGTGGATCGTGCCCTTCGGATCGCGCTCCAGACCGTTTCCGGCGACAGTGGCATGTCGATGTGACGGACACCCAGGTGCGCGACGGCGTCGATCACCGCGTTCTGGACGGCAGGGGTGGCGCCCACCGTGCCCGACTCTCCGATGCCCTTGGCGCCCAGCGGGTTGAGCGGGGAGGGCGTGACCGAGCTGCGCAGGTGGATGCTCGGCACGTCAGCCGCAGACGGCTTGGCGTACGTCGCGAACGACGTCGTCAACGGGGTGCCGTTGTCGTCATATTCGACCGACTCGAAGAGCGCCTGCGCAATGCCCGAGACGATCCCCCCGTGTAACTGGCCCTCGGCCAAGAGCGGGTTGATGATCGTGCCGCAGTCGTCGACGGCGTAGTACCCGACCAGGTCGACCCGACCGGTCTCCTCATCTACCTCGGCCACCGCCAGATGGGCCCCGAACGGGAACGACCCGCCGACCTGGGTCACCTCACCGCGTGTCGGGAGCCCGCTCGTGGTCCCGTCCCGACCGGACGAGAGGGCATGAATTTCGGGCCATGCGAGAGTTGAGTGCGGAACGCCGCGAACGCCGACGCCTGATTCGCCGAACGACACGATGTCATCCGGGCTCGTCTCCAACTGTTCGGCGACCAGCGTCGACACCTTGGTCCAGAATCGCTGGGCGGCGTCGTGGACCGAGCTGCCACCGAGCTGGATCGATCGCGAACCCTGGGTGCCGTGTCCCGATTCGACGAGCGCGGTGTCTCCCTGCACGATCCGGATCATCGACGCGGGGACGTCGAGTTCGGACGACACGAGTTGGGTGTAGGTCGTCGCGTGCCCCTGGCCGTGCGACATCGTCCCGACCGCGACGTCGAGTCGGCCCTCGGCCGTGATCCGAATCTCGGCGAACTCGGTGCCTCCCTGTCCGGCGGTGACCTCGACGTAGCAGGAAAGCCCGAGGCCGAGATGGCTGGTCCCATCGGTGAGTCGACGGCGACGTTGCTCGGCGCGGAGACCTTGGTAATCGCCGAGTTCGGCGACGAGGTCGAGGCATGTGCCGTAGTCCCCGGAGTCGTACGTTGCCCCGGTCGGCGTCGTGTACGGGAACGCGTCGTTCGGGATCAGGTTGCGACGTCGCGCCTCGATGGGATCGATGCCGAGGTCGCCGGCGACGAGGTCGAGCGCGCGTTCGATCATCGCGGTCGCCTCCGGCCGTCCGGCGCCGCGAAACGCGCCGGTGGGGGCGGTGTTGGTCACGATCGAGTCTCGGACCCAGGTCACCCGCGGGATGCGGTACACCCCGACGCTCATCAGCTGGGTCATCGCCGGCAGCAGTGCTCCGACCGTTGGGTAGGCGCCGCAGTCGCAGAACGCCCGGACGTCGAGGGAGTGCACCACGCCGTCGTCGTCGAACGCGAGCGTGACGTCGTGGCGTTGACCCCGTGCGTGCGCGGTCATGAGGTTCTCCGAACGGGTCTGGATGTACCGCAATGTTCTGTCGAGCAGGCGGGCAGCGGCTGCGACGAGCAGGTACTCGACCTCCCAGGCGGTCTTCGAGCCGAAGCCGCCACCCACCGCAGGAGCGACGACTCGCACCGCATCGGTCGGCAGGTCGAGCTCTTTGGCGAGATGGTCGCGCGTCCAATGGGGAACCTGCGTCGAGACGTGGACGGTGAGGGATGGCCCGGGCCCGGGGATCGACACGATCGCGAGTCCCTCCATCGGGGCAGCCGCCATCCGGTGATTCGTGGTCGAGAACGACAGACTGCGCATCCCGTCGGACACCGGCTCGGCGTCGACGTTGAACTCGTTGTGGATCGCGACGTTCGAGGGTCGACCCGGAAAGAGGAGCGGTGCGTCGGCGCGGGTTGCGTCGTCGGCGTTGACCACCATCTCGAGCGGTGTGATTCGCACCTCGACGACGTCGACCGCGTCGAGCGCCGCAGGCCACGAGTCGGCGACGACCATGGCGACGATCTCGCCCACGAACCTGACCTTGTCGGTGGCGATCGGCGGTCGCCGGAACTCGTCATCGACCAATGACTCGGTGAACGGCGGCAGGCTCGCCCTCACGTCGAGGTCGGATGCAGTGAGCACGGCTCTGACGCCGGGGACCTGAGTCGCCGCCGAAACATCGATCGATTCGATCGTGCCGTGGGCGAGATCTGAGCGCACGAAGGCGACGGCCAGCGCATCGTCGACGGCGAGGTCGGCGATGAACTCCCTGCTCCCGATGAGGAGTTCACGGTCTTCCTGTCGCCGCACAGCGGCTCCCGGATGCCCTGCTCTTGGTGTCCCTTCGGCTTCCACCAGCGGAGCCTTCCATTCGAATCAATTCATGTCAATCAATCAGCGCAATCAATATATGGAAAGCGGTTCGCCCGGTGCCAGCCCTGATGGTGCGGCGAATCTGGCAGGATGGCGTGTGTCGCAGTAATCATTGTAAGTTTTGGCCGTGCCTTCGGGTGCGCAGGAAGGAACTCACATGGACCTCGTCCTCCGTAATGCACATCTGTTCGACGGGACCGGATCGCCGGGTCGCGTCACCGACGTCGGGGTGCTCGACGGAAAGGTCGCCGCCATCGGCGATGTCGCGGCCGGTGACGAGGAAGTCGACCTCGACGGATTGGTCCTCGCTCCAGGCTTCATCGACCCCCATACCCACTATGACGCACAGGTCCTGTGGGACCGAGACCTCACACCCTCGTGCTGGCACGGAGTGACCACCGTGATCATGGGCAACTGCGGCTTCGGGATCGCGCCGACTCGTGCCGCCGATCGAGAGACGATCATGCGAACTCTCGAAAATGTCGAGGGCATGCCGTTCGCAGCGCTATCCGAGGGGATTCCATGGGACTTCACGACGTTTCCCGAGTACCTCGACGCGATCGAGTCTGGGCCGATCCGGCTCAACGTTGCGGCGATGCTCGGCCACACGCCGCTTCGCACGTTCGTGATGGGGGGCGACGCTTCCGAGCGTGCTGCGACCGCCGCCGAGATCGCGACCATGGCCGACCTGGTCAGCGAGGCGCTCTCGGCTGGTGCCGTCGGGTTCTCCTCGTCGCGCTCGGAGACGCACCTCGGTGCGTACGGCCGGCCCGTCCCGAGTCGACTTGCGACCCGTGCGGAACTGCAGACCCTCGTCGGCGTGCTCGGGAGCCGGCGACGTGGCACGTTCGAAGCGACTTGGGGGCCGGACTTCTTCGTGGAGGAGTTCGCCGAGCTCGCGGCCGAGGTCGATCGACCGATCACGTGGGCGGCGCTGCTCAGCATTGCCGGAAACCCCGACTGGGCGAACTCGCTGACGGAGCGCTCCCTCGCATCGGAGGGGACGGTCCATCCGCAGATCGCGTGCCGACCGATCGTCGTGCAGGTGACATTGGCCGACCCGTCTCCGCTCGCGAACGTGACGGGGTTCGATCGCGTGCTGGAGCTGCCTCGTGAACGGCGCGCCGAACTGTACGCCGACCCCGAGTGGCGCCGAGAGGCTCGCCGCAGTGTGCGGGAACGATGGGGCGACAAACTCGACCAGGCAACGATCGACGAGTCGTCGTTGCACGCAGAGATGGTTGGCGGTCTGACCTTGAGCGAGATCGGCCGGACGCGCGGGGGTGTTGATTCCTTCGACGTGATGCTCGATCTCGCCATCGCCGAGAATCTCGAGACGCGTTTCCGTGTCGTGATGATCAATGACGACGAAGATCAGGTCGCCGAACTCCTGCAGCAACCCCGGTTCCTGCTCGGCCTTTCCGATGCGGGGGCGCACACCAGTCAGCTGTGCGACGCCAACTACGCGACGTATCTGCTCGGTTACTGGGTTCGCGAGCGTGGTGTGTTGACCTTGGAGGAGGCCGTGCGCAAACTGACGTCTCATCCGGCCGAGGTGTACGGGATCGTCGGACGAGGCGTCGTCGCCGTGGGGGCTTGGGCGGACCTGGTCGTCTTCGACCCCTCCGAGGTGGGCGCCGGCCCGGCTGTCCGGGTCACCGATCTGCCCGGAGGCGCGGACCGCCTGGTCTCGCCGAGCGTCGGTATCCGCCACATCTGGGTCAACGGTGAGCCGATCCGCAGGGACGGTGACGACTTGGCGGAGCGCCGGCCCGGCCGAGTGCTGCGGGATCACGCGTCATGAGGGCGTGTCCACCGCAGGTGGCGCGGGTAGATCGTTCCGTCCACCGAACCGGAAGCGGTACACTCCCTGTCGGTCCGGCGTCGACTGCCCGGGCACAGCGACCGAACCCATGAGCCAACTGCGTCAACCCCGACTTGCCGATCTGGTGGCACGATCACTCCGGGAGCGGATCGTCGACGGCGACCTCGAAGACGGGGCGACGCTGCCGACGCTGGACCGACTCGTGACCGAGTTCAACGTCAGCGCTCCGTCGGTGCGCGAGGCGCTCCGGATTCTCGAGAGCGAAGGGTTGATCACGGTGCGTCGCGGCAACGTCGGTGGGGCGGTCGTGCACCGCCCGACCGCCGAAGGGGCGGCCTTCACGCTCGGGTTGGTGCTCCAGTCGCGATCCGTCGACATCGCCGATGTCGCGGTCGCGCTCGGTCATCTCCAAGCGCTGTGCGCACGCCTCTGCGCGCAGCGGCCCGACCGCCAGACCGCTGTCACGCCGATTCTCCAGGCTGCGCAGGACGCGGCGTTGGAATCGATGGACGAGGACGTGCGTCTGTTCGAGAGCCACGCACGAGGATTCCATCGGGCGCTCGTCTCGTGTTGCGGTAACCATTCGCTCATCATGTTGGTCGGGACACTCGAGGAACTGTGGTCACAGCAGGACGCGGCCTGGTCGCGTCGCGTGACGACCTCCGAGTCACCCGATCCGGAACTACGACGCGACGGGTTGAGTGCCCATCAGGAGATCCTGGAAGCGATCGACGCCGGCGACGCGTCTCGCGCTCTCATCTTGGTCGGTGACCACTGTGCGCATCCGGAGACCTACGGCGCCGCCGGGCTCGACGGACGCGTGGTCCGTGCCACCGACCGACTGCCTGATCAGTAGCGCCACAAACGAGTCCGGCGTTCGCGGACTCGAGTGTTTCGCGCTGCGATGATCGGTCGTCACTGCGATGATCGGTCGTCACTCGCGGTCGAGACCGTCGGGATGCGACCTGCCGCAGACGGCTCGATGCGAACGGTCGTCGGTCCTCCTGCCGTCCACCGGTGGTGCTCGTCCGCGAGCCTTGACAATCATTGCAAGGCTTACATAGTTTGAGTGTTCGCGAGGGGGAGGGTCGGGATGGCGAAGTTCGAAGCACAGCGCGTGGACGAGGCGACTCCCGCCGCGGAATATGCCGTCCCGGGGTCGTCGGCGTCGGCCGTGATCGAGAGTCGGCTGCTCACCTCCGAGACCTCGGGGCTCTGGTTGGCCGTCACCACCCTGGCCGACTCTGCCCGGGTGACCATCGTGGCGCGTCCGCCTGGAGCCGCGGTGTTCGTCGAGCGCGGTGGACTGCGTCTCCACGACGGTCGAGAATGCCCTCCCGACGGTGCGGTGATGATCGGCGGAGGTCAGACCTTGGACGCCACCGCCGTGGGTGCGACCCGGCTGGCTCATTTCGGAGGCGGCGAGCCACACTCCGGCGGCGACGTCGCTCCCGAGATCCTGGTGATCGGTGAGCGAGCCCGCTATGAGTCGGGAAGCCGAGAGGGTGTGCAGGCCCGCTGGTTCGGTGATTCATCCGACGAACGATGCCCACTGACACTGCTGCACGTTGCCCAGGCCGAGGCGGACAAGAACGGTCCTCCGCACAGTCACTCGGCCCACGAGGTCATCTATCTCCTGGAGGGTGGTGTGACGATGGGCGCGCATCGATACGGCGCTGGTACCGCCTTGTTCATCCCGCGCGATGTCAGGTATGCGCTGAGCGGTGGACCGGACGGATATGCATTCTTGAACTTCAGGGCCGAGGCGTCCGTTCAGACCTATGCGCGGGATCAGCCACCGGTCGAGGAGAGCGCCCTCGCCCGAGGCGGAACGCTCGTCGATGACATCCGATGACGCAGCAGTGACACAGCAACCGATCTTCATCCCGCACTACTGAGGAGACCAACATGAACCACGCTCGCTCGCGCGATGTCCGCGCCTCGCTCGACCATCCCGTCATCGATGTCGACGGTCATGTGCTCGAGTATCTTCCAGCGGCGCTGCCGTACATTCGCGAAAGCCTCGGTCCCGATCTGTTCGACCGATACGTGAGCGAGGGTTCGCCACTCGGAGCGATTGTGGGCGGCGCCTCGTGGGAGGACCGACTCCAGGGCAGGATTCCGCAGAGCGCCTGGTGGGGGACGCCGGCCGGGAACACACTCGACCTGGCGACGGCGGCGCTCCCCAAGTTGCTGCATGAGCGCCTCGACGAGTTCGGGATCGACTTCTCGGTCCTGTTCCCGACGAAGGCGATGGGGATGCCCGGGATCGCTGACGGCGACATGCGGGCCGGGGTGTGTCACGGGTACAACGAGTTCCTCGCCCACACGTACGGGCCCTACCGAGACCGAATCGCGGTCGCCGGCCTGATCCCGATGCACACGCCCGATGAAGCGGTCGCCGAGATCGAGCACTGCAAGCAACTGGGGTTCACGACCGTCGGTCTGCCAGAGGGCGTGTTGCGACAGATCCCCGATCCCGAACTCGGACGCCAGTCGCCGTGGCTCATGCCGAACCAAACCCACTGGTTCGACATGTTTGGGCTCGACTCGGCGTACGACTATGACCCCGTCTGGAGATCGCTGGTCGACAACGGGTTCGTCGCGAACGTTCATGGCGGCCTTGGGAACATGGTGCCCCACACGTTCACCTCCATCTCCAGCTACGTGTACAACCACATCGGCTTCTTCGGTGAGCGAATGGCTCGCATGTGCAAATCGCTGTTCCTGGGCGGCGTCACGCGCCGCCATCCCGACCTCAACGTCGCGTTCCTCGAGTGTGGTGTCGGTTGGGCCTCCACCCTCTTGGCCGACATCGTCGAACACTGGGAGAAGCGCAATCTCGATGCGCTCCGAGCCAACCTCGACCCGGCGACGGTCGATTGGCACGAGTTCGACGCTCTCGTGCGGGAGTACGGCGACGGCCTCTTCCCGTCCGAAGCGACGTCCGACGCGATCCGAACGATCCCGACGTTCGGGGTGCCGCCGGAGCAGCTCGACGAGTTTGTCCACGTGGGCATCGAATCGAAAGAGGACATCCGCGACCTGTTCGTGGAGCCGTTCTACTTCGGGTGCGAAGCCGACGACCGAACGGTTGCGTTCGCGTTCTCGCCCGCCAATGCGTTCGGGGCGCGTTTGAAGCCCGTGTTCAGCTCCGACATCGCCCACTGGGACGTGGAGGACATGTCGAGCGTTGTTGCCGAGGCGCACGGTCTCGTCGCGAAGGGCTTGATCGACGATCGCGACTTCCGGGAGTTCACCTTCACCAACGCCCACGAGATGTTCACCCAGGCCAACCCGGCGTTCTTCGAGGGCACGGCCGTCGCGGATGCGTCGCGCCGAGAGCGCGGCGTCGTCGACGCGACCATCCCGTCAAATCCGTAATCATACTATTCTTTGACAACACAGCGTCCAGGTGGCACAATCGGCGACGGGCCATCGCCAACCGGCGAAGGACGGCCGCGACGAAATACAGAGGGGATCGACCATGCGTCAAGACGTTGAGTTCAGCAGCGAAGGCACCACCCTGCGAGGTCACCTGTACCTTCCCGACGAAGGGGAGGGCCCGTTCCCGGTCGTCGTCATGGCGGGTGGATGGTGCTACGTCAAAGAACTCGTCCAGCCCGACTACGCCAAGGTGTTCGCCGCGGCCGGCGTGGCGGCACTCGTCTTCGACTACCGGTACATGGGCGACAGCGACGGGACGCCGCGCCAACATCTCGACCCGTGGAAGCAGATCGAGGACTACAAGAACGCCATCAGCTACGCCGAGACCCGCAGCGAACTCGACAGCTCCCGGATCGGGATCTGGGGCATCTCGTACAGTGGCGGGCACGTGCTCGTCGTCGGGGCGACCGACCCGCGCGTCAAGTGCATCGTCTCCAACATTCCCGTGATCGACGGTTTGTCGACCATGCGGCTGGTCCACGGATCGTTGCGGTTCAGGGAACTCCAGGAACTCATTGCCGAAGATCGTCGCAAGCGGTTCGAGACGGGCGAGGGCGGCGTTCTGCCGATGTCGTCGACCAACCCGAATGACGAACTCGTGACATGGCCATTCCCCGAGGTCACCGATGCGTTCGTGAAACTGAAAGAGACCGAGGCGCCGAACCACGAACACTTCAACACGGTCGAGTCGGTCGAGCTGCTGCTCAGCTACGACGCCGCAGGATTCGCCCCCCGGATCCTGAACGTCCCGACGCTGATGACCGTGGCCGAGAAGGACGACATCACGATGTGGGACGACGAGATCCGCGTCTACAACTCGTTGTCGACCGCGAAGAAGCGTCTGTTCATCTTCGACGAAACCAGCCATATGACGCTGTACAGCAACAAGTCCCGTCTGGAGGTCGCTGCGGAGCAGGGACGCGCGTGGCTCGTCGAGCACTTGGTCACGCCGTTCGCCTGACGTGGTCACGACGCTGAGAATCGAGTGACGCCCAGATGATGAGCGGCACCTTCCCTCCCGACGCGGCGCTGCTACGGCTCGAGCGGGACTGGCCAACCCTCGGTTCGTACGTCGCCACGGCAGCATCGCATGCACCGGATGCCCCGGCCCTCGTCGAGGGCACTCGTCGTATCACGAACGCCGGGCTGTACAGCGACGTCCGACGACTCGTCGGGGGGCTGCGTTCGATCGGCGTCACACGTGGTGACGTCGTGACGCTGGAACTCCCGAACTGGTGGGAGACGACCGTCGCGATCCACGCGACGCTGCGGACGGGCGCCGCAGTGAATCCCGTGGTGCCGATCTACCGCGACCGGGAGGTGGCGTTCATCGTGGGCCAGGCTCGACCGCGAGTCCTGCTGATTCCCCATCGGTTCCGCGGGTTCGACTATGTCGCGATGTGCGAGCGCGTCCTCCGTCGTGATGAGCACGCTCCGACCGTGATCGTCGTGCGACCGGAAGGCCCACTGCCGGCGGGCTACCTGAGTTTCGACGAACTGCTCGCATCAGGGGAGCCGGACGGCGCCGACCATGGCCGGGTTGACGACATCGCGCTGCTCCTCTACACCTCGGGGACCACGGCCGACCCGAAGGGCGTGCTGCACGATCACCGAACTCTTCATCACGAGAACGTGTCGATCGTCGACCTGTTCCGGCTCGATGGAGAATCGATCGTGTTCATGGGTTCGCCGGTGACCCACATCACCGGGTTCCTGTACGGCGTGCTCCTGCCTCCCATGCTCGGGACCACGGCGGCGTTGCTCGACATCTGGGATGCGTCCACGGCGCGAGACCTCATCGATCGCGAACGGTGCCGATTCACCGTGGGCGCGACCCCGTTTCTCGCAGGTCTGACCTCGAACTACGAATCCGATCCCGGCGACTGTCCACTGACGGCGTTCGCGTGCGGCGGCGCTGACGTTCCTCCCGATCTCGTCAGACGGGCGCGTGACGTGTTGGACGCAACGGTCGTCCGGGTGTATGGATCGTCGGAGTTCCCCACCGTGAGCTGTACCGGTCCGGAGGGCTCGGCCGAACTCGCCGCCGAGACCGACGGTCCGCCGATCGGTGAGATCACCTGCCGGATCACCGATGCTGACGACGGCGTGGGTGAACTCGAGGCACGTGGACCTGAACGGTTCCTGGGGTATCTCGACGCATCTCTCAACGCGGACGCGTTCACGACCGACGGATGGGTTCGAACCGGCGACCTCGCTGCCATCGGTCCCGACGGAGCGATCACGATCCATGGGCGGAAGAAGGACATCATCATCCGTGGTGGTGAGAACATCAGCGTGCGGGAGGTGGAGGAGGTGCTCCTCGACCATCCCGCGGTGAAGGACATCGCGATCGTTGCCATGCCGGACGAGCGGATGGGCGAACGTGCGTGCGCGTTCGTCGTGGCGGCCAACGATGCCGTGCCCACGTTGCCGTTGCTGGTCGCGTACCTGGAGCAGCGCGGCCTCGCACGCCAGAAGTTCCCCGAGCGAGTCGAGATCGTCGACGAGTTGCCTCGAACGGCGAGCGGCAAGGTCCAGAAATTCGTCCTGCGCGACATCGCTGCGCAGACCGATCAGACAACCCCAAGGAGAGACCGATGAACAAACCGTCCGTGCCACCGATCAGGAGCCTGCTGTTCGTCCCCGGGCATCTGGAGACGTCCGTCGAGGAGGCACATACTCTGGGATCCGACGCCGTGGTGATCGACATCGAAGAGCCGCGCACCCCGTTCAGCGAGAGCGAGCGGGCGTCGGTGCGCACGCACGTCGGCGACTACCTGGCCTCCCTCGCACCGGATGTCCCGACGCGGATGTTCGTTCGGGTCCAGTCGGTGGCGAGCGGGTTCATGCTGCGCGACCTCCTGGCAGTCCTGCGCGGACCGATCGCCGGGGTGTTGCTCCCGAAGATCCAGGGAGCGAACGACGTCATCGCAGCCGACGCCATCCTGACGTGCGCAGAAGCCGAGACCGGGAGAGAGCAGGGGTCCACGCTCATCTACCCGATCCTCGAGACCGCGCTGTCGGTTCGGAACGCGTTCGACATCGCATCCGCATCGCCGAGAGTCACCTACATGGGTGGTGCGATCTCTCGATTCGGCGACATCCACCAGTCGCTGGGTTATCGATGGACGCCCGAGGCCGACGAGACGTTCCACCTCCGGTCCAAGGCGCTGCTCGATTGCCGGGCCGCAGGGATCCGGTACCCCATCAGCGGCATGTGGGGAGGAAAGGTCGACGATCTGGACGGCATGCGCCGCTGGGCGGTGTCGCTCCGGAACCTCGGTTACTACGGCATGATGCTCGAGACCCCGAAGCACCTCGACCTCACGCACGAGATCTTCTCACCGACCGAGGACGAGCTCCGCTACTGGCAAGATCTCGACCGGCTCGCGACGGAGGCGGAGAACGGGGACGGCGCACCAATTCTCTACGGCGACCCGAACGACGGCGAGGGCCATATCGTGCACCTCGCCCACGTGGGCTCTGCTCGCCAGAACCTCGAGTGGGCGCGACAGCTCGGCATGGTCGAATCGTGACGGCCGTGGCGTGAACTCGTCGCAGCGCCACATCGAACCGTGGCGGCTTCGCCGGGAGTGAACCGAATGAAGCCGCCCAGGTTCGGAGAGCCGGTGCTACGAAGTTGGGACCGTCGGGGTTGGACCTCGTCCTGTCAGAAGCGTCCCACTGTGTAGCCGCCGTCGAGAACGAACTCGGCCCCGGTCGAGTAGCTGCTCTCGTCGCTCGCGAGGAAGAGCACCATGTTGGCGCACTCTTCGGGGCGACCGATCCTCGGTATCGGAAACTTCGCGCAGGCGGCATCCGCATCGTGGCTGTTCACGTTCGGGTCGCGCACCATGTCGGTGTCGATCACCCCGGGGTGTACCGAGTTGACCCGGATGCCGTATCGCGCCAGTTCGAGGGCCGCACTCTTGGTCATGCCACGCACCGCCCACTTGCTGGCCGAGTAGGCCATGACTCCGGGGACACCCATCAGCCCGGCCGTGGACGAGATGTTGATGATCGAGCCTCCGTTGTCTTTCATGGCATCGATGACGCTGCGCATACCGAGGAACGTTCCGGTCTGGTTGACAGCGATGATTCGTTCATAGGCCTCACGCGTCGTGTCCTCGATCGGCGTCATGTCGACGATGCCGGCGTTGTTCACGAGGACGTCCAGTCGTCCCCAGGTGTCGAGCGTCGCATCGACGGCGCGCTCCCAGTCGGATTCGTCCGTGACGTCGAGCGGAACGTACCGGCAACGGTCTCCGAGACGCGTCGCGACGGCGCTGCCCTCCTCTTGTCGAATGTCGCCGATCATCACGCTGGCACCTTCGTCGATCAACAGGGCCGCTTCGTGGGCACCTTGTCCTCTCGCCCCACCCGAGATCAGTACCACTTTGCCGTCTACTCTGCCCATGACTGCTCCTTGTTGGTCGTCTGCTTCGTCGCCGCGCTCGTTTGCTCGCCACATCGATCCGATTGAACGTCGTGGATCGCTGACCACACCCGAAATGGGGACAGCGGCATGTCGATGTGGCGGACACCGAGGTGGCTCACCGCATCGACCACGGCGTTCTGGACGGCCGCAGCCGCGCCGATCGCACCGCCTTGACCGATGCCCTTCGCGCCCAGGGGATTCATGAAGGTGGGCGTTTCGATCAGATCGACTTCCAAGGAGGGCACGTCTGCGGCGGAGGGCAGCAAGTAGTCGATGAACGTCGACGTCAGCGGGTTGCCGTCCCGATCGTAGTGCACCCCTTCGAAGAGGGCCTGGCTGATCCCTTGAACCGTCCCCCCGTGCTGTTGGCCCCGAACCAGGGTCGGCTCGATGGCCACACCGCAGTCGTCGACGGCGATGAAGCGTCGGAGTGCGACCGATCCGGTCTGCGTATCGACGTCGACGACCGCCACGTGAGAACCGGACGGGTACGTCGAGCCGACCTGCTCCCAGTCGATCGCGACCCGAAGGCCCTCACCGCCGACAGCTTGGCGCGTCGTCGGCGAGAGGCCGTCATGGGTTCGGGCCGCCTCGACGACGTCGACGAGATCGACAGTTCGTGAGGGAACACCTTGCACCGCGAACGTGCCGGTCGGATCGAACGCCACGTCCTCGGGGTCGGCTTCCAACAGGTCGCCGGCGATCAAGCGCGCGAGTCGGATCATCTCCATGCCGGCGGCATGGGACGCGCCACCCCCCACCTGCGCGGAGCGGGCGCTACCGGTGCCGTCACCTCGCGGGATCACGTCGGTGTCGGGTCGGGTGTAGGTCACGCAGTCGGTGGAGATGCCGAGCAGTCGCTCGACGACGCCCGAGAACGTCGTGTCGTGGCCTTGGCCGTGGTCGGAAGTCCCGACGGCCAGCTGTGCCTCCACGCGACCGTCGACGACCTCGAGCGCGAGCGACGCGTACTCCCGTGTGAGCTGGAACGGTGTCGCGTCGACCCAGTTCGCGACTCCGATGCCGAGCACGGTGCTCGACCCGGCACGGCGTTGCTCGGCTTGGCGCGATCGAAGGTCGGCGTAACCGGCGGTCTCGAGCGCATGCTCGAGCGCTTCGGCGTACGACCCGGTGTCGTATTCGGCTCCCGTGGCGGTCACGACGGGGAACTCGTCGGCGCTGAACATGTTGCGGCGGCGAAGTTCGATCGGGTCGACGCCCAGCTCGTCGGCGGCGATGTCGATGATTCGCTCGAGGAGTGTGATCGCTTCCGGTCTCCCGGCACCCCGGTACGCGCCCACAGGCGTCGTGTTGGTGGCGACACTCTTGGCCGAGAAGGCAATCTGTTCGAATCGGTACTGTCCGGCCAGGACACGTTGTGTCGCGTTGGGAATGAGCGCGCCGAGCGACGGGTATGCCCCGGCGTCGGCGAAGACGCGGACTCGCAGCCCGTGGAACGTCCCGTCGTCGTGCAGTCCGAGTTCGACGTCTTGGATCTGCCCTCGGCCATGCGGCATGTTCATCAGGTTCTCGGTGCGCGCTTCGATGTACTTGACCGACCGTCCGAGTCGATGAGCGACCCAGACAGCGACGAACAGCTCCGGATAGACCTCGAACTTTCCTCCGAAACCGCCGCCCACGTGTGGCGCGATCACTCGGATTGCTTCCGACGGCAGCTCGAGCGCTCGGGCGATCGCGTCTCGTGCCGCATGCGGACGCTGTGTCGACAGCCAGACCGACAGACGACCGTCGGCGCCCGGCTCCACGTACACCGAGTTCGGTTCCATCGGACTACAGGCGAGACGCTGGTTCACGAAACGCGCCGAGATGACGTGATCGACGTCGTCGAAGATCTCGTCGGGTTCTCCGAAGCTCATCTCCAGTGCGACGTTGGTCCCATGATCAGGGAACAACTGCGGTGCGTCCGGCTCGGCCGCAACCTCCTGATCGACGACGACGGGGAGTGACTCGTAGTCGACCTCGACGAGCTCTGCGGCATCGGCCGCAAGTGACCGTGATCGTGCGACGACCGCGGCGAGGGGCTCACCGACGAATCGGACACGCTCGATGGCGAGCGGCGGGCGGTCGAACGCAGCATCGAGTGAGTGGTATCCCCGTTGGGGAGCGATACCGACGTCCGTGCCGAGATACACGCCGATGATTCCCGGGGCTGAGCTCGCCGACTGGATGTCGATTCCTCGGATCAGGGCGTGGGCGTTGATCGAGCGTGCGAACGCCAGGTGGAGCGTGTCGTCGCCACCGAGATCGTCGACGAAGTCGGCCGTGCCCACCAGCAGCCGATGATCCTCTTTTCTGATGACCGGTTGCGTTCTCACTCGAGATCCCCACTCGTCGACTCGCTGACGAACCCGTGGTTCGCCCGCGCGGCATTGTCTGGACCGTCCGCCCTCGTGCCCCGGCACGTCCGGCGTAATGTTGCAATGATCATAGTCTTATAACGAACTGCTCGCTTCATCGTCACCGACCAGCGTGCGACGGGGTCGACTCGGGGCGGACGCGAACCCGGGGAGGGCACGGCGAGGTCGGCGCCGAGAGTCGGCGTCAGGCCGGGCGGCGCTCTCGGCCGAGTTCCAGTGGAGCCAGACGCTGCTGGTCGGGTTCGGTACGGACCGAAGTCATGGGTTCGACCCGTTCTTCGCCCGTGCTGTACCGGTCGGTGCGACGAGTTCCGACTGTGATCGTCGGGTCAACGCCCTTCGGCGCGACGTCGTCGTTCTGGCGCCCTGCCGAACCAGCGGCGACAGCGCGAACGCCGTCTGCCGGGCCCGACGACCGGATTCAGGCCGGGATCCGGATGGTCAGGCGATGATCGTGTTCGATCCGGATGGTCAGGCGATGATCGTGTTCTTGGCGACGGCGACGACGCCGCCGTCGGAGACGGTGAAGCGTTCGCGGTCGGCGTCGAGGTCGTGACCGATCTCGAACCCGGGCGGGATCACGACGTTCTTGTCGATGATGCAGCGCCGCAAACGAGCCCCCAAGCCGACCTGCACGCCCTGCATCAACACCGAGTCCTGCACTTCGGCGTCGGTCACGGTGACCCCGCCCGACAGCACCGAGCTGTTGACGATGCCCCCGGAGACGATCACACCGCTCGCGAGGATCGAGTTGGAGATGCTGCTCGGACCGCTGTCGCCCTCGGTGATCTTCGCCGGAGGTTCGGTGAGCGTCCGGGTGAAGATCGGCCAGTCGTGGTTGTAGAGGTCGAACGCCGGGAGTCGCGCGACGAGATCCATGTGCGCATCGAAGTAGGAGTCCAGGGTCCCGACGTCGCGCCAGTAGTGGTCCTCCTGCCCGGTCTCGCCCGGCACGACATTGGTCGTGTAGTCGTACACGTGCGCTTGGCCGGCGGCGACGAGTTTCGGGATGATGTCGCCGCCGACGTCGTGCTTGGAGTTCTCGTCGTTCGCGTCGGCGGTCATGATCTCGCGGAACACCTCGGCGTCGAAGATGTAGTTGCCCATCGACGCGAGGACCTGGTGTGGTGCGTCGGCGAGTCGCGGTGCGTCGGGGTTCTTCTCGTGGAACTTGACGATCTTGGTGGAGTCGTCCTCCTTTTCGATCACCCCGAACTGGAACGCCTCCTCGGCCGGCACACGGATGCCCGCAACGGTGACACCGGCACCCTGTTCGCGATGGAAGTCGAGCATCTGACGCGGGTCGAGGCGGTAGATGTGGTCGGCGCCGAACACGATCACGTGGTCGGGGCGCATGTCGTCGAGCAGGTTCATGTTCTGGAACAGGGCGTCGGCCGAACCGGTGAACCACCGGGGGCCTTTCCGCATCTGGGCCGGGACGGTGGTGACGTAGTTGCCGAGCAACGTCGACAGCTGCCAGGTCAGCGAGATGTGCACGTCGAGGCTGTGGCTCTTGTACTGCGTCAGCACGACGACCTTGCGGAACCCGCCGTTGACGAGGTTCGAGATCGCGAAGTCGATCAGGCGGTATTTGCCGCCGAAGGGGACCGCCGGTTTGGCGCGGTCGAGCGTGAGGGGCATGAGTCGTTTGCCCTCTCCACCGGCGAGGACGATGCTGAGCACTCGGTCGTTTGAAGCCGTGGACATGACATCATCGTAGGCTGTTGCGATGAGGTACCCGGGGGCCGGCCGATGACGAGGGCGTTCGATGCTGACGATGCGTGGCATCTGGCCGCCGGGAGCCACACCCGACTCTGGGAGGTGATGGGCGCCCACCCGACCGGGTCGGCGACGACCTTCCGGGTGTGGGCACCCAACGCGTCCGCCGTGTCGGTCGTGTCCGAGCGCAACGGGTGGCGTCCCGGCGAACACGCGCTCGAGCCCGACACGTCCGGCGTGTGGCGCGGCACGTTCGACGGCTACTCGGTCGGCGACCTCTACAAGTTCTCGGTGGTGTCGGCCGACGGTGTGCACCACGTCGCGAAGTCCGACCCGTTCGCCCGGGCTTCGCAGATCGCTCCCGAGACGGCCTCGATCATCGCGGCGGCGTCCCACGACTGGAGCGACGCCGATTGGATGACCGGCCGCGGCGAACGCAACCGTCACGACGCTGCGATCTCCACCTACGAGGTGCACCTGGGCTCGTGGCGCTACGAGCCGGGTGGGTACGAGGCGCTCGCCCGCCAACTCGCCGACTACTGCGTCGACATGGGCTTCACACACGTCGAGCTGCTCCCGATCATGGAGCACCCGTTCTACGGGTCATGGGGGTACCAGAGCACCGGGTACTTCGCGCCGACGGCGCGCTACGGCCGCCCCGACGACGTGATGCAACTCGTCGACATCCTGCACCAGGCGGGGGTCGGCGTGATCCTCGACTGGGTGCCGTCGCACTTCCCGACCGACGAAGCCGCGCTCGGCTACTTCGACGGGACCCATCTGTACGAGCACGCCGATCCGAAGCAGGGTTTCCACCCCGACTGGAAGTCGTTCGTGTTCAACTACGGGCGGCCCGAGGTCCGGTCGTTCCTGCTCTCGTCGGCCCACTTCTGGCTCGACGAATTCCACGTCGACGGGCTGCGCGTCGACGCGGTCGCTTCGATGCTCTACCTCGACTACTCCCGCGAAGACGGCGAGTGGATTCCGAACATCCACGGCGGCAACGAGAACCTCGAGGCGGTCGCGTTCCTGCAAGATCTCAACCGCACGGTGTACGGCGCGTTCCCCGACGTGCTGATGGTGGCCGAGGAGTCGACGGCGTGGCCCGGTGTCACCAACCCTGCCGACGCAGGCGGTCTCGGGTTCGCGTTCAAGTGGGACATGGGTTGGATGCACGACACGCTCGAATACCTGTCGCAGGACCCGATCCATCGACAGTGGCACCACGACCGGATCACGTTCCGGTCGGTGTACCAGGCCTCGGAGAACTACGTCCTGCCGCTCTCCCACGACGAGGTCGTGCACGGCAAGGGCAGCCTGCTCACCAAGATGCCCGGCGACCGCTGGCAGCAGTTCGCGAACCTCCGTCTGCTGCTCGGCTACCAGTGGACGGCGCCCGGCAAGAAGCTCCTGTTCATGGGTGGCGAGTTCGGCTCGCCCGACGAGTGGAACCACGAAGCCGAGCTGCCGTGGCCGGTGTTGGGCGACGCGGCACACGCCGGTGTCCAGGGCTGGGTGCGCCGGATCAACGAGCTGTATCGCGAGGTGCCGGCGCTGCATCGGGTCGATCGCGACCCGGCTGGGTTCCGGTGGGTCGTCAACGACGACCACGAGCAGAGCGTGCTCGCGTTCCTGCGTTCCGACGGCGACGACACGGTTCTCGTGGTGATGAACAACACGCCGGCGCCTCGTCACGGCTACCGCCTGGGTGCGACCGGTGGTACGTGGGAACTGCTCGCCAACAGCGACGATCCCGGGTACGGCGGCTCCGGCATGGCCGCCCCGGAGCGGCTGGTCGCGGATGGCGAGGCGACCCACGGTTTCGACGCCTCGGTGATCGTCGACCTGCCACCCCTGGCGTTGCTGATCTTCCGCCAGGGGTGACATCCGGTCGTCGGTCGAGAGGCTTCGATCAGGGGACGATGAGTGCGTCGACGACGTGGACGACGCCGTCGTCGACGTCGACGTCGGTCGTGACCACGGTGGCGTCGCCGACCATGACGGTGTCGCCGTCGATCGAGACGGTCAACACGTTGCCGGCCTCGGTGGTGAGCTCCATGCCGTCGGTGAGGTCGCCGGCCGCAACGCGCTCGCCGATCGTGTGATTGCGCAGCACGTCGGCGATCTCGGTGGGCTGAGCCAGCAGGTCGGTCAGTTCGTCGGACGTCAGAGCGGTGAACGCCTCGTCGTTCGGGGCGAAGAACGTGAACTCGGGGGTGTCGGTGATCTCGCCGAAATCGATCGCCGAAACGGCCGTCGCGATCGATCCGAGACCGTTGTCCCGAAGCGCGTCCGCGAGATCCGCTGCGCCGGACTCGGCGTCGTCGGCGATGTCGTCGGCGGCATCTGCGACGTCGTCGGCGGCATCCTCGACGTCATCGGCGCTGAGATCGGCGCTGAGGTCGTCGGCCGCTCCCTCGAGGGTGTCGTCGTCGCCGCCGCAGGCTGCTGCGAGCGACACGACGGCGCCGATGGCCAACGCACGGCGAAATCGGCGGGCCGGGCGGGGCGTCGTGGCGGGCGAGTGGGGGGAGTAGGTGGGTGACACGGGGGTTTCCTCTCTGTCGGGCGGATGTCACCCGCGTGTACCCGGTGACACCGGAGACCAATCGTCGGCGCTACCGCAGCATCACCCCGGCGTCGCCGAGCGCGGCGTCGATCGCCCCATCACCGAGCAGCTGTTCGACGGCGCCGAGTTCGGGCGACAGGTACCGATCCGGGCCGACTCCCGGCACGACGGTGCGCAGCGAGGCGAGCGCGACACCGGTGGCGGGAGCCGGCTCGAGCGGGGCCCGGAGTTCGATCGCCCGAGCCGCACACACGTACTCGACGGCGAGGATGCGGCGGACGTTGTCGACCACCTTGCGGAGTTTGCGCGCCGCGAGCCATGCCATCGACACGTGGTCCTCCTGCATGCCCGACGTGGGTAGGGAGTCGACCGAGGCGGGGGCGGCGAGCCGCTTGTTGTCCGACGCCATCGCCGCCGCCGTGTAGTGCCCGATCATCAGGCCACTGTCGACGCCGACCTCGTGGGCCAGGAACGGCGGCAGACCGTGGCTGCGTGTGCGGTCGAGCATCCGGTCGATCCGGCGTTCGGAGATCGCGCCGATCTCGGCGAGCGCGATCGCGAGGAAGTCGGCGACGAACCCGAGCGGTGCCCCGTGGAAGTTGCCGCACGACTCGACACGACCGTCGGCGAGCACCATCGGGTTGTCGATCGCCGAGGCCAACTCGACCTCGACCACGCGCCGGGCGTGGTCGAGCGTGTCGCGCGCGGCGCCGTGGACCGACGGTGTGCACCGGATCGAGTAGGCGTCCTGGACGCGGGGATCGTCGTTCGTGTGGCTCGCGACGATCGGGGAGTCGGCCAGCATCGTGCGCAGGTTGTGGGCACTGGTCGCCTGGCCGAGGTGCGGTCGCAGCGCCTGGAGGTCGGCGGCGAACGGCGCGTCGGTCGCCAAGAGCCCTTCGACCGTCATGGCGGCCACCATGTCGGCCTGGGTGAGCAGCCGTCGTGTGTCGTCGACGGCCAGACAGAGCATGCCGAGGATCGCGTCGGTGCCGTTGGTGACCGCGAGCCCTTCCTTCTCGGCGAGCCGGATCGGCGCGAGTCCGGCGTCGCGGAGTGCGTCGGCCGCCGGTCGGGTGCGGCCATCGTGGCGGACCTCACCTTCGCCGAGCAACGCCAGTGCCCCGTGCGCGAGCGGTGCCAGGTCGCCGCTCGCCCCGAGCGAGCCGTACTCGGGCACGATCGGCGTGATACCGGCGTTGACGAGATCGACCATCGCCTGAGCGACGAGTGGGCGAGCTCCGCTGTGGCCCATCGCGAGCGTTCGGGCCCGCAGGAACACCATCGCGCGCACGACCTCGGTCTCGACCGGCTCGCCCATGCCCGCCGCGTGTGATCGGATGAGTGCGAGTTGGAGGGCTCGGCGCCGGTCGGCGGGGATCGACACGGTCGCGAGCGCGCCGAACCCGGTGGAGATCCCGTACTTCGGTTCGCCCTCGGCGAGTCGTTCGACCACGGCTCGGGCCGCCGACATCCGGTCGATCGCGGCCGGGGTCAGCGCGACGCTGTCCCAGTATCGGGCGACCCGTACGACGTCGTCGATCGTGACGTCGGGTCCGTCGAGGTCGATCATGATGCGACCTCGTCGCTCGCACCGAGGTGTCGGCTCAGCGTGGCTGCCGAGCGGAGCAGGGCCCGTTCGTGCTCGCGCCGATTGGTCTCGTCGAATCGGTGCTGCGGCCCGATCACGGACAGCGCCACGCCGACGGTGCCGGGTACCGGGAGCGCGACGGAGACGGCCGTGATGTCCGGTTCGACCGCCCCGGTCCTGGTGGCGCAGGTGCCGGGCGCGGCGAGCGCGGCCCCGAGTGCGGTGCCGTCGAGCGGGACGTTCTGGCCGACCCACCCGACGTGGCGGATCGCGCGGTCGCTCTCGGCGGCGGCGACGTAGGTGGCGGTCCGTCCGTCGCTCACGGCGAGGTAGGCGGATTCGCCGGTCGACGCGGCGAGGGCGTCGAGGTGGGGCTGGGCGGCCGCGACGAGTCGGCGGATCGGATCGTCGTCGCCGAGGGCTGCGGTCAGCCGTGACATGGTCGGCCCGACCGAGTAGATGCCGGACCGGTCGCGCTCGACGTAGCCGCGCGCCTCGAGTGCACGGAGGTGTCGCAGCGCGGTCGTGGGCGTGAGTTCACACGCGTCGGCGGCGTTGGTGAGTGTGCACCCGGGCGTGCCGAGCACGACCTCGAGCAGGTCGAGCACCCGTCCGACCGATCTCGGCACGGCGTGGTCGGTCGGATCGCGTCGGTCGTCGGTGGTGAGCGTCATCGAGCAGCTCGCTTTCTCGTACGGATCGGCCGTGCGGTGTCGCGACTGTCACCACATGACAATGAATGTTGTGAGTTGACAACCTAGGACACGGCCGCCCAGACTGCAAGGACGCGCCGGTCGTCCGAGTGGCCGAGCGGGAAGGGACGTTTCGTCGTGGAACTTGGTACGCCGGTCACCAACATCGCCGCACCGCGCGGGACGCAACTGACGTGCCGCGGCTGGCAGCAGGAAGCCGCCTACCGGATGCTCCAGAACAACCTCGACCCGGCGGTCGCGGAGAATCCCGACCAGCTCGTCGTGTACGGCGGCACCGGTCGCGCCGCCCGGTCGTGGGACGCGTACCGGGCGATGCTGCGCACGCTGACCACGCTCGAGCGCGACGAGACGATGCTCGTCCAGTCGGGCAAGCCGGTCGGGGTACTGCGGACCCACGAGTGGGCCCCCAGGGTGCTGATCGCCAACTCGAACCTCGTGCCCGACTGGGCGAACTGGGACGAGTTCCGGCGGCTCGAACATCAGGGCCTGACGATGTACGGCCAGATGACCGCCGGCTCGTGGATCTACATCGGCACACAGGGCATCCTCCAGGGCACGTACGAGTGCTTCGCCGAGATCGCCCGCAAGCGGTTCGGCGGCACGCTCGCCGGCACGCTCACCGTCACGGCCGGTGCCGGCGGCATGGGCGGCGCGCAGCCGCTCGCCGTCACGATGAACGACGGCGTCGTGCTGATCGTCGACGTCGATCAGCACATGCTCCAGCGGCGCGTCGACCATCGGTATCTCGACGAGATCTCCGACGACTACGACTCGGCCGTGCATCGCGTCGTCGAGGCGAAGGCGGCGAAGCGACCGCTGTCGGTCGGCCTGCTCGGCAACGCCGCCGACGTGTTGCCACGGTTGCTCGCCGACGGCGTGGCGGCCGACATCGTCACCGACCAGACCAGCGCCCACGACCCGCTCAGCTACCTCCCCAACGACCTGGCACCCGAGGCGGCCGCCGAACTGAAGCTCAGCGACCCGGGCGAGTTCACCCGTCGCGCCCGCGCCGCGATGGCGACGCACTGCGAGGCGATGGTCGGGTTCATGGACGCCGGCGCCGAGGTGTTCGACTACGGCAACAGCCTGCGCGCCGAGGCGCAGCTCGGTGGCTTCGAGCGGGCGATGGACTACCCGGGTTTCCTGCCGGCATACATCCGGCCACTGTTCTGCGAGGGCAAGGACCCGTTCCGCTGGGTCGCGCTGTCGGGCGATCCGGCCGACATCGCCGCCACCGACCGAGCGGTGCTCGACGAGTTCCCCGACGACGAGGGGCTCGCCCGCTGGATCCGGTTGGCGGGGGAACGGGTCGCGTTCCAGGGGCTCCCGGCGCGGATCTGCTGGCTCGGGTACGGCGAACGCCACCGACTCGGACTCCGGTTCAACGAGATGGTGCGGTCCGGCGAGCTGAAGGCGCCGGTCGTCATCGGGCGTGACCACCTCGACTCCGGCTCGGTGGCATCGCCGTACCGCGAGACCGAGGACATGCTCGACGGCTCCGACGCGATCGCGGACTGGCCACTGCTGAACGGGCTGGTCAACACCTGCTCCGGCGCGACCTGGGTGAGCATCCATCACGGGGGTGGCGTGGGGATCGGCCGGTCGATCCACGCCGGCCAGGTCAGCGTCGCCGACGGCACCGACCTCGCCGCCGAGAAGCTCGAGCGGGTCCTCACCAACGACCCGGCGACCGGGGTGATCCGACACGTCGACGCCGGCTACGAGCGGGCGGCCGACGTCGCCGCGGAGCGCGGCGTGCGCGTGCCGATGGACGAGGGCTGATGGCCGTCCGACCCATCCTGTCGATCGGGCATCCGACGCTCCGCGAGGTGGCCCGTCCGGTACCGGTCGACCAGATCTCGACCGAGCGGATCCAGTCGCTGATCGACGACCTGATCGACACGATGCACGATGCCGACGGCGCCGGGATCGCCGCCCCGCAGGTCGGCGAGGGGCTCCGGATCGCGGTGATGGAGGTCACCGACAACCCTCGGTATCCCTACAAGCCGCGGATCCCGCTGACCGTCGCGATCAACCCGGTGATCGAGCCGCTCGACGACGAACTGGTCGAGATCAACGAAGGGTGTCTGTCGGTCCCGCTGCGGGGCAACGTGCAACGCAACGTCAACGTCAGGATTCGGTATCTCGACCGTGACGGCGTCGAGCACGACCAGGTCGAGCGCGGGCTCACCGCCGGCACGTGGCAGCACGAGTGCGATCACCTCGACGGTGTGTTGTTCGTCGACCGGGTGAGCGATCCGACCACGCTGTCGACGTGGGCCGAGTTCGAGGCGTTCCATCGGGACGCCTTCGTCGAACGCATCACGGAGTTCGTCGAGCGCGTCGGGTCATGAACGCCGGGTACTGGTGCGAACACGCGCTGGTCGACGGAGCGGTTGAACCGTCGGTGCGCATCACGGTCGATGCCGGGCGCTTCCACTCGGTCCAGGTCGGTGCCGCTCCGTCGGCCGGTGACCACCGGTTGGCCGGGGTGACGGTCCCGGGCCTGGCCAACGCACACAGCCACGCGTTCCATCGCTCGCTCCGGTCACGGACCCAGCGCCACGGTGGAACGTTCTGGACGTGGCGGGAACTCATGTACGCCGCCGCCGAACGGCTCGACCCCGACCGCTACCTCCGGCTCGCGCGCGCGACGTTCGCCGAGATGGCGATGGCGGGGATCTCGTGCGTCGGTGAGTTCCACTACCTGCACCACCGGCCCGACGGCCGGCCGTACGACGATCCGAACGTGATGGCGGCCGCGCTGGTCGAGGCGGCATCGGCAGCCGGCCTCCGCATCACGCTGCTCGACACGCTGTACCTCCACGGTGGACTCGACGCCGACGGTCATCGCGCGCCGAGCGGGGCGCAGCGACGCTTCACCGACGGATCGGTGGCGGCCTGGATCGACCGGGTCGACGGCATCGACTCGACGATCGGCACCGGAGTCGCCCGGCTCGGAGCGGGAATCCACTCGGTCCGTGCCGTCGACCCGGCCGCGATGCGCGAGGTCGCGACGTGGGCGCGCGGGCGCGATCTGCCGGTGCACGCCCACGTGTCCGAGCAGGTCGAGGAGAACGAACGGTGCCTCGCCGCATACGGCGTCACACCGGTCTCGGTACTGCGCGAGGCGGGTCTGCTCGACGTCCGGTTCACCGCCGTCCACGCCACGCACCTGACCCCGGACGACATCCGGGCACTCGAGGGGTTGGTCGTGTGCATGTGCCCGACCACCGAACGCGACCTCGGCGACGGCGTCGGGCCGACGGCCCGGTTGGTGGACGCCGGTGTCGACCTCTCACTGGGTAGCGACTCGCACGCGATCATCGACCTGTTCGAGGAGGCGCGGGCGGTCGAACTCGACGAGCGGCTGCGTTCGGGCCGGCGCGGCGTGCACCCGGCGGCCTCGCTGCTCGCCGCCGCCACCGTCGCCGGCCATCGGTGCCTCGGCTGGGACGACGCCGGGTCGATCCAGGTCGGTCGCCGAGCCGACCTCGTCACCGTGTCGACGTCGACGCCTCGTCTGGCCGGCACCGGCGAGCGCGCGTTGCTCGAAGCGGTCGTTTTCTCCGCCGTGGCGGCCGACGTCACCGACGTGCTGATCGACGGGCGCCCGGTGGTCGCCGACGGCCGACACCTGGCGGTCGACGTCTCCGCCGAACTCGACGACATCATCCCCGAGCTGATGGGAGACTGACGGGATGGCTGCCGACTCGGCAACGGTCGACGCGGGCCGCGCGCTCGTCATCGACAACATCGGTTCGCTGATCACCAACCAACCGGAACTCGGCCGCGGACCGCTCGGCATCGTCGAACGGGCCGCCGTGGTGATCGTCGACGGGCGCGTCGTGTCCGTCGGCCCCGCCGGTGCCGTCGGCGACGAGCGCATCGACGCCGCGGGGGCCTGTGTGCTGCCCGGATTCGTCGACTCCCACACGCATCTCGTCTTCGCCGGTGATCGTTCGGCGGAGTTCACCGCACGCATGGCGGGCGAACCGTACGACGGTGGCGGGATCCGGGTCACGACCGAGGCCACACGAACGGCGTCGACGGCCGAGCTCGATCGGCTCGTCCGGCAACGTCTCGACGAGGCGCATCGGGCGGGTACGACCACGATCGAGATCAAGTCCGGCTACGGCCTGAACGTCGACGACGAGCGACGGTCGCTCGAGATCGCCCACGCGCACACGCCGGAGACGACGTTCCTCGGCGCCCACCTGCTCCCGCACGAGTACGCCGGGCGCGCCGACGAGTACGTCGACCTGGTGTGCAACGAGATGCTCGCGCACTCGGCCCCGCACGCGGCGTGGGTCGACGCGTTCTGCGAGACGGGGGCGTTCGACGCCGACCAGTGCCGCGCCGTGCTCGACGCCGGACGCGTGGCGGGCCTCGGACTGCGGCTGCACGGCAACCAACTCGGCCACGGACCGGGGGTGCAGCTCGCCGTCGAGTGCGGTTGTGCGTCGGTCGATCACTGCACGTACCTGAGCGACGCCGACATCGAGGCGCTCGCTGCGAGCGACACGGTCGCGACGTTCCTCCCGGCCGCCGACTTCTCGACCCGTCAGCCGTATCCCGATGCCCGGCGTGCGATCGATGCCGGCGTGCGGGTCGCGATCGCCTCGAACTGCAACCCCGGGTCGAGCTACACGACGTCGATCTCGTTCTGCATCGCGCTCGCCGTTCGCGAGATGCGGATGACGATCGACGAGGCGGTCCAGGCGGTCACGTCGGGCGGCGCACGCGCGCTCCGCCGCTACGACGTCGGGCACCTGGCTCCCGGCGCCGCGGGTCACGCGGTCGTGCTGGATGCTCCGACGCACCATCACCTGGCCTACCGGCCGGGCGTGCCGCTGATCCGCGCCACGATCGGCCCGCTCGGGGACGCGGCGCGGTCGTGAGTTCCGCCGACGTCGGGCCTACCCTGCGACGACGAGTCCGGCAGGTGCTCGGCTGACGCCCGGGTCGCCGTCGACGGGGGGCGGGTGCCACGATGAACGGATCCGACGTGGAGGAGTCACGTGAGCGCACCGCCAGCACCCACCGGTATCGATTTCCATTTCGATGTCCTGTGTCCGTACGCCTATCAGACGTCGAAGTGGATCCGGGACGTCGGTCGGCAACTCGACCTCGAGATCACCTGGAAGTTCTTCAGCCTCGAGGAGATCAACCGGGTCGATGGCAAGAAGCACCCGTGGGAACGCGAGTGGTCGTACGGCTGGTCGCTGATGCGGATCGGGGCCCTGCTCCGACGCACGAGCAACGACGACCTCGGACGCTGGTACGCGATCGCGGGCAAGGCCTTGCACGAGGACGGCAACCGGCCACACGAGCCGGCGGTGGCCCGCCATCTGCTCGAACGGCTCGATCTCGACCCGGCGCTCGTCGATGCGGCGATCGCCGACCCGACCACCCACGACGATGTTCGCAACGATCACGATCGAGTGGTGGCCGCCGGCGGGTACGGCGTGCCGACGCTGTTCTTCGGTGATCACTGCCTGTTCGGACCGGTGCTGATCGACCCGCCGACGGGCGACGCGGCGGTGCGCCTGTGGCACGCGGTCACGGCCTGGACCGAGTTCCCCGACCTCTACGAACTGCAGCAACCGAAGACGAAGGCGATCGAACGCCGCATCGCCGAGGCATTCCGGCCCTATCTCGAGGCTCGCGACTGGGTGAGCATCAACCGTGGGGTCGAGGTCGGCTTCACCGATGACGGCTTCGAGGTCGTCGGCGCCGCCGATCGGGATCGTTCGACCGCAACACCGCCATCCACAGGGAGCACCTCATGAACCACCGACCCGCGGTCGATCAGCTCAACCGCTGCTGGGCGTCGCTCGACGATCTGTTCGAAGACCTGACCACCGACCAGTGGACGACGCAGTCGCTGTGCCCCGACTGGTCGGTGCGCGGGGTGTTGGAGCACCTCGGCGCGATCGAGCACATGCTCCTGGGCGAGGCCCCGGGCTCGCTGACCGAGACGCTGCCGTTCGCGAAGGCGGGGGAGTGGATGCAGGAGGTCGCCGCCCTGAGTGACACCGAGGTGCTCGCGCGATACCGCGACGTGATCGCCGGGCGCCGAGCCGAGTTGGCGGCGATGTCCGACGACGAGTTCGACCTGCCCTGCATGACGCCGGTCGGACCCGGCACCTACGGGCGGTTCATGGACATCCGGGTGTTCGACTTCTGGGTGCACGAGCAGGACATCCGCGTGCCGCTCGGTCGGCCGGGTCACGAGACCGGCCCCGCCGCCGAGGCGGCGATCCGTGAGATCGAGATGTCGCTCGGCTACATCGTCGGTCGCAAGGTGGGTCTGCCCGACGGCGCCGGTATCACGATCGACCTGACCGGCCCGATCGACCGGATGTTCCACGTCGCCGTCGACGGACGGGCTGCGCAGGTGGCGATGTTGGAATCGCCCGATGTGACGTTGCGCACCGACTCGACGACGTTCGCGCTGCTCGCGTGCGGTCGGATCGATCCGCAGCTGCCGATCGACGACGGTCGCATCGCGTGGGAGGGCGACGCCGAACTCGGCGAACGCGCCGCCCGCAATCTCGCCTTCACGATGTGATCGGCGCGGATCGTCAGCCGCCGAGACGGCGGTTCGACAGCCCGAACGACCCGAACGTCAGCAGGCCGAGGACCAGCATCGCCCAGGGCAGGGTCGACGCCCCGCTGGTGTCGAACCATCGACCGATCAGCCACGGGAAGACCAGTCCGCCGACGCCGGCGCCGCCGACGAACCACGCCGTCGCAGCGCCGGTGACGGTGATCCGCCGCTCGAGGTAGGTCAGCATCACCGGGAACTGGGGTGCCGTCGCCACACCCATCAGCGCCGCGCCGACCCAGACCGGAGCGGTCCGGCCGTCGCCGACGATCAGCACGAGCGCCGCCCCGATCGTGAGGCTGCACGACGCCATCAGCAGCACCTTGGGACGGAAACGGTGTCCCAACGCACTGGCCAGCAGCCGGCCGGCGGTGAATCCGATCCAGAACGTGGTGGTCAACCACGTCGCAGCGAGTTCGCTGAACTCGATCTCCTCGCCATACGTCTGCACCCAGCCGGCGAACCCGACCTCGAGCCCGACGTACAGCAGGAAGAACAGCGCCAGGATCGCGAGCATCGGCCGGTCGTGCACGACGTGCTCGTCGCGCGCCGCGGGCGCGGTCGGCGCCGGCACGGCGACGAGCCACGTGGCGAGTGCGAGACACGCGACGGCCGCGCCGCGCACTGACAGGTCGAGGCCGACGTGCACGAGGAGTGGGGCCGAGAGCGCACCGATCCCGAAGCACAGGTGCAGCATGTTCATCGCTCGACCGCTCGCGGGCCCGAGCTGCCACAGCAGCAGGGTGTTGGCCCCGATGTCGGTGGTCGCCGCGCCGGCGCCGAGCACGGCGACTGCGAGGAACAACCCGCTCCGGTGATCGAACTGGGGCAGGAGCGCCAGCCCGACCGCCATCAGCACCAGCGATGCGCCGGCCACGCGGTGTCCGTCGAACCGGTCGTAGAGGCGCCCGCCGAACAGCGACCCGACGATGTAGCCGAGACTCTGGCCGACGAACAGGATGCCGATGTCGGCGATGTCGCTCCCGGTCCGATCGCGGAGTTCGGTCAACGCCGGACCGAGGACGCTCAGCGAGAACCCGACGATCAGGAACGTCGACAGATAGGCGACGACCGGCGGCCGGAACTCGGGCACGGCGGCTCAGCCGCAGCCGCAGCTGCCACCGCAGCAACCGCCGCCGGTCGGCGCGCCGCCGGCCCGCGTCGCGTCGGCGGCTCCGGTCCGGGCGAAGACCGAGAGCAGCCGGACGGTGTCGGCGTGGCCGCTCGGGCACGATGCCGGGTCGCCCGACTCGTTCATCGGGCGACGCACTTCGAAGACGTCGTCACACGATCGGCATCGGAACTCGTAGCGCGGCACGGCGCGATCGTATCGGTTGGGTGGTGGTCGAGCGGGGCCGGGTCGACCGCGGTCAGGTGGCGGTGAACAGGTGGGTGAGCGCCTGCGTCCACGACCGGGCGATGTCGGCATCGGTGCGGCCCAGGTGCTCGCGGAGCTGCTCCCACGACTCGAACGATGTCAGCGTCGCCGCGAGACCGACCAGGTCGGACTGCTCCTCGGTGGATCGAGCCGCCAGTTCGGTGTCGAAGTGGTGGCGGATCTGGTCGGCGTAGGTGAGTCGCAGCCGTGCCAGGCTGGCCCGGACGGCCTCGTCGTCGTGGGCGCGGATGCGGACCAGGCGGCCCATCGGCCCGGCGACGAGATACAGCCGAAGCCGCACCTCGACGATGCGGTCGATGCGGTCGGCACGGGTGCCCTCACCGATCTGCGGGATCTCGAAGAGGTCGGCGTACCGCTCGAAGTACACCTCGGTCGCGGCGCGTCGGAGGTCGTCGAGGCCGTCGAAGTACCGGAAGACCGACGCGACCGACACGCCGGCACGTGACGCCAGCTGTTCGACGGAGGGTGGGAGGTGACCCTCGAGCACGAGTTCGATCATCGCGTCGGTGACGGCGGATCGACCGCGCTCGCGGCGAAGGGTGCGTCCGTCGATGTCGTCGGTGGGCACTGGTTCGGTCATGCGGGGCCTCCAACAGTTGAGAGTAGCACTCGCATAAGTTACGGTCGGTGGTGAGCGAAAGGATCCCATGACGCGACCATCACGATTCGAGGGCAGCATCGGGCGGACCGTCGCGGACTCCGAGGCCTGGCACGACGAGCCGCCGCACCCCGGCCCCGAGGCGCCGAACGTCGTGCTCGTGCTGCTCGACGACACCGGGTTCGCCCAGTTCGGTTGCTACGGCTCCGACATCGACACGCCGAACGTCGACGCGCTCGCCGCCGGCGGCGTGCAGTTCACCAACTTCCACGTGACACCGCTCTGTTCGCCGACCCGCGCCTCGCTGCTGACCGGTCGCTCGCAGCACGCCGTCGGGATGCGCGCCGTGTCGAACTTCCGAACCGGGTTCCCGAACCAGCTGGGCCACATCAGCCACCACGCCGCCACCGTGGCCGAGGTCGTGCGCGATGTCGGATACGCCACGTTCTGCGTCGGCAAGTGGCACCTCGCGCCGATGGAGCAGTGTTCGGCCGCCGGTCCGTTCGACCAGTGGCCGCTCGGTCGTGGCTTCGACCGCTTCTACGGGTTCCTCGAGGGGGAGACCGACCAGTTCCATCCCGACCTGATCTGCGACAACCACCCGATCACGCCGCCGGGAGGTCCCGACGACGGCTATCACGTGTCGGAAGACCTCGTCGACCAACTCCTGCGGATGGTCTCCGACAGCAAGGGCGTGCGGCCCGACCGACCGTTCTTCGCGTACGTGCCGTTCGGTGCCACCCACGCACCGCACCAGGCACCGCAGGCATACCTCGACAAGTACCGCGGCGCCTTCGACGACGGGTGGGACGTCGTCCGGCAGCGCTGGTTCGAGCGGCAGCTCGAACTGGGCGTGATCCCCGAGGGCACCCGACTCGCTCCCCGCAACCCCGGTGTCGACGCGTGGGACGACCTGCCCGAGAACCAGCGGCGGCTGGCCTGCCGCTTGCAGGAGGCGTTCGCCGCGTTCCTCGACCACACCGACGACCAGATCGGACGGCTGGTCGACGGGCTCCGCGCCATGGGGCAGCTCGACAACACGATCCTCGTGGTGCTCGCCGACAACGGGGCATCACAGGAGGGTGGGCCGTTCGGCGTCATGCACGAGATGAAGTTCTTCAACGGCATCTTCGACCTGCCCGACGACGTGATCGACCGTATCGACGACATCGGTGGGCCGCACAGCCACACCAACTACCCGTGGGGATGGGCACAGTGCGGCAACTCGCCGTTCAAGTGGTACAAGCAGAACACGCACGAGGGCGGCGTGCACGTGCCGATGATCGTGCACGCCCCGGGTGCGATCGACGCTGCATCGACCGGATCGAAACGCGACCAGTTCGTCAACGTCGCCGACATCGCACCGACGATCTACGAACTCGTCGGGATCACACCGCCCGACACGTACCGGGGTGTCGAGCAACTCCCGGTCACCGGGCACTCGTTCGCCTCGGTGCTCGCCGATGCCGATGCCCCTGCCACCAACACGCTCCAGTACTTCGAGATGGCGGGCAGTCGCGCGGTCGTCGGCAGGTTCGCGGACGGATGGTGGAAGGCGGTGTGCAAGCACACGGCGGGGGCCGACTACGACACCGAACCGTGGGAGCTGTACCGCCTCGATCACGACTGGTCGGAGTGCGATGATCTGGCTGCCGCCGAACCCGACCGGTTGCAGGAGCTGATCGCGCTGTGGTGGCAGGAGGCCGAGCGGCACGGTGTACTCCCGCTCGACGACCGGACCATCGAGCTCTTCGGCGCCCGGTTCCGACCGAACTCGCCGCACCCGGAAGACCGCCGGTACGTGTACCGACCGCCGATGTCACCGATGCCCGGGCAGGCGTCGGCCGCAATCGGGGGTCGCAGCTTCGACCTGACCGCCGAGCTCACCCGTGCCGCGGGCGACGACGGCGTGCTCTACGCATCCGGGACGCAGAACGCGGGGCTGTCGGTCTTCGTGCAGGACGACCGGCTGGTCGTCGACTACAACGCCTTCGACGAGCACACGATCCTCGAGTCCGACGCGGTCGTGCCGGTCGGCGACTCGACGGTGGTCGTGCAGGTTCGTCGCGCCGACGGTCGTGTCGGGCGGATGGCGATCGAGATCGACGGCGCGCCGGCGGGGTCGATCGATCTGCCGCTGTTCATGCGGATGATGTCGTCGGTCGGGCCGAGCGTGGGCCACGACCACGGCTCGCCGGTGTCGAATCGGTACGAAGCGCCGTTCGCGTTCGCCGGCACCTTGCACGAGGTCGTCATCCAGCTGCTGTCGCCGGCCGATCTCGCCGCGCGCGAGGCCGAGGCCGCGGCCGAGATGAGTCGCCAATGAGCATCACGATCACCCTGCTCGGCACCGGGAGTCCGATGCCCAGCCCCGACCGGGCCGGGCCGTCGACGCTCGTCTCGACGGGCGAGGGCGAGCAGGCCGAGCACTACCTCGTCGATGCCGGCCGCGGTGTGCTGATGCGGCTCGCGGCGGCCGGGCTCGGCGCCGCCGACCTCGCCGCCGTGCTGATCACCCACCTGCACAGCGACCACATCACCGACCTCAACGACGTGATCACCACCCGATGGGTGATGACCTTCACGCCGACGCCGCTGACGATCGTCGGCCCGGTCGGCACCCGTGCCGTCGTCAACCACATCCTCGCGTCGCTGGGGCCCGACATCGAGTACCGGATCGCTCACCACGAGGACCTGAACGAACCGCCGCCGGTCTCCGTGATCGAGGTCGAGTCCGGGCCGGTGCCGCTGGGCGCTCAGACGACGATCACGTGTGCCCCGACCGACCACAAACCGGTCGAGCCGAGCATCGGGTTCCGGTTCGACCACGACGGTGCCTCGGTCGTGACCGCCGGCGACACGGTGCCGTGCGTCGGGCTCGACTCGCTGTGCCACGGCGCCGACGCGGTCGTCCACACCGTGATCCGCAAGGACATCATCGCCGATGTCCCGCTGCAGCGGTTGCAGGACACGCTCGACTACCACTCCTCGCCCGAGCAGGCGGCGCAGACCGCCGCCCGCGCCGGCGTCGGCACGCTCGTGCTCACCCACTACGTACCGGCCATCCCCACCGGCGGCGACGGCGCCGATTGGCGTGCCCTCGCCGCCGAACACTTCGACGGCGCGATCGAACTCGGTGACGACTTGCACACGATCACCGTCGCCCCGACGACCCCACCGACCGACCCCAGCGAAAGTATGTGACATGCACACCCTCCGTACCCCCGACGAACGTTTCGCCGACCTCCCCGACTACCCCTTCGCTCCCCACTACGTCGACGTCGACGACCAGGACGGCGGCACGCTGCGGGTCCACTACCTCGACGAGGGACCCCGTGACGGTCACCCGATCCTGCTCATGCACGGCGAACCGTCGTGGAGCTATCTCTACCGGAAGATGATCCCGGCGCTCGTCGAGGCCGGCCACCGGTGCATCGCGCCCGACCTGGTCGGATTCGGCAAGAGCGACAAGCCGACCGAACAGTCCGACTACACGTACGCCCGCCACGTCGCGTGGATGCGAGCGGTGGTCGTCGACCACCTCGACCTGCGCGACGCGACGTTCTTCGGTCAGGACTGGGGAGGTCTCGTCGGCCTGCGTCTCGTCGCCGAGCATCCCGATCGGTTCGCCCGGGTCATCGTCGGCAACACCGGTCTGCCGACGGGGGATCACTCGCCGAGCGACGCGTTCCTGGCGTGGCAGAAGTTCAGCCAGACGACCCCGGTCTTCGACGTCGGATTCCTCCTCCAGAGCGCGACGCAGGCCGAACTCGCTCCCGGCGAGGTCGCCGCGTACGACGCACCGTTCCCCGACGACACGTTCAAGGCGGGAGCCCGGATCTTCCCGGCGCTCGTCCCCACCAGCCCCGACGACCCCGCCGCCGAGGCGAACCGGGCGGCCTGGGACGTGTTCACGAACTGGGAGAAGCCGCTGATCTGCTGCTTCAGCGACAGCGACCCCGTGACCGCGGGCGGCGACAAGCCGTTCCGTTCGCTCGTGCCGGGCGCGGCCGGACAGCCGCACGTCACCGTCGAGCGTGCCAACCACTTCTTCCAGGAGGACGCGGCACCGCAGCTCGTGCAGGTCGTTCTCGACGCGGTCGCCGCCCGATGACGACCGTCGAACGGCGGGCGACGGTCGCTGCGCCGCTCGACGCGGTGTGGTCGGTCCTGGCCGACTTCCCGGGGATCAGCCGGTGGGCGTCCAACGTCGACCACTCGTGCTCGATGACCGACACGCCCACGGGCATCGGTGCGGTCCGCCGTATCCAGACCGGGCGAACCACGTTGCTCGAGACCGTCGAGGTGTGGGACCCCGGCGCCACGCTGTCGTACTCGATCACGGGTCTGCCGCCGGTCGTCCGGTCCGTCGTCACGACCTGGACCCTCACCACCGGTTCGCCCGACGATCGCACCGATGTGGCCGTCCGGACCGACATCGACGCCGGCCCGCGCCCACCACAGCAGCTGATCGCCAAGGTGATCGCCCGCAAGTTCGGATCGGCCGCGGACGAGATGTTGGCCGGCCTCGCCGCCGACGTCGATCGCAGCGTCACCTCGTGAGCGGGCCGCACCGACCCGACATCGTCATCCTGATGACCGACGAGGAGCGTGCCGCGCCCCCGTACGAGTCCGATGCGGTGACCGAGTGGCGTCGCTGCGCGCTGCCCGGTCGAGCCTGGTTCGACGACCACGCGGTCGACTTCCGTCGTCACTACACCGGTTCGCTCGCGTGCGTGCCGAGCAGACCGACGATCTTCACCGGGCAGTATCCCGACGTCCACGGCGTCACCCAGACCGACGGACTCGGCAAGATGGCCGACGACTCGCGCCTGCGGTGGCTTCCCGAGGGCGAAGTGCCCACGCTCGGGCACTGGTTCCGTGCCGCGGGATACGACACGCACTACGACGGCAAGTGGCACCTCTCGCACGCCGACCTGATCGACGACGACGGCAACGTGGTGGCGACCAACGACGACCACGGCAACATCGACCTCGCGGCGGACGCCCGATACCGGGAAGCCAACCCACTCGACGCATTCGGGTTCGACGGATGGGTCGGCCCCGAGCCCCACGGTGCAGCGCTCGCCAACGCCGGTGTGCGACGCGATCCGCTGATCGCCGACCGCGTCGTCGCCTGGCTCCACGACCGCTACGCCCGCCGCCGCGCCGGTGACGCAGCGGCGCTGCGACCGTTCCTGCTCGTCGCGAGTTTCGTGAACCCTCACGACATCGTGCTGTTCCCGGCGTGGGCGCGGCGGGGAACCCCGTTGGACCCCTCGCCGCTCGACCCGCCACCGGTCGCCGCGCCGCCGACGGCCACCGAGGACCTCGCCGCCAAACCGGCGGCCCAGATCGCCTACCGCTCGGCCTACCCGTCGGCGTACGGCCCGGCCGCCCGCGTCGCGGCGACGTACCGCAACCGGGCGCAGGAGTACCGCGACCTCTACTACCGCCTGCACGCGGAGGTCGACGGCCCGCTCGACCGGGTCCGTCGTGCCGTGACCGACGGTGGCTCCGACGAGGCCGTGATCGTGCGCACGTCCGATCACGGCGAACTGCTCGGCGCCCACGGCGGGCTGCACCAGAAGTGGTTCAACCTCTACGACGAGGCGACGCGGGTGCCGTTCTCGATCGCCCGCATCGGAACCCGGGTCACCAGCCCTGCCACGGTCACCGAGGCGCCGACCTCGCACGTCGACATCGTGCCCACACTCCTCGCCGCAGCCGGAATCGACCAGGCGGACGTGAGTGAGCGACTGCGGCGCGACTTCTCCGAGGTGCATCCGTTGCCCGGCACGAACCTCATGCCGGTCGTCGACGACCCGACCAGTGCCGACGCCGAGCGTGGCGTGTACCTGATGACCCGCGACAACATGCTCGAGGGCGACTCGGAAGCGTCGGGTCTGGCACGGCGGTTCGGCCGCGACGTGCGGCCACCCGCGCCGTTGCGGATCCGGGTCCCGGCGCACGTCGCCGCGAACTTCGAAGGCATCGTCCAGCGGGTCGACGGCACGCTCTGGAAGCTGGTCCGCACCTTCGACGATCCGGCGACCTGGACCGAACCGGGCCGTCGCCACCTGGCGGCCACGGGTCCTGCCGGCGACCAGTTCCGGTCGACCCCACTGCCCGACCAATGGGAGCTCTACGACCTCGACGCCGATCCGATCGAAGCGGCGAACCGAGCACACGACGGCACCTGCGCCGACGTGTTCGCCGCGCTCCGCGCCGCTCTGGCGGCCGAACGGGCGCGGGCCGTTCCCGAACGCAACCAGCCGTGGCCCTACGCCACCCGCCGGCCGACCGGAGGACCCGTGTCACGACGACCACCACCGCCCGCCCGACTCGTCCGCAAGGTCGTGCAGCGACTCGGTCTCCACCCGGACGACCCTGCGGCGGAGGAGTTCTCGCTGCCCGGGCGGCGAGCGCTGATCGTGGCGACCAACCACGGCACCCTCGACATCGGCAAGCCGACCGGCGTGTTCGCGAGCGAGATGACCGTGCCGTACTACGCGTTCCTCGATGCCGGCATGGACGTCGACGTCGCCAGCCCGCTCGGCGGTGTCGTCCCCGTCGATCCCATGTCGCTCAAGCCGGTGATCCGGACCGCGGAGGACGACCGGTTCCTCGCCGACGACGAGTTCCGCCGCAAGGTCACCGAGTCGCCGTCGATCGCCGATGTCGACATCACCGAGTACGACATCGTGTTCCTCGCCGGGGGCTGGGGCGCGGCATTCGACTTCGGCTTCTCGCAACCGCTGGCCGACCAGATGACCGCGGCGAACGCCGCCGGCAAGATCATCGGCGGGGTGTGCCACGGACCGCTCGGTCTGATCAACGCTCGGGGGACCGATGGCGAACCGCTCGTGGCCGGGCGGCGGGTGTCGGCGGTGACCGACAAGCAGGTGCGTGAACTCGGCATCGGGTCGACGCCGCACCACCCGGAGACCGAACTCCGCCGGGTCGGCGCCGAGTTCGAGAGCGAGACGAGGTTCCGCGACCCGCTCGCCAACCACTGGGTCGTCGACGGCAACCTCGTCACCGGACAGAACCAGAACGCCGGACCGATGGTCGCCCGCGAGATGCTCACGATCCTCGCCGCGCACGACACGCCCGACCCCGCGCCCGACTGACCGGCGGTCGTGCGTCGGTACGCTCGACGTCGGTGCTCGACGACGCTGGATCCATCGAACCGGTCAGTCCCGACCCGCCTCGTCTCGGCGGTCGTGCCGTCCTGCACCAGCGGTGGGACGAACTTGCGTACTTCCACTGGAGCTACGACCCCGAGGACGTCCAGCGCCTGCTGCCCGACGGCATCCGGGTCGACACGTTCGACGGGCGGGCGTGGGTCGGTCTGATCCCGTTCGAGATGCGGCGGGTCCAGCTCGGCCCGACACCCCCGATCCCGTACCTGTCGCACTTCATCGAGACCAACGTGCGGACGTACGTCGTCGACGCGCTCGGCCGGCGCGCGATCTGGTTCTTCTCGCTCGACGTGCCGCGGATCGCGATCGTCGGCGTCGCCCGAACGGTGTTCTCGCTGCCGTACTGCTGGGCGCACGCGTCCCACGAGGTCGTCGGCGACCGCCACCGGTACACGATGAGGCGACGATGGCCGCACTGTGAACGGGCCACGGCGTCAATCGAGTTCGACGTGGGCGCACCGATCCCCGCCGACGACGTCGAACCGCTCGACCACTTCCTGTCGGCACGCTGGGCGCTCCTCACGTCTCGCCGTCGGCGACTGCTCTACGGGGCGGTCGAACACGAACGCTGGCCGCTCCATCGCATCGACCGGTTCAAGGTGCACGGCACGGCGCTCGAAGCGGCCGGTCTGCCCACCCCGGTCGGGCCACCTCGGGCCTGCTACTCGCCGGGGGTCGCGGTCGATCTCGCCTGGTTCGACCCGGTGGGCGAGCGCCGGTGACCGTGGGCGGCGGGTCGAGCGACGTTCCCACCGTGTGGGTGCTCGGCGATCAGCTGCGCCGAGACGGTGGCGCCCTCGCCGGTCGCGAGCCGGGGGAATGTCGGGTGCTGCTCGTGGTGAGCGAGCGGAAGATCGCGTCGAAACGCTGGCACCGTCAACGTCTACACGTGGTGCTGTCGGCGATGCTGCACTTCGCGGACGAACTGCTGGCCGAGGGGTTCGACGTCGACGTCCGGCGTGCCGCCACGCTCGCAGCCGGCGTCACCGCCCACCGCGACGAGTTCGACGTCGGGCGGGTGATCGCGATGGAGCCGATGAGTTGGGACGGCCGTGTCCTGCTCGACGGCCTCGGCGTCGAGACCGTGCGCAACGACCAGTTCACCTGCCACTACGACGACTTCGCCGAATGGACAGCCGATCGCGACTCGTTCAAGATGGAGGACTTCTACCGGTGGCAACGGCGGCGCCTGGATCTGCTGATGGAGGACGGTCCCGACGGTGCCGAACCCGCCGGCGGGCAGTGGAACTTCGACCACGACAACCGTGAGCGTCCCCCGAAGGACGGGCGGGCCTGGCCGGAGATCACCCGGTTCGAGTTGGACGGGATCGACCGCGAGGTGATCGACCGGCTTCCCGACACGTGCTGGGGAGCGGCGCCCGACGGCACCTGGCCGGTCACGCGGGCTCAGGCGCTGGCCCGGCTCGACGAGTTCGTCGCGACCGGTCTCGCTCCGTTCGGCCCGCACGAGGACGCGATGCTCGCCGCCGAGTGGAAGCTGGCGCACTCGGTGCTGTCGTCGTCGATGAACCTCGGCCTGCTGCACCCCGGCGAGGTCGTCGAGGCCGCCGAGCGTGCCTGGTGGGCCGGCGATGCCCCGATCAACTCGGTCGAGGGGTTCGTGCGGCAGGTCATCGGTTGGCGCGAGTACGTGTGGGGCGTGTTCTGGCTCTGGATGCCCGACTACCGGGGCGTCAACGGTCTCGGGGCGACACGGCCCGTGCCGCCGGCGTTCACCGGTGATGCAGCCACCGAGATGGCCTGCGTCGCCAACGCGGTCACGCACCTGCACGATCACGGGTACGCCCATCACATCGAACGGCTGATGGTCTTCGGCAACCTCGCACTCACCGCCGGTGTCGACCCGGCGGCGATGACGGAGTGGATGTGGGCGAGCTTCGTCGACGGTGCCGAGTGGGTGATGCTGCCGAACGTGATGGGGATGGCGTTGCATGCCGACGGAGGACGGATGGCGACCAAGCCGTACGCATCCGGTGGCGCGTACATCAACCGGATGAGCGACTCGTGTCGTGGGTGCCGGTTCGATCCGAAGCAGCGGACCGGCGACGATGCCTGCCCGTTCACCACCCTCTACTGGGACTTCCTCGCCCGCCACGCCGACCGGTTCGCCGGGAACCACCGGATGGCGCGACAGTTGGCGGCGATGCGACAACTCGGCGATCTGCCCGCGGTCCGCGAACATGCCGTTCTTGTCGTCGCCGCGCTCGACGCAGGCGACCTGTGACCGTGCCGGCGGCGTCGTCGACGTTGCGCGGCGAGCGGGCCTGGGTCGTCATCGTGCTCGTGATGGCATCGGTGTGTGTGGCGCAGGCGTTCGGTCGGTTCACGTGGGGTGTCGTCCTGCCGGGGGCCCGCGACGACGTGCTCGACGGCTCCAACACGCTCGCCGGCTTCTTCGGCACGCTGAACGTGACCGCCTACCTGCTCGGGACCCTGGCCGTGTCATGGGCTGCATCGAGGGTGACGCTGGTCGGGTTGATGCGGATCGGGCTCTCGATCTCGACCCTCGCGCTGGGGCTCGCAGCGTTCGCTCCGAGCGGACCGTTGCTGGGCGTGGCGCTGTTCGCGATGGGGATCGGGGGAGCGGTGATCTGGATTCCGGCACCGGCGATCTCGGCGCGGGCGCTGCCGCCGCATCGAGCCGGCATGGCGGTCGGTCTCGTCGGGTCGGGCATCGGCATCGGGATCCTGTTCGCTGGCCAGTTGGCGGCGTTCCTCGATCGGCGGAGCGACGGTCCCGACAACTGGCAGTTGGTGTACCGCATCGAGTTCGCGGTCGCCTGTGTCGTGGTCGTCGGGGCGTTCGCACTGATCCGATCCCGAGGCGATCGGCCCTCGATGACCGGCGGATTCGGTGGGATCGCAGCGCTCAGGTCGGTGACGTCGTGGGTCCCCGCCACGGTCGCCTACGCCGCGTTCGGATTCGCCTACATCCTGGTCCTCGGGTTCCTCGTGGCGCGGCTCGAGGACGACTCCGGTTTCAGTTCCGGTCAGGCGTCGGCGATGTTCTCCGTGGTCGGTGCGGCGACCGTGTTCGGTGGGACGACGCTCGGACCACTGTCCGATCGCATCGGTCGCCGGGCGACGTTGACCGGGGCGTTCGTCGGGTTCGGGGCGTGCACGCTGCTGCTCCTGACCGGTCGGCAGCCCTGGGTGGCGATCGCGTGCGTGGGGATCGGCCTGATGTTCTCGGGCATGCCGGCGCTGATCATCGCCCACGTCGTCGACCACACCGACGTCGACACGTACGGGCCGGCGTTCAGCGCCGCCACGCTGGCGTTCGGGGTGACCCAGATGGTCTCGCCACAGATCGGGGGGTTGCTCGCCGACCTGCTCGGTTCGTTCACCTGGGTGTTCGTGCTCTCGGCCGCCGTGTCGTTCTTCGGTGCCGCGTCGGCGAGTCGCCTGCCGGCGCCGCCGCGCCGCGGCCGCTGATCACCGCCCGGGTCGCGCTCAGGACGGCTCGACGTCGACCTGGTGCAGGAGTCCGTCGGTCACGTCGTACACGAACCCGGTGATCGAGTCCTTGTGGGGGATGAACGGCGTCAGCCGGAGTCGCCGGATCGACTGCTGGACGTCCTCGTACGGATCCTGGAAGGCTTCGAGCGACCACCAGGGCTTGAGGCCGAGTTCGTCGGCGAGCTGGTCGCGGAACTCGGCCTCGTTCACCTTCTGCAAGCCGCAGTCGGTGTGATGGACGAGGACGATCTCGCGAGTGCCGAGGAAGCGCTGTGACAGGCACAGCGACCGGATCACGTCGTCGGTGATGACGCCGCCGGCGTTGCGGATGATGTGGGCTTCGCCGTTGCCGAGGCCGAGGACGGCGAAGGTGTCGATGCGGGAGTCCATGCACGCGACCACGGCCAGGTTGCGTGTCGGCTCGACCTGGAGGCCGGCATCGTGGAACTCGGCGGCGTAGTCGCGGTTGAGTCCGACGAGTTCGTCGATCTGAGGGCTGCGCTTGGTCATCGTGGCTCCGATTCGTTGGTGCTGTCGGGGGAGGTGCGGTCGGTGCGGCCGACACCCGGGCGGAGGGCGTCGATCAGTTCTTCGATCGTGCGCCCGGCCTCGAGCGGGTGGCGCAACGGTCCGCCGCCGATCACGGCGTAGCGGTTGCGCCGTCCCACGCGTTCGCGAGCGAGGTAGCCCTCGTCCTCGAGCTCGTGGAGGATCCGCTGCGCCGCTCCTTCGGTGATACCGACCAGGTCGCCGATCTCGCGCTGGCGGAGTTCGGGGTTCCGGCTGATCGCCAGGAGGACGTGCGCGTGATTGGTGAGGAACGTCCACGCTCGCGAATCGGTTCGAGAAGCGGCGGGGCCGCGCCGCCGATCCTTCCCGTTCCGCTGCCGGTCCATGCCTGCATCAGAACACACCTTTCCCAAAAGGTCAATCCGATCATGCGTTTCCGAAGGCAGATGTCTCGTGGTAGTTTCGGGCGGACCGGTATCTCCCGCCATGCTGCTCGCCGTCCTCCTGCTCCATCTCGTCCTGGGCATCGTGCTGCTCGGCGGCGGGCAACGCCTCGGTGCACGCGCGTTCCTCGTGGCCGCCGTCGCCCCGGCGGTCACGCTCGTGCTCATCGGCTCGCGGGCTCGCAGCCTGGTCCGCGGCGACGCGATCACCGGCTCGTTCGACTGGGTGCCGCAACTCGGCCTCTCCCTCGACCTTCGTCTCGACGCGGTGGGCCTCGTCCTCGCCCTGATCGTGTCGGGTGTCGGACTCCTCGTCTGCCTCTACGCCGTCGGCTACTTCTCCCACCCCGGCCCGGCGATCGGTCGGCTCGCCGGGCTGCTCACCCTGTTCGCCGGAGCCATGCTCGGCATCGCCGCCTCCGACCACCTGTTGGCGCTGTTCGTGTTCTGGGAGCTGACGTCGATCACGTCGTATCTGCTGATCGGCAACGACGACGAACAGCCCCAAGCTCGTGCCGCTGCCTTGTCGGCGATCCTGATCACCGGCATGGGCGGGCTCGTGATGCTGGCCGGGTTCGTCGTGATCGGACAGGACGCCGGGACCTACCGGCTCAGCGAGCTGCTCACCGCGCCACCGACCGGCACCGCCGCCGGCGTCGGGGTGGTCCTGGTGCTCATCGGGGCGTTCACGAAGTCGGCCCAGCTGCCGTTCGGTGGCTGGCTCCCCGGGGCCATGGTCGCACCCACGCCCATCAGCACCTACCTGCACGCCGCGACGATGGTGAAAGCCGGCGTGTTCCTCGTCGCCCGCCTCGCCCCCGTGCTCGGCGAGGTGTCGACCTGGCGGCCGATCGTGCTCACGGTCGCATCGGCGACGATGATCACGGGGGCGTGGCGTGCCCTCCGTCAGCACGACCTCAAGCTCCTGCTCGCGTACGGCACCGTCAGTCAGCTCGGGTTCCTGATGCTGCTGTTCGGTACCGGCGTGTACGCGGTCGCGCAGGCGGGGCTCGTCGTGCTGATCGCCCATGCCGCGTTCAAAGCGGCGCTGTTCATGGTCGTCGGCATCGTCGACCACCAGACGGGCACCCGTGACGTCCGTCGACTCGCCGGCCTCGGCCGCGGGTGGTGGCCGGTCGTCGCGATCTCGGTCGTCGCCGCCGCGTCGATGGCGGGCGTGCCGCCGCTCGTCGGGTTCATCGGCAAGGAAAAGGCGCTCGATGCGCTGCTGCACGCCGAGTTCGGGGGTGCCCCGGTCGTCGTGGCCGTGGTCGTCGTCGGGTCGGTGCTGACCTTCGCCTACTCGGCACGGTTCGTGCTCGGCGTGAGCGGTCGGCTGGTCGACCACGCCGACCCCGATCTGGTGCTCGAGCCAGGTGCGGCACCGCCGCCGGCGAGCCGTTTCGTCGCTCCGGCCGCGCTGCTCGGGTTGGCGTCGATCGCGTTCGGTGTCGTCCCGTGGCTGATCGATTCGCTCGTGCGCGGCGCGACCACCACGCTGTACACCGACGCGAAGCCGAAGCACGTCGTCCTCTGGGCCGGCTTCAACTCGGCGCTGCTGCTGTCGACGATCATCATCGCCGCAGGTGTCGCGCTCGTGCTCGTGCGGTCATCGGTCGAACGGCTCCAACGCCTCGCCCACCGCCCCATCGCATGGATCCCCGACGCCAACCGGGCGTTCACCTCCACGGTCAGCGGGGTGTCGCAGTTCGGGCGGCGGGTCACCGGCATCGTGCAGAACGGGTCGCTGCCGGCGTACCTGGTCGTGATCATCGGGGTGGCGGTGGCCGCTCCGCTCGGGCCGGCGCTCGCCGGACTCGACGGTTTCCCGGTGCTGATCGGCAACTGGGTTCACATTCCGATCGTGGCCGTGGTGGTCGTCGCCGCGGTCGGTGCCTCGATCACCCGCCGTCGCATCGCCGCCGCGCTGATGCTCGGCGCGGTCGGGTTCGCGATGGCGGCGTTCTACGTGGTGCAGGGTGCGCCCGACCTGGCGCTGACCCAGTTCGCGATCGAGACGCTCGCCACCGTCCTGTTCGTGCTGGTGCTCCGGTTCCTCCCGCGCGAGTTCGTCGACGAGCGGGCAGCGATCCGCCTGCCGATCCGGCTGGTGGTCGCCGGGATGACGTTCGTCGGAATCTTCGTCTTCGCGCTCGTGGCCGCCCAGGCGCGCAGCGATGTCTCGCAGGCGCCGGTGTCGGCCGAGATGATCGAGCGGTCGGTCCCCGACGGCGAGGGATCCAACGTGGTCAACGTGATCCTCGTCGACTTCCGTGGTTTCGACACGTTGGGCGAGATCACCGTGCTGGCGGTCGCCGCGCTCGGTCTGGTGGCACTGGCGCGAGCCGCTCGCCGGCCCGGTGACGGCGCCGGTACCGAGCGACCACCGTTCGCCCACCTGCCGGTGGTCGATGCGTCGGCGCGATTGCTGTACCCGAGCATCCTCGTGGTGGCCGTGTACCTGTTGTTCGCCGGTCACAACCAGCCGGGTGGCGGGTTCGTCGGCGGGCTCACCGCCGCCGCCGCGATCAGCCTGCGGTACATCGCGGGTGGCCTCGCCGCAGTGCGACGGTCCGTGCCGGTCGCCCCGTGGACGGTGCTCGGGGTCGGTCTGGCCACGGCGGTGACGACGGCGATCATGCCGCTCGCGCTCGGCGGGTCGGTGCTCGAACACGCACTCTGGGAGGCCGACCTGCCGGTCCTCGGCAAGGTCAAGACCACCTCGGCACTGCCCTTCGACATCGGCGTGTTCCTCGTGGTGCTCGGTGTGATCCTGATGGCGTACGAGGCCTTCGGCGAAGAGGCAGCCGAGGCGGAGGGCGACGATGCTGCGGTCGACGGCGGTTCCGATGCGGTGGTGACCGCATGACCGTGCTCCTGGCGTTCGTCGCCGCGCTCCTGTTCGCGTGCGGTGCCTGGCTGTTGATGCAACGGCGGCTGTCGCGCATCATCATCGGCATCGGACTGCTCGGGCACGGGGCCAACATGTTGCTGATCACCGCCGGCGGCGAAGCGGGCCGCGAACCGATCATCGGTCCGGGCGACGGCCCATACTCCGACCCGCTGCCCCAGGCGCTCGGTCTCACCGCGGTGGTCATCACGTTCGGTGTCACGGCGCTGTTGCTCGCCCTCGGCTTCCGGAGCTGGCAGATCACCGGCGACGACCGTGTGGAAGACGACCTCGAAGACCGACTCGCCGCCCGTCGTCGCGAGGACCTCGACGAGTTCGAGCCGACCGACAGCTCCGGCGACGCGACGAGCGCGGAGGACGGGGCATGAGCGCACTGGTGCCACTCCCGGTCGTGCTGCCACTCGCGGGCGCCGCGCTGTCGATCCTCGTCGGCCGGTATCGCAACGTGCAGCGCGGGATCAGTCTGTCGGTGCTCGCGACCACCCTCGTGATCAGCGTGCTGCTCCTCGTGCGGGCCGATCGTGACGGCTTCGTCGCACACGATGCCGGCGGCTGGTCGGCCGACCTCGGCATCGTGCTGGTCGTCGACCGTCTCGCGGGTCTGATGCTGGTCGTGTCTGCGCTGGCCTTGTTCGCCGTGATGGTGTTCGCCGTCGGCGAGGCCGACGAGGAACAGCAGCGGGTGGGGTTCCACCCCGTGTACCTGGTGCTCGCGGCCGGCGTGGCGGCCAGCTTCGTCACCGCCGACCTGTTCAACCTGTTCGTCGCGTTCGAGATGATGCTGGCCGCCAGCTACGTTTTGATCACGCTCGGCGGTCGCCCCGACCAGGTGCGGTCGGGCATGAGCTACGTGGTCATCAGCCTGGTGGCGTCGACGTTGTTCATCACGGTGCTCGCGTTGCTCTACGCCTCGACCGGCACCGTCAACATGGCCGACCTCAGCGTCCGGCTCGCCGAGATCGACCCGGCGGTGCGCGCCGCATTCGCGCTGTCGCTGCTCGTCGTGTTCGCCATCAAGGCGGGGCTGTTCCCGCTGTTCTTCTGGCTGCCGGACAGCTACCCCACGGCACCGGGTCCGGTCACCGCGATCTTCGCCGGCCTGCTCACCAAGGTGGGCGTCTACGCCATCATCCGCACCCAGACGCTGCTGTTCGACGCCCCCGACTGGATGGGTACCGTCCTGATCGTCGTGGCGGTGCTCACGATGGTCGTCGGCGTGCTCGGCGCCATCGCCCAGGACGACATGAAGCGCATCCTGGCATTCCACATCATCAGCCAGATCGGCTACATGATCTTCGGTCTCGGTTTGTTCACCGTTGCCGGTGTCGCGGGTGCGGTGTTCTACATCGTGCACCACATCATCGTGAAGACCGCCCTGTTCCTGGTGACCGGTCTCGTCGCCCGCCGGGCGGGTTCGAGTCGCCTGTCCGAAGTCGGCGGGCTCGTCCGGTCGGCACCGGTGATCGCACTCCTGTTCGCCGTGCCGGCGCTCAGCCTCGCCGGTCTGCCGCCGTTCTCCGGGTTCCTCGCCAAGTTCGCACTGGTCGACGCCGGCCTCGATGCGGGCGCCGCTGTCGCCGTGGCCGCGAGCCTCGCGGTCGGTCTGCTGACGTTGTACTCGATGACGAAGATCTGGGCCGGCGTGTTCTGGGGCATCCGCGAGATCGACCCCCCGGTCGAGCCGAAGCACGAGGGTCGGCTCGGTTCGCCGTGGGCGATGCTGCTCGGTACCGCGATGCTCGTCATCGCGTCGATCGCCGTGTCGGTCTGGGCCGGGTTGCTGTACGACGTCGCCGAGCGGGCAGCGGACGACCTGCTCGATCCCTCGGGCTACGTCGAAGCGGTGTTGGAGCGTTCGCCATGAACGCGATGCGGCTCTCCGGTGTTCTGCTGTGGTCGGCCATGCTCTGGGTCGCGCTCTGGCAGGACATCAGCGTGGCGAACGTCCTCGCCGGGTTGCTCGTCGGCGCCGCCGTGCTCGTGGTGGCCGGTGCCCCTCGCGTGCTCGAGCACGGCGACGAAGACCGCGTTCGGGTCCGACCGTTGGCATCGCTCTACTTCGTCTGCTTCGTGCTGTTCAAGCTCGTCGAGGCGAATCTCTACCTCGCCTGGGAGATCCTGACCCCTCGCAACCGGATCAACGTCGGGGTCGTCGCGGTGCCGTTGCGGACCGAGTCGACCACGGCGGCGATGGTCGTCGCGAACGTGATCACGCTGACACCCGGCTCGATCACGATCGAGTCGCTCGGCTCGCCTCCCACGCTGTACGTGAACGTGATGCACCTCCACGACGTCGAACGCGTCCGCCACGACCTGCTGCACGTCGAGGAGTTGTCGGTCCGCGCGTTCGGTTCGGCCAGGGCTCGGGCCCAGTTGGCCGAGAGTGCACGGGGCAACGCAACGGGAGAGCCGACGCCATGATCGCGATCGCCTACGTACTCCTCGCGATCGCCGCCGCGCTGTTCATGGTGCGGATGCTGATCGGTCCGAACATCGCCGATCGTGTGATCGCCATCGACGGGTTGCTCGCCACGATCCTGGCCGGGGTGATGGTCAATGCCTCGTTCACCGGGTCGTCGATCAGTATCGACACGGTCCTCGTCGTGGCGTTGCTCGGGTTCGTCGGCACGAGCGTCCTCGCCCGCTACATCGAACAGCGAGGAAGCTGATGGAGATCGTCGCCGGCGTCTTCTTGATCATCGGTGCCGCGTTCATCGCCCTGGCCGGGGTGGGCGTCCTGAGGTTCCACGACACGTTCTCGCGCATGCACGCGGCGGCGAAGGCGCCGGCGCTCGGCTTGCTGAGCATCGGGGTCGGCACGGTGCTGTCGATCCGAACCGTGCCCGCGACCGTGGTGGTGACGCTCGTCGTGGTGCTCCAGCTGCTCGCCGGACCCGTCAGTGCACACCTGCTCGGGCGATCGGTGTACTACCGCGCTCGTCCCGACCTGCAGGGCAAGGACGAGCTGCTCGACGTGACCGACCCCGAACCCGATCCGAACGGCTGACGCTCGACCGCACGTCGGCGGTCAGACCTTCGGGGCCATGGCGTCGCCGGGGAGCACGCCGTCGGGGTGGAGCGCCGACTGGTAGCGGCGCATGCCGGCGAGCCAGCGGTCACGGTCGGTGGCCTTGCGTTCGACGTACGTCGCGACCTCGGGATGCGGCAAGACGAGGAACCGCTCGTCGCGGATCGCCTCGAGACACAACCGGGCGACGTCGGCGGGTTCGAGCACGCCGTCGCCGCTGGCCACGCCGCCCTCCCAGGCGTCGCCCTCGGTGCGGTCACGATGATCCGGGCTGTTGGCGATGATGTTCGTGCGGACGGCCTGCGGGCAGAGGACCGAGACGCGGATGCCCTGGTGGTGGTGGGTGACCGACAGCCACTCGCCGAGCGACACCGCAGCAGCCTTCGTGATCGAGTAGGTCATCGAGCCGATCTGGGTGAGCAGGCCGGCGGCCGACGCGGTGTTGAGCAGGTACCCCTCGCCCCGGGCGATCATCGACGGGACCACGGCGCGCGCGGCGTAGATGTGGGCCATGCAGTGCACGTCCCACATGTTCTGGATCGACTCGTTGGGATCCTCGAGACCCGCCGATGTGACGTAGCCGGCGTTCGAGACGAACAGGTCGATCGGGCCGTGCGCGCTCTGGGTGTCGTCGACGAGCCGTTGGATCGCGGCCTCGTCGCGGACGTCGATCTCGACCCCGGTGCCGCCGATGTCGGCGGCGACCCGCCGGGCCTCGCCGCCGTTGAGGTCGGCGACCACCACGTGGCGCGCACCGGCGTCGTTCGCCGCTCTGGCGAGCGCTTCGCCGATGCCCGACCCACCGCCGGTGATGACCACGACCCTGTCGTTCAGTTCCATGTCGGCGACGGTACGCGCCGCGCCCGCCGGCCGACGATTCAGGCCGGGAGGCGACGGGTCACGCGTCGGAGACGACGGCGTCGCGGAGGTCGCGCTTGAGGATCTTGCCGGACGCGTTCCGCGGCAGCTGGTCCTCGACGATGGTGACGGTGGTCGGGACCTTGAACTTGGCGAGGCGTTCACCGACGAAGTGCTGGAGTTCCTCGACCGTCAACGACTCGCCCGGCTTCGCCATGACGTGGCAGGCGAGTTGTTCGCCGAGTCGTTCGTCGGGGATGCCGTACACGGCGGCCTCGTAGACGGCGGGGTGCTCGTAGATCGCGGCCTCGACCTCGGCGCAGTAGATGTTCTCGCCGCCGCGCAGCACCATGTCCTTGGCGCGATCGCTGACGTAGACGAACCCGTCCTCGTCGACGCGGCCGATGTCGCCCGAGCGCAGCCACCCGTCGACGATCGTCTCGGCGGTGGCGTCGGGACGGTTCCAGTAGCCGCGGATCAGCGACGGTGCCCGGAACCAGATCTCGCCGGTCTCACCGATCGGCAGTGGCTCTCCGAGCGGATCGGTGATCTTGATGTCCATGATCGGGATGGCGCGACCGGTCGACGTGGGGTTGGCGAGGAAGTCGGCACCGGCGTTCTGCGGTCCGTAGGCGTTGGTCTCGGTCATGCCGTACCCGAGGCCGGGACTGCCCTTGCTGAAGTTGTCGTCGATGCGCTTGACCAGCTCGGGCGGCATCGGAGCGCCGCCACCGCCGACCGAGCGCAGGCTCGATGTGTCACGTTCGGCGAACGTGGGCGCCTCGAGCAGGTCCCAACTCATCGTCGGGACGGCCACGAAGTTGGTGACCCGCTCGCGTTCGATCAGTTCGAGGGCGCGGTCGGGATTCCACTTGTGGGTGACGACGAGTTTGGCGCCGCTGACGAACGAGCCGAGCATCACCGGCACGAGGCCGGTGACGTGGAACAGCGGGATCGGCAGCATGAACGCGGTTTGTGGCGCATCGGGATCGGGCTCCTCGGGCTCGCGGATGGCCGCGACCGCTGCCCGAGCCGCGAAGCTCAGCAGCGCGCTCAACACCGCCCGGTGCGTCGACACCGCACCCTTCGGACGGCCGGTGGTGCCCGAGGTGTAGAGGATCGTGACGTCGTCGTCGGGGGCGATCTCGACCTCGGGCATCGTGGCATCGTCGCGAAGCAGGTCGTCGAGGGCGATCACGCCGTCGGTGAGTCGGCGCTCGGACCGAACGGCGACCACGGTGGTGTCGATCGTTCCGGCCGGCGCGTCGGCGATCCGGGCGAGGCGTTCGTCGTCGGCGAAGACCACCTTGGCGCCGGAATCGTCGAGTGCGTACACGATCTCGTCGGTCGCCCACCAGGCGTTCAACGGCACCGCAACCGCACCGACGCTCGTGATCGCGACGAACGAGGCGATCCACTCGGGATAGTTCCGCATCGCGATCGCGACGCGGTCGCCGTGCTCGACACCGAGTTCGTGGACGAGCGCGTGGCCGATCTTGCCCGCGAGGCCCAACACGTCGGGCATGGTCCAGCGGTCGTCCTCGTAGACGATGAAGTCGTCGGTGCGACCGCCGGCGAGGGCGTAGAGGTAGCGGAGGTTGGGTGGCGTCCCGGCGAAGACCTTGGTCGGGACGCCGAGCACCTCGGTTTCCTGGATCTCGAACATGGTGCCCGGCGCACAGACCGCTGCACACGCCTCGTGGAAGGTCATCGACATAGCAACGGTTTGTAGCAGCTCGCCGCCCCTCGTACCGCAGCGGGGTCCGACCGAGGCTCGCGGCGCGGCGAGTCGGCCCCTCACGACCTCAGTTCGAGAACTGGTGGAGCTTGCCGTCGTCCGCGGCGAGACGAGCGAGGAGCGGCGAGAGCTCCCAGTGGCGACCGCCGACCGTGTTGCCGTAGTGCTCGATCCGCTCGACCACGTCGGAGAGGCCGACCGAATCGGCCCAGTACATGGGGCCGCCTCGGTAGACGGGCCAGCCGTAGCCGTTGACCCAGACCACGTCGATGTCGCTGCCGCGGATCGCGATGCCCTCCTCGAGGATCTTCGCTCCTTCGTTGACCATCGAGTAGAGGCACCGTTCGAGCACTTCCTGGTCGGTCACTTCACGCTGCTCGTGCCCCTGGGCGATCGCGAAGTCCTTGATCATCTGCTCGACCTCGGGGTCGGGCGTCGCCGCCCGGGTCTCTGGGTCGTACGTGTAGTAGCCGCGACCGTTCTTCTGGCCTCGGCGACCGCTCTCGCACATCAGCTCACGGATCGTCGAGCTCGTCGACTCCTCGGCCTTCCAGCCGATGTCGAGCCCGGCGAGGTCGCCCATCGCGAACGGACCCATCGGGAATCCGAAGTCGTACAGCACCCGGTCGATCTGCGCCGGGGTGGCACCCTCGAGCACCAGCTGATCGGCTTCGATCCGGCGCTGGAACAGCATCCGGTTGCCGACGAACCCATGGCACACCCCGACGAGCGTGGCGACCTTGCCGACCCGCTTGCCGACCGCCATGGCCGTGGCGACGACCGAGTCGGACGACTGCTCGCCGCGCACGACCTCGAGCAGCTTCATCACGTTGGCGGGGGAGAAGAAGTGCATCCCGATCACGCTCTCGGGACGTGACGTCGCGGTCGCGATCTCGTTGATGTCGAGCGCCGACGTGTTGGACGCGAGCAGTGCGCCGGGCTTGCAGATCTCGTCGAGTTCACGGAAGATCGATTTCTTGAGGTCCATGTCCTCGAACACCGCCTCGATCACGATGTCGCAGTCCGCGAAGTCGGACTTGCTCGTCGAGCCGGAGATCAACGACATGCGCTGTTCGACCTGCTCGGGTGTGGTCGAACGCGAGCGCTCGTAGTTCTTGCGCACGACGCCGAGGCCGCGGTCGAGGGCGTCCTGGTCACGTTCGACGATGACCACCGGGATGCCGGCGTTCGCGAAGTTCATCGCGATGCCGCCGCCCATCGTGCCGGCACCGAGGACGCCGGCCTTCCGGATGTCGATCAGCGGCGTGTCCTTGGGGATGTCGGGGATCTTGTTGGCGGCGCGCTCGGCGAAGAAGTAGTAGCGCTGCGCGCCCGACTGCGGCCCGGCCATCAGCTCGTTGAAGAGCTGCCGCTCGACCTTGAGCCCTTCGTCGAAGGGAAGGTTCGCTGCGGCCTCGACGCACTGCACGTTGTACTCGGGTGCGAGGAAGCCACGCGTCTTGCGGGCGATCGACTTCCGGAAGTCGGCGAAGAGCTGATCGTTGCCGCGAGCCTCGGCCACCTTGTCGTCGCGGTCGCGGACCTTCGCGAGCGGGAGGCCCTCTGTGACCGCCCGTGCGGCGAAGGCGATCGCGGCGTTGCGCAGTTCGTCGGTGCCGCCCTCGACGACCTCGTCGACGAGCCCGCTCTCGAGCGCCTCGCCGGTGCTGATGTGCCGGCCGGTCGTCATCATCTCGAGCGCCATCGGCACGCCCGTCAGGCGAGGGAGCCGTTGCGTGCCGCCCGCGCCGGGCAGCAGGCCGAGGTTGACCTCGGGCAGGCCGAACTTCGCCGTCGCCACCGACACGCGGTAGTGGGCACACAGCGCGACCTCGAGTCCGCCGCCCAGCGCCGTGCCGTGGATCGCGGCGATCACGGGGACGGGAGCGTCTTCCATCGCGGACTGCACCTGGGGGAGACCGGCGGCGTCGGGGACGTTGCCCCCGAACTCGGAGATGTCGGCGCCGGCGATGAAGGTGCGGCCGTCGCAGATGACCACGATCGCCTTGGCCCCCCGTTCGACCGCCTGGGTCATCCCGTCGAACAGTCCCTGGCGGACGTGCCAGCTGAGCGCGTTGACCGGCGGGTTGTTCACGACGACGAGGGCGACCTCGACACCGTCGTGGTCGACGGTCTCGAGTCGGACGGACTGGCTCAGATCGGTCATCGGAACAGTCAAGCAGCCGCGCCCGCTCGGTGCCGATTCGACCGGCTCGTCGGCGTCGCCCGACGGGGCGGCCGGGGGTCAGCCGGCGCCGCGGCCGGGACGATCGGCGCCCCAGCGGGCGATGTCGGCCTCGAGGTCGAGTGGGACGTTCGACGGAGCATCCTCGTCGTACAGGTCGAGGGGCAGCTCCCACATGACCTCGAACTCGATGCCGTCGGGGTCCTGGCAGTACAGGCTGCGGCTCATGCCGTGGTTGTTCTCGCCGACGAGCGCACCCATCCGGGCCAGACGCTCCTTGGCCTCGGCGAGTTCGGCGAGCGTGCCGACCTCCCAGGCGATGTGGTACAAGCCGGTCGTGCGTTGCCCCGGGGTCGTGCCGGCGGAGCGGAACAGACCGAGGTCGTGATCGGTCGCCGAATCGGGCGAACTGAGGAACGCCCGGCCGTCGCCGGCGTTCTTGACCTCGAGGCCGAGTGCCTCGGTGTAGAAGTCGGCCGATGCCACCGGGTCGGTGACCCAGAGCACGGCGTGTCGGATTCCCAGTGTTGCCATGATCTCCTCAACAAGCTTGTGTCTGCAAGTAACTCGCGATCACTTGACGTCCTTCCACGGGCCGGCGTCGGCGCGCGGTTCCTTCGGCAGTCCGAGCACTCGCTCGCCGATGATGTTGCGCTGCACCTGGCTCGTGCCGGCGTAGATCGTGCCCGGGCGAGCGATCATGAACGACGCCATCCAGTTGCCCGGCGTGTTCTCGGTGCCAATCGGCGGCGCCGCGAGTCCACCTCGGGTCTCCGTGCCGAAGCCGACCATGCCATCGGCGCCGAGCACGTGCATCGCCGCCTCGGTGATCTTCAGGTGGTGCTCCGACCAGAACAGCTTGCCCACCGATGACTCGGGCCCGGGCTGGTTGCCCTGGAGGTACCGCGTGAGCATCTGCATGCCCCGGTACTTCATGATCTGCACGTTCGTGTAGAAGCGAGCGACGTCCTGGCGGACGTTCGGGTCGTCGGCCTTGCCGTGGGCTCGCACCAGTTCGACGAACTGGTCGAACTCGGCACCGAACGCGAGCGACGTGACCGTCGCGCCGACGCCGCGCTCGAAGCCGAGCAGGGTGTTGCCGACGGCCCACCCGTTGTTGAGCTCGCCGAGCACGTTCTCCTTGGGGCAGCGCGCATCGCTGAAGAACACCTCGTTGAAGTGATCGTGCCCGACCATGTTGGTGATCGGTCGCAACTCGACGCCGGGCTGCTCCATCGGCACGAGCAGGAACGAGATGCCCGCGTGCTTCGGTTGGTCGGGTGCGGTGCGGGCGAGACAGAAGATCATGTTCGCCGTGTGGCCCTGCGAGGTCCAGATCTTCTGGCCGTTGATGATCCACTCGTCGCCGTCGAGCTCGGCCCGGCACCCGACGTTCGCGAGGTCGGAACCGGCGTCGGGCTCGCTGTAGCCCTGGCACCACACGTCGTCGCCGTCGAGGATGCGCGGGATGTAGTGGGCCTTCTGTTCCTCGGTGCCCCACACGAGGATCGTGTTGCCGACCATGCCGATCGAGAACCCGTCGTTGGCTCCGGCCGTCGGGACGCCACGCTTCGCGAACTCCTCGTTGAGGATGACCTGTTCGATGTGGGTGAGGCCGCCTCCGCCGTACTCGGCCGGCCAGTTCGGGGCGAGCAGGTTGTTCGCCCGCAGCGTCGCCCGCCAATTCTGCTGGAAGTCGACCCGTTCGTCGTCGGGCAACGCGCCGATGCCGGACCAACCGTCGGGCAGGTTGGTGTCGAGGAACCCACTGATCTTCGTGCGGAACGCGTCGGCCTCTGGCGGGTATGTCGGCTGCATGCCCAAACGGTAGTGACCCGCTCGGGTCGGCGTCGCAGCGGGGAATCTCGCCCTGGTCGCATCCGGAACGGGCGGTCGGTGCGTAGTCACCTCAACGTCCCACCGATGCGTCCAGCATCGCCCACCCGGAGGTATCCCATGAAGTTCCGTTCCCTTGCCACCGCCGCCGCTTCGCTCGCGCTGGTCGGCAGCATCGCCGTCGCTGCACCCGCCGAGGCCACCGAGGTCGACGGGCCGACACTCACCGATCTGCTCGAAGCACAGGGCGGTGGCACCGACCGCAACTGGTACGACTTCGACATCCTCGCCGCCGGGGTCGAAGTCGCCGGGCTGTCCGATGCGCTCGACGATCCGGCCGCCGACCTGACGGTCTTCCTGCCGAACGATCGTGCGTTCCAAGCCCTCGTCGCCGATCTGTTCGGCTGGCGCTACTGGTTCGCCGGCGAGGCGAAGATCCTCGACAAGGTTGCATCGCTCGGGGCGGAGACCCTCGCGACGGTGATCCTCTACCACGCAGTTCCGGGACGCATCGATGCCGAGACCGCACTGAGCGTGCCCCGCGGCACGGCGCTCACGACGCTCCAGGGCGGCGACATCCGCGTGTACCCGAAGCGCCGCCTCGGCACCGCGGTCCTCGCCGACCAGGACAGGAACGACATCAACCCGTTCCTCGTCCGGAGCAAGCTCGACATCGAGGCGAGCAACGGCATCGCACACGGCATCAGCTTCGTGCTCCGTCCGATCGATCTCTGATCCTCCCACCGGGCCCCGGTCGACCCCTGTCAGGTCGGCCGGGGCCCTCGCTCGCTCCGCCCCGGTGGCCCGGCCTCGTGAACCGGCGGGCAGGTCGGCAAGACTCGTCCCATGCCGGATGCACCGATCATCGACGCCTGCCGCAACCCGAGGGGAACCCGCCGGGGCACGAGTTCGCAAACGTGGGGGCAGCACGGCGACCTGGGGATGACCCCGACGACCGTCGTCGAGCGGGGCTGACATGATCGAACACCATCTCGACCTGATGACCGCCGACGGTGCGATGAACACGTTCGTCGTGCACCCCGACGAGGGCGGGCCGTTCCCGGTGGTGTTCTTCTACATGGATGCGCCCGGCAAACGGGAGGAGCTGCACGACATGGCGCGCCGGATCGCGACCGTCGGTTACTACGTCGTGCTCCCCAACCTGTACTACCGGTCGATCCGCGAGTTCGACCTCATCGGGATGCCCAACGGCGAGACGCGCGAGCAGATGACCGAGCTCATGTACGGGCTCAGCGACCGGATGGTGGCTCGCGACACCGAGACGATGTTCGAGCTCGTCGACGCCGACCCGTACGCCGACGGCTCGCACATCGGGTGCGTCGGCTACTGCATGAGCGGCCCCTTCTCGTTCGCGATGGCCGGCACGTTCCCCGATCGGATCAAGGCGGCGGCGTCGGTGTACGGCGTCCGTCTGTTCGGCGACAACTCGCCGGCCAACCTCGCGGACCAGGTTCAGGGCGAGCTGTACTTCGCGTGCGCCGAGACCGACGAGTACGCGCCGAAGGAGATGATCGATTCGCTCGAGGAGCACCTGGAGAAGATCGGCGCCAACGCACGCGTCGAGTGGTACCCGGGGACCCACCACGGGTTCGCGTTCCCGCTGCGGCCGGTCTACGACAAGGCCGCGGCCGAGCGCCACTGGTCGCGCCTGCTCGCCCTGTTCGATCGCAACCTCCGTCACTGACACCGTCGTGACAGGCTGGTCGCGATGACATCCGGCGGCTCGAGGCCCATCCCCTCCGCCGAGGTCGACATCGGCGTCGAACTCGTCGTCGCGCTGCTGCGATCGCAGCACGCCGATCTGGCGGATCTGCCCGTGCGTCCGTTCGCGAACGGCTGGGACAACATCATGTTCCGACTCGGCGACGACCTCGCCGTCCGCCTTCCTCGCCGGTCGGCCGGCGCGGTCCTGGTCGAGCACGAACAGCGTTGGCTGCCCGAACTGGCCGACCGCCTGCCGTTGCCGATTCCCGCACCGGTCCGAGTGGGCCGGCCGGGGCTCGGATATCGGTGGTCGTGGAGTGTGGTGCCCTGGTTCCGCGGCACCAGCGCCGCCGAAACCGATCTGTCCGATCCGACTCGCGAGGCGCGGCGGCTCGGTGACTTCATGGCGGCACTGCACCGCGTCGCTCCGTCCGATGCGCCGGCGAACCCGGCCCGTGACACGTTCGCCGGCGACCGGACCGAGCGGTTCGAACACGCGCACCGTGCCGTGGCCGGCGTGCTCGACGAACTCGCCGCGTCCGGCGCCGAGCGCGTTGCGCACCGTTGGGAATCGCTCCGTCGGACCGAGCGGTGGGCGGGCCCGTCGCTGTGGGTCGCGGGCGACGTGCACGCCGCGAACCTCGTCGTCACCGACGGCGAGATCGGAGCCGTCATCGACTTCGGAGATCTGTGTGCGGGTGACCCGGCGGTCGATCTCGCGATCGCCTGGATGCTGTTCGACGAACCGGACCGCGCCGTCTTCCGTGCGGCGGCTTCGGCCGGGTTCGCCGCGGTCGACGATGCGATGTGGCGCCGGGCCGAGGCGTGGGCGCTGTACTTCGCCGTGCTCTACCTCGCGAACTCGGCCGACGATGCCCGGCTCGAACGGATGGGCCGCCGACTCGTGGTCGCGGTGCTGGGCTGAGCGATCAGACCAGCGGCTTGCCGCGCCGCGAGCGAACGGCGTTCCGCGCCGGCGTCCGCACCTTCTCGACGGCGAGGTAGAACACCGGGAACGCGAGGAGCACGAGGATCGTCGAGCTGATGAGGCCGCCGATCAGGGTGAAGCTGAGCGCCTCCCAGAACGGGTCGCTGAGCGCGAGCGGGAGCAGGCCGACGACCGTGGTGAGCGTCGTGGCGACCAGCGGCCGGAAGCGTCGTTCGACGGCCTCGGCGATCGCCGCTCCGGGGCGGAGACCCCGTCGGCGTGCCTGATTGGCGGCATCGACGAGCAGGATCGTGTTGTTGACGACGACGCCGATCAGGGCGATGAAGCCGACGGCCACGAAAAAGCTGATCGGGTTGCCGGTGAGGCTGAGCGCGGTGAACACCCCGAAGAAGCTGAACGGGATGGCGAGGAAGATCAGCAGCGGCTGCACGATCGACCGGAACTGCACGACCAGCAGGAGCAGCATGAGTCCGAGTGCGATCATGAGGGCCTGGCCGAGCGACGCGAAGTCGTCCTGGTTGTCGGACTCCTGACCGAAGTCGAAGTCGATCGCGTCGGCCGTCAGGCCGGCGGCCTCCAGATCGTCGGCGTCGATCAGCTCGCCGACGAGTGCCTCGGTCGCGTCGAGGTTGTTGGTGAGATCGTCGGTCGAGAACGACGCGCGCACCTCGATCTGCTGTGTGCCGTCGATGCGGTAGACGACGCCGTCGGTCGACACGATCGCGTCGTCGATCGTGGTCGCCTCGCCGCTCGGCTTGTCGAGTTCGACGCCGATCAGCCGGTCGCGCAGGTCGAAGGCGATCTGTCGCCCGGCGTCGGCGGTGTCGGCGTCGACGGCGATCTGGGCCGCGAAGGGGAAGTCCTCGACCGGGGGTCCGTTCTCCAACATCGCGATCGAGACCCTGGCGCCGGACAGGTCGCCGAGTTGCCGCTCGAGGCGCTCGATGTACGTCGGCGCCTTCGTGTCACGTTCGTCGAACGGGGTGAGGTCGACCAACGTCAGAACCTGCCGCTCGTTGCCGTTGATGTACTGGGAGCGCACGAGGTCGTCGCCGATCGTCTCGACGACGGCCGCGTCGATCTCGTCCGCGAGATCTTGGGCCTCGTCGATCGTCGTACCCGGGTCGAAGTCGGTGGTGATGAACACGGCGTTCGCGTCGTCGCTCGGCGGGAAGATGTTGAACCCGAGCGTCGCGGCGATCTGGAACGAACCCAGGATGACGGCGATCGCGCCCACGAAGATGCCGACGCCGACGCCGACGCCCTTCCAACCGTGGCTCGAGGGGTACTCGGCGAGTCGGCCGAGCCGACCGGCGATGGCCCGCTCGGCTCGGGTCACCGGGTTGTGCGGGGCGGCGCCCTTGAGGAGGAACGGCTTGGCGACGGCCGAGATGAAGATGATCGAGAACACGAACGACACCAGCAGCGTCAGGATCACGGTCGCCGGGATCGCACGGATGAACTCGCCGAGCACGCCGCCGACGAACAGCATCGGAGCGAACACGAGGACGGTCGTCAAGGTGCCCGACAGGGATGCGGTCCCGACCCGGTTGATGGCGGCGCGGATGACACCGATCTCGTCGTCGGACTGATCGCGTGCCGAATCGATCGACTCGGAGATCACGATCGCGTCGTCGACGAGCAGGCCGAGCGTGAGGATCAGTCCGAACAGCGTGATCGTGTTGAGGGAGTAGCCGAGGAACCAGAGACCGCCGAGGGCGGCCATCATCACGGTCGCCATGAACCCAGCGGTGATGACCGAGACGCGCCAACCGATCAGGAGCAGGCTGACGATCGCCACGGCGATCAGACCCTGCAGCAGGTTGCGGGTGAGCGAGCTGATCTGCGTCCGGATGTCATTGGCGAAGTCGGCGGTGACGGCGGCGCTGAAGCCGTCGGAGAGCACCGTCTCGTCGTCGACCAGCTCGTTGATCTCGTCGCTGAACGCGAGCAGGTCGAGGTCGGTGTCGGCGGAGCGGACGAGCCCGATCGCGATCGCTTCGTCGTAGCGGCCCGTCTCGGCGAACGCGACCCGGATGAACCGCGTCCGGCGGATCTCGTCGTCACCGGAGGTCGCGTTGGTGCCCTCGGTCAGCAGATCGCGGACGGCGGCGCGGTCGACGCCGTCGCCGGTCTCGAGGTAGGTGGCGAGCCGGGCCGCCTCCGCTTCGAGCTGTTCGGCGGTCGCATCGGTCGGGCCGCTGACGGTCACGAGCAGGTCGTAGACCTCGAGGAACTTGGTCGCGTCGATCGGTCGGACCGTGACCGACGCCTCGTCGGGCAGGTCGATCGAGGTGTTGGCCGCGTCGAGCACGGCGGCTCCGTCGGGTGAACTGAACGTGTCGTCGAACTCGACGATGACCGCGAACGCATTGCCCCGGGCGAAACTCTGGACCTCGACGACGCCGTCGAGGTCGGCGTAGGCGTTCTGGAGGGGAAGTGCGACGTCGTCGTCGACGGCGGACGGGTCGTCGACGAAGTAGGTGCCGTCGACCACGACGATCGGCAGGTTGACGGGCGGAAAGCCCTCGCGGGCGAGGCCGCCGCCGTAGGCGATCAGGCCGATCGCGATGACGACGCCCCAGATCGCCATGGTGATCTTCCAGTTGGACGCTGCCGACGTCGCCAGCTTGGTGATGATGGAACGATCGTGCGCGGAATCGGTGGCCACGTCGTCGACTACGGCGGCACCGGCCTCCGTGGATGCGTGGGGGGAGGGAGCGCCGGCGGACATGGGGTGCGACGGTACCGCCCGGCTGGGCGATCGGGGTCGTCCGCCCGGACGACCGAGGGTCGGCCGCAGGGACGATCTCGACGGCGCGGTGTGTCGCCCTCGGGCGCCGGTCAGCCGGTCGAGCCGTAATCGGTGGTCAGCCAGCGCTCGGGCGTGAGTCGCGCGACGACCGATTCGTCGGTCACCGGGTTGTCGGCTGCGTACCGGCGACCGAGCTCGTCACCGAGGTACCGGACCGCCATCTCCGTGATGTCTTCGTCTTCGTGGGCCACCGCGACCGGACCCTCGACCATGACGTACCGGTACGGGGGCGTCTCGTCCTGCACGGTGAGCGAGGCGCGACCGTGCCGACGGAGCAGCTTGGCCTTGACCGAGTCGCGGCCCATGTGGATGACGACCTGGCCCTCGTCGTACCGGTACCAGATCGGGAGTGCGAGCGGACCCTTGCCGTCGCGCTGGATCGAGAGGATGCCGACGTGCAGGTCGGCGAGGAACTCCTCGCGCTGTTCGGTGGTCATGTCGAAGTCGGCCATCGGTCGAAACCCTAGGCGGACACACCGGCGTCGATGACCAGCTCGGTGCCGGTCATGTAGCTCGACTCGTCGCTCGCCAGGAACAGCACCCCGTTGGCGATGTCGGTCGGCTGGCCGAGCACGCCGGTCGGCACCGCCATCGCTGCCATCGCCGCCACGTCGAGCGGCTCCCCGCCGGGCCGGAGTGAGCCGGGTACGACGGAGTTCCAGATCGGCGTGTCGATGATGCCGGGATGGACCGAGTTGACCCGCACGTTCCAGCGGTTCTGCGCGCACTCGAGGGCGACGCCCTTCGTCAGGAGGCGGACGCCGCCCTTGGTCGCGTTGTAACCCGCGAGGCGAGCACTGCCCTTCAGGCCGGCGACCGAGGACATGTTGATGATCGAACCGCCACCGCTGTCGCGCATGGCCGGGATGCAGTGCTTGAGCCCGAGGAACACGCCGTCGAGGTTGATCGCCTGCTGACGCTGCCAGTCGGCGAGTGTCATCTCGACGATGCTCGCCCCGATGCCGATCCCGGCGTTGTTCACCAGCACGTCGAGGCGTCCGTGTTCGGACGACACCGAAGCGACCAACGCGATCCACTCGTCCTCCGATGTGACGTCGAGATGGGCGAACTGGGCGGTGCCGCCGCCGGCTTCGATCTCGGCGACGGCGTCCTTGCCGGTGTCGTCCTGGATGTCGGTGATGACGACGATCGCGCCCTCCTCGGCCAACCGCACCGCCGAGGCACGACCGATTCCCGACGCGCCGCCGGTCACGATCGCCACCTTCCCTGCCACCCGATCACCCATGTCAGCCTCCTCGACGTCGCTCCGACCGTACCGGTCGGCTCTCGCGCGGGTCGGGTCGTGACCCGCCGCCCTGGTAGAACCGCGTCATGGGGACGATGGCCGACGACACACGATGGATGGACGCGACGGCGCAGGCCGAACTCGTCGCGAGCGGAGCGGCGACGCCACTCGAACTGCTCGAGTCGGCGATCGATCGGATCGAGGCCCACGACGGCCCGCTCAACTCGGTCGTGATCACGTGGTACGACCACGCACGCGAGGTCGCCGAACGCGGCCCGACGCCCGACGCTCCCTTCGGTGGCGTCCCGTTCCTGCTGAAGGATCTCTGGGCGAGCTACCGGGGCCAGGTGCTCACGAACGGCAACGTCGCCCTGGTCGAGGCGCAGCCGGTGTCACCGACCGACACGACGCTGGTGTCGCGCTTCCGCTCGGCCGGCCTCGTGACGATGGGTCGTACGAACAGTCCCGAGCTCGGGAGCGTTCCCGTCACCGAGCCGGCGGCGTACGGCCCGACCCGGAACCCGTGGGACACGAGCCGGACCCCCGGTGGCTCGAGCGGCGGTGCGGCAGCAGCGGTCGCCGCCGGCCTGGTCCCGATCGCGCATGCCTCCGACGGGGGCGGATCGATCCGGATCCCGGCGTCGTGCTGTGGTCTGATCGGTCTCAAGCCGTCGCAGGGTCGGATCACGCTGGGCCCGCAGCGCACCGAGTCGGGGCTGAGCGTCGAGTTGTGTGTCAGCCGGTCGGTGCGAGACACCGCCCGCCTCCTCGATGCCGTGCACGGGCCTGGCGTCGGTGACACCGTGATCGCCCCGCCTCCCCGCCGTCCGTACGCCGACGAGGTGGGTGCCGACCCCGGCCGCCTCCGGATCGGTCTGCTCGACGTCCACCCGCGCGGCGGCCCGCTGCACGACGACTGCGTCGAGGCGGTCCGTTCGGCGGCGACGTTGCTCGAGTCGCTCGGCCACGACGTCGAGATCGGTTTCCCGTCGACCCTCGCCGACGGTTCGTTCACGGCGCGGTTCATGTCGATCTGGGCGACGATGATGGCGGCCGGCATCGAGGGGTACGGCGACACGATCGGACGCACGCTGACCGAGGCCGACATCGAGCCGGTCAACTGGGCGCAGGCGGAGTTCGCGAAGCATCTGTCGGCGGTCGACTACGCCAAGTCGCTCGCGGCGGTCGCCGAGTTCCGCAGGGCGACGCAGCAGTGGTGGGCCGACGGTTGGGACCTCCTCCTCACACCGACGCTCGCCGAGCCGCCGGTGCCGATCGGTGCGCTCGACCCGTTGCCCGACGACCCGATGGCCGGGATGCGTCGGGCCGCCGAGTTCGTGCCGTTCACGCCGGCGTTCAACACCTCCGGCCAACCGGCGATCAACGTGCCGCTGCACTGGAACGCCGACGGGTTGCCGATCGGGGTGCAACTCGTCGCCGCCTACGGCCGCGAAGACGTGCTGATCCAGGTGGCCGGTCAGCTCGAGACCGCTGCCCCGTGGGCAGCCCGTACCCCGGCGTAGCGCGATGTCGACGATCCACGTGGAGCACGACCTGCCCGGCGACCCGGTCGCCGTGTTCGAGTGGTTCGTCGATCCGGTGCTGCTGCCGAGATGGTGGCCGAGCGAGGCGGAGACCCACGCCGTCGAGGGTGGGCGATACCGACTGTTCTGGGCCGGGCCAGACGTCACCTTGCGTGGCGAGTACCGCGACGTGACACCGGGCGAACGACTCGAGTTCACCTGGTCATGGGACCACGAAGAGCTGCCGCCGCGCCGGGTCGAGGTGATGTTCGCCCCGTCCGATCGCGGCACGCTCGTGTCGGTGACGCACGAGTGCGACTCCGACGACGAGGGAACCGGCTACGTCGACGGATGGACACACTTCCTGTCCCGTCTCGAGGCCCGTATCTCCGACGCCTGAGCCGTCGAGCGACATCGCCGGCGGTACACCGATCCGTCACGTTCTCCGGTGCTCTGCCAAGCTCGGGCGATGGGATATGAGTGTTTCGACGTCGAGGTGAACGACAAGATCGGTCACATCCGCATGACCCGGCCCGACAAGGCGAACTCGATGGTCGCGTCGTTCTGGCGTGACCTCCCCCAGATCGTCGACGGACTCTCGGCGTCCGGCTCGGTTCGGGCGATCGTCCTGTCCGGCGATGGCAAACACTTCTGTTCGGGGATGGACCTGTCGGTGTTCGGCAGCGACGACACGATCGGGCAGGGTGCCGCCGACGGAACGGCCGCCGGTCACCGAAGCCGTCGCAACGAACGGTTCCGCAGCACCGCGCTGAAGCTGCAGGACTCGTTCACGTGCCTGGAGCGAGCGAGGGTGCCCGTGCTGTGCGCGATCCAGGGCGCCTGCATCGGCGGTGGCATCGACATGATCTCCGCCGCCGACATGCGCTACGCGACCGAGTCCGCGTACTTCTCGATCCAGGAGATCAACATCGGGATGACGGCCGACGTCGGCACGCTGCAGCGCATGCCGAAGCTCGTCGCCGAGGGCATCGTGCGCGAACTGGCCTACACCGGCCGCAGATGGTCGGCCGCAGAGGCCTACGCCGCCGGGTTCGTGAACGCCGTGTTCCCCGACCATGAGACGATGATGGCCTCGGTGATGGCCACCGCGGCCGAGATCGCCGCGAAGAGCCCGATCGCGATCTGGGGCACGAAGCAGGCGATGCACTACACGCGCGACCACAGCGTCGCCGACGGTCTCGAGTTCATCGCCAACTGGAACGCAGCGATGTTCGACACCGATGACATGGCCGAGGCGTTCGCTGCCCAGATGGAGCAGCGGCGACCCGAGTTCCCCGACCTCTGGCCACTGAGCGACGGTCTCTGAGTGGTGACCAGTCAGGAGATCCCCGACCTGCTCACCGGTCTCGCGACGACGCGGGCGATCCGACGGATCGCTCCCGACCCGATTCCCGACGACGACCTGTCGACGATCCTGTGGCACGCCACACGTGCGCCGTCGGGCACCAACCGTCAGCCGACCCGGTTCGTCGTGCTCCGCGACGGTGAGACCGCTGCCGCGGCCAAGGCGACCCTCGCACGTGGCTTCCGTGCAGGGTGGGCCGCGAAGTCCGACGACGCCGGCTACGACTCCGGGTCGGCGCTCGACCCGCACTCACGCAAGGGCAGGCAGCGTGCCGCGATGCAACACCTCGTCGACCGTTTCGAAGATGTCCCCGTCGTCGTGCTCGCCTGCCTGGTGCGCTATCGCGAACCCAACCCGTCCGAGGGTGCCTCGGTGTATCCCGCCTGCCAGAACCTCCTGCTGGCCGCACGGGCGCTCGGGTACGGCGGGGTGCTGACCGGTTGGCACGCACCGGTCGAGGCCGACCTACGGCGGCTCCTGTCGATTCCCGACGGGGTGGCGATCTCGGCGACGATCCCGCTCGGTCGTCCGCTCGGCGGTCACGGTCCGGTGCGACGGCTCCCGATCGGCGACGTGGTGTACGACGGCGGTTGGGGCGACGCCGCGCCGTGGGCGGTCGACCCGGAGGGCACCCGCTTCGCCGGACCGCCGCCGAACACCCCGCGGACCGACGCCGGCCGGTAACTTCGCCGGGGTGACCCCTCCGAGAGAGTTCCGTCAGCACCGCTTCGCGCCGGCACCCGGCTCGTGCGAGATCCTCCTCGTCCGCCACGGCGAGTCCGCGCCGATGGTCGAAGGGTCGGCGTTCGATCTCATCGACGGGCACGGCGACCCGCACCTGCACCCCGACGGTGTCGAACAGGCCGAGCGCATGGCCGAGCGGTTGGCGTCGACGGCGGAGTCGATCGCGGCGATCTACGTCACGAAGCTCACCCGGACGCACCAGACCGCGGCACCGTTGGCTGCCCGGCTCGGTCTGGATCCCATCGTCGATCCCGACCTGCACGAGGTGTTCCTCGGGGATTGGGAGGGTGGTGAGTTCCGTCGCCGGGTGGCGGACGGCGACGCGGTCGCACAGGAGATGTACCGCCAGCAGCGGTGGGATGTGATCCCCAACGGAGAACCGGCGGCCGACTTCGAGGCCCGCGTACGCCGCGGCATCGAGCGGATCGCCGCGGCACACCCCGATCAACTCGTCGCGGTCGTGGTGCACGGCGGCGTGATCGGTCAGGCGATGAACATCGCCTCGGGCGCGACGGGGTTCACCTTCAACGGCGCGGCGAACGGCTCGATCACTCACCTCGTCGTCGAGCCGACGCGGTGGGTCGTGCGGTGCTACAACGACACCGGCCACCTCTGGCCGACATTCGGCCGCGAACCGGGGGCCGACCCCGCCGCATCGGGCTTCAGCGCCTGATCCGCTGATCCTCCAGGCACAACTCGTGATCGGATCAGCGGGCGGTGCCGACCTTCAGGTCCTTGAACGGGACCTTGGTGTCGACGGAGATGTCGCGGGGGAGACCGAGCACGCGGTCGCCGATGATGTTGCGCTGGATCTCGTCGGTGCCGCCGGCGATGCTCGACGAGAACGACCCGACGACGGTGTTCTGGAGCAGGCCGGCGATCTCGTCGTCGGGGTCCCACGCCTGTGATCCGGCGCCGGCGATCTCCATCGCGATCTCGCGGAATCGCCACGAGATGACCGAGCCGTAGAGCTTGCCGAGTGACCCACCGGGGCCCGGTGCCTTGCCGGCCTTCATCTCGGCGCGGGTGCGCATCGCGACGAGGGACTTGGTGGTTTCCATCGCGTAGATCTCCATCAGCTGGTCACGCACGACCGGGTCGTCGATCCGGCCGGCGGCCGTGGCTGCGTTGCGGAGCAACTCGTACATCGGCTGGCTGATCGAGCCGGCGCCCATCGAGCCGATCGCGACCCGCTCGTACATGAGCATCGCGGTCGCCTGCCGCCAGCCGTTGTTGTACTCGCCGATCAGGTGGTCGACCGGGACGCGGACATCGGTGAAGAAGACCTCGTTGAAGTGGCGGCCACCGTCGATCTGGTGGATCGGGCGGATCTCGACGCCGGGTGCCTGCAGGTCGACGATGAACATCGAGATGCCCGCGTGCTTCGGCTGCTCGGGGTCGGTGCGGGCGATGACGACGCCGTAGTCGCTGACGTGAGCGAGGGTGGTCCAGACCTTCTGACCGTTGAGGATCCATTCGTCGCCGTCGCGTTCGGCCTTGGTCTGCAGGCTGGCGACGTCGGAACCGGCACCGGGCTCGGAGAACATCTGGCACCACACCGTGCGCGCCGCGATGTTGTCGGGCATGTAGGTGCGCTTCTGCTCGTCGGTGCCGAACTCGTTGAGTACGGGGAGGCACATACCGTGGCTGATCACGAGTTCGCCGGTCATGGCCGGGAACTCCTGTGCGACCGCGCGCCAGATGCGTTCGTGCTCCGACGTGAGCCCGGCGCCGCCGTACTCGGTCGGATAGGCCAAGCCCGCCAGCCCCGCCGCGGCGAGCTCGCCCTGGAACTCACGGGCGGCGTCGAGGTTGCGGCGAGCTCCCGGGCGGGCGTGCGTCTCGAGGAACGCGCGGCACCTGGCTCGGAACTCGTCGGCCTCGGCGGGGGACAGGGTGGCGTCGGTCGTGTCGGTCATGGGTCTCCTCGGGCGGGCGATGTCGGCTTGGCGTTGTACCGCCGATGACTGTATGGTCTCATACAATCATGTCCGCGACAAATGGTGCGAACGGGGCGGCCACTGCGCCGGCAGGTCTGGAGCACGAGCTCGACGCGCCGCCCTGGCGTCGGGTCGAGAGCACGCTGATGGCGACCGCCAACGCGATCCGTGCCGCGTACGACGAACGGCTCGCCGACCTCGGTCTGACGCTCAGTCTGGCGAGCCTGCTCGCCTACGTGGCCGACTACGGCCCCGTCAGCCAGACGCGCGTCGCCGAACACCTGGGTCAGGGGCGCGCCGTGACCGGTACCCAGATCGACCGGCTCGAAGCACTCGGCCACGTCGAACGCCGTCCCGATCCCCGCGACCGCCGGGTCTGGCTCGTGGCGATCACGCCGGACGGACTCGACCTGTCGGTGTCGATCGCCGACGTCGACCGTGTCCTGCGGGCCGAACTCCGGGCCGGGATCTCACGGGCCGATCGCCAGACGCTGGCGGCGACGCTCGTCCGTCTCCAACAGAACCTCCATCGATCCACCAACCAGTCACACCATCAGGGAGCTACACCATGACCAACGCTGTCATCGTCGACGCCGTCCGGACCCCGGGCGGACGTCGCAACGGAATGCTGAAGGATTGGCACGCCGCCGACCTCGCTGCCCATGTCCTCAAGGCGCTCGAGGAGCGCAACGGCATCGACCCGGCCATCATCGACGACGTCATCATGGGCTGCGTCATGCAGGTCGGTGAGCAGTCGCTGAACATCGGCCGCAACGCGGTGCTCGCCGCCGGTTGGCCCGAGACCGTGCCCGCCACGACCGTCGACCGTCAGTGCGGGTCGAGCCAGCAGGCGCTCCACTTCGCCGCGCAGGGCGTGATCGCCGGCGCCTACGACGTCGTCGTCGCAGCCGGGGTCGAAGTGATGACCCGCACCCCGATGGGGGCCTCGATCGTGAAGGACATGGGCTTCCCGTTCCCGCAGCCGATGATCGACCGGTACGCCGACACCGGCCTGCCGCCGCAGGGCATCGGCGCCGAGATGATCGCCGACGAGTACGGCATCACCCGCGCCGACCTCGACGCCTTCGGGGCCGAGAGCCAGCGGCGTGCCGCGCAGGCGACGGCCGAGGGTCGATTCGAGAACGAGATCATCCCGGTCCCGGTCGTGATCGACGGCCAGACGGTGATGATGACCGCCGACGAGGGCATCCGCGAGGGCACCACGCCCGAGACGCTCGCCAACCTCAAGCCCGCCTTCAAGGAAGACGGCAAGATCACCGCCGGCAACTCGTCGCAGATCAGCGACGGCGCATCGGCGGTGCTGATCATGAGCGAGGAGAAGGCGGCCGAGCTCGGGCTCACGCCGCGGGCCCGGTTCCACAGCTTCGCCGTCGCCGGCACCGACCCGGTCACCATGCTCAAGGGCCCGATCCCCGCCACCGAGAAGATCATGGCCCGGTCGGGCCTGACGCTCGACGACATCGACCTGTTCGAGGTCAACGAGGCGTTCGCCTCGGTCGTGCTCGCTTGGCAGCAGGAGCACGGCACCGACCTGGCGAAGACCAACGTCAACGGGGGAGCGATCGCGCTCGGTCATCCGCTCGGGAGTTCGGGCACCAAGCTGATGACCACCCTGCTCAATGAGCTCGAGCGCACCGACGGTCGCTACGGTCTGCAGACGATGTGCGAAGGCGGGGGCCTCGCGAACGCGACCATCATCGAAAGGATCAGCTGATGCCCAGAATGAATCTCGAAGGTTCCTCGTCGATCGTCACCGGAGGCGCTTCCGGTATCGGTGAGGCGTCGGCCCGGCAGCTGGCGGCGCTCGGCGCGCGCGTCGTGATCGCCGACCTCCAGGAAGACCGCGGGACCGAGGTGGCGAACGAGATCGGCGGCCTGTTCGTCAAGTGTGACGTGTCGAGCGAGGAAGACGGTGCCGCAGCGGTCGCTGCCGCCTCGGAGATGGGGCCACTGCGCTCGCTGGTGAACTCGGCCGGCCTCGGCCGTGCGGCACGCACGGTCGACCGCAACAACGATCCGATGCCGCAGGACCTGTTCGACTTCGTCATCAAGATCAACCTGTTGGGCACGTTCAACATGCTGCGCCAGTCGGCGGCGGCGATGGCCAAGACCGAACCGGTCGACGCCGACGGCAGCCGTGGCGCGATCGTCAACATGGCGTCGGCGGCAGCGTTCGACGGCCAGATCGGCCAGGCCGCGTACTCGGCGTCGAAGGGCGGTGTGGTCGGTATGACCCTGCCGATCGCTCGTGACCTGTCGGCCGTCGGGATCCGCGTCAACACGATCGCCCCCGGGTTGATCGACACGCCGATCTACGGCGAGGGCGAAGCCTCCGAGGCATTCAAGGCGCACCTCGGCCAATCGGTGCTGTTCCCGAAGCGGCTCGGTTCCGGCGAGGAGCTGGCGTTCATGGTCGTCGATCTGATCACCAACCCCTACATGAACGCCGAGACCATCCGGGTCGACGGCGGCATCCGCATGCCACCGAAGTGATCCACTCGGCCTCACTCGCTCGTCGAGCGGGTGAGGCCGATCGGCGCTACCCCTTGGAGCGGACCTGCGGGTCGAGGGCGTCGCGGAGACCGTCGCCGATCAGGTTGACGCTCATCACGGTCATCGACAGCAGCAGGCCCGGTCCGGCGACGAGCCAGATGTTGAGCGAGATGCGGTCCTTCGCGTCGTTGAGCAGCCGCCCCCACGTGGGCAGTTCGAGCGGGAAGCCGAGCCCGAGGAACGACACCGCCGACTCGGTGAGGATCGCGACCGCGATGCCGAGCGACGCCGACACGATCACCGGGCTCATCACGTTGGGGATGATGTGCTGCACGATGATGCGCCGCGACCGGGTCCCGATGCTGCGGCTGGCGAGGATGAACTCCTGTTCCTTGATCGTGAGGACCTCGCCGCGCACGATGCGCGCCGTCTGCATCCAACTCGTGCCGCCGATGATGAGCACCATCAGCACGAAGATGCCGAGGCCGTCGCCGAGCCGGTCCTGGACCGGGTCGCGGAACAGCACGATCACCACGAGCAACACGGGCAGCAGCGGCAGCGAGAGGAACAGGTCGGTGATGCGCATGAGCGCTCCGTCGAGGAGCCGGAAGTAGCCGGCGAGCACCCCGACGAGGGCGCCGAGCAGGATCGACACCGCCATCGCGACGAAGCCGACCAGCAGCGAGATGCGCCCGCCGAGCAGTGCCCTGGCGAATGCGTCGCGGCCCAGGTTGTCGGTGCCCCAGATGTGCGGCCAGCCGGCGGTGCGGTTGGCGTTGAGGACGACCGGTGTCGACGTGTCGAACGGCAGCAGGATCGGTCCGAGGAAGCAGCCGAGGATGATCACCGTGAGCATCACCATCCCGGCGAGTGCACCCTTGTGTCGTCGGAACTGGCGCCACACGTCGGCCCGGAGCGAGCGGAACTCGCGGAGCTCGTCGGCCGGCGGCACGATGCCGACGCCCTCGACGGCCAGCACGGGGTTCAGCGGTTCGTCAGCGATGTCAGTCATATCGGATCCGTGGGTCGAGGAAGCCGTACAGCACGTCGGCGAGGATGTTGAACATCACGGTGAGCACCGCGAAGATGAACACGAGCGATTGCACCATCGGGAGGTCGTTCTGCCCGATCGAGACCAGCAGCAGCTGCCCGAGTCCGTTGATGCGGAAGATGTTCTCGGTGATGATCGCCCCGCCGAAGATGCCGGGGACCGACAGGGCGAGGAGCGTGATCACCGGGATCAGACTGTTGCGCAACACGTGGGTCGTCATCACCGAGCGTTCGCGCACGCCCTTGGAGCGGGCGGTGCGCACGTACGACTGGTTGAGGTTCTCGAGCACCGAGGCTCGGGCGAACCGGCCGAACGTGGCGGCATTGAACAGCGTCAACACGCCGACGGGCATCAGCAACTGTTTGATCTGAAACCAGATGCTGCTCCAACTCGTCCACTGCACGTCGTGGGTCGTCGTGTAGTAGGTGGGGAGCCAGCCGAGCTTGACCGAGAAGAGGTAGATGAAGAGCGGCCCGATCACGAACACCGGGACGGAGAACCCGAGGAGGGTGACCACCGTGCCGACGTTGTCGAACCACGAGTACTGCTTGTAGGCCTGCATCGTGCCGATCGGCACGGCGATCAGGACGCCGAAGAGGAGGCCGAGGCCGAGGACCCACAGGGTCTGCGGCAGCCGCTGGTACACCGTGTCCATCGCCGGTGAGCGTGAGCTCCAGGAGATGATGCGCTCTCGACTGTCGCAGTCGCCGAAGCACGTGTTGGTGATCGACTCGAACGCGTGGATCGGTTCGTTGATCACCATCAACTTGTTCCAGTTCCACCAGCGGAGGAAGAACGGGTCGTTGAAGCCGAGCGACTCGCGGATCTGCTCGCGGATCTCGGCCGGGATCGTGAGGGGGAGCTGACTCGTCGGGTCGCCGGGTGCCAGATCGAGAATTGCGAAAACGATCAAGCTGATGACCAGCAGAGTCGGAATCGCCAACAACAACCGGCGAATGACGTACAGCCCCATGTTCCCCCCGTGAATCGAATGTTCGACCGTGGCGGGGGCCCGGTCGGGCCCCCGCCACCGTCACGTCATCGATGAATCAGCCCGCTCGGGTCCAATCCTCGATGTTCCAGTACTCGCTGTCCCAACCGTTGAGGTCGCCGACGTTCTCGATGCTGTTGGCGAAGGCCGAGGGGTTGGCCCGGTGGATCAACGGGATGATCGCCGTCGTCGACAAGATGTCGTTCATCTGGATGACGAGATCGGTACGGGACGGATCGTCCAGTGCCGTCTCCGACAACTGCGTGTCGAGCGCGTCGTAGTCGGCGTTGTTGAGGCGGGGGATGTTGTCGCCGCCCCAGCTCGTCGCCGACGTCGGGATCTTGCCGCTCGTCCAACCGTTGAGGTAGGTGCCGGCATCCGGACCCGAGGACGAGTTGGTGAACATCTGGATCGGGCTGAAGAACTTCCAGATGCAGGCGTCGGCGGCGCAGGTGCCGTCGAAGAACAGACTCGCGTCCTCGTTCTTCATGTTGGCCTTCACGCCGATCTGATCCCAATGGTTGGCGATCAACTCCTGGTTGCTCTGACGAACGGCATTGGTCGACGTGACGAAGTCGAACTCGAGCGGTCCGAAGCCTTCGGCCTCGCGAACGCCGTCGCCGTCGGTGTCCATGTAACCGAGGCCGTCGAGGAGGGCGTTGGCCGCCTCGATGTCCTGGGTCAGGCACCAGTCGTTGTTGGTGCTGTTCTCGGCGCCCACCGGCCACATGTTGCAGGTCGGAGCACCCGTCGGGCCGTAACCGACCGCGACGAGCTCGTCACGGTTGATCGCGATCGACAGCGCCCGGTGCAGGTCGGGGTTGTCGACGAACAGCGGGTGCGGCGTGCCCTCGGAGGGCGGATCCGCGTCCGGGTCGGTCTGGTTCAGGTTGATGTGCTCGACGCTGGACGCGAAGGCCGACTTGACCGTGCCGTTGCCGGCGTCGACCATCGGAGCGATGATCTCGGGAGCGACCTGCAGGTTCCAGGCGTAGTCGGCTTCGCCGACCTCGAGGACCGAACGAGCCGAGGCCTCGGCGTCGCCGCCGCCCTTGATCTCGATCGTGCCGAAGAACGGCTTGCCGTCGGGGATGCCGCGGTAGTTCTCGTTCATCGCGTACGACACGGTGTCTTCCGGGCGCAGTTCGGTCACGACGTACGGGCCGGTACCGATGGGCTGGAAGTTCTGGTCGGAGCACGACTTCGCTGCCGCACCCACGCAGTCGGCGAACTGTGCCGCCTGGATGACCGGGCTGGTGTAGCCGACGAACGGAGCGAACGGGTACGGCTTCGGAGCGTCGAACGTGACGGTCACGGTGTAGTCGTCGTCGGCCACCACGCTGGTGACGTCGGCGAACACCTCGACCGAACAACCGGTCTCCTCGTTGGTGCAGTACTCGTACGTGAACACGGCGTCGGCCGCGGTGAACGGTGAGCCGTCCGACCACAACACGTCGTCGCGGAGCTTCCACGTGATCGTCGTCAGGTCCTCGGAGATGCCGCCGTTGCTCTGCGTCGGGATCTCGGTCGCGAGTGCCGGGACGACTTCGCCGTCGGGCGTGAACTCGGCGAACGGTTCGAGCACGAGCGAGCCGGCGAGCAGGTCCTTCGTGCCGTTGGAGAGCAACGAGTTGGCCTGTGACGGGGCCTGCCACTGCAGCATCACGAGGTTGCCGCCCTGGCCGGCAGTGGAGTCGCCGCCGGTGTCACCGCCGTCGTCGCCACCGTCGTCGCCCGTGTCACCGCCGTCGTCGCCGGTGTCACCGCCGTCGTCGCCCGTGTCACCGCCGTCGTCGCCGGTGTCGCCACCGTCGTCACCGGTGTCGCCGCCGTCGTCGCCCGTGTCACCGCCACCGTCGTCGGTGGCATCTGCCGGTGGTTCTGCCGTGTCGTCGTCTCCGCCGCATGCACCGGCGATCAACGCCAGTGCAGCAGCAGCTGCGAACATTCTTCTTGCTTTCATGTGGTGGATTCCCCTCCCCCAGAGCCGGTCGAGGTCGACCGGCATCGTGTTCATCATCCTAAATGCTGGGATGACGATGGTGCGAGCGAACCGTGTGACGGCGATGTGACCATCGTGTTCGTGATGTTCACGGCGTTCACCACCCTGGCTCGTCGGCGAAATGGCAGGCCACGACGTGGCCCGGTGCGATCTCTCGGTTCTCCGGCACATCGCTCGCGCACCGGTCGCGGGCGACCGGGCAGCGGGTGTGGAACGGGCAACCGCTCGGGGGGTTGGCGGGACTCGGAATGTCGCCCTTGAGGATCACCCGCACCCGCTGGCCCTCGACGACGGGGTCGGGTACCGGCACCGCCGAGTGGAGCGCTCGGGTGTACGGGTGCTTCGGCGATTCGTAGAGCTGGTCGACCGGCGCGAGTTCGACGATGCGTCCGAGGTACATGACGGCGACCCGGTCGGCGATGTGGCGCACCATGCTCATGTCGTGCGAGATGAACAGGTAGGCGAGGCCCAACTCGTCCTGCACCCGCTCGAGCAGGTTGACGACCTGGGCCTGGATCGACACGTCGAGCGCAGCGATCGGCTCGTCGCACACGATGAAGTCGGGATCGAGCGCGATCGCCCGGGCGACGCCGATGCGCTGCCGCTGGCCGCCCGAGAACTCGTGCGGGTAACGGTTGGCGTGGCTCGGATCGAGGCCCACGAGTTCGAGCAACTCGCCGATCCGGGTGCGCCGCTCCTGCTTGCTGAGCGAGCGGTGCTCGACGAGCGGTTCACCGATGATCGACGCCACCGTCATCCGTGGGTTGAGCGACGAGTGCGGGTTCTGGAACACCATCTGCATGCGCGGGCGCAGCTTGCGCAGCTGGGTGTTGGACAGGCTGGCGAGGTCGCGGCCCTCGAACAGGATCGATCCGTCGGTGGGCTTCTCGAGGCGCAGCACCGTGCGTCCGGCGGTCGACTTGCCCGAGCCGCTCTCACCGACGAGGCCGAGCGTCTCGCCGCGGAAGATGTCGAACGAGATGCCGTCGACCGCCCGCACCGCGCCGACCTGGCGGCGGAACACGCCCTTCATGATCGGGAAGTGCTTCTTGAGACCGGTCACCGAGACCAGCGCGTCGCCCTGCCGGGTCGCGGTGGTCGTCGTGGCCGTGGAGACGTCAGACATCGCGGGGCGCCTCCGCTGCCGTGTCGTACCAGCAGGCGACGCGGTGGTCGTCGCCGACCCCGATCAGTACCGGCACCTCGTCGATGCATCGTTCGAACGCGTGCGGGCACCTCGGAGCGAACGTGCATCCGGTCGGCGCGGCGTAGAGGTTGGGCGGTGTGCCCGTGATGCTCTCGAGCGTCGAACCCTTCTGGTCGAGGCGAGGGATCGATCGCAGCAGCCCCTGCGTGTACGGATGTTCGGGGCGCTGGTACAGATCGGCGACCCGCGCCTCTTCGACGATGGCGCCGCCGTACATCACGATGACCCGGTCGGCGAGCCCGGCGATGACACCGAGGTCGTGGGTGATCCAGATCATCGCGGTGCCGAGTTGATCGCGCAGGTTGCGCACGATCTCGATGATCTGTGCCTGCACGGTGACGTCGAGTGCCGTGGTCGGCTCGTCGGCGATCAGCAGCTGAGGGGAGCAGGCGAGCGCGATCGCGATCATCACGCGCTGACGCATGCCGCCGGAGAGTTCGTGCGGGTACGACTTGAGTCGTTGTTTGGCGTCGGGCAGGCCCACCATCGTCAGCAGGTTGGCGGCGGTCTCGTTGGCGGTCTTGCGATCGCAGCGGAGGTGGAGCTTGAGGGGCTCGGTGATCTGGTGTCCGATCGTGAGCACCGGGTTGAGCGATGTCATCGGGTCCTGGAAGATGAAGCCGATCTTGCCGCCTCGCACCGTGCGCAGCTCGCCGTTGTCCATGGCGATCAGGTCGTGGTCGTCGAACTCGGCCGTGCCGCTGACCACGCGACCGGGCGGCATCGGGATCAGCCGCAACAGCGACATCATCGTGACGCTCTTGCCCGATCCGCTCTCGCCGACGACGCCGACGAACTCGCCGGGCCGGACCTCGAAGCTGACGCCGTTGACCGCGTGGACGACACCGTCCGGAGTGTCGAACTCCGTGCGGAGGTCGTCGACCTTGAGCACAGGTGTGCTCAACAGATTGCTCCCGCCCCCGAGGTCAGCATGAGCCGGAACCATAGCTGTCGTGAAACGTCTGCACCAGGGGTTCTTACTTTCTGTACGTGCCGACTCGGCGATGTCCCCCGTGACACGATCATCGAGCGTGTTCCCCTCGGCGACGCGCGCGCCGAGCGTCGGTGCCCGACCGGTGCCGGTTCGGTCGGACGCCGACGACGAGGCGGAAGATCACAGGGCGGAACCCCGAACCGAGCCGCGCTTCTGGAAGAAGTCGCCGACCTGGTTGAGCGACAGCACGGTCAGCGACAGTGCGAGCGAGGGCCACAGCACCTGCGTCGCGTCGACCTTGATGTCGCCCCGTGCCTGGTTGATCATGTTGCCCCAGGTCGAGGTGGGCAGCTGCACGCTGAGGCCGAGGAACGACAGTGCGCCTTCGACGACGATGACGAACGCCGACGCGACCATCGCGTACGCGATCAGCGTCGGCAACACGTTGGGGATGATCTCGCGGAACAGGATCGAGCGTGGTCGAGTGCCGATGGCGCGTGCGGCCATGACGAACTCGCGGTTGGAGATCGCGAGGCTGTTGGCGCGGGCGACACGGGTGTAGGCGGGAATCGACAGCACGCCGATCACGACGCTGATCAGGAACAGGTCGCGCACCTGGAAGATCGACACGAGTGCGAGCAGGAGGATCAGCGCCGGGAACGCCAGGATGACGTCGATCATCGACATGATCACGGTCTCGGTGCGGCCGCGCACGAAGCCGACGAGTGCGCCGAGGAGCCCGCCGACGACGATGCCGAACATCGCCGAGACACCGGCGACGATCAGGCTGACCCATCCGCCGTGCATGATGCGCGAGAACGTGTCGCGCGCGATGGCGTCGGTGCCCAGCCAGTGTGCCGAGGAGATGGGCTCGAGTCGCTCGCCGGTACCGAACTCGCCGGTGTTCGCGTTGAAGTTGTTGGTCTGGTAGTTCGGATCCTGCAGCGGGAGCGAACCGTTGAAGACGGTGGCGTCGAGCTTGGCGTAGATCGCGCCGAACACGATGAACATCAACCAGATCGCGGAGATCTTCACCAGGATCGGCATCGACGCGAAGATCTCGCGCGGGCGCGCCCGACGCGGCGGCCCGCCGACCGAGCCGGGCTGGACGGCCGTCGAGACGTTGGAGATGCGGTCGCGGGGGAAGTCGGGAGTGTGGGGAGCGCCCTCGGTGGTCGACATCGGGTCAGCCCTTCCGGATTCGTGGGTCGATGACGGCGTACAGCAGGTCGACGACCGTGTTGATGATCACGTACACGGCGGCGACGAAGACCGTGATGCCCTGGATCACGAGGATGTCGCGCTGGTTGATCGCGTTGATGAGCCGGAACCCGAGGCCGGGTACGGCGAAGAGCGTTTCGATCACGACCGTGCCACCGAGCAGTGCCCCGAAGTTGATGCCGACGATCGTCATCAGGCTCAACGAACTCGGTCGGAGCGCGTGGCGGATCAGGATGAACCGGTCGTTGAGGCCCTTGGCCTTCGCTGCCAGGATGTAGTTCTCCTGCAACGTCGCGACCATGTCGGCGCGGACCAGGCGGGAGAAGATCGCCATCTGGGTCATGGCGAGGGCGGCGGCCGGCATGATCGCGGTCTTCAGGTTCTCGATCAGGCCCTTGTCGCTGATCCGATTCCAGTTCGACGATGGCAACCATTGGAGCTGGACCGCGAACAGCCAGATGAAGAAGATGCCCATGATGAAGTTGGGGATCGACAACGCCACCTGCACACCGGCGGAGCTGACCGTGTCCTGCCACTTACCCTGCCGGTAGGCACCGAGCACACCGATCGGCACGGCCATCAGGACGGCCATGATGATCGCCATGAAGGCGAGCTGTCCGGTGACCGGGATGCGGTCCATGATGGTGCCGCTCACCGATTGGCCGCGGTTGACGTACGACTCGCCGAGGTCGAAATGCACCACGGCGTCCCACAACCAGTTGCCGTAGCGGACGATGAACGGGTCGTCGAGCCCGAGGTCGTCACGGATCTTCTGGACGAGCTCGGGGTCCTGGTTGGAATCGACCCCGAGGATCACGTTGACCGGATCCCCGGGGAGGAGTGACGTCAAGCTGAACGTCAGGAACGTGACGGCGAGCAGCGTGGCTGCGAGCCGCAACAGTCGACTGATGATCACTTTGCGCATTGACGCGTTCTCCTACCCCGGGTTCCGATCGGATGGGTTGCTACAGGTCAGCCGGCCACGAAGACTTCGACCCAGCGACCTTCGGCGCCCGGGAAGCCGATACCCAGATCACCGTTGGGCAGATGCCAGCCGTTCAGGCCTGCGATGTCGGATGACGTCGCCAGCATCGTCGCCGTGTGACCCGAGTACCAGACCGGGACGTCCTCGGCGATCGCCAGGTTGATCTGCTCGTACAGCGCGAAGCGCTCGTCGAAATCGCCGGTCGTGATCGCCTGCTGTGCAGCCTGGAACGCTTCGGGGTTCCAGTAGTTGGCGAAGTTCAACGGCGAGACGACACCGGGCAGCCCGGCCGCCTCGGCCACCTCGGCGCTGTACGGCGCCAGCGCCGGGTTGAGCGACAGCGACGGATCGTCCTGGTCGCTCCAACGCCAGCAGTGGGCACCGTGCGTGCCGATGAAGCCGTTCTCGGCGCCCAGCGCGTTGTTGATGTGCGTCTGCTGGTCGAAGCTGGTCAACTCGACGTTGACCATGCCGCTGCCGGCCCACGTCTGCTCGAGCACCTGCATCGCGGCGATCAGGGTGGGGTCGGGCGGGCAGGAGAGTTCGACGTCGATCGGCTCGCCGGCCGCCTTGCCGTCGGAACGGTCGGGGTCGTCGATGTAGCCCTGCAGCGTGGCGACGCCGGCCTCGAAGTCGAACGTCGGCCAGGCGTCGGCGGCGGCCTGCGACCACCACGGGCTGTCGGGGCTGAACCACTGCGTGCCCGGCAGGGAGATGCCGGTGCCGCCGAGTGCCTCGATGACCTTCTCCTGGCTGTTCATCTGCGTCAGGCCACGCCGGACGCGGATGTCGTCGAACGGGGCGACGGCCATGTTGAACATGCCGCCACCGACGTTGTTGCCCTGGAACTCGAGCAGGTCGATCTCGGCGCCGCCGTCGCGTGCCGCCCGGGCGTCACGGATGGTGCCCTGACGCAGCGACTGGATCGCGTCGACGGTGCCCGAGAGGAGCGCGTCGAGACGAGCCTGCTCGTCGGGGATCGGCCGGAACGAAATCGAGTCGAGGTACGGGAGCTGGTTGCCCTCGGGGTCGACGCCCCAGTAGCCGTCGTAGCGGACGACCGTGGTCTCGTTGTCGAGGTCTCTGGTCTCGATCATGAACGGCCCGGTGCCGATCGGGTTCGTGCTGTAGCCGTCGATGTCGGCCGCTGCCGCGGCCGGGTCGAACGGCATGCCGAGCGAGGCGCGGGCGAGGAAGGCCGGGAACGCGGAGTTGCCCGAACTGAGCGTGTAGGTGACCTCCAGATCGCCCGTCGCTTCGACGCTGGCGAGGTTCGATGCGCCGATCTGCGACGACGCCGTTGCGCCCTCCTGCTGGATCGGGAACATGTCGGCGATCGTCTGTGCCGTCAGCTCGGTCCCGTTGTGGAACGTCACGCCGGGACGGAGGTTGACCGTCCAGACCGTGAAGTCGTCGTTCGACGAGAACGACTCGGCCAGGTAGCCCCGGTACTCACCGTTGACGTCCTGCTCGATCAGCTTGTCGTAGAGCGTGACCATGATGTTGTAACACGGGGCGGAGCAGGAGTCCTCCCACGGGCGGAGACCGACGGCCTCGGCCTCCAGGCCGACGGCGATCGATCCGCCGTACCGATCGACGCCCTCGTCGACCGACTCCTCGGTGACCTCGGTGTCGACGTCCCCGGTCGCCTCCTGGCCGGCTTCGACATCGCCGTCGCCGTCGCCGTCGCCGTCATCGTCGGACGGCTCGCTGCCCTCGTCGGTGTCGCCACCTTCGTCGGCCGTCGGTTCGGCGGTGTCCTCGCTGTCGGGTGTGTCGGCGTCGTCGTCGCCTCCGCATGCGGCGACCAACAGGCCGGCGGCTGCGAAGAGAGCGACTGACTTCTTCCATCGTCGCGTCGTCATGGTGTGAGATTCCCCTTGTCTCGATGAGAGCGGTCGCTCTCGGAATTGTGTGTTCGTGACGCCGAGGCGTGGCCTCGGCATCGGTCGGGTGCCCGTTCGGCGGCGCCGACGAGCACGATGGTCAGGCGATCGACACCTCCATCTCCTCGGCCGGGACGAGCGGGTGGTGGCACGCGACGTAGTGGTCGTCGTTCACCCGGCGCATCTGCGGTTCGTCGCGTGCGCATCGCTCGTCGGCATGTGGACAGCGGGTCCGGAAGCGGCACCCGGACGGCGGCGCGATCGGCGACGGCAGCTCGCCGAGTTGCACCATCGATTCGTCGACCTCGGCATCCGGATTCGGTTCCGGGTGCGATTCCATGAGGAGCCGGGTGTACGGGTGCGCCGGATTGGCGTACAGCTCGTCGGACTCGGACAGCTCGCACATCTTGCCGAGGTACATCACGGCCACCCGGTCGCTGATGTTCTTGACGACCGCGAGGTCGTGTGCGATGAACACGAGTGTGAGCCCGTACTTGGCCTTGAGGTCTTCGAGCAGGTTGAGGATCTGGGCCTGGACCGACACGTCGAGTGCCGACACCGGCTCGTCGCAGATGATCAGCTCGGGCTCCATCACCAGGGCGCGTGCGATCGAGATGCGCTGACACTGGCCACCGGAGAACTCGTGCGGCCGCTTGTAGCGGGCGACATCGGGGTCGATGCCGACGGCGTCGAGCATCTCGGACACCTTCGCCCACTGCTCGTCGGTGTCCTTGGGTCCCCACACCTTGAGCGGTTCGGCGACGACCTCGCCGATGATGCGGCGCGGGTTCAGCGACGAGATCGGGTCCTGGAAGATCATCTGGATGTCGGTGCGCTTCTGGCGCATCGCGTCGGTGTCGAGCTGCGTCAGGTCGGTGCCCTTGAGGGTGATCGACCCGCTGGTGGGGCGGGGGAGCTGGAGGATCGCCTTGCCCGTGGTGGACTTGCCGCACCCCGACTCGCCGACGAGGCCGAGGGTCTCACCCTTGAGGACTTCGAAGCTGATGCCCGACACGGCGTGGACCACCCGGTCGCCGCCGAGCGGGAACTCCATGACCAGGTCGTCGACACGCAGCAGCGCATCGCCGTTGGCCGACATGTGTGCCTTGCCCGAACCCGCCATCAGCTGGATCCCCCTGGATGTTGGAGTGCTGGATGTTGGTGTGGGCGAGTCCCTCGGCGACGGCGCGGTGGTCGACCGCATCGCCGACGATGCTCGAGTAGTCGGGGACGAGGTCTTCGCGGGCCGACATCTTGCCCGCAGCGGTGAGGGTCTGCGGGAGCCCGGCGGCGAGGTTGCTCTCGAACGCAGCGGTGTTCTCGGGGGTGCCGACCGGGATGTGGCACGCGTACTGGTGGCCCGCGGCATCGGTCTGCAGCGGCGGCTCGACCTCGATGCACACGGGTTGGGCATAGGCGCAGCGGGGCGCGAACTTGCAGCCGGGAGGTGGGTTGATCAGGTCGGGCGGACGGCCGGCGATCGCGCTCAGCCGTGTGTGCTTCGGCTGCGACGTCTTCGGGATCGACCAGAGCAGCGACTGTGTGTACGGGTGCTTCATGTCGGAGAACAGCGTCGAGGTGGGCGCCTTCTCGACGATCCGACCGGCGTACATCACGGCGATCTCGTCGGCTCGTGTGGCGACGACACCGAGGTCGTGGGTGACCATGATCATCGTCATGTGGTGCTCGCGCTGCAGTTGTGCGAGCAGGTTGAGGATCTGATGCTGCACGGTGACGTCGAGGGCGGTCGTCGGTTCGTCGGCGAAGAGCAGCTTCGGACTGCAGGCGAGCGCGCTCGCGATGCACACGCGCTGGCGCATCCCGCCCGACATCTCGTGCGGGTAGTTGTCGAACCGTTCGTTCGCCTCCGGGATACGGACCGACTTCAGGAGTTCGACCGCAGCGGCCCGCGCCTCGGCTTTGCCGATGTCGAGGTGGTGGCGCATGTGCTCGGTCAGCTGTCGACCGATCTTGACGACCGGGTTCAGCGAGGTCATCGGGTCCTGGAAGACCATCGCCATCTCGGCGCCCCACAGCGACTTCATCTCCTTGGGTGACCGGCCGACGAGCTCCAGGCCGTCGTAGAGCACCGATCCGGTGGTGACCGCGTTGCCGGCGGTGGTGAGCCCCATCACCGACCGCGAGAGCACGGTCTTGCCCGACCCGGACTCGCCGACGACACCGAGCGTCGTGCCTCGCCGGAGGCGGAACGAGACGCCGTCGACGGCTTTGACGGCGCCGGCGGGTACGTGGAAGTGCGTGCGGAGGTCGTCGACGACGAGGAGGTCGTCCTCGCTCCGTTGCCGCCTGCCGTGCGTGTTGGCGTCAGCCATGACCGTCAACGACGATTCCCCCTCGGTTCGTTCCCCGCCGGTCGCCCCCTGCGACCGAACTGCCGCCGACGTGTGACCGATGTCATCGATGGTGACATCGGTCGCACCCCGGTTCGGCTCATTGTGGTCGGTCTGACCACCCGACCGCCAGTCGGAGGGTCGGATCCGACGACGAAGATCGTCGAGCGGTCGGCCCCGACCGCCGTCGCGTCGACTCGACTGGCCGCGGACACAGCGCTCGACAGCGCCGGGAGGTCAGCCGGTCGCGAGGACTCGGCGGCGACTCAGGTAGTCCTCGCGGTTGATGTAGCAACCGCACAGGTGTCGGTGGCCGGTGTACGAGAGGCGCCCGTGGAGGACCCGCCAGTTGTCGAAGAGCATCGCGTCGCCCGGTGGGTTGACGCGGCGCCACTGGAGCCGTACGTCGTTCGCCCGACGTTCGAACGCTCGCAGCGCGTCGTAGAAACGATTCATCCGGTCGAACGGCAGGGTGAACGGTGCTCGGTCGGCGTTGTTGAACGACACCTGCTCGAGCACGCCGTCGGCGCCGTGGCGGAACACCGAGCGGGCCGCCCGGAGATCGACACCGTCCCCCAGGTATCGGCCGGGCACGTCGACGGTCGACAGCACCTCGTACGCGTCGGGGTCGGCGACCCGGAGCTGGGCCGCGACCCGGAATCCGTCGACCATCGTCGATTCCCCGCCGGTCCCGTCGAACGCCAGGCAGTGCAGGAGCTGGAGGCCCGGTGCGTCGTTGCTGTACGTGCCGTCGGTGTGGGGTCGCAGCTCCTGGTCGGTGTACGCGGTGTCGGCCTTGGACAGATCGGCCTGGAAGTCCCACATGCCGCCGAAGATCGTCTCGCGGACGTACCCGATGCGGCGAGCGAGCCGTTCCGTCGCCTCGGCCGTCGTTGGGGTGCCGGTGGCGATGCCGAAGCCGTAACGGGCGACGAGTTCGAGCCAGCGGGCGACACCGGCGTCGTCGGCGATCACCTCGTCGTACTCGACGACGGGCCAGTCGTCGAGGATCGACGTGCCGTCCCACAGCACACGTTCGGTGTCGTCGAACACGTTCGGGTCGCGATGGGCCGCCAGGAACTCGGTGGGCAGGATCGACGGCGGGTGGTCGTCGTCGTTCCACTCGATCACGACCGCGCCGCCGGTCGTCGTGACGCCGGTCGGCCGGAGCGACGGGTCGATCTCGGCGGTCACCAGTTGGCGCTGCTGCGTGTCGGGGTGGATGGTCGTCGGGTCGTGCGAATGATCGCGGAGCCAGATCCACGAGTGCTCGCTGACACGGCCGTCGGCCCAGTCGATGTGGAGTCGGTCGGACTCCGGGGTGAGGCGATCGATGCCGTTCACCGCGTCAGTCAACCACGCGCCGGCCGGCGATGTGCGGCGATCCGGGTTCGCTCCGTTCGCCGTCGGGTTCTACGGTGCTGGAGGTGACGAGCGACCCGGACCGTGTGGCCTACGACGAGTTCTCGATGTTCCACGAGAACGCACGGGAATGGGGGCTGCCGTACGACGAGCCGCCCACGGTCGAACGGATCGAGACGTCGCTGCGCGACGGTCGGTCGCTCAGCACGCTGCGTTGGGGCACGGGCGACCCCGAGGTCGTGCTCATCCACGGCGGGGCGCAGAACGCACACACGTGGGACACGGTCGCGCTCGCGCTCGATCGTCCGCTGATCGCGCCCGATCTGCCCGGTCACGGCCACTCGGGCAGCCCCGCCCCCGACGTGGGCACTCGGCCCGACGCCAACGCCGCGGACCTCGCCGAGGTGATCGACGGCCTGGCGCCGCGTGCGGCCCTGATCGTCGGCATGTCGCTCGGCGGTCTCACCGCGATCGCGCTCGCCTCGGCCCGCCCCGACCTCGTCCGGCGGCTGATGCTCGTCGACATCACACCCGGTGTCACCGGCGACAAGGCGAAGGCGATCCACGACTTCGTCCGCGGTCCGGCGACCTTCCCGAGGTTCGACGACCTGCTCGCCCGCACGATGGAGTTCAACCCGACGCGATCTGAGAGCTCGCTCCGTCGCGGGATCCTCCACAACGCGTTGCAGCTCGACGACGGCAGCTGGGTGTGGCGTCACCGTCGGGACGACTACACCGCCATGGGCGAGACCGACCACCCCGAACGCCGGGCCGACATCACCGAGTTGTGGGAACACGTCGAGGCGTCGACGGTGCCGCTCACGCTGGTGCGCGGGACGCGCGAACAGTCGGTCGTCGACGACGGCGACGTGGAGGAGTTGCGCCGCCGCCGGACCGACGCCGTCGTGGTCGAGGTCGATGCCGGACACAGCGTGCAGGGCGACCAGCCGATCGAACTCGCACGCATCATCGAGACGGCGCTGGGAGGCACCCGATGACCGTCGACTACGCGGAGCGGTTCCCGAGCTTCACCTACGACCGCCCGCGCGACGGCGTGCTGCGGGTGACGTTCGATGCGCCGGGCCTCAACTCGGTCGGGCCCGACGCACACCGCGAGATCGCCGAGATCTGGCTCGAGGTCGACCGCGACCCCGACGTGCAGGTGGCGATCCTCCAGGGCGCCGGCAAGGGGTTCTCCGCCGGAGGCAGCTTCGAACTGATCGACGGGATGATCAACGACTACGCCACCCGGACCCGCGTCATGCGCGAAGCCCGCGATCTGGTCTGGAACGTCATCAACTGCTCGAAGCCGATCGTGTCGGCGATCCACGGGCCGGCCGTCGGTGCCGGGCTCGTGGCCGGATTGCTGGCCGACGTCTCCGTCGTGGGTCGCACGGCTCGGATCATCGACGGCCACACCCGGCTGGGCGTCGCGGCGGGCGACCACGCCGCCGTGTGCTGGCCGCTGCTGGTCGGGATGGCCAAGGCGAAGTACTACCTCTTGACGTGCGACACGCTGACGGGGGAGGAGGCCGAGCGGATCGGGTTGGTCTCGTTGTGCGTCGACGACGACCGGGTGCACGACGAGGCGCTGGTGGTCGCCGACAAGCTGATGGCCGTGTCGCCGTCGGCGATGCGGTGGACGAAGCACTCGCTCAACCACTGGTACCGCTCGGCGGGGCCGGCGTTCGACGCCTCGTTGGCGCTCGAGTTCTACGGATTCGGCGGGCCCGACGTGGTGGAAGGCCTGGCGTCGCACCGCGAGCGGCGGCCGCCCGAGTTCACCGGTCCGACGTCGGAGTAGGGGCGAGGTTCGTCAGACGGCGACCGGTTCGTCGACGAGCTTGGTCGCCGGCACGCTCTCGAGCCCTCCGGCGCGGAGTTCGGCGAACGCCGGCACCGGATTCGGGTCCTGGAAGTACGTGGCGTCGGCGTAGTCGGGCTCGCTCCCGGTCGGGTCGTCGGCCCACCACGATGCTTCGAGTGCGATGCCGTTGGGATCGGTGAAGTAGATCGACCGCATGAGTCCGTGGTCGACCACGTCGGTGACCTCGGTGCCGGCCGCCGTCAGCCGTTCGCGCAGCGACGTCAGCGCTGCCTCGTCGGGGAGATCGAGGGAGAGGTGGTCGAACTGGCCGGCCCGCTCGTCGAACACGCCGGCAGGCTTGGCGACCATGTTGGTCTCGTGGCCGATGTACTCGAAGAAGGCGACCGAGTGCGACGGGCCGAACGAGAAGAAGTAGTGGCGGAACGTGTCGGTGCCGATCGTCGCCACCAGGGGCGCGCCCATGACGCCGTGCCAGAACCGCACGGTCGCATCCATGTCGTTGGTGATCAGGGCCAGGTGGTTCAGTCCTTGCCAGGGCACGGTCGACTCGATGGGGTTCATGGTGGGCTCCTTTTGTTGTGCTCGCAAGCTTAGCAGCTCTCGTGACGATCTGTCGAGCGAAGCAACCTACGCTGCCAGGCATGGAGCTGTCGACGATGTCCTACGAGGTGCGCGACCGGGTCGCGCACGTTCGCTTCACCCGCCCCGAAGGAGCGAACGCCGTGAATCCCGCGTTCTCCGCCGATCTGCGCGCGGTGATGGTGGCGATCGAGTTCGACGACGACGTCCGCGCGGTCTCGGTGACCGCCGAGGGCAAGGTGTTCTGCGCGGGCGGCGACCTCAAGCTGTTCCATCAGGCGGGTGACCGCGTGGCCGAGCTCGCCTCCGACATGCTCGTCGACTACCACGGCGCGATCTACAAGATGAACTCGATCCCGAAGCCGTTCGTCGCCGGTGTCCGTGGCGCCGCGGGCGGCGCCGGGCTCTCGCTGATGAGCGCATTCGATCTCGTGGTGTCGGGCGAGTCCGCCAAGTACACGATGGCGTACACCCGCGCCGGCGTCACGCCCGACGGCACGTCGTCGTACTTCGTCGCCCGCCACATCGGTCTGCGCCGCATGCTCGACCTGACGCTGACCAATCGGGTGCTCGACGCGGCCGAGGCCGAGTCGTGGGGGTTGGTCAACCGCGTCGTCGCCGACGACGACGTCGACTCGGCCTGCGCAGCGCTCGCGCAGCAGCTCGCCGACGGGCCCGCGTGGGCGCTCGGCCACGCGAAGCGGGTCGTGTACCACGGCTACGAGAACTCGCTGCCGACGGCGGGCGAGTACGAGGGCGTCGTCATCGCGCAGTCGATGCGGGGTCACGACGGCCAAGAGGGCATCGCGGCGTTCGTCGAGAAGCGATCGCCCGACTTCATCGGCGAATAGCCGGGGCGTCAGCGGCGGTCGGCCGGTTCCTGACCGTAGAAGTCGGCCAAGCGCCGGTACACCCGCGGGTGGCGTTCGCGCAGTTCGACCGGCCGTGTGAAGAACAGCTCGCTGGTCACGGCGAAGTACTCGGCCGGATTCGTCGCGGCATACCCCCTGATCAGCCCGTCGCTGCCGCGGCGCCGCAGCCGCCGGTAGTTCGTGCCGAGCGTCTGGACCCAGGCCGACTCGTCGGCGGGCGAGGGGAGCGGCGGCATGCCGTCGGCCGCACCGTCGAGTTGATCGAGCTTGTGGGCGAACTCGTGGTACACCACGTTCACCCCGCGCTCGGGGTTGTCGATCTGCCGGGCCACGGTCTGCCAGTCGAGCAGCACCGGCCCCCGGCCGTGACCCGACTGGCCGGCGAGGTACTGCCGACCGGACGTGTACACGCCGCGCACCGGACCGGGACGATCGCCCCGCGTGACGATCGTTCGGCCGTGGACGATCACCGATTTCACGTTGAGGTAAGGGTGGGTGTCGGTGCCGAAGCCGGCGGTCAGGAGCGCGGCGTGCGCCGCGATCACGTGGATCATCACGTCGGTGACGTCGACGTCGCGGGCGCCTTCCCACGAAGCCCGGGCGACCAGGCGCTCACCGTGCACGAGGAACCGTTCCTGTTCGGCCGGTGACAATCGGTCGAACTCGGCCGGTGCCGCATCGCGCAACGCCGCACGCGTCCCGGACCTCACCCCGACAGTGTGCCGTCGCCGGCAGCGGTTCGCAGCCTCCACTCGACGCTTCGGCAAATCGTGTGGGATTGCGCGCATCGAGCTGCGAACCTGAGAGCGGCATGTCCCGTTCTTCGAACCGCCAACAGCGCTCGGCCCCCGAGCGCGATCAGCGACGGATCGACGCGCGCCGGGCGATGCTCGATCGCCTGGCGAACCCGGTCCGGATCCCGGAGTCGCTCCCGATCGCCGACCGGCAGGACGAACTCGTTGCCGCCATCCGCGAGCACCAGGTGGTCGTCGTCGCCGGTGAGACCGGTTCGGGCAAGAGCACCCAGCTGCCGAAGCTCTGTCTGTTGGCCGGTCGGGGTGTCGACGGGATGATCGGGCACACGCAGCCTCGCCGGGTCGCGGCCCGCACGGTCGCCGAGCGGATCGCCGAGGAGGTCGGCACGACGATCGGCGAGGCGGTCGGCTACACCGTCCGCTTCAACGACCGGGTGGGCGACGGAACGCTGCTGCGGGTGATGACCGACGGCATCCTCCTCAACGAACTGCAGCGCGATCGGATGCTCCGCCGCTACGACACGTTGATCATCGACGAGGCGCACGAGCGCAGTCTCAACATCGACTTCATCCTCGGCTACGTCAAACAGTTGCTGCCGAAGCGTCCCGATCTCAAGGTGATCGTGACGTCGGCGACGATCGACACCGACCGGTTCGCCGAGCACTTCGGCGTCGACGGCGTGCCGGCGCCCGTGTTCGTCGTCGAGGGCCGCACGTACCCGGTCGAGGTGCGCTACCGCCCCTTCGGTGCCGACAACGAGGACGACCCCGGCGACCGACGCGACCAGGTCAGAGCCGTCATCGACGCGGTCGCCGAGTTGGAGTCCGAGGGGCCGGGGGACGTGCTCGTGTTCCTGAGCGGCGAGCGCGAGATCCACGACATCGCCGATGCGCTCCGTCGCGCCGACCTGCGCAACACCGAAGTGCTGCCGCTGTACGCGCGGCTGTCGTCGGTCGAACAGCACCGCATCTTCCAGCCGCATCGGGGTCGACGCATCGTCCTGTCGACCAATGTCGCCGAGACCTCGATCACCGTGCCGGGTGTCCGCTACGTCGTCGACGCCGGCACCGCGCGCATCTCGCGCTACAGCCGCCGGCTGAAAGTCCAGCGACTCCCGATCGAGCCCGTGTCCCAGGCGTCGGCCAACCAGCGGGCAGGTCGGTGCGGCCGGGTCGCTCCGGGCGTGTGCATCCGGCTCTACACCGAGGACGATTTCGACGCCCGCCCCGAGTTCACCGACCCCGAGATCCTGCGGACGAACCTGGCGTCGGTCATCCTGCAGATGACGGCGATCGGGCTCGGTGACGTCGCCCGGTTCCCGTTCGTCGAGCCGCCCGATCATCCCGCCATCCGCGACGGCTACCAACTGCTCGAGGAGTTGGGAGCGCTGCGCGAGGGCGAGATGGGTTCGCCTCGCGAACTCACGTCGACGGGTCGTCAACTGGCGCGCCTGCCAATCGACCCGCGACTCGGCCGCATGGTCGTCGAGGCCGGGCGTCTCGGGTGTGTCCGCGAGGTGCTCGTCATCGCGTCCGCCCTGTCGATCCAAGATGTCCGCGAACGGCCGAAGGACTCGCCCGAACGCGCCGCCGAACTGCACCGACGCTTCGACGTCGACGGTTCCGACCTGCTCTCGATCGTCGCGCTGTGGGACTACCTGCGGGCCCAGCAGCGTGAGCTGTCCGGCAACCGCTTCCGTCGGATGTGTCGCGACGAGCATCTCAACTACCTGCGCGTCCGCGAATGGCGCGACCTGTACAGCCAGCTCCGACAGGTCGCCGGCCAGCTCGACATCCGGCCGACGGTCGACGAATCCCATCCCGACCACGTCCACCGGGCGGTGCTCTCGGGGCTGCTGTCGCAGATCGGCACGAAGGACGGCGATGGTCGCGAGTACCGGGCCGCCCGCGACGCCCGGTTCGTGATCGCGCCCGGTTCGGTGCTGTCGAAGCGTGGGTCGAAGTGGGTGATGGCGGCGGAGCTGGTCGAGACGAACCGGCTGTGGGCGCGTCGCGTCGCGACGATCCAGCCCGAGTGGGCCGAGTCGCTCGCGGAGCACCTCGTGAAGCGATCGTACGGCGATCCGTGGTGGGACGCCCGTTCGGGCCGTGCGGTCGTCGCCGAGACCGTCACGCTGTTCGGGTTGCCGATCGTCAGCGCCCGCATGATCGGCGTCGGCCGGGTCGATCCGACCCTCGCCAGGGAGATGTTCATCCGGCACGCACTGGTCGCCGGCGACTGGGAGACCCGACACGAGTTCCTGGCCGCCAACGAGCGATTCGTCGAGCGGGTCGCGCTGCTCGAGGCGCGCGTGCGCCGCATCGACCTGCTCGACGACGAGATGGTGTTCGAGTTCTACGACGAGCGCGTCGGCGCCGACGTCACATCGGGACGCGACTTCGATCGCTGGTGGAAGACCGCCCGACGTGACCAGCCCACGCTGCTCGAGCTCGATCCGTCCGTGCTCCGGAACCGCCGAGGCATCCGGCTCGCCGACTATCCCGACACCTGGACCGTCGGCGGTGCCGAGTACCCGCTCACGTACCGGTTCGAGCCGGGTACGGCACTCGACGGAGCGACGGTCAACGTGCCGCTGACGGCGCTCAACCAGTTCGACGATCGGGGCTTCGACTGGCTGGTCCCCGGCTACCGCGAAGAACTCGTCGGGCTGCTGATCCGCTCGTTGCCCAAGGAGCTGCGTCGGGAGCTGATCCCGATGAACGACACCACCGCCGCCGCGTTCGAGCAGCTCGGGTCGCCCGACGGCCGACTCGTCGACGCGCTCGCCCGGGTCCTCGGCGAGTCGAACGGCGTCGAGGTCAGCGGCGACGACTTCGTGTTCGACCGGCTGCCGACGCACCTGCGACTCCACATCGTGGTCGTCGACGCCGACGGGGCGGTCGTCGACGCAGGTGACGACCTGGCGGCGATCCGGGAGCGTCAGGCCGGTTCGGCCCGATCGGCGTTGGCCGACGCGGCGCCGTTGGCCGAGCGACGCGACATCCTCACCTGGGACATCGGCACGCTCGATCGAGTCGTCGAACAGCGGTCGGGTGACGGTCACGTCGTGCGGGCGTACCCCACACTGCTCGATCGGGGCGACAGCGTCTCGTTGCGGGTCGTCGACAACGAGGCCCTGCAGCAACGAGCGATGCGCGGCGGCGTTCGACGTCTGCTGCTCATGGCCGCGGCCCCGACCGTGGCGCGCGTCGAGCGGTCGCTCGACCAGCGGTCGGCCCTGGCGGTCGCCGCCGGCTCGGTGCCGCTCTCCGAACTCGCCGGCGACGCGATCGAGGCCGCGGTCGAAGCGGTGATGTCGAGGTACGAGTTGCCGTGGGACGACGGAGCCTTCGCCCGACTCGAACGAGCCGTCCGCGACGAGACCCCGACGCTCGCCGCCGACGCGCTCGCGGTCGCCGCCGACATCGTGGCGGCCGCCCATCGGGTGGCGCAGCGCACCTCGTCGCTCACCGCCGGTTCGTTGTCCGCCACGGTCGCCGACGCCGAAGCACACGCGCGCCGGCTCGTCGCGTCGGGCTTCGTCCGCCGCTCGGGCACCGACCGGCTGCCCGACGTGCACCGGTACGTCCGCGGCATCGAGTACCGCCTCGACCACCTCGGCGGCGATGTCGAGCGTGACCGCCGGCGGATGGCCGAGGTGCGACCGATCGAACGCGCGGTCGCGGCGGCCATGAGCGATCCGGCCGTGCGTGGCCACGATCTCCGAGACGTCGCCTGGATGGTCGAAGAACTCCGCATGAGCATCTTCGCCCAGCCGCTCGGGGTCGAGGGACCCGTCAGCGTCAAGCGGATCCGGCAGGCGTTCCGATCGATCACCGGGCAGCAACTCCCGGACGGCTGACCGCGACCGACGACCGCTGCGTTCCGACCCTCGACCGTCGACGTCCGGTCGTTACGGTGCGGCGATGAGCCCGAGTGCGACCGTCGACTCGCGTCGAGCGTGGTTCACCGTGGTCGCGGCGTTCTTCTCGTCGGCGGTGACGCTCGGCACGGCGTACAGCTTCGGCGCCTTCTTCGAGTCGATGAGCGAGGAGTTCGACGCGGCGGCCGGAGCGACCGCGGTCATCTTCGGCATCACGACGTTCTCGTTCTTCTGGTTGAGCATCGTGACGGGTCGCATGACCGACCGGTTCGGGCCGCGTCTGGTGCTGGTCGTCGGCGCCGTCGCGATGTTCGTCGGGTTGCTGCTCACGAGCCGCGTCGACTCGCTCGGTGCCGGCTACGTGACGTACGGCGCCGGTGTCGGCATCGCGGCGGCATGCGGGTACGTGCCGATGGTCGCCACGGTCGGCGGGTGGTTCGTGCGGTACCGGGCACTGGCGGTCGGGTTGGCGGTGGCGGGCATCGGGGTCGGCACGATGGTCCTGTCGCCGCTGTCGGCGGCGATGATCGACCGGTACGGCTGGCGTGACACGTACGTCGTGTTCGCGTTCGGCGGCGCCGCGGTCCTGCTCGCGTGCGTGCCGCTGGTCGATCGTCCGCCCGGCGACGGTTCGCCGCAACCGTCGCGGTTCGCCGATGCGCTGCGCAGCCCGGTGTTCCGACGCGTACACCTGTCGGCGTTCGCGCTCGGACTCGCCCTGTTCGTGCCGTTCGTCTTCGTCGGTCAGTACGCCAAGGAGCGCGGCATCGACGCGGTGCAGGCGGCCGTGCTCGTCGGCGTGCTGGGCGGGTCGAGCGTGCTGTCGCGGATCGGGTTCGGGTCGCTCGTGCGCCGCTTCGGTTCGTTCCGGCTGTACCGGGCGTGCTTCGTGATCCACGGCGTCAGTTTCCTGATCTGGCTCGTCGCCGGTTCGTCGTATGCGCTGTTGGTCGTGTTCGTCCTGGTGCTCGGCGTCGGCTACGGCGGGTTCGTGGCGCTCAGCCCGATCCTGATCTCCGACCGGATGGGCGTGGCCGGGCTCGGTTCGATCCTCGGCGTGCTGTACACGGCGCCAGGGCTCGGTGGGCTGCTCGGGCCGCCCGCCGCCGGCTGGCTGATCGACCGAACCGACTCGTACCGGTGGGCGATCATCGCCTGCGCGGTCGCGGCCGCATTGTCGGTCGCGCTGCTCACCGGTCTTCCGGTCGACGACGAGGGCCGACTCGAACGCGCCGACGACGCCCGCGGTTGACGGCCCCGATCAGGCCGTCCGCTCGTACCGGAGGATCTCGTCGACGACCTGCTGCTCGTCGTCGGTGATCGTGATCAGCTCGCGGTACTCGCGCCCGCCGGCCAGCGACTCGAGCACCGCCCACACCGGGTGGCGCTCGGTCCAGTACCGCTCGCCGAGCAACACCATCGGCGACGCCGGGCCGAACGACACGTAGTGATTCTGTGCCGCGTCCTGGAAGATCTCCTGGATCGTGCCGGCGCTGCCCGGGGCGAACACCACGCCGTAGGTCGCGATCGCGAGCAGTCCCTCTTCGCGCACACTGTTCGCGAAGTACTTGGCGATTCGAGTGGCGAATGCGTTCGGTGGCTCGTGGCCGTACATCCAGGTCGGGATGCCGATCGATTCGTAGCGGTCGGAGGCGGCCGGCAGCGGCCAGCGCTCACGAACGGCGAACGCTCGGTCGAGCCAATCGGGGTCCGCGTACTCCTGCCCCTCGACGGCGCCGGACGGCCGCGGCGCGAGGAGTTCGATCGCATGGTCGAGTTGGTCGTCGTCGAAGTTCGCCATCCAGGCGCCCAGATGTGTCGCCTCCATCGCGCCGGGGCCCCCACCCGACAGCATCAGCCGGTCGGAACGTGTGAGTGATCGCGCGATGCGTGCGATCGCGGCGTAGGTCGGGTCGCGGCGCTCGAGTCCGTGACCACCCATGATCGCCACCGGTTTGGTGCCGGCGATCGCCTCGTGCAACGCGTCGGTGATCGAGTGGTCGTGCAACCGGCGCGCCAGGCTCTCGTCGATCATCTCGGGGTATTGGCGGCCGGTCGCGACCCAGTGCCGGTACACGCGGGCATCGAGCGTCTCGTCGTAGGCCGCGCCGGCGGTCGGGTCGAACCCGGCGAAGAGTTCCTCCGGTGTGTAGAGCCGGGCCCGGTGCGCCGCGAACGGCCGCTCGTCGCCGTCGCGTATGACGGTCGCCCCGGTCGTGGTCAGGAACCCGGCCTGGGCCGGGGTCAACCGACACGACAGGAACAGACACCCGCGGAACGAACCCGACTCGAATCCCGGTTGGTCGCGCAGGTCGAGTTGCTGGAACGCGGCGGGTGGTCGGTCGTCGCCGAGCGCCAACCAGGCCGAACACGCTGCAGCATCGTCGATCTCGAGCATGAGACGGAAGCTACCCAGGCTCAGACGCTCCGGGTGAAACGCCCGATCTCGATGTCGTAGTCGAACCCGATGCGGGCCAGGTAGTTGCGATGGGTCTCGTTGCCACCGGGTGTGGTGACCCGTTCGATGCCCTCGGCGCGCAGCACGCGGGCCCCGTCGCCGAACAACCAGTGGCCCAGGCGGGAGTCGCGGTAGGCGCGCAGCACGTAGTCGAGTGTGATGTCGAGACATCGGTCGTGGAGGTCGCCGAGCACGACACCGGCCGGCAGACCGTCGCGGGTGAGCACGATCGCCACGTCGGGAGCATGCGTCGGGTCGTGTTCGGGCTGGAACATCTGGATGTCGCGGGCGTGGTTCGCGAGAAAGTCGGCGAGGAACGGGGAGTCGGGTGGCACGAAGACGGCGCCGAGATCGCGGCGTCCGCCGAGCTCGCGCGACAGGAACCAGACGTTGAGGCACGCGATCGACGCGTTGGTGATGATGATCGGGACCGAGCCGATCAGGAAGCCGTACGTGGTGAAGGTGACCGAGCCGGCGAGCGAGATCATTCGCAGACGGACGACCGATGTCATCGCCAGCGACGTGACGACGAGCGCCGACGCCAGGTAGCCGATCAGTTCCTGCCATTCGAACGACATCAGACCCCTCGGAGGCGAGCGACGACCTCGCCGAACTCGCGCACGGTGTCGGCGATGATGTCGGCGACCGGCCGGACGGCGTCGATGCGTCCGGCGACCTGTCCGCTCAGCGCGATCGCGGCGTTCATGTCGCCCCCGAAGTACAGCGCCTGCGCGTCGCCGAAGTCACCGAAGACGTTGTGGGCGGCGTCGACGAGCGCCTCCGTGCGATCGGTCCGCAGGGCCCGGAGTGCGGGGGAGTGGCGTTGATTGAGGAACAGGGTGTCGGTCTCGTCGGCATCGACGATCGCCTGCTTCCAGTTGTCGTGCACCGGGGACTCGGCCGCCGACACCATGCGCGTGCCCATCTGGACGCCCTCGGCACCGAGCGCGAACGCAGCGGCCATCGTGGCGCCGTCGATGATGCCGCCGGCGGCGATGATGGGGACGTCGACGCGTGAGCGGATCAGCGGGAGCAGCACCATGGTCGACACGGGTGTCGGACTCTTGAAGCCGCCACCTTCGCCGCCCTCGACGACCAGCCCGTCGACCCCGGCATCGACCGCCTTGAGCGCGGCCGAGAGCGTCGGGACGACGTGGTACACCGTGAGTCCGGCGCCTTTGAGGATCGACGTGTACTTGGTTGGGGAGCCCGCCGAGGTGGTCACGAACTTCACGCCCTGGTCGATCACGAACTCGGCGATCGCCGGATCGCGGACGAAGGCCTGTGCGATGTTGACCCCGAACGGTCGGTCGGTCAGGTCGCGCATCTTGGCGATCTCAGCCTTGACGGCGTCGAGTTCGCCCGACGAGGTCTCGATGATGCCGCAGGCGCCGGCGGCCGACACCGCCGACGCCAGGCGGCTGCGGGCGATCCAGCCCATCGGGGCCTGGACGATCGGGATCGGAACGCCGAGATCTCGGCTCACCCGGTTGTCGAACACGGCAGGGAGTTCGTTCACGCCGCGAACCTAATCAGTGGGTGCGTTCCCCGACCACGCTGGCCGGGGAACCCAGGGTCGACGGCGTCTCCTAGCCCTTGACGGCGCCGGCGAGCATGCCTCTGACGAAGTACCGCTGGAGGGCGAAGAACACGCACAGCGGGATGAACGACTGCACGAACGCAGCCGCGGGCAGCAGGTGTTCGTTGCGGCCGAAGTCGCCGGCGAGGTTCGCGATCAGGATCGTCGTGGGTCGAGCGTCGGGGTTGGTGCCGGCCATCGTGAGCGCGATCAGGAAGTCGTTCCAGGTCCAGAGGAACTGGAAGATCGCGAAGGCGGCGAGCACGGGGATCGACAACGGCAACACCAGCCGCCAGAAGATCGTGAAGTGGTCGGCGCCGTCGATGCGGGCCGCCTCGAACACGTCCTTCGGCAGGGCCGAGATGTAGTTGTGGATCAGGAAGATCGCGAACGGCAGACCGAACCCGGTGTGCGTCAGCCAGACCGCGGTCGTCGTGTTGACGAGGTCGAAGTCGGGGATCAGCGTGATCGTCTTGTCGATGAACGGCAGCGTCAGGTGGGCACCGGAGATCCACAACTGGAGCAGCGGGATCAGCGCGACCTGCAACGGCACGGCGAGCAGCGCCACGGTGGCGATGAACAGCGGCTTGCGACCCTTGAAGTCGATCCAGGCGAACCCGTACGCCGCGAACGCGGCGATCGCGATCGGGATGATCGTCGCCGGCACCGCGATCGCGACCGAGTTCAGGAGCGACTTGCCGAACCCCTGGTTGGACTCGAAGATCGTCCGGTAGTTGTCGAGCGTGCCCTCGCCCGCCTGCGTCTTCCAGAAGCCGGTCGAGCGCTGTGCATCGCGTTCGCGGAAGCCGTTGATAAACAGACCGACGGTCGGCAGGCTCCAGATCGCGACGATCAGCCAGAGCATCCAGGTCGGGATGCCCTTGAGGAGTCGGTAGACGCGATCGATCGGCCCGGAGCCGCCGTCGCCGCCGGTGCCGCTGCGCCCGTGTTCGCTCGCCATCGGGTCGGCGACGCCGCCCGGGTCGGTCTCGACCGTGGTGATGTTGCTCATCTCAGGCCTCCTCTTGCTGCATGCGACGGATGTTCATGACCATGACCGGGAGGACCGAGACGAAGATCAGGATGGCGAGTGCCGCCCCGAGTCCGAAGTCCTGGTTGAGGAACGCTTCTCGGTACATGTTGTTGGCGAGCACCTCGGTACCGAAGTTGCCGTTGGTGAGGACCTGCACGATGTCGTAGACCTTCATGACCAGCACGATCAGCGTCGTGACGACCACGCCGATCGTCGTGCTGATCGACGGGAGCGTGATCCGCCAGAACACCTGACCGTCGGTGGCGCCGTCGACCTTGGCCGCCTCGATGTACTCGGTCGGCACCGCCTTGATCGCCGCGGAGAGGATCACCATCGCGAACCCGGTCTGGATCCAGATCAGCACGACCATCAACCACATGTTGTTGAACGGGCCGTCCTGGATGAAGTTGATCGGGTCGCCGACGGTGCGTCCGCCGGCGTTGGTTCGCTGGCCTCCGACCCCGCCGCCGTAGATCTGCCAGTACCGCAGGAGGAACCAGCCGAGCAGGACGGCGAGCACACCCGGGATGACGGCGCGGGGGTACTCGCGTTTCACGAGTGCGTCGGCGACGAGCGCCATGACGCCGACGAAGATCGCGGTGAACACGAGGCCGAACACGATCGTGGCCACACCGCTGCCGGTGCTCAGCTTGCCGAGCCCGACCCAGAGCGCGTTCATCACGCCGGTCTGTTCCTTGCTCGAGTCGCGGGCGACGTACATGAACCGCCAGATGACCGAGGCGCCGACCAGCGAGATCGCCATCGGCATGAACACCAGCGACTTGGCCACCTTCTCGAACTTGGCGCCGTCGGCCAGGACCGCGATGGCGAGACCGATCGAGGTGGAGAAGAGGGTCACGACGACGACCCACCACAGGTTGTTCATGATCGTGCCGCGGACGGTCGTGAACACCGCGAACGACAGCAGCAGGCCGCCGAAGAGGAGGGGGCCCATGCTCGGGCTGCCCAGCTCGACCAATCGCCCGGTGCGACGACGCGCCCGCAGACCGAGGAGCAGCGCGACACCGAGCAGGACGAGGCCGGTGTAGAAGAGGCGGCTGGTGAACATGTCGGTCCACATCGAGGTGTCCCAACTCTTCGGATCCTGGAAGATCGCCCGGTAGTTGTCGAACCAGACGTAATCCTGGCTGTCGCGATCCTTGATCGACAGCAGCAGCGTCCGGAGCGCCGGAACCACGAGCATGGCGAAGATGAACAGCAGCGCCGGGCCGACGAAGATGACGGCGCGGGACTTCTGGTCGATCGCGGCCCGTCCGGTCGCGTCGGGTACGGCTCCCATGCCGATCCGGACGCCGACCAGTGCGGCGGGGACGATCATCGCGACGACGGCCCAGGCGGCGCTGCCGCCGCCGAGTTCGGGTGCACCCCAGGCACCGAGGATCCATCCGATCGCTCCGCCGATCAGGGCGCCGCCGAGCGGCGGTCGTTTGCGGAGTGCGCCGAGCCCGGCACCGACGACCGCGACGCCGACGGTCCAGCCGATGAGCGCAGCGGCGTCGAGTTCGGGTCGGTACTCGGCCCGCACGAAGCTCCCGACGAGTGCGCCGAGGGCGGCGAGCCCACCGACGCCGATCGCCAGCCGGCGGGTCGGGTCGTCGGTCGCCCCGAGGAGGAGGCCGATCAACGCAGCGCAGACACCGATGAGGAGCGGCAACCAGACCCAGTAGCCGAACTTGACCAAGCCCTCGGCGTCGGGGTCGCTGGAGTACCGCGTCACCCGGTTGCCGCTGATCAGCACGCCGACGAAGAAGCCGGACAGCCCGAACGCCAGCGCCGTGAACGTGCGCCAGTTCTGCTTGACCTGGTTGAACACCAGGTTGGCGCCGATCCAGATGCCCGCGCTGGCCCCGACAGCGACGATCACCGTGATGACGGTCGACAGCAGCTTGGAAAAGGTTTCCCCCATGTTGCAACCCCCTTGTTGGTCAATCTAGAACGAAAAAGGGCACCGGCACCAATGTGCCGGTGCCCCTTTCGGGTTCAGGTGTGTGTCAGCTCGTGCCGTCGGCTCAGCCGGCGGGCCACGATGCTTCGATGGTGTCGGCCGCTTCCTGGGCCGTGATGTCACCGTTGACGGCCGAGGTGCCCTCGGTCCAGAAGCTGCCGGCGCCGACGTCGGCGGGCATCAGGTCGGAGGCGTCGAACCGGACGATCGCGCTCTCGGAGAGGATGTCGAGGAACGACTGCTCGAGCGGCTGGTACACCGACGGGTCCTGACCGTTGACGGCGGACAGGAAGCCGGAGAGGGCGTCGCCGCCACCCTTCAGTGCCTGCTGTGCCGTCTGGCGTGCTTCGGCGTAGTCGGGCGTCGCCATGTAGGCGAGGAGCTCGTGGACCTCGGGGCGGTCGTTGAAGGCCGCTGCCAGGGTCCCGGCGCCGAGCACCGGCTTTGAACCGTCGATGTCGGGGAAGTAGAACACGTCGACCGCGTCCTCGGAGCCGTCGGCGAACGCCGTGCCCTCGGGGATGAACGCCGAGTAGAACGACGCCTGACGGTGCATGTAGCAGTCACCGTTGACGAGCGGTCCACCGTTGTCCTGGAACGCCGTGGCGGCGATGGTGCCGCTGTTGGCGTAGACGTTGTCCTCGGTCCAGAGATCGAGCACGGTCTGCATCGACTCGACGATGCGCTCGTCGTTGAACGGGATCTCGTGGCTCACCCACTGGTCGTAGACCTCGGGGCCGTGCTGGCGCAGGACCATGTCCTCGACCCAGTCGGTGTAGGTCCAGCCCGTGGCCTGACCGGACTCGATGCCGACGCAGAGCGGCTTCGGGCCGCCGTCGGCGAGCATCTGGTCGATCAGTGCGGTGAACTCGTCGAAGGTCTCGGGCACGGCGTACCCGGCGGCCTCGAAGCGTGCCGGCTGGTACCAGACGAGCGACTTGAGGTCGGACTTGACCGGGACGCCCACCTGGGTGCCGTCGACGTTGCCGAACACGGTCCATGCCTCGGACCAGTTGTCGGCGGTCGCGGTGGCGGCGACGTCGGCCAAGGCCACGACGTCTCCGGCGCGGGCGAACTCGGCGAGCTTGCCGGGCTGCGGGAAGATCGAGATGTCGGGCGGGTTGCCGCCGGCGACCTGCACGTTGATGTTCGCTTCCCAGTTGGCGTCACCGAGGTACACGACCTCGACGCCGTTGTCGGCACCCCAGGCGCCCAGGACTTCCTGGATCGAGCCGGCTTCGGACTCGTCGCGCTCGGGACCGGTGATGATGATCGCGTCCTCGGACGTCTCGGGCAGTTCGCCGCCCTCGGGGACCGTTGCAGGAGCGGCGGTGTCGCCGGTGTCCTCGGTCATTTCCCCGGACGGCTGGTCCGTCACCTCCTCCGAGTCATCACCGGCGCCGCCGGTCGCCTCGTCGGCCGTGTCGGCCGGCGGTTCTGCGGTGTCGTCGTCGCTGTCGCCGCAGGCTGCGGCGATCAACGAGATGGCCAGCACGGGTGCCAGCACCTTGATTCGACGTGAAATCATTGATTCTCCCCTCGAGATGGGTGGGGGAATCCCACCCGCTGAAATTTTCTTCTGACCCGATGTTCACGGAGTCGCAGACCGGGGCCTGCTCCGCACAGCGTGCCATGAAAACGCTTACAGGTCAAGATCGGTCGGTCGTCGGGGCCACCGGACGGGGCGGCGCGCGCCCCGATCGGCAACGGTGTCAGCCGCTCGTGTTCGCGGCGCGGCCGACGATCGAGTCGACCAGCAATCGGGCGGGTCGCGCCGACGGTCTGGCTCCCCGCCACACCACGCGCACGGGCTGGATGATCGAGACCGAGCGGATCGTGAGCTCCGCGAGCCGGCCCGCCTCGAGGTCGCGATCGACCCGACAGCGGGGGAGGAATCCGACGCCGGCACCGTTGGCGACCGCGATTCGGACGGCGGCTGCGTTGTCGACCTCGATGTGTTCGCCGACGGCGCCGAGCTCGTGCGCGGCGAACGCATCCTCGATCACGTCGCGCGTGCCCGAACCGATCCGGGTCAGGATCATCGTCGACGTCACGATCTGGTTCGGGGTGAGCGACCGACGCCGTGCGGCCAACGGGTGTGACCGCCCGACGACCGCGACGAGTTGCTCGGTCGCGACCACTTCGGACCGCAGGCCGACCGGCGCCTGGGGGCCTTCGACGAACCCGAGCGCCACATCGCCCGAGCGCACGGCCTGAGCGACGCGCAACGTGTCGAGTTCGACCACGTCGACGCGCACGTCGTGGAACGGGATGGCAGCGGTCCATTCGGGCAGATGGTGTTCGGCGACGTGGCGCGTCGCCGCGATCCGCAGATGCGTCTCGTCATCGCGCAGTGAGGCGGCGCGGTCGGTCAGGGCGCCGGCTGCGACGAGGAGTTCTGCGCAGGCAGGAGCGAGACGCACCCCGCCGGCGGTCGCCGTCGAGCCGGTCGGGCTGCGTTCGAGCAGGGCGACGCCCAAGCGGCGTTCGAGCTTCTGCAGCTTGCTGGTGGCCGACGGTTGTGCGATCGAGTGCCGCGCCGCCGCCTTGGAGACGCTGCCGAGTTCGACGACCGAGAGGAACAGCCGGACGGCGGCGAGATCGACGCCGTCGGTGCCGAGCGGCGACATCGGCCCGCTATCCGGTTGGTCCGGTCGACGGCATCGCCGACGAGGCGGTCACGGCAGCGACTCGCCCATCGACGCCTGGACCAGCGTGTAGAGGTCGGCCCGGTCGAGCTCGACGTCGAGCGCCCGCAACGTGTCGACGATGCGCTCGGGACGTTGTGTCCCGATGATCGGGATCGGCGCGCTCGGATGGGCGAGGACGAACGCGATGGCGACGTGCGAGCGATCGACGTCTTCGCGTTCGGCGATGTGGTCGATCGCGGCGAGCAGGTCGGGATCGACCCCCTCGCCGGTGGCGAGCCGCCCGCCCGCGAGCGGACTCCACGCGAGTGGGAGCAGCCCGACCTCGGCGCAGTGGTCGAACGTGCCGTCGAACATCGGGTCGAGCGCGAGCAACGAGTACTCGGGCTGCACGGTGACGAGCGGGAACGGTAGGTGGGCTTGCAGCGCTGTCGTCTGCGCGGTCGTGTGATTGGAGATGCCGACCTCGCGGATCTTCCCGGCTTCGCGGAGCCGGGTCAGGACGTCGGCGACGTCGGCCGGGTGGCTGTACAGGTCGGCGCGATGGATCTGGTAGAGGTCGATCGTGTCGACGGCCAGCCGCCGCAGCGAGTCCTCGCAGGCGGTCGTCAGCCACTCGGCGGACGAGTCGTACGGCGTCGGCGGCCGGATCCCGCCCTTCGTGGCGAGGACCATACGATCGCGGAGGTGCGGTGCGTCGGTCAGCACGCGCCCCAGGAGCGCCTCGACCTCACCGAACCCGTCGCCGCCCCAGTCGAGGCCGTACACGTCGGCGGTGTCGATCAGGTTCATGCCGGCATCGATCGCGGTCTCGATCAGATTGCGTGCGGTCGCCAGGTCGTCGGTGGTGTAGCGCCATTGTCCGTACGAGATCGGTCCGACCTCGCCGAGGGATCCGATGGTGCGGTTGGCGGAGTGGATGAGCGAGGTCACGTCGCCGATGGTAGCGAGCGTCGGACTCGGTGTCGGCCCATCGGGAAGAAAATCCACCCCCATAGACATCACCTATGACCTCCGAGCCATGATCCACCTGGTCGTCCACCCGTATCTCTGATTGAGTGGCGGTCATGAGTACGGCTGCGCGTCCGATCCGCTACGGGGTGATCGGCACCGGGATGATGGGTGTCGAGCACATCGAGAACGTGATGGCGCTCGGCGATGCCGTCGTCACGGCGATCAGCGACACGCACGCCGACTCCCGGGCCAAGGGCGCCATGGCCGCCGGTCAGCAGGTGGCGGTGTTCGACGACCATCGCGAGCTGCTGGCGAGTGGGCTGTGCGACGCGGTCGTGATCGCGACGCCCAATCACACGCACATCGACGTGCTGCCCGATGCGCTCGCCGCCCCCGTGCACGTGATGATCGAGAAGCCGCTGTGCACCACGGTCGCCGACTGCGAACGGATCCTCGAGTTGGCTGCCGACCGGCCCGACGGGTGGATCACCTGGATGGCGATGGAGTATCGCTACATGCCCGCCGCCGCCGACCTGATCGCTCGGGTCCACGACGGCGCCGTCGGTCGACCTCGCATGGTCGCGATCCGCGAGCACCGGTTCCCGTTCCTCGTCAAGGTCGACAACTGGAACCGCTTCAGCGAGAACACCGGTGGCACCCTCGTCGAGAAGACGTGTCACTTCTTCGACCTGATGAACCTGATCCTGCAGGAACACCCGGTCCGGGTGATGGCATCGGGCGCGCAGGACGTCAACCACCTCGACGAGGAGTACGACGGGCGCACCCCCGACATCCTCGACAACGCCTACGTCATCGTCGAGTACCCGAGCGGGGCACGGGCGTTGCTCGACCTCTGCATGTTCGCCGACGCGACCGAGGAGCAGGAGGAGATGTCGGTGGTCGGCGAACTCGGCAAGGTCGAGGCCCGTCTGCCGTCCGGCACCGTGGTCGTCGGTCGACGCGGCGAACACTGGATCGGCGACGTGGAGAAGTATGTCTCGACCGATGAACGGATCGCCTTCGAAGGCTTCCATCACGGCTCGAGCTACCTCGAGCACGCCCAGTTCATCGAGGCGATCCGCACCGGGGGGCAGCCGGCGGTCACGCTGGTCGACGGCTACTGGGCGGTCGCGATGGGTGCCGCAGCGCACCGCAGTATCGAGCTCGGCCGGCCGGTCGAACTCACGGAGATCATGCAACACGCCGGCGCCGCTGCGTCGGCGAACGACGACGTCACGACCGGAGGAACGGCCCGATGAGTGTGGAAATGTCCTGGTTCAGCGCCCTGTGCGACGACGACTACGAGTTCCTGGGTGTGCCGGACCAAGAGCTGAAGAGCTCGTGGGAGCACTGCCGGAACATCGTGCTCACCGCCGACCGGTACGGGTTCGACAACGTGCTGCTGCCGTCCGGGTACGCGCTCGGGATCGACAACACGGCGTTCGCGGCGGGCATGGCGCCGATGACCTCGCTCCGGATGCTCCTGGCCGTGCGGTGCGGCGAGCTCGTCGTCCCCCAGCTCGCCAGGCAGCTGGCGACCCTCGACCAGATGATGGACGGGCGGCTGACCGTCAACATCATCTCCTCGGAGATGCCCGGCGAGCAGCTCGACAGCGAACCCCGCTACCGGCGTTCGACCGAGGTCATGTACGCGTTGCGTCGCCTCCTCGACGGTGAGCCGCTCGACTTCCACGGCGAGTTCGTCGACCTGACCGTCGAGCCGCCGCGGGTGGGCACGGTCAGCGGACGCAGCCCGCTGTTCTACTTCGGCGGGCTGTCGCCGGCGGCGCGCGAGTGTGCGGCCGCCGGTGCCGACGTGTTCCTCATGTGGCCCGACACGACCGACAAGATGCTCGCCGTCAAGGACGACATGGATGCCCGCGCCGCTGCGAAGGGACGATCGCTCCGCTACGGCTGGCGATCGCACGTCATCGTCCGTGAGACCGAGGAGGAGGCACGCGCCGCCGCGTCGCGGTTGCTGTCGAAGCTCGACGTCGAGACCGGCGAGCAGATCCGCAAGCGCTCGCTCGACTCGGCGTCGGCCGGCGTCGCCAACCAGGCGGCGCTCCGGGAGGCGGCGGACGAGGACGGCTATGTCGAGCGTCACCTCTGGACCGGGGTCGGTCGGGCGCGCTCCGGCGCCGGTGCCGCGATCGTGGGCGATCCCGATCAGGTGCTCGGCAAGATCCAGGAGTTGACCGCCGCCGGGATCGAGGCGTTCATCCTCTCGGGGTATCCGCACGCCGCCGAATGTGACCTGTTCGCCCGGCACGTGCTGCCCCACATCGACCACGGGCGGTTGGAGTTCGAGCCCGATCCCGTCGTCATCGACTGACGTGCCCAGCGTGCAGGCCCCCCGAAGCGCGCCGGTCGAGACCGTCGCGCCACGCGGCCCGCTGCTCGAACGCGCGCCCGGCGTCCTCGCCGTCGTCGCGGTCGCCGCCGTCGCCACGCTCCTCGCCGGACTCTCCTCGTCGGTGTCACCGCTGGTGGCCGGGGTGGTGTTGGGCGCCGTCGTCGCCAACACCGTGCCGGTGTCCGAACGGCTGACGTCGGGCATCACCTTCTGCGCCCGACCGATCCTCCGTGCCGGCGTGGTCCTGCTCGGCCTCCGGCTCTCGCTGGGTGACCTGGCCGGGCTCGGCGTCGACGGCCTCGTCGTCGTCGCCGGTGTGGTGACCATCACGTTCATCGGGACCCAGTGGATCGCCCGCCGGCTCGGCATCGGCCCCGACATGGGCCTGCTGGTCGCGACCGGGTACTCGATCTGCGGCGCCTCGGCGATCGCCGCGATGGACGGTGTCGTGGGCGCCGACGAGGAGGAGACCGCGTACGCGATCACGTTGGTCACACTGTGCGGCACGTTGTCGATCGCCGTGCTCCCGTTGATCGCCGGGGCGATCGACCTGTCGGGTGCCGCGTTCGGCACGTGGGTCGGCGGTGCGGTGCACGACGTCGGCCAGGTCGTCGCCACCGCCAGCCAGGACGGCGACCGGGCGCTCGAGGCCGCGACCGTCGTGAAGCTCACACGCGTCGTGCTGCTGGCTCCGCTGGTGGCCGTCGTCGCGCTCCGGCGTCGGGCGGCGCGGCCCCAGGTCGGGTCGGACACCGCACACCCGCCGTTGCTCCCCGTGTTCGTCATCGGGTTCCTCGGAGCGATCGTCCTCCGGTCGAGTGGCGTGCTCGGCGATCGGGCGCTCGGATGGGCCGGCGACGTCGAGAAGCTGCTGCTGACCGTCGCGCTCGTCGCGCTCGGATTCGGTGTCCATGTCGCGAAGATGCGCCGGCTCGGAGGCCGTCCGCTGGTGCTCGGCCTGATGGCGTGGGTGCTGGTCGCCGGCACGGCGTACGCCGGTACCGCACTCGTCACCTGACCCTGTGATCACCGGTGCGACCGGCACAACGCGACATGGCAGTGTTGGCGCCATGAGTGCAGCTCCACCTCCCGAGCGGACCGTCGCGACGGTCGCCGATCTGAGTCTCGACGAAAAGGCCGCGATCTCGGCCGGCTCCGGGTTCTTCACGTTCACGGGAGTGCCGCGGCTGGGCATCCCGAACTGGGCCACCACCGACGGCCCGAACGGGGCGAGAGGTTCGTCGTTCCTCGGTTCGGGCGACTCCGAGGCCACGTGCATCCCGTCGGGGTCGGCGCTCGGTGCCACCTGGAACCCGACCCTCGTCGAGGAGCTCGGCGAGATACTCGGTCGCGAAACCCGCACGAAGCAGGCGCGGGTGCTGCTCGCTCCGACGGTCAACCTGCACCGGTCGCCGCTCGCCGGTCGCAACTTCGAGTGTTTCTCCGAAGACCCGCTGCTCAGCGGCAAGCTGGCAGCGGCGTACATCCGGGGCGTGCAATCACAGGGCGTGGTGACCACCGTCAAGCACTTCGTCGGCAACGAGTGCGAGACCGACCGGTACACGAGCAACTCGATCATCGACGAACGTGCGCTGCGCGAGCTCTATCTCGTGCCGTTCGAGTACGCGGTCGAGCAGGGCGGCACGCTCGGCATCATGACGGCGTACAACCGACTCAACGGTGCCTACTGCAACGACCAGGCTTGGTTGTTGACCGGCGTGCTTCGCGACGAGTGGGGCTTCGAGGGCTTCATCACGACCGACTGGCTCGCCGGTGCCGACACCGTCCTCGCCGCCGGGGCCGGACTCGACATCGAGATGCCGGCGGGCAGCCGTGCCTTCGGTGAGCAGCTGGCGGCTGCCGTGCGCGACGGCCGGGTGCCCGACGCCGCGCTCGACGCGATCGCCGAGCGCCTGCTCGGGGTGTTCGAACGGATCGGGGCGTGGCACGACGAACCCGGTGCCGAGCAGTCGATCGACGTCCCCGAGCACCGCGCTGCGGCGCATCGCGCTGCAGCCGAGGCGATGGTGCTGCTCCGCAACGAACCGGTGGCGGGTCGCCCGGTGCTCCCGCTCGACGTCGCGTCGGTCGGCTCGATCGCGGTGATCGGCCCGAACGCGGCGAGGGCTCAGATCATGGGTGGCGGATCGGCGAACCTGCGTCCGTTCCATCGCACCAGCCCGATCGACGCCCTCCGGGCGCGGCTGGGCGATCGCGTCGACATCGCGTTCGAGCCCGGTTGCCTGATCGACAAGTCGGCGCCGCTGCTCGCCGGGTCGAGCATCGAGGATCCCGATGGCGAGCAAGGCTTCCGCGTCGAGATCTTCGACAACGCCGCGTTCGAGGGGGAACCGGCTGCGGTCGTCAACCGAGACACGAGTCGGTTCACGTTCGGCAGCGACCAGCTGCCCGAGCCGGCCAGGTCGGCGTTCTCGGCGCGGGGGACGACGCGGTTCACCGCGCCGACGGCCGGCACGTACCGGTTCGAGGTGACCCAGGTGACGGGAACCCGAGTGTTGCTCGACGGCGAGGTCGTCGTCGACGGCGTGACCGACCCGCCGCGGCCCGGAACGGCGTTCTTCGGCTTCGGTGGCAGCGTGTCGCCCGTCGATGTCGAACTGGAGGCCGGGTCGACGCACGAACTCGTGATCGAGACGGTGGCGCCGCGGGTGCTGATGTTCGCCGGCGCCGACGTCGGCGTGCGCATGCCGATCGGCGACGACGCGTTCGATCGTGCCGTTGCGACCGCAGCCGCGGCCGACGTCGCGATCGTCGTCGTCGGCACCAACGACGACTGGGAGACCGAGGGCGAGGACCGTTCGACGCTCGCGCTGCCCGGCGAGCAGGACGCGCTCGTCTCCGCCGTACTCGCCGCGAATCCGAACACGATCGTCGTCGTCAACACCGGCTCACCGGTCACGATGCCGTGGGTCGACGACGCCCCGGCGATCCTGCAGTCGTGGTTCGGTGGTCAGGAGATGGCGCCGGCGCTCGTCGACGTGCTGACGGGGGCGGCCGACCCGGGTGGTCGGCTGCCGACCACGTTCCCGGTCTCCATCCGGCAGACGCCGTCGTACGGCAACTTCCCCGGCGACAACGGCCAGACGCCCTACGCCGAGGGCATCTTCATGGGGTACCGGTGGTACGACGCCCGCGAACTCGAACCGCTGTTCGCGTTCGGGCACGGCGGTTCGTACTCGACGTTCGAGATCGGCGCCCCGACCGCGTCGAGCGACACGTTCGCTCCCGGTGACACGCTGACCGTCACCGTCGACGTCACCAACACGGGCGACCGTCGTGGCTCCGAGGTCGTGCAGTGCTACGTGCGGCCGGCCGCGAGCCGGATCGTGCGGCCGGAGCAGGAACTCAAGGCGTTCGGCAAGGTGACGCTCGACCCGGGTGAGACCGGCGCGGTCACCCTGGAGTTCGACGACCGCTCGTTCGCCTACTGGGACCCGGCGCAGCCCGAGTGGCCGGAGGTGCAGGCGCACACGGCGGCAACCCTCCCACAGCTGCAGGCGGCCGTCCGGCGCACCGAGCCGGGATGGACGATCGAGTCGGGCGGGTACGAGCTGGTGATCGCCCGGTCGTCGGTCGACCCGGTCCACACGCTGACGATCGAGGTCACCGCCGGCTGATCGTCGGGGGTCCGCCGCACCTCAGCTCGCCGGCGTCATGAACGCACCGAGGATCCGTTCGGTGCGCTCACGCGAACGCTCGAGCCGGCCGCGCTGTCCGGCGCCGATGTCGGTGCGGGCCAACTCGTCGTCGACCAGCCGGACGAGCCACCCGGCATCGTGGTCGACCCAGGTGGGATGGACCGCGATGTTCGAGACGGTCACGGTGTCGCGTTCGTCGACGGTCACGTCGAGGGTGACGACCGAAGCGTCCTGACTCGCGTCCGGCCAGCGGTCGCTCGTCGGCAGGTTCGACAGGATGTTGCCCAACCCGTACAGCACCCACGTGCCGTTGACCAGCTCGATCGGTTGCAGGACGTGCGCATGATGACCGACGACGAGATCGATCAGCCCCTCGGCGGTGATCTCGTCGGCGATCTCGCGCTGCCACCCCGTCGGTGCGTGCACCCCTTCGGCGCCCCAGTGCATGCTGGCGATCACCACGTCGGCCCCGAGCGCCCTGGCCGCGGTCGCGTCGGCGATGATCCGTTCCGGGTCGATCACGGCCGAGCGCCAGTCCTCGCCCTCGGGGAACGACAGACCGTTGTAGCTGAACGTGTACGAGAGGTGCGACACCGTGACGCCGTCGACGTCGACGACCTGTGGCTCGATCTCCGCGGGCCGTCGAGCCATCCCCGATTGTGCGATGCCGTTCGCCTCGAGCACGTCGACCGTGCGATCGACACCCGCCGTGCCGCGGTCGGCTGCGTAGTTGCTTGCCGTCGAGCACCGATCGAATCCGGCGGCGGCGATCGCGTCGACCACCTCGGCCGGGACGCCGTAGAACGGATTGGTGGAGAGCTCCTCGCCGACGGGGGCGATCGGGGTCTCCAGATGGCACACGGCCAGGTCGACGTCGGCATGGAGCGGACCGAGGGCCGCCAGCATCGGGCGAAAATCGAAGCCGGGGTCGGGTTCGTGGTTGCGGGCAGCGCGACGCCAGAGCGGGCTGTGGGGGAGGATGTCGCCGCTGAAGGCCATGCGGATGGTGCGCGGTCGGTCCGGCTCCGTCGTGGTGCTGGTCGTGCTGATCATCGTGGTGCTGGTCGTGCTGGTCGTCGTGGTGGTGCTGGTCGTCGGCTCGGCGGCCGTCGGTCCCGACGGGGTCGCGACGTCGACCGTGGTGGCCGACCGGCTCGACGCGGTGGTGGAACAGGCACCGAGCCCGATCACGAGGAGCAACGCGATCGGTCGCATCGATCCAGCATCGCAGGTCGGCGGGCGCCGGTGCCGGGCCGTGCGCCACCCGAGGCCGTACCGTTGCGGACATGTCGCTGTCCGAATCCGCTGCCCAACTCGTCGACGCCCGCTGGCAGGAGATCGTGCCGGTCCTCGAGGAGTACATCGCGATCCCGAACGTGAGTGAGTCGTTCGACCCGGAGTGGCGTGAGCACGGGCACATGGCCACGGCCGTCGAGTTGGTCCGCAGCTGGTGCGCCGCTCGGCCCATCCCCGGCCTCACCGTCGAGGTCGTCGAGTTGCCCGGCCGCTCGCCCGTCGTGCTGGCCGAGGTGCCGGCGACGCCGGGGGCCGATCCCGACGACACGGTGCTGCTCTACGGCCATCTCGACAAGCAGCCCGAGATGGAGGGCTGGCGTGACGACCTGGGGCCCTGGACGCCGGTGCTCGAGGGCGACCGGCTGTACGGCCGCGGCGGCGCCGACGACGGCTACGCCGCGTTCGCGAGCCTCACGGCGATCGAGGCCGTGCACGCCGCCGGCGGCGAACACGGTCGACTCGTCGTGTTGATCGAAGCGAGCGAGGAGTCGGGCTCGCCCGACCTGCCCGCCTACGTCGAGGCGCTCGCCGATCGGATCGGTTCGCCCTCGCTGGTGGTCTGTCTCGATTCGGGCTGCATCGACTACGACCGGATGTGGGTCACCACGTCGCTGCGCGGCATGGCCTCGGCGACGGTGCGCATCGACATCGTCCGCGAAGGTCTCCACTCGGGTGACGTGTCGGGCATGGTGCCGTCGACCTTCCGGATCGCTCGAATGCTGCTGTCGCGGATCGAGGACGAACGCACCGGGGAGGTGCTGCTCGAGTCGGCCGCGGTCGAGATCCCCGCCGACCGCGTCGCCCAGGCCGAGCAGACGGGCGCCGAGATCGGGCGCATCGGCGACCACTACCCGTTCGTCGACGGGGCCGGGCCGACCACCGACGACCCCGCCGAACAGCTCCTCGCCCGGACCTGGCGGGCCACACTGAGCGTCGTCGGCGCCGAAGGCCTGCCGCCGGTCGCCCGTGCCGGCAACGTGCTCCGGCCGAGCACCACGCTGAAGCTGTCGGTCCGGGTGCCGCCGACCGCCGACGCCGAAGCGACGCTCGAGGAGTTGGTGACGACGCTGCGCGCCGACCCGCCGTACGGCGCGCGCGTCGAGATCAGCGGGACCGAGTCCGGACCGGGCTGGAACGCTCCGCCGTTGGCGCCGTGGTTGGAACAGGCGCTCGACGACGCGTCGAGTCGGGCATTCGGGCAACCGGCCAGGCTGTTCGGCGAGGGTGGGTCGATCCCGTTCATGGGCATGCTCGGCGAACGGTTCCCCGACGCCCAATTCGTGATCACGGGAGTGCTGGGTCCGGACGCGAACGCCCACGGCCCGAACGAGTACCTGCACCTGCCGACCGCCCGCAAACTGACGCTCGCGGTCGGCGACCTGCTCGACGCCCACGCCCGGCGCAACCCATGATGCGACGTCCGGCCGCACTGCTCGGTGCCGCCGGGCTCGTGCTCGGCGCCACGGCGTGCTCCACCGACCCCGCCGAGTCGACGGCGACCTCCGCGGCGTCGACCTCCACGACACCCGCCCCGACGACGGCAACGCCGACGTCCACGCCGACCTCCACGACGACCACGGCGATCCCGGCGACGACCAGCACCACCACCTCGACGACCACCACGACCACCACGACCACGACGACCAGCACGTCCACGCCGAGCACCACCACGACCACGACGTTGCCGCCGCCCGCGTTGCCGGCGGGGATCGAACCGATCGACGCGCTCGCGTTCCCGACCGATGTCGAGGTGGAGATCGGACGGTCGGTCGAAGGACGGCCGATCACGGTGATCCGCCGCGGCGACCCCTCCGGCACCAGGGTGCTGGCCGTCGGAGCGATCCACGGCAACGAGGCCGACGGGGTCTCGATCATCGACCGACTGGCGGTCGAACCCGTTCCCGACGGCGTGGAACTGTGGCTGGTCCGCTCGATGAACCCCGACGGTCAGGCGCGATCCGACCGCCAGAACGCCAACGCGGTCGACCTCAATCGCAACTTCCCCGAGAACTGGGACGTACTCGGCGAGCCGGGTTTCTGGCAGTACGGCGGCTCGGCACCCGCGAGCGAACCCGAGACCAGGGCGATGGTCGCGCTCGGTGCCTCGGTGCAGCCGCAGATCATCCTCTGGTACCACCAGGACCTGTTCCGGATCGCGCCCGGCTCGGGCCGGTCGGGTGAGATCCGTACCCGCTACGCCGACGTCGCCGGTCTACCGGTCGTCGACATCACCGGTGGTACCTACACCGGCACGGCGTCGCAGTGGTCGCGCACGGTGATCCCCGAGGCCGGGGTCGGCATCACCGTCGAACTCGGCCCGACACTGTCGGAGGAGGAGATCGTCGCCCACGTCGGCGCCGTGTACACGATCGCCACCGAGTTCTTCTGATTCGCCGCGCGGCGGATCTCCCGGCACGGTTCCGCGGCGGCGCACTACGGTGGCGTCGCACGCACCGACCCAGGAGGTCGCTCATGGCAAGTCTTCCCGCACGGCTCCAACGTCCGGTCGTCCGTCTGATCGGTCGTCGCCTCGCAGCGGCCACCACCGCGGAGCGGATGCGCCGCGTGATCGGACGGGCCAACGCCCTGCTCGCTCCGTGCCTGGGTGTCACCACCGCCCCCGTCGAGCTCGGTGGACGCGACGGTCTGCGGCTGACGCCCAGCGGATCGGCGACCCCCGAGCGGGCCGTGCTCATGTTCCACGGCGGGGGTTACGTGTTCGGGTCGCCCAGGATGTACCGGCCGCTCGCCGGCCGCGTCGCCAAGGCCGCTTCCGCCGCCGTCTACCTCCCGTCGTACCGGTTGGCGCCCGAGCACCCGCACCCAGCGGCCGTCGACGACGGGCTGGCCGCGTACCGGGCGCTGATCGAACAGGTGCCCGTGGAGCGTCTGGCCGTCGGTGGCGACTCCGCCGGCGGCGGGCTCTCGGTGGCGGTACTCCAGGCAGCCCGACGTGCGGGTCTCCCGATGCCGGCCTGCTTGGTGCTGCTCAGCCCGTGGCTCGACCTGACCGGCGACGGTGAGAGCCATACGGCGAATGCCGACTCCGAGATCCTGATCCTGCCGGCGTCGGTCGAGCGTGCGACGCGCTTCTATCGCGGTGACGTCGCCGCCGACGACCCGGCCGTCTCTCCGCTGTTCGGTGACCTGACCGGACTCCCACCGACGCTCGTCCAGGTGTCGCGCAACGAACTGCTGTTCAGCGACAGCGACACGTTCGCCGACCGCGCTGGAGCCGCCGGGGTCGATGTCGATCTCCGGGTGGCCGACGACCTGTGGCACGTCTGGCACCTGATGGCACCGGTCGTACCGGAGGCCCGCGCCTCGATCGCCGAGATCGGCGAGTTCGTGCGCCGTCACGCTGCCGAGCGGTGACGTCGGGTCAGCGGACGGGGCGGTCGAACCAATCGCCGGACGGGATCGGCGTCAGTTCGAGGCCGTCGCCGTAGGCGTACGCCCACGCGTCGATGCCCCCGGCCGTGACGACCCGCACCCGTCGGTACACGCCGTCGACCGTGTCCTCCTCCTCGTCGAGGACGGCCAGTGCATCCACGAGCAGTTCGGCATTCAGCCGGTAGGTGCGCCCGTGGATCCGGTCGCCCTCGCCGAACACGGCCGCCGGATACTCGAGACCCGTGTCGAACAGCCGGCCGGTCGTCGTGTCGTCGACCCCCTCGTCGTCGACGTACCGCTGCAGCAGCGGCCACCGGACGTCGCCAGGACGGAGCGTGCCGTACACGAACAGGAACTCGGTCATCGGGGCTACTTGGCGGCGACGTTCACGCCGTCGAGTTCCTTCTGGACCGACGGGGCCGCGAGACCGATCACCGTGCCCTGCGTGGGGACCGGGTCGTTGCGGCAGATGAATCCGAGCTGGCCCTCGAAGACCCTGGCGAGGGGGATGAACAGCCCACCCTCGGTCATCGCGGAGATCGACGGCGTCGCATCGGCCGACCGGACGCGCCAACCCTGCCGTGCGCGTTCGTCGACCGTCGCGTAGTCGAGGCCTTCGATGCCGACGATCCGCCCCAACAGTTCCTCGGGGAGCGCGCCGGAGCGCTGCTCGCCGTTGGGGGCGAGCTGGAACGTCTCGCGACGACCGAACTGGCGCGAGAACCGACTCGTGGCGAGCGCGTTGACCTCGTCGTTGGGGGTCATCGCGAGGATGCGGCCGATGCCGCGCAGATCGAGATCGTGGGCGGCTTCCTCGGTGAGCACGCTGAGTCGCCGAGCCGGGAGTCCCAGCGCCACCGAGCGCGTCACGTTGTACGGGTCGGTGTCGACCAGCATCGTCGTGACCTCGAGGTCGCGCAGCGACGACGCCAGCCCGCGGGCGACCGAATGGGCACCGACGATCAGCACACCGTTCGCCCTCGCCTCGGCGAGCCCGAGCACCCGCGCGAACGGACCGGCCAGGAAGCCGTACACGACGATCGTGCCGATGATGACGAGGAACACGATCGGCACGATGAGCTCGGCCCCGCGCACCCCCTCCTCCTCGAGCCGGAGCGCGAAGATCGCCGACACGGCGGCGGCGACGATACCGCGAGGAGCCATCGCCATCAGGAACAGTCGTTCGCGCCAGGAGAGGCTGCTGCGAACGGTCGACGCGATCACCGACATCGGCCGCGCGACGAACACGAGCAGCGCCAGGAACGCGAGCGACGGCAGTGCGACGTCGCGGAGTTGGTCGGTCTCGATGCGAGCCGCGAGCAGGATGAACAGCGCCGAGATGAGCAGCGTGCGGAGACTCTCGTTGAACTCGAGCAGCTGGCGGACGGCGGCCGTGTCGCGGCGGGCGAGCCAGATGCCCATGACGGTCACGGTCAGGAGACCGGCCTCTTCCTGGATCTCGTTGCTGACGACGAAGGCGACGATCACGAACGCCAGCGCGATCGGGTTGCCCAGGTGGTCGGGGATCAGGAACCGGCGCAGCGCATGATCGAGGATGTACGCCGCGACGAACCCGATGCCGATGCCGGCGAGCAGTGTCAGCCCGATCACGCCGAGGATCGTGCTGAGCGCCTCGCCCGTGTCTTCGGTCAATGCGGCCTCGAACGCGATCAGCGACGCGGTGGCACCGATCGGGTCGATCAGGATGCCCTCGGCGCGCAGCATGGGGCCGGTGCGACCGTTTGGCCGGACGAAGCGCAGCAGCGGCCCGACGACGGTCGGTCCGGTGACGACCAGCACGGCGGCGAGCACGGCGGCCGCACCACGGCTGATGTCGAACAGTTGCTCGGCGCCCCAGATCGCGACGAAGAACGTGATCACCGCGCCGACCGAGATCAAGCGGCGAACGACGGTGCCGGTGGCTCTCAGTTCTCGCGGTGGGAGGTCGAGACCGCCCTCGAACAGGATCAGGGCGACGGAGATCGACACGATCGGGAACAGGGTGCCACCGAGGAATGCGTCGGGATCGACGACGCCGGTGACCGGGCCCAGGACGAGGCCGGCGACCAGCAGCAGGATGATCGACGGAATCTGCGTCCGCCAGGACAGCCACTGCGCGGCCATGCCGACCCCGACGATCACGGCGAGCGTCGGGCCGATGGCGGATTCGGAGGCAGCGAGGATCATGGGGACGACGACGGCGAGTTCAGCCGGTTGCCGAACTCGCCGTAGGCCACCGTTCTAGTCGATTTCGTCACGTTTCGTTCACTGCGGAGCGGTCAGACGGGCGCGACGGGCTCGGGCAGGTGGTCGTCCATCGACCGATCGTCGACGACGCGACCCGGGATCAGGATGGCGGTACCGATCGCTCCGGCGAGCAACGATGCGATCAGCACCCCGAGTCGTGCGTCGGTCCCGACGAGTTCTTCACCGAAGGCGAGCTCGGTCACGAACAGCGAGACGGTGAAACCGATCCCGCCGAGCGCACCGGCGCCGATCACGTAGCGAGGTGTGACACCGACCGGGAGCGAACCGATCTTGAGCGCGACGGCGCCGAGCGTGAACGCGGTGATGCCGACCGCCTTGCCGACGACCAATCCGAGGATGACCCCCCAGGTGACCGGGTTCGAGAACGCGGCGCCGACCTCGGACGCCGGAATCCGGATGCCGGCGTTGGCGAGTGCGAACATCGGGACGATCAGGAACGCGGAGTACGGGTGCAGCTTGTACTCGAGCCACTCGACGATCGACACGGTGGAGCGAGCCTGGGTGGACACCCGCAGCGCATTCGCGGCGTTGGGACGCTGCGCCAACTCGTCGGCGTCGACGAGCGCCGTGGTCCGGAACGGGCGCACCGGCGCCATCATGCCGAAGGTGACCCCCGCCAGCGTGGGGTGGATGTGGGCCTCGTGGAGGCCGACCCAACAGATCGCACCCAGCACCAGGTACGGGCCGATCGACGTGAGCGTGGAGCGGGAGAGCGCCGCGACGACGACCGCTCCGATCGCGACGGCCAGCCACTCGAACGAGACGCCCTCGGAGTAGAAGACGGCGATCACGAGGATCGCGCCGATGTCGTCGACGATGGCGAGCGCGAGCAGGAACAACTTCAACCACGACGGTGCCCGGGTGCCCATCAACGCCACGACGCCCATGACGATCGCGATGTCGGTGGCCATCGGGATGCCCCACCCGTCCTGGCCCTCACCGCCGGCGTTGAGCGCGGCGAAGATGACGGCGGGGACGATCATCCCGCCGATCGCGCCGATGATCGGCAACGCCGCCTGGCGGGGATCGCGAAGTTCGCCCTGGGTGAGTTCTCGCTTGATCTCGAGTCCGACGACGAAGAAGAACAGCACCATCGCGCCGTCGTTGATCCACTCCTTCAGATCGAGGCCGATCTCGAAGTCGCCGATCCCGATGAACGCCTCGGTCGACAGCAGGTCGAAGTAGCTGTCGGACCACGGCGAGTTGGCCCAGATCAACGCGGTCACCGCAGCGAGAACGAGCAGCAGCCCGGCGCTGGCTTCCTTGTGGAGGAAGTCGCCGAGTGGTCGGATCAGCTTGTCGTTGACCGACCGGACGACCGGGGAGGATGAGGTGTCGTTCAGCGCCACGACGGAGCAGTATCGCATCCTCGTGGGCCGGATCAACGCCTCGTCGGCCGGTCGGATCCGGGACGACACCTCCATGTGCGCTGGTACCGTCGGCGCGGTGCCATCACACGTCGAACGCGTCACCTTCCCGGGGAGCCACGGTCACCTCCTGGCCGCACGGCTCGACCTGCCGGCGGGCCCGCCCAAGGCGTTCGCGCTGTTCGCCCACTGCTTCACGTGTTCCAAAGACGTCAAGGCGGCGTCGCGGATCGCCACCACGCTCACCGATCTCGGCTACGGACTCCTGCGCTTCGACTTCACCGGGTTGGGCGCGAGCGAAGGGGAGTTCGCCAACACGAACTTCTCCTCCAACGTCGACGACCTGATCGCGGCCGCAGCGTGGCTGCGCGAGCACCACGCCGGCCCGCAGCTGCTGGTCGGTCATTCGCTCGGAGGGGCGGCGGTGATCGTGGCGGCGAGCCGGATCCCGGAGGTCGCCGCGATCGCGACCATCGGTGCGCCGTCCGACGCCGGGCACGTCGCCCACCTCTTCGACGGTGCGCTCGACCAGATCGCCGCCGACGGCGAGGCCTGCGTCGACCTGCACGGGCGCCGGTTCACGATCCGCCAGCAGTTTCTCGACGATCTCCGGGCCGATCTCGTCACGTCGTCGGCCGCGGGGTTCAACGGCGCGCTGCTGGTCATGCACTCGCCGATCGACAACGTCGTCGGGGTCGAGCACGCCGCGGCGATCTTCGGTGCCGCTCGCCATCCGAAGAGCTTCGTCTCGCTCGACGGCGCCGATCACCTCCTCGCCGATCCGGTCGACGCTGCGCACTGCGCGTCGATGATCGGCACGTGGGCGGCTCGATACCTCGCCGACCAGAGCCGTGCGGCGGCGGTCCCCGACCCCTCGGCGCAGGTCGTCGTGGCCGAGACGACCCAGGGTGCGTTCCTGAACCACGTGGTGGCCGGCCGGCACCGATTCCTCGCCGACGAGCCGGTGTCGATCGGCGGGTACGACGCCGGCCCGAGCCCGTACGACCTGCTCGGTGCGGCACTCGGCGCCTGCACCTCGATGACGCTGCGGATGTACGCCGACCGGAAACGACTTCCGCTCGATCGGGTGACGGTCGAGGTCTCGCACGACCGGGTGCACGACGCCGACGCTGCTGCCGCCGACGAGCCATCGGAGCCTCGTGTCGATCGGTTCACCCGTGTCCTGCGCCTCGACGGGGATCTCGACGCCGACCAGTTGGCGAGCCTGGTGCGGATCGCCGACCGCTGCCCGGTGCACCGCACGCTCGAGCGGTCATCGGTGATCGTCACCGACGTCGCGACCGACTGATCGCCCGCCGGGTGGTCGTCAGGCGTCGGCGAGGGGCGGCTCGGCCAGGATCGGCGACGACGGGGTGGTGTCGCTCCGTTCGGCGAGGCGCTGCCGCGCGGCGTTGATCTCGGCGCCGAACAGGTTGATGACCGCGTGCAGGCTCAGCCAGCTGAGCAGCGCCAGTACCGACCCGAGTTCGCCGTACTTGTCGCTCTTCGCCAGCTCGGACGTGACCTGGGTACCGAACATCTGGATCACCGTGTACAGGATGCCGGTGAAGACGGCTCCGGGCAGGACCATCGACCACGAGGTGTCCGCCGAGGTGAGGAACCGGTACATCGGTCCGACGATGGCGAGGTTGATCGCCAGCCCGCCGAGGACGAGGAGGACCTGCCCGATCCGTGGGAGGTCGGCCTCGGCGACGAGCGAGGCGAGGACCACGGTCGCGACCTGCGCGCCGCCGATGACGGCGAGACCGATCAGCGCCCGGGTGCGCTGCGCGACGAATCCGGCGCGGTCGTCGAGCGGGATCTCCCAGGTGTCGTCGTAGGCGACCTGGAGCCCGACGAACGCCTTCATCGACCCCCACAGCGCGGCGGCCAGACCGATCGCCAACGCCAGCCAACTCGTGCCGATCTGGCCCCCGGCGATCTGGTCGCCGATGAACGGCACCGACTCGACCGCCGAGCCGACGAGTTCGTCCCGCCACTCGGGCTTGCTCTCGAGCAGCAGACCGAGGATGGTCGTCGCGGCGAGGAACAGCGGGAAGAGGGTCAGGAACCCGTAGTAGGTGAGCACGGCGCTGTTGCGGCCGGTGAGGTGTCGGCGGAACCCGTCGAGGGTCTCGACGACGACGTCGACGAACGAGTTGCGTCGCCGCAGTGCGGTCACCTTCGGATGGTCGGTCCAGGGCATTCAGAGCGTCCAGTCGATCGGGGCCTGGCCGTGCGCTTCGAGGGCCTCGTTGGCTCGGCTGAACGGCCGGCTCCCGAGGAATCCCTGGTGGGCGGACAGCGGGGAGGGATGGGGTGACTCCAGGATGGTGTGCCGATCGCCGTCGATCAACGTCTTCTTCCTGCGGGCATGGCCACCCCACAGGATGAACACGACGTGTTCCGGCTTGGCGTCGACGACCCGGATGACCCGGTCGGTGAAGGTCTCCCAGCCGCGACCCTGGTGCGACGCCGCCTCGCCACCTCGGACGGTGAGCGTCGTGTTGAGCAGCAGCACACCCTGTCGCGCCCAGGCCTCGAGGTTGCCGTGTGACGGCACCGGCTGGCCGAGATCCGCGTGCAGCTCCTTGTGGATGTTCGCCAGCGAGGGTGGGACCCGGACCCCGTCGCGAACCGAGAAGGCGAGCCCGTGGGCCTGGCCGGGGCCGTGGTAGGGGTCCTGGCCGAGGATCATGACGCGCGTCGAGGCGTAGTCGGTCAGATGCAGCGCGGCGAAGACCTCGTCGTGCGGCGGGTACACGGGTCCACGCTCCCGCTCCCGGCGCACGAACTGCTGCAGTTCGTCCCAGTACGGTTCGTCGAACTCGCCGCGCAGCAGGGGGTTCCAGTCCGTCGTCACGCCTGATGTGCCTATCATGCCGACGGTGTTCGGTCATCTTCCGAGGGCGCGCCTCGCGACCCTGCCGACCCCGCTCGAACGGGGCCCCGTGCTCCCCGGCGGCTCGCGGCTGTGGGTCAAACGCGACGACCTCACGGGGCTCGGCCTCGGCGGCAACAAGGCCCGCAAGCTGGAGTTCCTGTGCGGTGCGGCCGTCGCCGACGGTGCTCGGTCACTCGTCACGGTCGGCGCCGCCCAGTCGAACCACTGCCGGATGACCGCTGCCGCCGGCGCCGTGCTCGGGCTCGAAGTGCACCTCGTGCTCTCCGGTGACCGTCCGGAGGTCGCGACCGGGAACCAGTTGCTGTCCGCCCTGTTCGGCGCTCAGCTGCATCACACGGGCGCCGAGGAGAGCCACTGGGGCGAGCTCGAGATCGCTCGGGAAGCGCTGACCGACGAACTCGGTGCGTCGGGTTCCGCTCCCTACGCGATCCCGATCGGCGGATCCACGGCGGTCGGCGCGGTCGGGTACGCGGCGGCGTTCGTCGAGATCATGGAGCAGTGCGCCGCCCAGGGCATCCGGCCGGCGGCGATCGTGCACACCTCGTCGAGCGGTGGCACACACGCCGGGCTGCTCGCCGGTCGTGCCCTGGTCAGGGCGGGAGGTGCCGCCGTCCCGGAAGTGCTCGCGATCGGCGTCGCCAAGGGCGTCAACATGGGCATGCCCGACATCGGCAAACTCACCCACGACACGATCGACCTGATCGGAGGCGACCGGGGATCGTTCGACCGGTCCGACGTCCAGCTCGACCCGAACTGGATCGGCGACGACTACGCCGTCCCGACCGGCGCCGGCGACGCAGCGATCCGCTGGGCGGCACGGCACGGGGGCTGGGTGCTCGACCGCGTGTACAGCGGCAAGGGTCTGGCCGGCATGATCGGCAACGCCGAGGCCGGCCGGTGGCCGGAGGGCAGCGACTTGGTGTTCATCCACACGGGCGGGGCGCCCGCGCTCTTCGCGCCCGGTGGCGCGCCCGAATCCCAGTAGCGTTCACGACATGAGCGAGATCCTCGACGTCGACCTGTTGGCCTTCGAGAACAGCACCGGCCCGGCGCGGCGCGCCGTCGTCGACGGCGTCGCCCGCAGTCTCGCGACCGGATTCGTCTACACGCAGCACGACGTCTCCGAAGACCTGATCGACACCGCGTACGGCATGCTCGCCACGTTCTTCCAACTCGAGCAGGACGCCAAGGAGCAGTTCCGCGTGCCCGGGGCGAACGGACAGACCGGTTACACCGGCCTCCTGGTCGAGACCGCCGCCGACAGCGATCAGCCCGACTGGAAGGAGATGCTCAACTGGTCGACCCCCATCGCCGCAGGGCACCCGCTCCGGAACGATTTCGCGACGGCGTATCCCGACCAGGTGCTCCCCGAGTCGGTCGTGCCGGGCATCACCGACGTGCTGTACCGATTCCACGATGCGATCGCCGATCTGCAGCGGCGCTTCCTCCGGGTCATCGCCGAGGGCATCGGCTGTCACGAGACGTTCTTCGACGACATGGTCAAGGACGGCCCGACGCTCACGCGAGCGATCCGCTACCCACCGATGACCGACGTGCCCGCCGACGGACACGTCTGGGCGGGTGCGCACGGCGACATCAACCTGATCACCGCGCTGCCGCGAGCGACCGCACCGGGGCTCCAGGTCAAGGTCGACGACGAGTGGGTCGACGCGGTCGCACCCGAGGGCCAGGTCATCATCAACACCGGGATCATGCTGGAACGGCTGACCAACGGCACGATCCCGATCGGTTGGCACCGCGTGGTGGCAGCGCCCGGCTACGAGGGCGAGCGCTACAGCGTCGTGCAGTTCTGCCACCCTCGTCCGTGGACCGTGCTCGCGCCGGTGCCGAGCTGCTGCACCCCGGAGCGACCGCAGCGGTTCAGCGCGATCACGGCCGCCAATGCGCTCGCCGAGGTGCTCTACGAGATCAACCTGGTCGAAGCGGCCCGACGGGTGTGAACGGCTCCGCCGACAGCGCGCCCGACACCAGATAGCGAACGGGGACCTCGAGGTCGTCGTCCCAGCCGTCGGGTGGTTGGTTGCCGGAGGCGCCCGGGCCGAACGCACCGTCGGGTGCCCACTCGCAGCCCTCGGGCGCGAGGATCAGCGCGGACCGGCCGTGCGCGGTCACCGTGCCGTCGGCCCGCAGGAGCCAGCCGCCGTTGAGGATCGCGTCGACCTCGACGTCGGAACGGGTCCAGGCGCCGGCGGTGTCGCCGGTCGCCTCGAGTCGCTCGTCGGGCGGGACCGACCACGGTCCGATCCCGACGTGGCAGGCCTGAGCGCGCTGCGCGTCGACGACGAGTCGGTCGGCGTCGAGACGTGTTCCGTCGAGGTCGAACACGGTCAAGCGAAGGTGGGGCCACACGGCCTGGGTCGGAGCGCCGTGGTTCTCGTCGCCGGGCATCGGGTCGGTGTCGCCGAGGAAGCCGATGATCTGTCCGGCTCGGACGGTCGCGCCGACTCGGCCGAGCGCCGTGAACCGTAGGGAGTGGTCGGCGTCACCGTCGACGGTGCCGGGGTTGTCGTCGTTGAAGCCGGCGTAGTGGAAGCGACGGCCCGCGATGTCGATCATCGTGAGCGTCACCGCGCCGGAGACCGGATCGCCGTACTCGATCGCCGTCACGACACCGTCGGTGGCAGCGAGGACCGGCTGGTGCTTCTGGCCGTACACGATCGCGTCGGTACCGGTGGCACAGGATTCGCCGGCGCACGGCTGCGGCGGAGCGACGACGGCCCCACCGAGCACCGGGAACGCGATCTGTTCGAGCTCGACCGGGTTGCGCTCGACGACCGGCGGGAGACCGGAGAGGAATTCGAGCCCCGGTGGGGCGAGCGCGAGCCGGAACCCCGAGGGGTCGCCGGTGATGAACGCGAGGAGTTCGAGCCAACGACGTTGGTACTCGCGGACCGTCAGCCGGTTGCCGTACTGGGGCAGTGGCACCTCGTCCATGAGCTCGGTCTGGCGAGCCGCCTTGGGGTAGTACCAGATCACCGGCACCATCGAGACGTCGCCCTTCCAGGTCCACAGGATCGAACGGACGTCGGCCAGGGCTCGTTCGTCCTGGATCTCCGGTGGTGCGAGGTAGGCGTGCGGGTAGCCGGCGTAGTTGTTCCACGTGCTCGCGATGAACTGGTAGGCGCCGGATGCCCGACCCTTGTTGGGCGGGGCGTCGTACCGTCCGCCGGACTCGAGGGTGCGGATCGTCAGCAGGATCTGGCCGAGATCGTCGGGGATCTCCACGCCGAGCGGGGCTGCCGCAGGTGCCGGGCCGGCGGGCACCGTCGTGGTGGCGGTCGTGGTGGCGGTCGGTGCGGTCGTGGTGGTGGTGGGGCAGGGCGGCGGAGGCGTGGTGGTCGTGGTGGTCGTCGTGGTGCCGGGCAACGTCGTGGTGGTCGTGGTGGTGGTGGTCGTCGTGGTGGTGGTCGTCGTGGAGGCCGGCAGCGTGGTGGTCGTGGTGGTGGTGGTCGCCGGGACACAGGCCACGGTCGTCGTCGGAACGGGCGGTGTCGTGGTGGTCGTGGTGGTCGTGGTGGTGGTCGTGGTGACCCGAGGCCGGGTCGTCGTGCTGACCGGGAGCGTGGTGCTCGTGGTCGTGGTCGTGGTCGTGGTCGTGGTCGTGGTCGTGGTCGTGGTCGTCGTCGAGGTAGACGTGGAGGTGGTAGCGGGCGCCGGGGAGCTGGTGGGAGGCGCCGAGGTCGGCGGCGGCTCGGCATCCTGCGCCGAGACCATCACGCTCGGCACGAGGAGCGCGCCGACGAACAGCAGGCCGATTGCAGCGGAGTGCGTGGTGGCGCTGGCCATGGTGATGGATCGTCGGTTCGCCTCGAGCGGACAGCCAGACGCTAACGGGTCGGGAACGGCCCGCAATCCGCACGGCGCCATGATCAGCGCGAATCGTGAGGGGACCGGTCGCGGGCGAGTGCGCGCAGGTAGCGTCGACGGCGATGAGCACACCGTCGGGTCAACAGCGCGACGTCATCCTCGCGATCGACATCGGCGGGACCAAGTTCGCGTCCGGGCTCATGACGTCTCGCGGCGCGCTGCTCGACCGCAGCCGGATCGACGTCGAGCCCGACGTCGGCCCGCAGTCACACTTCGCGGCACTCGCGTCGATCGTCGCCGAGCAACTCGACCGAGCCGAGCAGCACGACGTCCGGGTTCGAGCGATCGGGATCGGCTGTGCCGGTCCGATCGAACGCAACTGCGAGACCGTCTCGCCGGTCAACATCTCCTCGTGGCGGCGGTTCCCCCTTCGGTCACATCTCGTCGACCTGACGGGCCTTCCCGTGTACGGCGACCTCGACGCCAAGGCGCTCGCGCTGTCGGAGGGCTGGCTCGGTGCGGCACAGGGGGTCTCCAGCTTCTGCGCGATGACCGTGTCGACCGGGGTCGGTGGTGGTCTCGTGATCGACGGTGAACTCCTCGACGGTGCGACCGGGAACGCCGGCCACGTCGGCCACATGATCGTCGAGCCGGGCGGGCGACGTTGTGGCTGTGGGGCGCGAGGCTGCCTCGAGGCCGAGGCGTCGGGTCTCGCGATCGAAGCGATCACCGGTCGCTCACCGACCGAACCGACCTACGACATCATGCGACGCACCGGCCGCCTCGTCGGACGCGCCGCTGGCATGATCTGCACCTCGATGGACATCGATCTCGTGGTGGTCGGCGGTGGGGTGGCGCTCGGTTTCGCCGCGACGTTCTTCAACGCGGCACAGGAGGAGATCGACCAGGTGGCCCGGGTCGGCCACGGTGCGGCGGCGCGCATCACGCCCGTCCGGCTCGGTGATCGCGGCCCGCTCATCGGCGCCGGCGCGATCGGTCTGCGTGGCATCCGACGCGATGTGTCGGCGCCGCGGATCTCGGCCCCGACGCCCGAGGCGACCTGAGCCGCCCCGGCGCGCGCAGGATTTGCGAGACTGACGGCATGACGAAGATTCGCTCCCGCAGTTCCAGCCGTATCCAGGATCGGCGCGGGCAGGGCGGTGGCGGTGCGTCCGGCGGTCTCGGCGACCTGCTCAAGGGCGGGCTCGGCGGTGGAAGCCGTGGCGGTGGCGGAGGCCTGCCGATCCCCGGCGGGGCCGGAGGGCTCGGCAGCCTCCTGAAGGGTGGCGGCGGGCTCGTCGCGATTCTCGTGCTCGGTGCCGTGTTCATCCTCCCGAAGCTGCTCGGTGGCGGTGGCGTCGGTGGCTTGCCGACCGGTGGTTCTCCGGTGGCGCCGGCGACGGAGGGCGACTCGTCGGCGACCGGCGGAGGCGAAGCGCCCTGTGACTCCGAACTCGAACAGATCCTGTGTGGGGCGACCGACGATGTGTCGGAGTACTGGATCGATCAGCTACCGCTGTCGTTCGGGGTCGATTACATCGACACCCAGACCGTCTTCTTCTCGGGGTTCACCAACACCGGCTGTGGGCAGGCGTCGAGCCAGACCGGGCCGTTCTACTGCCCGCTCGACAGCCTCGTGTACTTCGACCTCGACTTCCTGGTGACGCTGCAGAACCAGTTCGGTGCGACCGGCGACCTCGCGGCGCAGTACATCGTCGCCCACGAGTTCGGCCACCACGTGCAGAACGTGCTCGGCATCAACGAGCAGATGCGTCGAGCCCAGCAGGAAGACCCGCAGCGCGCCAACCAGTACTCGGTGGCGCTCGAACTCCAGGCCGACTGCTTCGCCGGAGCCTGGGCGCGCGACGCCAGCGACCGCGACCTGTTCGACGACCCGCGCGAGGTCGAGGAGGCGCTCGGCGCTGCGGCGGCGGTCGGCGACGACGCGATCCAGCAGAAGACGTCGGGCCGGGTCGATCCCGAGTCGTGGACCCACGGCTCGTCGGCGCAGCGTGTGCAGTGGTTCCAGCGAGGGTTCCAAACCGGCGACCCGCAGTCGTGCAGCACGTTCAGCGAGGTGCTGTAGCTCCTCGACGCTCGGGCTGCCGGTCAGGCGGTGAGTCGTCGATAGAGGCGCTCGGCCGGCCCCCGGCCGTGCCGGCGCTGGTACATCACGGCGAGTGCGGTGGCGGGAAGCCAGTACACCACGGTGGCGGCGAGCGCCGTACCGACGCCGCGAGGCTCGACGACATCGAGCCAATCGACCAGCAGGTTGAACAGGAGCGCGTGACCGAGGTAGATCGTCAGCGACATCTGACCGGCACGCTGGAGCGTGTCGACGGCGGCGGTCCGCTCGAAGCGGTCGGCGATCCAGGAGATCGCCCCGAACGCGATCAACGCGGTGCCGAGCGCGCTGGCGACGTACACGAGACCACGGTCGAACGGGTCGTCGCTGAGCAGGACGAGACTGCGTTGGCCGGTGCCGAGCGTGTTGGCGACGGTCGCCGTCGAGTACAGCGCGAAGCCGGCGACCACGGCGGCGGGCCGCCACCAGGCGGTGGTCAACAGCCGACCGAGCACGATGCCCGCGCAGAAGAACGCGAGCCACGGCAGCAGCGGGTGGGTGCCGTTGACGAAGACGTCGAACAGCAGCCCCCTGGGCGACAGTGCGCCCGGATCGGTGAGCCAAGTGGTCGAGGCCCCGTCGAGCTCACGCTCGAACCTCCACCACTCGATCGACCACCCGGCGATGGCCGCGGCGACGCCGATCAGCACGACCCAGCGGATCCGCATCGTGAACATCAGTGCGGCGAGCACGAACATCGCGCCGTAGAACGGCAGGATGGTGCCGGGCCAGACGAAGTCGAACAGCAGGCCACCGGCGTAGAGGAGCACGCCGCGCCGCACCAGCCGCCATCGCATCTCCGTGACGCGTGCGGGATCGCCGATCGACGACCGGGTCATCAGCGTCACCCCGACGCCGGCCGTGAGCACGAACGTCGCCGCGAATCGTGTCGACAGTGGACCCGTCCACGGATCGAACAGGTCGTACACGGCGCCGCCGTCGCGACGGGCGCCGCGCAGGATGAGGTAGCCGTGGAAGTTCATCATGACCACGCCGGCCATCGCGACCGCCCTGACGACGTCGGGACCCGGCCGGCGTGAGCTCAGATCCATCGGAGTTCGTCGGCCGACGTCATGGTCAACGGACGTTGGAGATCGACCCAATCACCGACGATCGGACACGGTTCGCCGAACGGCACGAGTGCCATCGACGTGTGCATGTGCGGCGGCTCGATCAGTTCGAGCCGGCGGCGGGCGAAGTGGAACGGGCTGCGGCCGTCGGGGAGCGGTGCCACGCCGGCAGCGCTTCCGGCGCCGATCATCACGATCGTCGAGTCGCCGTCGATCGTGTTGAGGCGGTATCCGGCGGTGCTGCCCGCTTCGGCAGGGCGGGTGTCGAGCACGTCGGCCTCGAGCCGGATCGCTTCGCGGTCGCCGTGCCACAGGTAGGTCCCGATCCGCAACTTGTACCGGTGGGTGTCGGGCAGCAGTTCGTAGGCGCCCGGCGACAGGTGACTGAGCCACACGTCGAGGGTGGGGTCGATGTGGGGGAGTTGCTCGGTGATGAAGCCGAGTCGGTCCTCGTCGGTGCCGGCGAGCGGCGGATGGATCGCCACGCCGACCGTGCGGAGCCCGCGACGCTGTGCCTCGGCGACCAGCCCGACCGATCCGCCGAAGCGATGCATCGGCGACTCGAGCTTGACGATCACGCGGCCTTCCCAGCCCTGGAGGGCGTCGAGATGCCCGTGGCTGCCTACCGTCAGCACCGCGGCGGTGTCGGACGGTGGTGTGAGCGTCGGGGTCAACACCACCACCGTGACGTCGTCGGGGAGCCCGTCGAGTTCGTGCACGGTGCCGACGGCGATGATCGGGCTGAGTCGGCTGGCGGCGATCGCCAGGTTGTTCCGACCGAATCCGTAGCCGTTGCCCTTGACGACGGGGACGAGTCCCTCCACGGAGGCAGCGACGTCGGTGGCGTGCTGCCACCAGCGGTCGCGGTCGACGGTCAGTCGGATCGTCACGCCGAGGCACGGTAGCGGGTGGAGGGGAGAGCGGCCGTTCGGGCCCGCTGCGGCACCGATACCCGAGTAGTCCGATCAAGTTCATCCGGATAACGTTTCGGACGTGCGGCAGCTCTTCAGCTTTCCCGATCCGGTCAACGAGACATCGGCGCGCGTCGTCGCTGCCGGGGTGGTGCTGCAGGCGGTTGCATTCCTGATCACCGGCCAGGGATGGCTGTTGGTGCCGCTCGTCTACGGCTTCGTCGCCCGAGTCGCGACCGGGCCGACGCTGAGCCCGCTCGGGCAGTTCGCGACCCGAATCGTCACGCCACGGCTCACCTCGGTCGAGCATCGCTTCGTGCCCGGCCCGCCGAAACGTTTCGCGCAGGCGATCGGCGTCACGTTCACCTCGGTCGCAGCCGTCGCCTGGCTCGCCGATGCGCCGACGGTATCGGTGGTCGTGATCGGGCTCCTCGCGATCGCGGCGACGCTCGAGTCGGCATTCGCGGTCTGCCTCGGCTGCATCGCCTACCGGTTCTTCTGGGAGTGCGACGACTGCAACGACATCAGCGAGCGTCTCCGCGTCGCCATGTCGGACGGCGTCCCGGCCACGAACTGACCTCGGGGACGAGCGGAGCGACGGTCCGCTCGCGGACGACGCCACGCCAGACCCCGACCGAGTAGGCCACGTCGTCGGCCAACCGGATCGGATGGCGCGACGCCAGCGCCGCGAGGAGTAGGCCCGACCGAGCGCGGCGGGATCGCAACGCGACGAGCAGGAGGACCGGCCACCAGACGCGCCGGACCGCCTCGGCGATCTGGCCGCCTGCGTCGAGGTTGCCCCGCCACGCGAGCAGGAAGGCGGCACGGGGTGGCACCTCGTCGAGCTTGCGGATGAGGGCGGCGGCCGAGCCGACACCGATCGTGGCGCCGATCACCGGGTGGGCGAACAGGCCCGAGACCCAGGCCCCAACGCTCCATCCGCTCATTCGCAACGGGGCGAGCGCACCGTGATGCCGACGCGAGAGCGGTGCGGCCGATGATCCGTACCCGACCCGTTGTCGGAACCAGGTTCGCCAGTTCGGCCGTGGGTCGTGGCTCACGCTCGAGGTCGGCTCGTACCTGATGCGGTGGCCCGCCTCGTCCAGCCGCCACACGAGGTCGACGTCCTCGCCGAAGCGCAGGTCCTCGTCGAAGCCGCCGACCTCTCGGACGGCGTCGGTGCGGCACACGATGACGGCGGCCGGTAGGTAGCCGATGCGGCTGCCCGCCCGCACACGCCCGGGACGCGGTCCGAGGTCGAGCGGGCTGTGTTCCCGTTCGTACCGGTCGAGGAGCGACGGTCCGGGCGCCGACCGAACCCGTGGCGCGACCAGCGCCAATCGGTCGTCGTCGAAGTGGGGGAGCAGACCGTCGAGCCAGCCGACGGGGAGTCGGATGTCGGCATCGACGAAGGCGACCAGCGGTGTCGTGACGCGTCGGAGGCCGGCGTTCCGGGCGGCTCCGGGACCTCGGTTGTGGTCGAGCCGGACCGTGGCGTCGGGGATCGCCGGTCGGGAGCCGTCGTCGACGACGATGGTGCCGGGATCGACGTACGGTGCCCGACCGAACGCCGGCGTCACGATCGTCACGTCGTCTGGTGTGAACCGCCCGGGAGGTTCGGCGACCGGATGCACCACGGCGGCGTCGACCAGCGACATCACGAGCGACGATTCGTCGACCGCCTCACCGGCCTCGATCCGGTCGACGACCCGCGACCCGGCCTCGGTGAGCCGGAACAACTTCAGGGGCGATCCGCCGATCAGTACGTGACCGTGTCGTTGCGCCCCGTCGTCGAACCGGTAACGGCGAACGGTCACGGCGTCGCCCACGCGGCGACGTCGGCGCGGAGCTGCTCGGTCAGCTGTGCGAACATCGCTGCGCCTTGGGCTTCGTCGGCACCGGCCGGGTCGCCGAGCACACCGTTCGGACTGAGCGCCTTGACGCCGTGCCGCACCAGTTCCGACATGGGCGGCACGGGCCCCGGCTCGCTTCGGTCGCGACGCACCTCGTCGGGTGCGAGTGCCAGCATCAGCGACGTCTCGGTGCGCCCGGCGTGCGGGTCGCCCCCGTCCTGCTGCGGCCACCAGATCAGCACCCGCCGCTGCTCGTGCTCGAACACCTCGGCGGCGCGCTGCATCGCGGCGTGGTTGCCGCCGTGACCGTTCACGAACACGACGCCGGCGGCCCAGTCGGCCGAACGCGCCAGCTCGACGACGACGTCGGCCATGACCGACGTGCCGATCGACAACGTTCCCGGGAAGCCGGCGTGCTCGCCGCTGGCCGAGATGGTGATCGGCGGGGCCACGACGCAGTCGTCGCGGTGCGCGGCGAGCGATCGGGCGAGCGCGGTGGCGATCGTCGTGTCGGTGTGCAGCGGCAGGTGGGGGCCGTGTTGCTCGCAGGAGCCGACGGGCACGACGACGATCGGGGCACCCACGTCGGGCCAGGTCGTCGCTCCGAGGTCCATCGCGCCCGACGTTAGCGATGGGGCGAGCGATCCCGTGTGCGAGGCTTGGACCGTGGACCTCCTCGACGCTCGACATCGCGACGTCATCGCCGCCGCGTGGGACGATTTCGGCGACGATCGTCGGGTCGCCGCGACCGACGAACTCAGCGCGATGGTGTCGACCAACCGCGTCTACCGGCTGAGTCTCGACGACGGTTCGTCGGTGATCGCCAAGTCGTCGAGCTACGGGTCGTTCTTCCTCTTCGCCGAGGACCACGACCGGCTGCACCGCACCAACCAGCTGCTGCACGGTGGACCGTACGAGGACTTCATGGCCAACGCGCTCACGCTCGACGGTCGCCCGTACCTCTACTACGACGGCGAGATGTGGGTCGTCTTCTACGAAGAGGTCGAGATGCGCGACCGCCTGCCGAAGGTGCTCACCTCGGGGCAGGTGCAGCGACTCGGGGGCGAGATCGGGCGTTTCCACCGCGCGTGTACGAGCGTGTCGCGGATGATCCCCGCCCCGTCGAAGACGGCGAAGAGCGACGCCGTCAACCTGTTCGAGATGCTCGGGTCGCGCAACGCCCGTGACCATTTCGGCCTCGATCGCAGCCGGATCGACCTGGTGCGACGGCACACTCACCGGTTGCTCACGACGATCCACGAGTCGGGGTACGACTACTGGCCGAAGATCCCGGTGCTCGTCGACTGGAACCTGGGGAACTTCTCGGTCGAGACCGATCCGGCCGATCCCGACTCCTTCCGGATGTTCTCCCGATGGGACTACGACTGGTTCCGTCTCGAGTCGCGCCTCCTCGACTTCTACTTCCTCTCGCGAGTGTCGTCCCGGACCGGCGACCGTTCGGTCTTCACGTACGGCTCGCACACCCTGCTCGAACCGCGTTTCCAGATGTTCCTCAAGGCGTACCACGATGCCTTCCCGCTGACCGAGGGCGAGGTGCGGTTCCTCGGCGAGGCGTACCGCTTCTTCCTCCTGAACTACGTGGTGCGCGAGGGCCGTCACTTCTTCCGGTACGAGTTCTGGCAGCACCTGCTCCACGACGCCGTCGACGTGCAACTGCCGGCGCTCGACGAACTCGATCTCACGCCGCTCCTGCGGGCGCTGTTCTGACCGGGACCGCCGTTAGCCGATCGCGTGCTCGCGGCGGGTGACCAGCCGCTTGATGTTGCCGAGGTGTCTCGCCATCACGAGCGTGCTGACGGCGATGGTCGCGATCACCTCCCACAGCTCCTGACGCACGATGCCCACGCCGATCGGGAGGAGGATGACGATCACGAGCGAGGCCAGTGAGGCGGTCTTGGTCGCCCTCGAGATGAGGAACCAGAGCGCGACGAGGAGGGCGAACACCAGCGGAGACAGCGAGGCGAAGATGCCGCCGCCGGTCGCCACCCCCTTGCCGCCGCGGAAGCGGTTCCACACCGGGAACACGTGACCGATGACGGCGGCGCCACCGAGCACGTACCCGGCCGGACGGCCCGCGACGAGCAACCCGGCCCCTGCGGTCAGCGCACCCTTCGCCGCGTCGAGGACGAACACCCACATGCCACGGCGCCAACCGAGCACCCTGGTGACGTTCGACGCGCCCGGGTTGCCCGACCCGACCTGTCGGATGTCGATGCCGTTCGCCGAGGCGACGAGCGTCGCACTCGGGAAGGTGCCGACCAGATAGGCCAGTGGCACCAGCAACCACCACATCTCGGTGGCTTACTTCCTGCCGAGTGCGACGGGGGTGGGCGTGACGGGGGAGGTCCGCTTGGAGTGGTCCATCATCGGGCGCGGGGCGGACCCGTCGCCGACGTGCGCGAGGGCGAGCTCGCCGTGACCGCTGACGCACTCGGGGTCGGGACCGTCGAGCGGGATGCCGGTGAAGAACTTGGCGGCCATGCAGCCGCCCTGGCAGGCATCGAACGAACCACACGAGGCGCACGCTCCGGCCGACTGGGGTTCGCGCAGGTCGCGGAACAGATCGCTGTGTTTCCACACACGGCTGAACCCGCCGGTGTCTCGGACGTTGCCCGCCCGGAACTCGTCGTGGATCACGAATGGACAGGCGTAGACGTCGCCGATCGGGTCGATCAGGCAGACGACGCGACCGGCGCCGCACAGGTTGAGCCCCGGGAGGTTCTCGTCGCCGAGCGCGTTGAGATGGAAGAACGAGTCGCCGGTGAGCACCTGTTCGCCGTGCAGCAGCAGCCACTCGTAGATCTGACGCTGCTGGGCGTTGGTGGGGTGGAGATCGTGCCAGCTGTCGGCGCCGCGGCCCGACGGACGAAGGCGGGTGATCCGGAGTTGGGCGCCGTAGGCGTCGGCGAGCGCCTTGAACTCGTCGAGCTGGCCGACGTTGTGGCGGGTGACGACCACCGAGATCTTGAACGGCCCGTTGCGCTCGACGAAGCCGGCGTCGCGCAGGTGGTCCATCGCACGGATCGCGGTCGCGTACGAACCGTCGCCGCGCACGGCGTCGTTGGTGACGGCGTCGGTGCCGTCGAGGCTGATCTGGACGTCGAGATAGTCCATGGCCGCCAGGCGCCGGGCCTTCTCGGCGTCGATGAACGCGCCGTTGGTCGAGAACTTGACGCCGACGCCCTTGCTGATCGAGTACTCGACCAGCTCGAAGAAGTCACGACGGATCATCGGCTCGCCACCACCGATGTTGATGTAGAACACCTGGAGGTCGTGCAGCTCGTCGAGCACCGCCTTGGCCTCGTCGGTGGACAGCTCGCGTGGGTCGCGTCGTCCCGACGAGCTCAGACAGTGGACGCACTCGAGGTTGCAGGCGTAGGTCAGCTCCCAGGTGAGACAGATGGGTGCGTCGAGGCCGGTCTTGAGTTGTTCAACGAGGGCGGTCATGCAGGATCTCCGATGCGAGGAGCGAGGCCAGCGCACGTTCGAATGCCGGCCGGCGTTCGCCGGCGACGTCGCACGCGTCGAGCGTCGCGGCGACCGATGGGTGATCGGCGAGCGCTCGCACGACCCGGACGACGTCGGGGTGCTTCAGGAAGATGAGCCGGCGTGTGTCGTAGTGGTACGCGAGGGCACCGAAGGGTTCGGGCCGCAGTGCCACCTGAGGGTGGAGTTCGAGAGAGCGCTCCGCGAGTGTGGTCGCCTCGAGCGTCGCCATGCGCTCAGTACACGCCGCACATGCCGTCGATCGAGATCTCCTCGATCAACAGTTCTTCGGCCTCGGGCGCGTCGGCCGTGACGGAGCTGCCGTCGTCGGCCTCGTGGGCGGTGGTGTCCTGGTCCATGGGCCCAGCGTACTGCGCACGCCGAACCCGGCCGGTACCCGCCCCCACCGGGGTGCGTCGGCGGTTGGTCAGTCGGCGTCGCGTGCCGCGCGATCGGTGGCGGCGTCGGCAGTGCCGGACGGTTCGGCACCGGGCTCTTCGGGGTGGGACTGTTCGGGATGGTGCTGTTCGACGTGATCGAGCGCGCGGCGGAGCAGGGGCCCGGTGTCGTCGGGCACACGGAGGTCGTCGACGTGCTGTGTCTCGGCGTCGATGTGGTCGCGGATCGGACGACCCGTGCGGTCGGTGACCTTGGCGAGGGCAGCTTCGAGGTCGGTCATGGGGACGTCGGGCGGTGGCGCGGCGACGGTTGCGGCAGCGGGTGCCGCCGGGCGGGTGCCGGACGCGGAGCGACGTCGGAGCACGATCGCAACGAGCGCGACCGCGACGACCAGCACCACGAGACCGATCACCCAGACCACGCTCGACAGCGTAGCCGCCACTCAGCGTGCCGGAGTGACAGCGCTGATGAACTCGGGTTGCCGACCGGTGAGCCTCGCGGTGGCGATGCGGACACCGAGGCGCAGGATCGACCAGCCCACCACGACGGTGAGCGCGCCGAACAACGTGACGAGGCCGACGCGACCTCGGTCGGTCGCCCAGAACAGCGCCAGCGCGACCGGAACGGTCACGACGGCGAGACATGCCAGCACCGCGCCGAGCAGCATCGCCGCGATCATCCCCTTGCCGGACTCGCCACCGGCGAACGGGTTGTCCGACTCGGGGATCGCGATCGGCACGAGTGCCGACTGGACCACGGCGGCGCCGGTGCCCGCCAGCAACCCGCCGATGCCGACGCCGACACCCGCCACCAGGTATCGCCACTCGCCGGTGGCCGCGGCCGCTGCGAGTGGGCCGAGCAGCGCCAGCGGCGACGCCACGATCGCGATGCTGCGCGCCTTGCCCCTGACGAGCGCGCCCGGGTCGGTCCCCGTCAACAACTCGTGGGTCAGCGCCGGGCCGTCGCTCCCGAAGCTGTTGCCCGACATGAACAGCACGGCGAGCTGCACGGCGCCGCCGACGAGCACCGCCCCGCTGCCGGCGCCGTCGCGCGCGACCGCAGGGACGAGCACGGCCGCCATACCGACACCCGCGCCGGTGAAGGTCTCGAGCGCGGTGCGTGGGGCGCGGAACCGGGTGAGGATGCTGCGCCACGCGATCGCGCCGTCGGGCCCGCTGCCGCACCATCGCCGGGCGAGCCGACCGATCCACCCGCGTTCGGTGTTGCCCGTGTCGAGCCCACCCGCACGCCGGACCGACAGCGACAGCTCGCGCGTCGACCACACGAAGGCCAGGCCGAGGATCGGCAACCAGGCGCCGCCGGCCGCGATGTGCAGCCACGCTCCTCCGCCGCCGCCGAAGGCCCGGCCGATCTGCCCGGGTGGCGTCCACGCGAGACCGTCGGCGAGGCGAGCGCGTCCGCCGGTGTCGAGCCGGCCGAGCAGCGCCGGCACGAACTGGAACATGCCGTAGAACAGCAGTCCGGCGAACCCCACCACCAGTTGGCCGGCACGAGGGAAGCGACTGGTGAACATGGCGAGGAGGTTGGTCGCCGTTCGGGCGACGAGGAGCAGCGAGATCAACCACGCCGTCACGGCCAGTACGACGACGGGGAGGTGGCCGACCGAGCGGGTCTGGCCGGCTCCGAGACCGACACCGATCGCGATGCCGGCCAGGCCGGGCGGGCTCGCTGCCGCGGCGGCGAGCAGGCCGACCGAACGGTCACGATCCGACAGCGGCTCGGCGGCGATCACACGCGGATCGATCGGTTGCGAGATCCCGGCGACGATGCCGAACCCCACCACGGCGACCAGGACGAGCGAGCAGAACAGCACCGCCAGGTCCTCCGGCCGGTCGCTGCGGCGACCGGCGATCAACACGGCCGTGCCCACGCCGAACCCCATCAGCGCCGACGCGATCGTGGCGACGACGGCTCCCACCTGTTCGGTGCCGCCGTGGCGGATCGCCCCACGCCACAGTCGCCACCGCAGTCGGATGAAGGTCGCGCCCGGTCCGTGCATCAGCCGAGCCACGGGAGCGAATCATGATCGACCTCGCTCGCACCGACCACGTCGATGAAGGCATCCTCGAGTCGCCTGCCGTCGCGCAACGCGTCGGTCGGCCCGCTCGCGACGACCCGCCCCCGGTGGATGACGGCGGTGTGGTCGCACAGTCGCTCGACCAGGTCCATGACGTGGCTCGACAGCACGACGGTGCCCCCGCCGTCGCGGAAACGATCGAGCATCGAACGCATCGTCCTCGCGGACACCGGATCGACGCCCTCGAAGGGCTCGTCGAGCAGCAGGAGGCGTGGCCGATGGAGCAGCGCTGCCGCGAGCGAGGTCTTCTTGCGCATCCCGTGGCTGTAGCCGGCGATCTGCCGGTCGGCATCGGCCGCGAGTTGGAGGGTCGTCAGCAGCTGCGTCGTGCGCTCGGCGACCAGCTCGCGGTCGAGTTCGCGGAGCTCGCCGATCGTGCGCAGGAACTCGGTCGCGGTCAGGCGTTCGAAGAGTTGGAGCGGATCGAGCACCACGCCGGTTGCGGCTCGCGCGGCCCGGAGGTCGGTCACGACGTCGTGTCCGCCGACCTCGATCGTGCCGTGATCGACCCGGACGAGCCCGATCACCGATCGCAACGTCGTCGACTTCCCGCTGCCGTTCGGCCCGACCAGGCCGAAACAGCTCCCCGGCGGCACGTCGAGCGTGAGTTCATCGAGGGCGAGCGTTTCGCCGAACCACTTCGTGAGTCCGCTGATGCGGAGCGGATATGCCACGGGGGGCGGCAACGACATGGCGGACAGTCTGCCGTGCCGCACCCGGGTGGCGGGTGCGGCACGGCCGAGTTCAGCCGACGACGATGCCGCCGTCGCAGGTGATGATCTCGCCGACCGTGAAGGCGCCGGCGCGGCTCGACAGGAAGATCGTCAGCCCGGCGATGTCTTCGGGCGTCCCGACGCGGCCGACGGGTGTCATCTGGCCGACGGCCTCCCAATCCGTGTTCTCGACGTCGCCGCCGCCACCGACCCCGGTCGACAGCATCCAGGTCGGGAACGGTCCGGGCGCGATCGCGTTGACGAGGACGTGGCGTGGCGCGAGTTCGGCCGCCAACTGGCGGGTCATCGCATGGATCGCGGCCTTCGACGGACTGTAGGAGTACGTCTGCAGGCTCGGCGGACGGATGCCGTCGATCGAGCCGATGTTGACGATTCGCGACGGGTCGTCGGCCGTCGCGCCCGCCTCGAGCAGCGGCAGGAGTTGTTGGATCACGAAGAAGGGGCCCTTCACGTTGACCGACAGCACCCGGTCCCAGCCCTTCTCGGGGAACTCCTCGAGCGGTGCACCCCAGGCCTGGCCGGCATTGTTCACGACGACGTCGAGGTGGTCCTCGTGCTCGCCGATCGCGGCGGCGACCGCCTGGGCGCCCTCGAGACCGGACAGGTCCGCTGGGACGGGGATGCACTCGCCGCCGAAGCGCTCCATCAACCGCAAGGCCGTCGCCTGGCAGGCGTTGGCCTTGCGGGAACTGATGTAGACCTTCGCTCCGTTGGCCAGGAAGCCGGCCGCGATCATCTCGCCGATGCCGCGAGAACCGCCGGTCACGAGCACGATCTTGCCCTCGACGGAGAACAGTTGTTGGATGTCCATGGGTGTGTCCTTTCGGGTCGCACGCATGATGGCGGATCGGTCACGGTGACGACGAAACCGGCGTGGGACGCGACCGGGCCGGCCGCTACGGTGACGGACCCCATGTCGTCCGACCCGTCACCCGTCGCGCCCCCGGAGGCGTTCCCCGATCTCGGATCGGAGCGCGATCGGCTCGCGTTCGCCCGGCACTGTCGCGATCGCATGATCGCCCGGCTGGAGCACGTCGACCCGCAGTCGTCCGCCGACGAGATCACGGCCGAGTACGTCGAGATGACCGTGTGGGAGGCGCTCGATTCGCTCCGGTCGCCCGGCGCCGGCGAGTTCTTCGGTCGGATCGACGAACCGTCGCCCGATGGCGACGGCGTCGACCGCTGGTACATCGGCCGGCGCCACATCGAGGACGACGGTCACGACCCGGTCGTCGTCGACTGGCGTGCGCCGATCTCGGCGCCGTTCTACCGGGCGACCGCGATCGATCCGCTGGGTGTGGCGTTCCGCCGCCGCTTCACCCTCGACGAGGGCGAACTGACCGCCTACCTCGACGAACAGCTCGACGACCCGGACGCCGTCGATGTCGCCTCGGGGATTCCCGACCCGGTGCTCGCCGAGATCGGCGCGACGCGGTCCGGCGAGATGCGCGAGATCGTCGCCACGATCCAAGCGGAGCAGGACATCGTGATCCGCTCCGACATCGACCAGGCGCTGATCGTCCAGGGCGGTCCGGGCACGGGCAAGACCGCGGTGGCGCTGCACCGAGCGGCGTACCTGCTGTTCGAGCACCGTGCTCGGCTGGCCCGCGACGGTGTGCTCGTCGTCGGACCGAACCAGGCGTTCCTCGACTACATCGCCAACGTGCTGCCGTCGCTCGGCGAGCGCAGCGTCCGGCAGTGCACGGCCCTCGAACTCTGCATCCCCCGAGTCGACACGACCGGCACCGACGATCTCGACGACGCCCGCTGGAAGGGTTCGGCCGATCGTCTCGACGAACTCGAGGCGCTGGCGCTGTCGACGATCCAACCGCCCGACGACGACGTCCGGGTCCCGATCGGCGCTCGGACGCACACCTTCACCGCCGACGAGGTCGCCCGCTGGATCACCACGGCGAAGGGCGGCAAGGTGCCGATCAACGAACGGAAGGAACGGCTGCGGGCACTGGCCCGCCAGGAACTCCGACGGCGCTGTGGCGGCGAGGATCGGTGGACCGAGGCGAGCGCACTGAAGTCGGCGATCAACAAGGCATGGCCGACCCAGAAGCCGGTGACGCTCGTCGACCGGTACCTGCCGGGGCAGCGCGGAAAGCGTCGCGCCTGGACGCCGGCCGATCAGTTCCTCGTCGACGAGGCGAACACCTTGTTGAACGGCACCCCGTTCACGTACGCGCACGTCGTCGTCGATGAGGCACAGGATCACTCCGCCGTCGCGCTGAGGTGCATCGGACGCCGGACCCCGACCGGCTCGTGCACGCTCGTCGGCGACGTGGCGCAGTCGACCACACCGGCCGGTCAGGAGCGCTGGCACGACGTGTTCCGGCACCTGGGGGCCGACGGCGCGGTCGCCGACCTGACGATCGGCTATCGCGTGCCCGAGCCGATCCTGCGCGTGGCCAATCGTCTGCTGCCGCACACCGGGGTCGATGCGACCCCGAGTCGTTCGGTGCGCCTGAACGGATCTCCGCCGAGCTGGAGCGACGCCGACCCGGGCGAGGTGGGTGCGGTCGCGGCCGCGACCGTCGTCGAGGTCAAGCACCGTCATCGGTTGACCGGTGTGGTCGCCCCGCCCGAACGGCACGACGAGATCCGGGCTGCGCTGTCGACGGTCGGCCTCGACGCCGTCGATCACGTCCACGAGCTCGGCCACGACGACGTCCCGCTGTTCGCCCCCGAGGCGGTCAAGGGGCTCGAGTTCGACGGGGTGGTCGTGGCCAACCCGCACGAGATCTTCGACGGGACGACGCGCGGTGCGCGACTCCTGTACGTGGCGATGACCCGAGCCGTGCAGGAGTTGGCGTTCGTGACCGACGGGGAGCCCCCGTCGGTCATCGGTTGACCGGAGACGCGACGAAGCCCGGCCGGAGCCGGGCTTCGCACTGCGGGATCCGTGTGCCGGAGGGGCCGGCGTGTCGGGGGAGCGTTCAGCTCTCGGTGTTACGGAACGTGACGTCGCCGGAAGCGTCCTGCAGGTGCGCTCGGACGAACCACTGGAACTGCTCGAGTTCCGCGAGGTGGCCGATGAACAGGTCCTCGGTCACCGGGTCGAGGTCACCGAGCTGTGAGACCGCCTTGCGATGGTCGGCGACGACCCCGGAGTAGACGTCGTCAAGGGCAGACAGGTGCCGGACGGTCGGTTCACGGTTGAGCGAGTAGTCGTCCCAGGTGCGGAACTTCATGATCGCACCGGGCGTCCCGAGGGGTTCGCCGCCGAGGGTGGCGATGCGCTCGGCGACGGCGTCGGACATCAGGCGCACGGCGTCGACCTGCGGGTCGAGGAACTCGTGCACCGAGATGAAGTTGACGCCGACGACGTTCCAGTGGATGTGCTTCAGCGTCAGCTGGAGGTCGAGCAGGGACGCGAGGCGCTCCTGGAGGATGGAGATGATCGACACGGACTGCTCGTCGGAGAGACCGGCGATCTTGGAGGTGGGTTTCGAGTCGGTGGCGGTGTTCGTCATGGTCGATCCATACCCCGTGGCGGACGGACGAAACACGACACCGATACTCACGCGTCACGTGACAGGGGACGCACCAGGGGACACACCAGGGCCGAAAACGACCGAGGGACCGGGCGGCTGCCCGGTCCCTCGTTGCAGCCGCCCGGCGGGAGCGGGACGGCACTCGTGTCGTGTCGTGTGTCAGGCGGTGTGGGTCTCCTCGACCTGGTGTCGACCGTCGGGTGACACGTGGGTCTCGGTGTGCATCTTGGACTTGTTCATCGACATCCAGCCGGCGCCCTGAATCATGGCGACCAGCAACGAGAGTGCTCCGCCGGCCATCACGATCCAGCCGATGGCGGCGAGATCGACACCCTCGGCCTGACGGTCGACCGCGAAGGTCAGGATCGCCCCGGCGACGAGGAGGATGATTCCGAGTGCAGCAAACATGGTGTGGTTCCTTTCGACGCGAACGAACGGCTCGTCCGATGCGTCGTCGGTACCCGAGCACCCCCCTCGTCAAACCCATCGTCAAACCCATCGTCACACCCGTCGTCACACCCGTCGTCACACCAAGTGGTCGAAGCCGGTCACCGCCGTCGGACGCCGACCCGTCAGCCGACCCGACGTCGGTGCCCCGGTGCAGGTTTGGGCCGGTCGCGCCGGGGGTACTCGACCGTCATGCTGTACACGATCCTGATCGTCCTCGCCATCATCGCCCTGCTGTTGTTCATCTTCGGCCGGCGCCGGGTCTGAGGTGACGACGATGAACTTCACCAACAAGGTCTCCCTGCCCGACATGCCCAACGTCTCCACGCCTGACGTGAGCAACTTCGCCGAGGAACTGCGCGATCTCGCCGGCAACGCCGCCGACGCGGTCAGCAGCGCAGCGGGCCACGTGCCCGGTCTCGACGACTACCGGGCCGCCGCACGCCGTCGCCGCCTGTTCTCGGTCGTCGGGATCGTCGCCGTCGCTCTCGTCGTCGCCATGATCATCAAGCGTCGCCGTCAGGACGACTCCCCCCGAACGGCGAGTTGAGCATCATCCCGTCGACCATCGAGTCGACACCGAATCCCCGACCCCACCGACGAACCGACCGGCCCCTCCGGTCGGTTCGTCAATTGTGGGCGTTCGCCCGGGTGGCGCGATGAAGCCCGGACGAGTCGCGAACGACGGCTGGCGCGACGGCGGCCGCGTGCTCGTCGTCATCCGCTCGTACGTGGAGTCGGCGCGGTCGAGCCTGTTCGCCGTGCCGGTCGTCTGGATCGTCGCGGCGATCGGTCTGTCCCAGCTGGTGACATGGATCGACCAGCGCACCCAGGAGAACGACGCGTTCCCCGGTTTCCTCGACACGACCGTCGAGAGCGCCAGAGCCCTGCTCGGTGCGATCAGTTCCGGCACGATCGGCGCCGCATCGGTCGTCTTCTCGCTGACGCTCGTCGCGATCCAGATGTCGAGCAGCGTCTACACGTCCCGTGTCCTTCGCTCCTTCCTCCGCGACCGGTTCCAGCAGAACATGATCGGCGTCCTGCTGGCGACGTTCACGTACAGCCTGCTCGTCCTCCGTGAAGTGCGCGGCCCGCTCGACGCCGAGGGATCGGCCTACATCCCGCGCCTGTCGGTGTTCCTCGCCGTCCTCTTCGCGATCGCGGCGGTCTTTGCGCTGCTCGCCTCGATCAGCCACACCTCGCAGAGTCTCCGAGCATCGGCCGTGACGCGGCAGTTGGTCGAGGAGATGGTCCAGTTGGTGGAGGAGACCTACCCGGAACTCTCGGTTCGGTTCGACGTCTCCGGGCCGATCGAGGGGGCCGACGACGACGGCACGCGACCTCCATCGGGTTCGGCCACCGATGCGAAGTCGACCGACGAGCGCGTCAGGTCGGAGCTCCGGCCACCGACCGAGCCGGGCGCCGTGCTGACCGCCGACCGTCGCGGCTGGGTGCAGCAGATCAGCCTCGAGGCGATCCGGGCATCGATCGACGACGACAGTACGGTCCGACTCGACGTATCGGCCGGGAGCTATGTCGGCGCCGGCACACCGTTGCTCGTGCTCTGGCCACCGCCGAGCGCCGACGACCTGTCATCGCTCATGCGCGACCTGCGGGGTGCCTTCGCGATCGGCGAACAGCGTTCGATGCAGCAGGATCTCGCGTTCGGGTTCACGATGCTCGAGGACATCGCGAACAAGGCGCTGTCCCCAGGGGTCAACGACCCGAACACCGCCGCCGCGGTGATCGAACAACTCGGCGAGGTCGTGCTCGCCGTTCTCGAACGCCGGCTGCACGAACCGTCGATGACACTCGACGGTTGCGACTTCTTCCGCTCACGGGTCGCGACCTACGACGACATCGTCGTCGCCGCCTACAACCAGATCCGCCACTTCGCGATCGGGCAACCGTCGGTCCAACTGGTCATGGTCAGGACGCTGCTCGAGGTCGGTGACGAACTCCGACGCCGACGACGTGACACCCCCGACGCGATCGATGCGCTCGACTCGATGCTGCGTTTCGTCGAAGCCGACCTGTCCCCACCGGCCGGGGATCCGGCCGCTGCACGCTCGCGGGAGTTGATCGACGCGTCGACCTGGTACGAGTCGTCCGTCGCCCGTGTGACACGACCTCGCTGACGCCCGAACCGGCGCGCATCTTCGGTCGATGGCTCCGCCCCCTCTAAGGTCGCCGGATGCGACGGTGTGGCGGGATCTTGCTGGTGTGCGCGTTGACGGTGACGGCGTGCTCGTCGGGCGACGACGACTCGTCGTCCACGACGACGAGCGCCATCGATGGCGATGGCGATGGCGATGTCGGTGTCGATGGCGATGGCACCGGGACGTCCGGTCCGAGCCGAACGACGACGACCGAACCCGGTTCCGGTGATCCCGACGCCCGCCCCGTCGGCCCGGAGCTCCCCGGTCTGGTCGACACGAGCGACGAGCCGATCCCGAACGACGACGCCGTCCGCACCGGCGTCCTCGACAACGGGCTGACCTACTACGTGCGGCAGAACGACAATCCGGGTTCGAAGGCCGACGTACGACTCGCGATCAAGGCGGGGTCGGTCGACGAGTCGAGCGATCAGACGGGCGTGGCCCACTTCGTCGAGCACATGCTGTTCAACGGCACCGAGAAGTTCCCGGAGAACGAACTGATCGACACGTTGCGCAGCTTCGGCGCCGCCTTCGGTGCCGACGTCAACGCATACACGGCGTTCGACGAGACGGTGTACACGCTGACCGTGCCGAACGCGGACGAGACCGTGGAGTTGGGCCTGACGGTGCTCGAGCAGTGGCTCTCGCACGCGCTGTTCGACGAGGCGCAGGTGGTCGCCGAGCGAGGTGTCGTACTCGACGAGTGGCGGGTGCGAACGCAGAGCACCCAGGGGCGGCTGTTCGACGTCGCCCAGGACATGTACCTGGCCGACACCCCGTACGACCGCAGGTCGCCGATCGGCGACAACACCTCGATCGAGACCATGCCGCGCGACGTCCTGCGCTCGTACTACGACGAGTGGTATCGACCCGACAACGCTGCGATCGTCGTCGTCGGTGACATCGACGTCGATGAGATCGTGGTCGACATCGAGCGGCTGTTCGGCCCAGCGGCCGCCGCGACCGAGGAACTGCCCGAACGCCCCGACGCCTCGTTCGACGTCGACCTCGAGCCTGCGTTCGCTCTCCACGCCGACCCCGACCAGCAGACCGTCGACGTCGAGGTCACACTGCCGCTGCCGGCGGTCGAGGGCTCCGGCACGCTCGCGGCCCGTGCCGCGTTGCTCGACGAGATGATCTACGACGCACTCGTACGACGGCTCGATCAGGACCTCGCCGCCGGCCTGGCGCCCTTCGATGCCGTCACCCGCGGTGGCAACAGCTTCGTCGATTCGCTCGACGCTCCGGCGCTCTACACGTTCACCGACGCGGCCCGGGTCGGCGACACGCTCGTCACACTGCTCGACGAGTACGAGCGTACGTACCGGTTCGGGTTCACCGAGCAGGAGACCGACCTCGCCCGCGAGACACTCCGGTCGTTCTACGACTCCCGTTACGACGGCCGCGAGAGCAACCAGGACCGTGACTACGCCGACACCTTGATCCAGGCGTTCCTCGACGACGCGCCGTATCCCTCGATCACCGACGAGTACGAGATCGTCACGTCGATCCTCGACGCGATCACACCCGAGGCCATGACGCTCCGGTTCCAGGCGCGATGGGCGAACTCGGCCCCACACGTGATCATCTCCACGCCCGAGAGCGTCGCCGATCGGATGCCGACCGAAGCCGAGGTGCTGGCGGCGATCGCCGCCACCTCCGAGCGCCCGGTCGAAGCCCGTGCCGCCCGACGCGCCCTGCCAGAAGCGCTCATGGACCGTCCGGATCCGCAGGCTCCGCTCGCGATCGAGTCGGTGCTCCCGCAGGGCGATTCGCTGTTCGACCCGGTGCGGATCGTGTACCCGAACGGGGTGACGGTCATTCTCAACAGCAACACGATCGTCGAGGGGCAGGTCTTCTATCAGGCGGCGAGCCCGGGTGGTTCGTCGCTGGTCGATGATGCCGACGTGGTCGACGCGCTGTACGCCGCCGACATCGTCACGTCGAGCGGCGTCGCCGACTTCAACGAGGCCGAGATCGCGCAGATCACCGCCGGTGCCGACGCCGCGGTCGGCGCCTGGATCGATCCCTACGTCGACCACTTCGCCGGCTCGGGAGCCGTGGCCGACATCGAGGTGCTGTTCCAGAAACTGCACCTCTACATGACCGAGCCCCGGTTCGACCCGATCGCGTTGAGCCAACTGCAGAACCGCGTCGGTCCGCTCGTCGCCGACCCGGCGTCCGATGCCCGGGCCGCGGCCGACGACGCCGTACGAGACCTCCGCTATCCCGACGAGTTGCGCTACGCCTCGCTGCCGACGCCCGAGCAGTTCGCGACGCTCGACCTCGACGGCGTCGAGCGTGTCTGGCGCGACCGGTACGGCGACGCCTCCGACTGGGTGTTCGTGTTCGCGGGTGACATCGACATCGACGCGGTCACGGAACTGGCGAACTCGTACTTCGGGTCGCTCCCCGGTTCGGGCGTGGCGGAGACGTGGATCGACGTCGAAGACCCGCCGCCGGCGGGCGTCGCGAGCGCCGAGGTCGCGGCCGGCACGGGCGACACCGCGACGGTGACGATGCTGTTCACGAGCCCGGTCGACGACATCGACGCCGGCCTGCGGGTGACCGCCGACGTGACGACCGAGTTGATCAGGGCTCGGCTCACCGACGTGGTCCGCGAGGAGCTCGGCGAGAGCTACTCGCCGTCGGCGGTGTCGTACATCACCACCGATCCCGAACCGGCGATCGAGACGTACGTGTTCGTCACCGGATCACCGGACCGGGTCGGTTCCATCGCCGATCTCGTGGTCGCCGAGTTCGACGAACTGGGCACCGACGGGCCGTCCGACCAGGAATTCTTCAATGCCTACGCACAGGTTGAGGAATCGCTCAACTTCGTCAACAACGGCACCTTCGTCCAGGAGTTGCTCGACGCCGAGATCCATCCGGCCCGCGAGCTCGACGACTACATCTTCGAGTACCAGGAGCTCCAGTCGGTCACCGCCGGCCGGGTCCGGTCGTACATCGACGCACACATGTCACCCGAGCGGTACATCGAGGTGACCGTCGTCCCGCGCTGATCGGGAACACGGTGCGTCGCGTCAGAGCTCGACGTGCCCGCTCACGCAGCGCGAGACGCGGCCGCCGACCCAGATCTCCCCGCCCTCGCGCCGGAGGTGGACGCGCCCCGCTCGACCCAGGGCGGTGCCCTGGCGTGCGACGTACGACTCGAGCGTGGGGTCGCGGCCCATCAGCCACTGGGCGAGCGACGCGTTGAGGCTCCCGGTGACCGGATCCTCCAGCATCGAGGTCAGACCCGGGAAGAAGGCCCTGACCTCCACATCGTGGCCGTCGGGGTCTCGATCGCCGGCCGGACCGACCACACCGAGCTTGAGGTCGAGCGTGTCGCCGAAGTCGGGTTCGAGCGCCAGCACCTCGTCACCCGACGCCAGCAGGGCCGCGACCCAGCCGGGGCCGTTGTCACACCAGGCGGCGTCGACGACCGGCGTGCGGAGCGTGCGTTCGATCCGCTCGCGGAGTGCGGTGTCGACCGGGCCCGATCGCACGAGCGGGGGAGCGGCGAACGCCAGGCGGTCGTCGTCGCGACGGATGGTGACGAGACCGGCCCCGCACTCCTGCACGATCGTGTCGCCGTCGGCCGGTCGACCGCCGTGATCGAGCCAGGCCCGGCACGTCCCGAGCGTCGGGTGCCCGGCGAACGGCAGCTCGAAGGTGGTCGTGAAGATCCGCACGCGATAGTCGGCGTCCGGGGTGGTCGGCGGCAGGACGAACGTGGTCTCCGACAGGTTGGTCCAGTTCGCGAACCGCTGCATCTCGTCGTCGGAGAGGCCGTCACCGTCGACGACCACGGCGAGCGGGTTCCCCGACCACGGGGTGGAGGAGAACACGTCGAGCTGTTCGAATCGTCGCTGCATCGGCTCAGCCTGCCACGTCGATCGCCGACGACCGCCGACGTTCCGGATCAGCGCATGTCGCGAGCGACGACGTTGCGTTGGCCGACCTCGACCAGCTCGCCGCCGCGCACCTCGTACGACACGACGTGTTCGACCGAATGGCCCGTCGAGCGGGCACGCCCGCTCACGACGTCGAGCTCCATGCCGTCGACCACCGGGAGCAGCGCGACGGCCCGGAACCCGTCCTGGGCGCCCGGGATCGAGCGTTTGTCCTCGCGCATCAGCAATCCGGAGTCCCACACCCATGCGTCGTCGACGCTCACGAACCGGCATCGGTGACTGGAGCGTGACTTGGCGATCAGGCCGCCGGGGCAGACGAGGACGTCGGCCTCGATCCACGGCTGTTCGGCCAACCCGTCTCGGCCGAAGCCGACCTCGAACGCCCTGGCGATGATCGCCTCGTGGTCGCCACGGTCGAGTGCCCGTTCGATCTGCACCTGGCGAACCGGTTCGGCCATCTCGTGCAGTTCGTCGGACGTCATCGCCCGCAGCGAGTCGAGCAGTTCGGCTGGCTTCGGCACGCCTCCAGCATGGTGGCTACAGTCCCGAACACAACGCCCATCGAGAGACGGAGTCCCGACATGAAGACACGCGCTGCCATTCTTCGCGAACTCAACACCCCCTGGAGCGTCGAGGAGATCGAACTCGATCCACCCAAGAAGGGTGAGGTGCTCGTGAAACTCGCCGCGTCGGGCATGTGCCACTCCGACGAGCACGTTCTCACCGGCGATCTCGCCGGTGCCGCTCCGGGCCCGCCGATGATCGGTGGACACGAGGGGTCCGGCGTCGTGCTGGAGGTGGGTGAAGGGGTCAGCGGCCTCGAACCGGGTGACCACGTCGTGTTCGGCTTCATCCCGGCCTGTGGCCGGTGCGAATGGTGTGCGCGTGGCAAGTCGAATCTCTGCAACGATGCTGCGGGCCTCGGCGCCGGCATGCAGATCGGTGACGGCACGGCACGACACCACAGTCACGACGGCCACGACCTCGGGCTGATGTGCCTGCTCGGCACGTTCGCCGAGCACACCGTCGTCAACGAGGCGAGCTGTGTGAAGATCGACAAGGATTGGCCGCTCGACAAGGCGTGCCTGCTCGGTTGCGGTGTCGTGACCGGATGGGGCTCCGCGGTCAACACCGCCGACGTCCAGCCCGGCGACTACGTGGCCGTCGTCGGCGTCGGCGGGATCGGGGCGAACGCCGTCCAGGGAGCGAAGATGGCGGGCGCGCGCGTCGTCGCCGCGATCGACCCGGTGGAGTTCAAGCGCGAGAAGGCGATGGAGTTCGGAGCGACGCACACGTACGCGTCGATGGCCGAGGCGACCGCCGACCTCGGCAACGCCACCTGGGATCGTGGCTACGACAAGGTGATCATGGCAATGGGCACCGGCGACGGCGACGCGCTCGGCGAGGCGTTCTGGATGGCGGGCAAGGGATCGCGCGTCGTGGTGACCAACATCCACCCCGTGACCGAGAGCAGCATCGCCGTTCCCGGCCTGTTCCTCTCGGCGTTCGAGAAGCAGATCGTCGGCTCGTGGTTCGGATCCGCGAACATGCGTCGCGACATTCCACGCCTGATGGAGCTGTACCTCCAGGGTCAGCTCAACCTCGACGACCTGGTCACGAAGACCTACACCCTCGATCAGATCAACGAGGGCTACGACGCGATGCGCAACGGTGAGAACATCCGCGGCGTGATCCTGTTCGACTGACGGTTGCGCACCGGGTGAACCACCACGAACTCGTCGACCGTCTCACGACCCAGGTCGTGGGGCGGCGACGCGAGATCGATCTCGTCGTCGCGGCGCTGGCTGCCGACCGGCACATGCTGCTCGAAGGTCCGCCGGGCACCGGCAAGTCGACGCTGCTGCGGGCGGTCGCTCGCGAGCTCGGCATCGGCTTCGAGTTCGTGGAGGGCAACGCCGAACTCACACCCTCCCGGCTGATCGGCCACTTCGACCCCGCGCGTGTGCTCGCCGAGGGCTACGACGCCGACGTCTTCGTCGACGGACCGCTCGTCGCCGCGCTCCGCGGGGGCGCGCTGCTGTACGTCGAAGAACTGAACCGTGTTCCCGAGGAGACCCTCAACGTGCTGGTCTCGGTGATGAGCGAGCGCGAGATCAACGTGCCACGTCTCGGCACGATCGGGGCCGAGCCCGGCTTCAGGCTGGTGGCGGCGATGAACCCGTTCGACGCGATCGGGACGGCGCGGATCTCCTCGGCGATCTACGACCGGGTGTGTCGCCTCTCGGTGGGCTACCAGGACGCGGCCGACGAGGCGGCGATCACGACCCGGCACCAACCCGATGTCGACGCCGACTGGGCCGCGCGCACGGTCGAGCTCGTCCGTCTGACCCGTGAGCACGCCGACGTCAGGATCGGCTCGTCGGTGCGAGGGGCGATCGACATGTGCGCGGTCGCTGTCTCGCTCGGCCAGGTCCGTCGCCGTCCGATCACCGACCCCGAGGTCTCGCTCGATGCAGCCCTGGTGGCGCTCTCGGGTCGGATCCGCGTGCGTGAAGGGTGCCATCGCGATCCCGAGGCGATCGTGACCGAGCTGTGGCGGCAGGTGTTCGAGGCGTCGCCCGACGATCCGTCCGACCCGGGAAAAGCGCCGGCCCCGAGCGGGGCGATCCCGGCGGACTGACCCCGCCGCCGGTCGCGGCGGGGGAGGACGCCGACGAGATCATCGACGAGGCTCGGCGGAGTTCGACGCCGCGTCGCCAGTTGGAGGCGAACCCGACCTTCGACGACGTTTCACCGGACGTGGGCGAACTCGACGAGGCGGCGCTCGCCGAGGCACTCGACGCCGATCCGGACGACGCACTGGCGTTGCTCGCGGAGATGACCCGAGCCACCGACGTCGGGCTGCGCGAACTGGCGCGCTCGTTGGCGGCACGGCTGTTCCTCGACCTGGCGCGCCACGAGCCCGCCGATGCGCCGGGGATCGGCAAGGTCGTCTCGATGAGCTACCGCCCCGACCGCGGCGATCTCGACGTCGACGGCAGTCTCGATGCGCTCGTGCAGGCGCGCGCCGAGCAGCGCGCGATCGACCCGGACGACCTGCTCGTCAGAGCCTGGGCGAAGCCGGCCACCGCATGGTGTCTCGTCGTCGACCGCAGCGGTTCGATGCACGGTGCGCCGCTCGCGACGGCGGCGCTGTCGGCCGCAGCGGTCGCCGCTCGCGCCGAAGGCGAGTACGCGGTGCTGTGCTTCGCTCGCGATGTCGTCGCCCCGAAGGCCATGTGGGAGACCCGGTCGGTCGACGATGTGATCGACCGTGTGCTGGCGCTGCGCGGCCACGGCACCACCGACGTCGCCGGGGCGCTGCTGGCCGCCGGAGCGCAGCTCAGGGCGTCGTCGGCGTCACGGCAGGTCACGATCCTGCTGTCGGATTGTCGGTCGACGGAACCGGGCGATGTCGTCGGCGCCGCGATGGGCCTCGACGAGTTGATCGTGATCGCCCCGGAGGGCGACAGCGACGAGGCCGCCGAGCTGGCCGAGGCCGTCGGCGCGAGATGGACGACCGTCGACGGCCCCTCGACGATCATCGCTGCGATGTCACGGGTGCTCGAACGCTGACCCGTCGATCAGTTGCAGATCGAGTCGCGGTCGGGAACGATCCCGACCGTGTTCTCCTCGGCTTCGATCACCGGCAACGTCGTCGTCGTGACGCTCTCGTCGGTGGTGTCCTCCGTGGTCTCGTCGGCACTCGACCCGTTGTCGGGTGAGGTCGTGGTCGTCGTGCGGGGCGCGGCGGTGGTGGTGGTCGCGAAGACCTGATCGGGAGCGTCGGCGAGGCGAGCCTGTCCGGAGAACACCGACAGGATCGCCTGCATGTTGCTGCCACCGATGCGGGGACGCTCGACCTTGTCGCCGTTGGAGAGTGTCTCGCTCGACGACTCGATGCGGTAGGTCGTGATGTCGGCCGGGTCGAGCCGCCGCAGCGTGTTGGCGAACTCGAGCATCCGGTTCACGGTCAGGCCGGTGTCGGTCACGAGGTACTTCCGGTTGGTGGTGATCAGCGCCGACGCGACGCTCGGCGAGGTCAGACCGTCGTTGATCACCTTCGCGACGACGCGGCGCAGGAAATCCTGCTGGCGTGCGATCCGCCCGAAGTCGGACGTGCCGTCCTGTTCCCAGTTGCCGCTGCCCGCCGGATCCTCGTACTCGTAGTGGCGGGACCGCACGTACGCGAGTGCCATGTCGCCCTCGAGGTTGACACAACCGGTGGTGGGCACCGCCAGGCCGCTGCGGCGGTCGCGCGCCGGCATGGCGAACGGCACTTCGACACCGCCGACGGAGTTGACGAGTTCGCGGAATGCGCAGAAGTCGACCTGCACGTAGTGGTCGACCGGTACGCCGAAGTTGGCGGCGATGGTCTCGATCAGTCGAGTCGGGTCGTCGCGGCGATAGGCGGTGTTGATGCGATCGCGCCGGCCGCCGATGTCGACGTAGAGGTCGCGTGGGAAGGAGAGGACGGCGAGCTGGTTGGTCTCGGGGTTGGCACGCCAGACCATGATCGTGTCGCTGCGCTCGCCCAGGTCGTCGCGGTCGCCGGTGCCGATCTGGTCGCTGCAGCCGCCGTTGTCCGACCCGACCACGAGGAAGTTCGCGGCGTCGGGTTCGGCGAGCACGATGCTGGTCGTCGGTGCGCCGGCGTCTGACGGCAGCGTCGTCGTCGCTCCGGGCAGGATGATCGTCGGGCCGTCCCCCGAGGCGTTCAGCGTGGCGGGATCGACCGGATCGATGTCGACGAGGCGTCGCTGGGAGAGCACCCACTGTCCGGCCGCGAGGCCAGCGGCGGTGGCGAAACACGCCAGCGAGGCGACGATGACGGTGACGAACGTGAGTCGTTGCGGCCAGGTGCGGCGGGGTTTCGAGGTGGCCATGTCGGACGCCAGCGTACCCGTGTGCCGGCGCCCGATCCGGTGCAGGCGGGGTGGCAGATCAGCCGAGGACGACGACGCGGGTGCCGATCGGCGCCCAGTCCCAGATGAACGCGGCGTCGCTCGGGGCCTGGCGCACACAGCCGGCCGACAGGGCCTGACCGAGTTGGCTCAGCGACTGCAGCTTGTAGCCGGTGCGGGTGTCGGTCGGGATCTCGTGGAACCCGATGTTGTCGCCGCCCGGCCCCTTGGTGAACCGCACCATGAACTGCCAGCAGATGTGCGGGTTGTTGATGTTGCAGGTGTACCGGGAGCGGGAGAACACCTGGTAGGTGCCCGGCAGCGGTTGGTTCCAGGTGCGACGGCCCGACACGAGGTGCGTCTTGGAGACCGACCCGTCGCTCTCGACGGTCCAGACCCGCATGCGCGACTTGGAGTAGACGACGCGGCGTCCGGTCCCGGAGTTGGCGGGCAGCACCCACTCGGGGGGCAGGGTGGTCGTCGTCGTGGTCGGAGGCGGCGGCAGCGTGTCGGTGACCTGTGCGGCCGTGCCTCGACTCGGCGTGACGCGCTGCGGGGCGGCCGGGATCTCGACCACGAGCGGTGCGGGTGGTGTGGTCGTGGTCGTCGTGGTGCTCGTCGTGGTGGTGGTGGTGGTGGTCGTCGTCGGCGCCAGGGTCGTCGTCGTCGTGGCGGTGGTCGTGGTGGTCGACGACGCCGGCACGCTGGTCGTCGTGGTCGACCCGGAGTCGGGTGGTGGGACGGCGGCCGCGGCGGACGCGGTGGCCACGATCAGTGTCGCCCCGGCGACGGTGAGTGTCGCGAGCTGCCCCAGCCTTGATCGCATCATGAGAAGGCTAGCGGCGGGTTCGGGGAGAGTCGAACGGAAATTTGGCGGTCCACACCCGGTTCTTCGGCACGAAACGGCCGAAACGTGAGTGCCGCCGGCGGGCCGACGCGCTCAGCCGAGGTTGGTGAGCGCCGTCCGGGCGGCGGCAAGGTCGGCTTCGGCGGCGGCGAGCATCGTGCGGGTGTCGGCCACGATCTCGGGTTTCGCGTTGGCGAGGAACCCCTCGTTGGCGAGGCGGCCGTGGAAACCGGCGATCTGCTTGGTCTTGCCGTCGATGATCTTCTGGAGGCGGTCGCGTTCCTGGTCGAGATCGACGTCGTCGAGCAGTCCGCTGAGCAGGATCTCGGCGCCCTCGAACGTGATCGGGCTCGCGACCGTGGGTCGTTCGCCCGCGATGTCGACGAGTTCACCGACGCCGGCCAACACCTCGACCACGCCGTCGGCGCGTGCGATCAACGTCATCGTCTCGGACGGGGCGTGCACGGTGATCCGTTTGCGAGGCGGGATGCTCTGGGCGCCACGGACCGTCCTGATCGCACCGATCAACTGGTCGGCTCGCTGCCAGGTGTCGATCGCGCCGCTGTCGTCGAGCGCCGGGTCGACGACCGGCCAGGCTGCTCCGGCGAGCAGTTCGGACGGCGGCAGGGAGAGTCCGTCGACGTCGCCGCACCGCGCGGCGGTGACGTGGGGCCAGAGGGCCTCGGTGACGAAGGGGCAGACCGGGTGCATGATGCGCAGCACGGCGTCGAGCACCGAGACGAGCACCGCTTGCTGCTGGTGGTCGTCGTCGATCGTCGGCTTGACCATCTCGAGGTAGCGATCGCAGACGTCGTGCCAGACGAAGTCGTAGAGCGTGTCGGCGTATGCGTTGAACTGATAGTCGGCCAGCGCCGCCTCGAGACGGGAGACGGTGCGGGCGAGTCGAGCGACGATCCACCGGTCGGGGAACGGGCGCTCGGAGACGTCGACCGGGGTGGCGACCGGCTGGGCCGCGTCGACCCGCTTGAGCGCGAAGCGCGTGGCGTTCCACAGCTTGTTCGCGAAGTTGCGGCCGAGGTCGAACTTCGCGCTGGTGTTGAGCGCGAGCGGCATGTCGTCGGTCGGGGTGGCGGTTCCGGACGCGACGCCGTACGCGCTCACCATCCGCTTGGTCGGGTCGCCGGGTGAGGTCTGGATCGGGGCGGCGACGACGTGACCGGCGGGCGTCGTGATGAACTCGGGGGTGAACGCCTCGCCCGTGTGCGGGCACACCAGGTCGACCGGCATCCGGACGTCTTGCGTGTCGGTCGTCATCTGCACGAGCGTGAACCGCATCGCGTCCGCGCCGTGTCCCTCGATGATGTCGCGCGGGTCGACACCGTTGCCGAGGCTCTTCGACATCTTCTGGCCGTGGCCGTCCTGGATCATCGCGTGGATGAACACGTCGGCGAACGGCAGTTGGCCGTCGAGGAAGTAGCGGTTGAACATGACCATCCGACTCACCCAGAGCGTGATGATCTCGCGCGCCGTCGTGAGCAGCGACGTCGGGTTGAACGAGTCGAGGAGTCCGATGGTCTCGGGGTGGTCCTCCGGCCAGGGCCAGCCCATCGTCGACATCGGCCACAGCCCGGACGAGAACCACGTGTCGAGCACGTCTTCGTCGCGCACGAATCCGGCGCGCTCGAGCTCGGCGACCAGCTCGGCCTCGAGGAGGGTTTCGTCGGTCTCGAGACGGCGGAGCGTGGCCGGAGGCGGCACGCAGATCGCCTCTTCGATCTCGCCGGGGGTGACCCTGCGAACCAGGTGATGTGCGCCGGCTGCCGTCCACCGGCTCCGGATCAGCGCACCCTCGTCGACCTCGCGGTCGGCGAGCGCCTCGGTGACGGCGGCATCTGCGTCGGCGAGCGGCATCAGCCGCGTCCAGACCGGGATCTGGTGACCCCACCACAGCTGACGGCTGATGCACCAGTCGCGGATGTTGTCGTGCCACTGGTGGTAGGTCTTCGCGTAGCGCGGCGGGAAGATCTGGAGTTCGCCGTCACCGGGACGCTCTGACCGAGCGTCCACGTCGGCGGGCAGCGGCGGCGACTGGTCGGGGTCCTGGGCCCGCATCGCCGAACCACGCAGGCGGTCGTCGGTGACCGCGACGTACCACTGATCGCTGAGCCACGGCTCGATCGGCACGTGGCTGCGGTAGGAGTGGCCGACCGAGTGCGTGTAGTCACGAACGTTCTCGAGTAGCCCTCGTTCGCTGAACCACTCGACGATGCCGGCACGCGCCACTTCGCGCGACATCCCGACGAAGTTGCCCGCCTCGGCCGACACGTCGTTCCAGCCGTACTGGTCGGAGATCGCGCCGTCGGGGCCCATGACGTTGATGACGTCGAGGTCGTGTCGGAGGCCGATCTCCCAGTCGTTCGGATCGTGCGCCGGCGTGACCTTGAGGAACCCGGACGCGTACTGGGCCTTGGCGTCGGAACTCTCGGGATCGGCCATCACGACGTAGTCGTCGGCGACGATCGGGATCTCGCGACCGACGATCGGGAGGATCACGGTCTTGCCGACGAGTTCGTCGGCCCTCGGGTCGTTCGGGTTGACGGCGATGCCGGAGTCGCCGAGCATCGTCTCGGGGCGCGTCGTGGCGACGGTGATGTGCCCGGAGCCGTCGGCGAGCGGGTACCGCAGGTACCACATGTGACCGTCGACCTCCTGGTTCTCGACCTCGTCGTCGGACAGCGCCGTGCGGGTCGCCGGGTCCCAGTTGACGAGGCGCTTGCCGCGGTAGATCAGCCCGTCGCCGAAGAGCGTGAAGAACGCGTGGCGCACCGCGGTGGCGCACATCTCGTCCATCGTGAAGCGGGTGCGCTCGTAGTCGCACGAGGCGCCCATCGCGAGGAGTTGGTCGAGGATGATCCGCTCGTACTCGTCCTTCCACTCCTGGGTGCGGGCGACGAACGCCTGGCGTCCCATCTCGAGACGCTTGACGCCGTCGTTGAGGAGTCGCTTCTCGACGACCGACTGCGTGGCGATGCCGGCGTGGTCGGTGCCGGGCATCCAGAGTGTCTCGGCGCCGCGCATCCGGTGGTACCGGATCAGGACGTCTTGGAGGGTGTTGTTGAGTGCGTGGCCCAGGTGGAGCGCCGCCGTGACGTTCGGTGGCGGGATTACGATCGAATAGGTGGGCTGATCGTCGGCGACCGGCTCGGCGTGGAACACGTCGGACGCCGCCCATGCCGCCTTGACGGCGGGTTCGGCGTCGGCGGGGGAGTACGCCTTGGCGAGCTCGGGAAGTGAATCGGTGGCACTCATTCGGCCGCTCAGGCTAGTGCGAGCGAGTCGGATGCTCCTTGGCCGCCTCGGCGGCTATTTGAGGAACCTGCTGGTGGTGTTGTCGGCGAGCGCCTTGCCGTTGGTCTGGCACGTGGGGCAGTAGTTGACCGTGTAGCCGGAGTACTCGACGGCACGGATCTCGTCGCCGCACACCGGACACGGATCACCGGTCCGCCCGTGCACCGCGCTCGGCCGGTCCTTCGAGGCGCTCATGTCGGTGCGGCTGCGTTCGTACGCGAGGCCCTCGTCGATCGTGGCGCGAATCGCCTCGGCCACCTTCGTGGCGCCGTCGAGGCCGAGCTTGCCGGTCATGGCGAACGGGCTGATCTTCGCCCGATGGCAGATCTCGTTCGCGAGTCGACGTCCGATCCCGGCGATCGAACGCTGGTCACGTAGGAACCCGTGGATCCGCTGGTTCTTCTTCGCGAACAGTTCGGCCAACCGCTCGGGCGTCACCGTGTCGGCATCGGGGCCGAGGACGTCGAGCGGTGGCGTGTCGAGCGCCGAGTCGTGCGGCAGGCACCACACGCCCGCACGACGTTCGGTGCCCTGTTCCGTGAGCAGGAGCGCCGGGCCGTCGTCGAACACGAACCGGGCCTGGCCGCCGCGGGGTTTGGCCGACTGCTTCTCGTCGACGAGCAGACGGCCGCCCTGCATCAGATGGACGGCGAATTGCACCGACTCGAACTCGAGCAGGATGTACTTGCCGCGTCGACCGACGCCGAGCAGCGGTTGGCCGTACGCGTCGTCGGGGGGAGGAACCGCGGTGCGCAGCGCCGTGAATGTCAGCGGCCGGAACCGGACGAGGACGCGACCCGCGAACTGCTCGGCGAGTCGCTCGGCGTGCGCGTGGACCTCGGGCAGTTCTGGCATCGCTACTCGTAGGCGGTGCGCTCGCGGACGGTGGAGAAGACCTGGTCGAGCGCTGCGAAGACCGGTTGCGCGCCCATGAGCGCCTGCTGGTCGCCGAACAGTCGGATCCGGCCGTTGATGAACGCGTCCTGTGCATTGGACGCACCGGTCGCGACAGCGACGGCGGTGGCCCAGTCCTGTTCCATCTTGACGTCCTCGGGGTAGGCCGCGCCGGCGGCGAACGACGCGATGCCCTCGGCGATCTGCAGGTGGTAGGTGACGTCGCCCTCCGGGCCGTCGGTCACCACCTGGGTCACGCCGATCGTGTGATCCCTGGCCAGTTCGGCGAGGGTCTCGCTCTCGGCCACTTCGCGGGTGAGTTCACGGATCCAGGCCAGGCTGAGGTATCGCACGGTGCTGTCGTCGCTCATGAGACCCATAGTCTGCCCGATGATGACCCCGCCCATCACACCCCCGAGCGGCACCCGGTCGCTCGCCGACGAGCTCCCTCATGCCGACGCGACGGTCGACGAGTGGGTGTTCGCCGCGTGGGCGCCCGACGCATCGGTCGGCTTCGTCTCGGGCCACCGACTGCTCGGACGGGTCGCCTGGTACTGGTCGGCGGTGGTGCAGGACGGCTTCCCCGTCCTGCACCTGACCGAGTGGGAGGTCAAGGTGCGTGCCGACCCGTTCGTGGTGAAGGCGCCGGAGATGTGGGCCGAGCACCACTGTGTCTCGCCGATGCGGCAATGGTCGATCGGCAACGAGGCGCACGCCGCGGCGCTCGACGAGCCCGACGAAGCGCTCGGGCGCGGCTACGGCGTGCCGACGCCGATGGCGACCGACATCGAGTGGTACGCGATCGGTGGCGTGACCGGCATCGACGACGGCTACGAGCAGATCGGTGTCGCGCACGGCGAGATCGAGATGCTCGACCGAACGAACATCGAACTCGTCGAGGTGCCGGCACACCGATGGCGCCGTTGGACGACGGCCGACCGGCTCGGCCCGATCGAACTCGAGCCGGTCATCGCCCACACCGGTTTGCGGGCACCGTTCGCGTTCCCCGACGGTGCCACGTCGGATCTCGTCCTCACAGCCGACGGTTGGCGCTCGCGACGTCGCTGAGCCGGTCTCAGCCGATCGGCGTCCGCGTGTCGTCGATCGCCGGCTCCTCGACGGCCGGCTCCTCGACCGCCGATTCGTCGGTTGCCGGGTGCGATGCCGGCGGCCGGCGACCGTCGCGGCGCCGGATGATCGCCCAGGCGAGCAGTGCGAGCAGGAGGCCCGAGACCAGGAACGGCAGCGTGGCGGCCACGACGAAGCCGATGCCGAACAGCAGGGCCGTGAAGGCCTCCCAGCCGGACTCGAACGCGTCGCCGATGCCGTCGTTCGGCTCGGGTTCGACGGGTGGCTCAGGCACCGAGGCCGTCGGGATCACCTCGATCGTGATGGTCGACAACGCGACACGATCGGTCAGGTTGCGTTCCTGCGCCTCGAGTTGTTCGAGTTCGGTCTGGCGCCGCGTCAGCTCGGCCTCCAGGGTGACGAGCTCGTTCAGGTTCTCGGTGCGGTCCATGAACTCGCGCACGTTGGCCACGCTCTGACGTGCGTTCCGGATCCGGACGTCGAGGTTCACGAGTTGCTCGGTCACGTCCTGGGCGCTCTGGTTGATCGATTGCACGGTGCCGCTGTCGTCGAGGCCGGAGAGCAGTCGGTCGACCGACTCGGGCGGCACCTTCACGACGAGCACGGCGTATCCGTCCGAGCCGCCGACGGCGTCGTTGCCGTAGTTCACGTCCGACGAGGCGACACCGCCGCCCAGCGTCGCCGCCGAGGCCATGACCGACGCCACGGTGCGTTCGATGTCGTCGCTGCTCACGACCACGCGCATCTCGATGATGACGTCGCGGCCGACGACACCGATGTCGAACCCGCCCTCGCTCGGTCGATCGGCGGCGGCGCGGTCACCGCCGTCGTCGGATGCGATGAAGCCGTCGCCCCCGTCGCCCCCGTCGGCGGTGTCCGCCGCCGACATCGCCGCCGACGCGGGTTCGGCCGTATCGGCGGTCGCCGCGTCGTCGTCGCCACCGCAGGCTGCGAGCGCGAGCGCGCTCGCCACGATCAGGGCGGATCGTCCGCGTCGTGGTGTTCGTCGTGGTGTTCGTCGTGGTGTTCGTCGGATTCGTGATGTCGTCGTGCTCCCCATGTGGGTTGGACGTGCCGCGACGCACGCTGGTTCCCGTGGCACACTCGACGGTCGAATGAAGTACGAACAGGACATCCTCGTGGCCTTCGCCGAGTCGAAGCGTCCGACCTCCTACCCGTCGGTAGAAGTGGCGGTGGGGCTGGTCGTCGAAGACCGTGCGAGCGGTTTCTGCGGCGACGTGGTGAGGTGGAACCACGAGGCCGTCACGTTGCGGGATCGCAAACAGCACCTTCGCCACTTCACCTGGAAGGCCGGCGGGTTCCTGCTCGACGGCAAGCCGGTGACGCTCTCCCGTCCGGCGAAGCAGGCGACCGCGACCCAGCGCGTGACCGCGTCCGGTTCGATCGCCGGTGACCGCGGGCGGGTCGCACAGGTCGCCAAGGCGAGCCGGATCTGGGTCGAGGGCAAGCACGACGCCGAGTTGCTCGAACACGTGTGGGGCGACGATCTGCGCGAGTTGGGCATCGTCGTCGAACCGCTGCACGGCGCCGACGACCTCCGGTCGATGGTCGACGAGTTCGGTCCGGGCGGTCGGCGGCGGCTCGGTGTGTTGCTCGATCACCTCGTCGCCGGCTCCAAGGAGTCGCGCATCGCTGCCACCGTCGATCACCCCTCGGTCCTGATCACCGGCCATCCGTTCGTCGACGTCTGGGCCGGCATCCGCCCGAAGGTTGTGGGGCTCGATGCATGGCCCGACGTGCCGAAGGGGCAGCCGTGGAAGGAAGGGATGTGCCGGGCGCTCGGCGTGCCTTTCGAGGGGTTCTGGCCGCGGTTGCGCAACCAGGTGACGACGTATGCCGATCTCGAACCGGAACTGGTCGGCGCCGTCGAGCGCCTGATCGACTTCGTCGCCGAGGAGTAGCGCCCGTCGGCCAACCGCCCGTCGTCAGCCGATCTGTTCGGTTGCCGGGTCGGCCGCCGCGATGGCTCTGCCGGCGTGCATCAGGGTCACGGGGCCGTCCTCCGAGACGACGATCACGACCGCGTGCGGGTCGTCGTACGAGTAGCGAACGGCCGACGTGTGGCGCATGCCGCTCATCGCTGCGACGGCCGACTCGGCCTCGGGCGACGGTCCGAGCCGCATACCGAGCGCGACGAGGGCCGGTTCGTCGTCGAAGATCGCCGCCCCGTCGGTCTGGGAGAGCGCCTGGGCGATCGCTGCCTCTTCGCCGACGTGGTCGAGTCGGAGACGCGGCGCGTGGTGGACCAGCGCTTCGATCCCACGTGCCGGTGGCGGATGCTCGGTCGGCCGCCAGATCAGCGTGGCCCCGATCCGGCGTCCGCCGAGTTCGTGGATCGCGAATCGCAGCAGGGGTCGCACCCCGTCGATCGGCAGGTCGCCGGTCACCGTGGCGAGACGGTCGATCCAGGCGTCGACCGGCGCGTCGTGCTGCCAGGTGATGCCGTTCCAGCGGACGACGCCGTGCGGGCCGAACACCCGAACCTGGCCGCCGGGGTGTCGCTGGAGAATCAGCCCGCCCAACCGCGCCTGCAAGCCGACGAGGTCGTACTCATCGGCCATGTTGCGGCCGAAGCCGGCGATGTGGGTGATCGTGTCACCCGAACGCACGGCGAAGCTCGTCACGCCGTCGGCGAACCTCCTCGCGAACTGCACGTCGAGTTGAGCGACGTCGATGAGATCGATCGTGTCGGCCCCGATGCGATGGTCGCGGTCGAAGTTCGGGGTCATCGGCGGCATCAGGACCCCGTAGGTGGGCACCCGGCCCTCGTGCAGTTGGGGCCGAAGCGCATAGGCGAGTTCGACGAGCGCGCCGACCGGATCGGGTGCCCCGTCGAGTGCCGGGACGCCCTCGTCGAGCAGTTCGTCGGCGAGCCGCTGCAGCCGACCCGGGAGGACCGGGAGTTCGTGGCGTTCGGCGTCGGCGTGCACGGATCGACTGTACGACGACGACAGCGCCGGGTGCGGGCGCGTCCGGCGCCCCGGTCGCGGTCAGGTCGCCGGCGTGCGGGTGGCGGCCAGTGCCTCGATGTCGCTGCGGCGCGCCTGCGACGGCACCGCGCCGGGCTTCGTGGTCGCGAGCGCGCCGGCGGCTGCGGCGAACTGGACCGCGGCGAGCAGGGGATCGCCCGCGGCGAGCCGGCTGGCGAGGGCGCCACAGAAGGCGTCGCCGGCACCGGTCGTGTCGACCGGGTCGACCGGGAATGCGTCGAGATGGATCGAGGAGGGACGAGTGACGACGTCGACGCCGGCGCCGCCCCGTGTGACCACGATCTGCGAGACACCGTGGTCGAGCAACCGGTCGGTGCCACCGAGGAGGACGACCTCGTGCTCGTTCGGGACGACGATGTCGCACGAAGCGAGGAACTCAGCGGCGAGTTCGGCGGCCGGGGCCGGGTTCAGCACCGTGGTGGCGCCGCGGCCGCGGGCGAGTCGGAACGCGGCGGCGACGGTGCCGAGCGGGATCTCGAGCTGGGCGATCACGACCCGACCGACGGGGATGTCGCGCGGCGCCACCCGTGCGTTGGCGCCGGGGACGACGATGATCGAGTTCTCGCCCGCCTCGTCGACGGAGATGATCGCCCGGCCGGTCGGCTCGTCGTCGATCGTCACCAGGTGCGAGACGTCGATGCCCTCGTCGGTGGCGACCCCGCGCAGCAGCGCGCCGGCATGGTCGCCGCCGACGGCACCGACCAGCGCCACGCTCGCGCCCGCCCGGGCGGCGGCGACGGCCTGGTTGAGGCCCTTGCCGCCGGGGAACTCGGCGTACGAGCCGCCGATGACGGTCTCGCCGGGTCCCGGGAGCCGTTCCGTCCTGGTCACCAGGTCGAGATTGAGACTTCCGACGACGACCACATCGAATCCGCGCATGGTCGGCGAGCGTAGGCCGCGCGACGCAGCATCGAGAAGTGCTCCGACACCGACGATCTGGTCTCAACTCGCGGCTGCCGCCTTCCGATACGAAGTCATAGGTACTCCGACCGCCCACGAACTCCTGCCTCGACGATGGGCAGGCGAGAGCTCCGGTCCGGAGCGCGCCCTCGACGATGGTCGCCGCGACGACGTGGAGCGCGCCGCCCTCGGGCAGGGTGCCGGTGCCGCCGAGGCGATGCTCGACCTCCTGCCGGAGCTCGTGAACCGGTTTCGAGTCTCCGACCACGTGATCACGTACTGCAACGTGGCCTGGGCGGCGCTGTACGGCACGACGCCCGACCGCGCCGTCGGGACGAGCCTCGACTCGTACCTGTCGTCCGACGAGATGCTCGGGCTCCGATCGCAGCTCGCTCGGCTCGGTCCGAACAGCCCGCTGTTGACCGACACCGAACCTCGCGAGCGGCCCGGTGAAGTCGAACGCTGGATCGAATGGGCGGACCGATACCTGCACTCCGATCTCGAGCCGCAGGTGCTCTCGATCGGCCGCGACGTCACGGCCCGGCATCAGGCGGAGCTCAGCCTGGTCGAGAGCGAGGCGAGGTTCCGAGACCTGGCCGACAAGTCGTCCGACATCGTGTGGCGCATCAGCAACGACCCCGTCGTGCGGTTCGACTACCTGAGCCCCTCGGTCGAACACATCCTCGGGTACACGCCGGCCGAGCTGGTCGACGACTTCGCGCTGATCGATCGGATCACCGACGGACGAGCGATCGAGCTCGTCACCGCGGCCTCGCGAGGTGAGGCCGTTCCGAGTCGCGTCGACCTCCGGTTCCGTCACGCCGACGGCTCGATCGTGATCGGTGAGACCAGCATCCGGCCGATCCGCGACGGGATGCAGGGTGTGACCCGCGACGTGACCGAACTCCGTCGTCTCCAGGCGGCCACCGCCGAGTTGGCCGTCCGCGACCCGTTGACCGGCCTCGGGAACCGCCGCTGCTTCCACACGTTCCTCGACGCCGAGCTCGAACGCACCGCGCGCACGGGCGAGCCGCTCGCGGTCGCGTTCGTCGACCTCGACGGCCTCAAGCGGGTCAACGACCAGCTCGGCCACCGCGCCGGCGACACCGTCATCAAGGAAACGGGACGCCGTCTGCGCAGCGCGGTCGCGCACGCCGATCAGGTCGCGCGTCTCGGTGGCGACGAGTTCGCGATCGTCTACGAGCCGATGATGGTCGACTCGGCGGACCTGCTGCGCCGACTCGACGAAGCACTCGCCGTACCGATCGACGTCTCACCGGATCTCGCGGTCGACTGCACGGCCAGCATCGGGCAGGCCGACACGCGCGACGTCGGGCGTCGACCCGAGGATCTGTTGGCTGCCGCCGATGAAGCGATGTACGCCGTCAAGCGGTCGCGTCGCAGCGTGGTCCACCGAGGCGCCTGAGCCTCTTCGGTCGGCCGCGGTCGGCCCCGGCAGTACCGTCTTGCATATCGGCCGGTGTCGCCCGGACGAATTCCGACCCCGGACGCGAGCGAGCCCGGGCGCTCGGCCCGGGCTCGTTCGACACAACGGTGTTCGGATCAGTCGTGGATCACACGAAGGCGCTGGCGAACACCAGGCTGACGATCGTCATGACCTTCAGCAGGATGTTCATCGCCGGGCCGCTGGTGTCCTTGAACGGGTCACCGACGGTGTCGCCGACGACGGCGGCCTTGTGGGGGTCGCCGCCCTTGCCGCCGTGGGCGCCGGCCTCGATGTACTTCTTGGCGTTGTCCCAGGCGCCGCCGGCGTTCGCCATGAAGATGGCGAGGGCGAAGCCGGTGACGAGTGCACCGGCGAGCAGGCCGCCGAGCGCATCGACGCTGACGAAGCCGACCAGGAGCGGCACGACCACGGCGAGTGCGCCGGGGATGACCATCTCCTTGAGGGAGGCCTCCGTCGAGATCGCCACGCAGCGGGCGGAGTCGGGGATGACGCCCGGCTTGCCTTCGCGCAGGCCCGGGATCTCGCGGAACTGGCGGCGGACTTCCTCGATCATCTTCGTCGCCGCACGACCGACGGCGTCGATCGTGAGTGCGGCGAACAGGAACGGCAGCGCGGCACCGATGAACAGGCCGATGAAGACCTCGATGTCGCCGATGTTCAGGTTGAGCGCCTGCTCACCGTCGGAGGCGGTGAAGATCGCGAACTCGAAGCTCTTGAACAGGGCCAGCGCGGTGAGCGCAGCCGAACCGACGGCGAAGCCCTTGGCGACGGCGGCGGTCGTGTTGCCGAGCGAGTCGAGGGCGTCGGTGACTTCGCGCACCGACGGGTCGAGCTCGGCCATCTCGGCGATGCCGCCGGCGTTGTCGGCGATCGGGCCGTAGGCGTCGACCGACACGACCACACCGGTCGTGGCGAGCATGCCGATCGCGGCGACGGCGATGCCGTACAGACCGCCGAGCGTCGTTTCGTCGCCGAGGGTCTGCTGACCGCCCCAGTAGGCGATGCCGATGCCGATGAGGATCAGAGCGACCGAGGCGGCGACCGACACCATGCCGATGCTGATGCCCTTGAGCACGGTGGTGGCCGGGCCCGTCTCGGACTGCTGGGCGATCGTTTTGACCGGGTTGAAGTGGTCGGAGGTGTAGTACTCGGCGGTCTTGCCGAGTGCCCAGCCGACGATCAGGCCACCGATGACCGAGAGGGCGAGGCCCCACGGCTTGTCTTCCGGGAAGGCATCGCCACCGAAGATCCAGAACGAGCCGGCGAGCACGCCGACGACGGTGATGCCCATCGCCACGTTGGTGCCCATGTGGAGCGCCTTGCTCAGCGAGTGCGAGTCGGTCGAGTCGCCTCCCTTGACGAGGAACGAACCGATGATCGAGGCGATCATGCCGACGAACGCGACGAACATCGGGAACGCGAAGAACGGCAGGACATCGGCGTTGCCGGCCTGATCGGCGGTGATGGCGCCGGCGAAGGCGATCAACGAGATCGGGGCGATGATCGAGCCGGCGTACGACTCGAAGAGGTCGGCACCCATGCCGGCCACGTCGCCGACGTTGTCGCCCACGTTGTCGGCGATGGTCGCGGGGTTGCGGGGGTCGTCCTCGGGGATACCGGCTTCGACCTTGCCGACGAGGTCGGCGCCCACGTCAGCGGCCTTGGTGTAGATGCCGCCACCGACACGGGAGAACAGTGCGATCGTGGATGCGCCGAGGCCGTACGCCGTGACGATCTCGAAGGCCTGGTCGACCTCGAGCCAGGTGACGAAGACCATGTAGGTCAGCATCAGACCGAGCAGCGCGAGACCGGCGACGGAGAACCCCATCACGGCGCCGCCGCGGAATGCGACGGGCAGCGCCTTGGCCGGACCCTCCTTGGCAGCCTCGGTGGTGCGAGCGTTGGCCATCGTGGCGACGGTCATGCCGGCGTAGCCGGCACCCGCCGACAGCACGGCGCCCAGCAGGTACGTCACCGCGGCGAGCGGATCGATCACGATCGCGAGCAGGACGGCCATGAAGACGGCGAAGATGCCGACCCACTTGTACTCGGCCTGCAGGAACGCCTTCGCGCCCTTCTGGATCTCCGTCATCAAGAAGACCATCCGCTCGTCGCCGGGCGGTGCCTCCTCGACCTTTTTGTAGTAGTAGCCGGCGAGCACCAGCCCGGCAAGGGCTGAGAGCGCGGCGAGATACGGAATTGCTTCCACGGTTGCGTGCCTCCTGAGGCGTCAATACAAGTCGCACAATGATGGTCGGTCAGACCCCCACTCTCCAACCTGGGGTTTCAGCGCTCCGATCGTAGTCAGCGATGGACTCGCGTTCGTGGAGATGGGTGAACGTCGCGTTTCGGGGTGGTGTCGTGTCGGCGAGTAGCGTCGGCGGCATGGCACAGACCATCAACCGCAGTCGCGGCCCCGTGTCGGGTACCGCCGCCGGCAAGGGCGGCAAACGCAAGCCGTTCCTGCTCGACTTCTACTCGACCGCCCTCGGCAAGAAATACGTCATGGCGATCACCGGCATCATCGGGATCGGCTTCGTGATCGGCCACATGGTCGGCAACCTCAAGGCGTACATCGGCACCGTGACCGAGAACGGCCAGGAGGTGTACGACATCGACATCTACGGTGAGTTCCTCCGTGAGTTGCTCGTGCCGATCCTGCCGCACGGCGTGTTCCTGTGGATCATGCGGATCGCGCTGATCGCGGCGCTCCTGCTCCACATCCACGCCGCGTACACGCTGACCGTGATGAACCGCACGGCCCGCCCGGTCAAGTACCAGTCCGAGCGCGACTACCAGATCGCCAACTTCGCCAGCCGCACGATGCGCTGGACGGGTGTCATCGTCCTGCTGTTCATCTTGTGGCACCTCGCCGACCTGACCTGGGGCTGGGTCAACCCCGACTTCGAACACGGCATGGTGTACCGCAACCTCGACGCCAGCCTCAGCCGGGTGCCGGTGGCGATCCTCTACATCGTCGCCAACATCGCACTCGGCATCCACCTGTTCCACGGCACCTGGAGCCTGTTCCAGTCGATCGGCTGGAACAACCCCCGCTTCAACCAGTGGCGCAAGAGCATCGCCGCCGGAGTCGCCACGTTGATCGTCGTCGGCAACGTGTCGTTCCCGATCATGACCCTCGCCGGGGTGATCGACTTCGATCCCGACGTCACCACGGTGCACGAACTTCGGGAGATGGAGGAGATCGACGCCATGGGCACCACGACGATCATCGCGACGGAGGTCGACGCATGAGCATCACACTCGATTCCAAGATCCCCGACGGGCCGCTCGCCGACAAGTGGAGCAACTACATCGCCGGCCAGAAGCTGGTGAACCCCGCCAACAAGCGCAAGTTCAAGATCATCGTCGTCGGGACCGGTCTCGCCGGCGCCTCAGCGGCCGCGACGCTCGGCGAACTCGGTTACAACGTCGAGGCTTTCACGTTCCACGACTCGCCTCGGCGTGCGCACTCGATCGCGGCGCAGGGCGGCATCAACGCCGCGAAGAACTACCAGGGCGACGGCGACTCGGTCCACCGTCTCTTCTACGACACGGTCAAGGGCGGCGACTTCCGTGCCCGTGAGGCCAACGTGCACCGCCTCGCCGAGGTGTCGGTCAACATCATCGACCAGATGGTCGCCCAGGGTGTGCCGTTCGCTCGCGAGTACGGCGGCATGCTCTCCAACCGGTCGTTCGGTGGCGCCCAGGTCAGCCGTACGTTCTATGCGCGGGGCCAGACCGGCCAGCAGCTCCTGATCGGTGCGTACCAGCAGATGGCGCGCCAGGTCGGGCTCGGCAACGTCAAGCTCTGGAACCGCGTCGAGATGGTCGACGTCGTGAACATCGACGGTCGCTGCGCCGGCATCGTCACCCGCGACCTCCTGACCGGCGAGCTCAAGTCACACGCCGCTCACGCCGTGATCCTGGCGACCGGTGGGTACGGCAACGCGTTCTACCTGTCGACCAACGCCATGCAGTGCAACGTCACGGCGGCGTGGCGTGCACACCGACGGGGTGCCGCCTTCGCCAACCCGTGCTACACGCAGATCCACCCGACCTGCATCCCGCAGGCCGACGACTTCCAGTCGAAGCTGACGCTCATGTCCGAGTCGCTCCGCAACGACGGGCGCATCTGGGTGCCCAAGGACCCCGACGAGACGCGCCCGGCGGCACAGGTGCCGGAAGACGAGCGCGACTACTACCTCGAGCGGATCTACCCGAGCTTCGGCAACCTGGCCCCGCGCGACGTGTCGTCGCGGGCCGCCAAGCGCGCGGTCGATGCCGGCCAGGGTGTCGGCCCGTTGAAGAACGGCGTGTACCTCGACTTCGCCGCGGCGATCGAGCGGCTCGGCGCCGACGTCATCGGTGAGCGCTACGGCAACTTGTTCGACATGTACGAGCGGATCACCGGCGAGAACCCGTACGAGACGCCGATGCGGATCTACCCGGCCAGCCACTACACGATGGGCGGCCTCTGGGTCGACTACGAGCTGCAGACCACCGTTCCCGGACTGTTCTGCGCCGGCGAGGCGAACTTCTCCGATCACGGTGCCAACCGGCTCGGTGCGTCGGCCCTCATGCAGGGGCTGTCCGACGGCTACTTCGTGCTGCCGTACACGATCGCTCCCTACCTGTCGGAGTGGCTCAACAAGCCGATCCCCGACGAGTCGCACGAGGCGTTCGCGGCGGCCGAGGCCGAGGCGTCCGGCCGGTTCCAGAGCTACCTCGACATCGGTGGCACCCGCAGCCCCGACCACTTCCATCGCGAGCTCGGCAAGATCATCTGGGACTACTGCGGCATGGATCGCAACCAGGCCGGACTCGAGAAGGCGATGTCGGAGATCCCGGCGCTGCACGAGGAGTTCAAGAAGGACGTCAAGGTCACCGGCGATGCCACGAGCATCAACCAGACGCTCGAGAAGGTCGCCCGCATCGACGACTTCTTCGAGCTCGGCATGTTGATGTGCAAGGACGCCCTGGTCCGCGAGGAGAGCTGCGGCGGGCACTTCCGATCGGAGCACCAGACCGACGAGGGCGAGGCGTTGCGCGACGACGAGAACTTCGCCCACGTCACCGCCTGGGAGTGGAGCGGCGACATGGCCAATCCGATCGAGCACCGCGAGCAACTCGAGTACGACGTCGTGCAGTTCCAGACCCGGAGCTACAAGTGAACGCCGCGACGCAGACGGCCCCCCGGAGGAGCGACCAGTCATGAGCAACACGTTGACGCACATCACCCTGAAGATCTGGCGCCAGGCCGGCCCGGACTCGCCGGGCCAGTTCGAGCATCACGTCATCGAGAAGATCAGCGACGAGGCGTCCTTCCTCGAGATGCTCGACATCTTGAACGAGCAACTGATCGAGTCCGGACAGGAGGCGATCGTGTTCGACCACGACTGCCGCGAGGGCATCTGTGGCACCTGCTCGCTGATGATCGACGGTCTGGCCCACGGTCCGCAGAAGGGCACGGCCACGTGCCAGCTCCACATGCGGACCTTCAAGAGCGGCGACGTGATCACGATCGAGCCGTGGCGCGCCAGGGCGTTCCCGATCATCAAGGACCTCATGGTCGACCGGTCGCCGTTCGACCGCATCGTCGAGGTGGGCGGCTTCATCACCAGCGCCACCGGTGGTGCGCCCGACGCCAACCTGATCCCGGTCCCCAAGCCGGTCGCCGACGCGTCGATGGACGCGGCCGCGTGCATCGGCTGCGGTGCGTGCGTGGCGGCGTGCCCCAACGGTGCGGCCAACCTCTTCACCGGCGCCAAGCTCGCCCACCTCAACCTGCTCCCGCAGGGCCAGGCCGAGCGCTACCAGCGAGCCGAGGCGATGGTCGAGGAGATGGACGAGCACTTCGGCTCGTGCACGAACCACGGCGAGTGCGAGGCGGCGTGCCCGAAGGAGATCTCGATCGACGTGATCGCCCTCATGAACTCCGACTACCTGAAGTCGAAGTTCAAGAACCGCAAGTCGCTCAGCCGCACCTGACGAACGGAGCGAACCGGGTTCGCTCCGTTCGGGTCAGCGCCAGGCGGGTGGACATTCGGGGTGGTCGGTGACGGCGCAGTCGTCACCGAACACGACGAAACGGTCGAACCCGCGGAGGAACCAACGGTCGTGGGTGACCGCGATCACCGTGCCGTCGAACTGGGCGAGCCCGACCTCCAGCGCCTCGGCGGAGACGAGGTCGAGGTTGTCGGTCGGTTCGTCGAGCAGGAGCAACGTCGCGCCGCTGATCTCCAGCAGCAGGATCTGGAACCGCGCCTGCTGCCCGCCGCTCAGCGTCTCGAACGGCTGATGGGCGCACCCCTGGATCTCGTACCGCCGCAGCATGCCCATGGCGGGAGCGAGGACCACGTCGTGGTCGTGCAGGATCTCGACGAGCGTCCGGCCCACCCACTCGGGGTGCTCGTGGGTCTGGTGGAACAGGCCGGCGACGACGTTGGCGCCCAGCCGCCAGGTCCCCGCTGACTCGACCGTCGTGTCGCCGCCGAGCAGGCGCAGGAAGTGGCTCTTGCCGACGCCGTTGCCACCGAGCACGGCGACGCGTTCGCCGTACCAGAGTTCGAGATCGAACGGTTCGGTCAGACCGGCGACCTCCAACCCTTCGGCGATCACGGCTCGTTTGCCGGTCCGGGCGCCGCGGAGTTGCACGTCGATCTTCTGCTCGCGCATCTCCGGCGGCCGCTCGTTCTTCTCCAGGAACTGTCGGAGTTTCGACTCGGCGGCCTTGAGCTTCGGGGCGAAGGCCTCGCTGATCGAGGCCCGCTGGCGCATCAGCTTCACGTAGTCCTCGAGCCGCTGTTTCTCGTCGTCGAACAGTGCCGTGTCGTGCGCTCGCTTGGTCGCGTGCGCCTCCTTGGCCTCGGCGTAGCCGCCGAACCCGCCGCCGTGCGTCCACGCTCCCGACGCTTCGAGGGTGACGATCTTGGTGGCGCCCGCGGCCAGCAGTTCGCGGTCATGGCTCACGAACACGACCGTCTTGCGGGTGGCGATGAGCTGCTGTTCCAGCCATCGTTTGGCCGGGACGTCGAGGAAGTTGTCGGGCTCGTCGAGCACGAGGATGTCGGACTCGCCGCGCAGGAGGAACTCCAGCGCCAGCCGCTTCTGCTCGCCGCCGCTCAGGGTGCGGAGGGGCCGATCCGCCACCTGGGCGAGGTCGGCGCCGAGCGCTCGCCCGCAGGCTTCGTCCCACGCGACCTCGATGTCGTAGCCACCGACGTCGCCCCACGCCCCGAGCGCGGTCGCGTACTTCATCGGGTCGGCATCGAGCTGGGTGGTCGCGAACGCGAGCCGACGGTCGGCATCGACGATCCGTTCGGGGGAGAGCGAGACCAGCAACTCCCGCACGGTGTCGACGCCGTCGGCGTCGCCCATGCCGACGAGCTGGCGCATCACGCCGAGTCGCCCGTCGATCGAGACGGTGCCCGCCGTCGCCGCCTGCTCGCCGATCAGGATCCGGAGCAGCGACGACTTGCCCACGCCGTTGGCGCCGACGAGCGCGACCCGGTCGCCGTTGCCGACGGAGAACGAGATGTCACGGAACAGCTCGTCGCCGCTCGGGAGTTTCCACCCGAGCCCGGTCACCTGGATCGATCCCACGGCGGCTGATGCTAGGTGGCGTCCTCACGCGAGCAGCTGTGGGATAGCTCCCGGTCAGGTCGGGACGTGGGTGATCGCGGTGGAGTAGTGGTTGGTCTGGATCAGCTCGCCGGCCGTGAACTGACATCAGTCTCGGGTGTCGTCGACGACGATCGGTTGTTCGACCTCGTCGCGAAGCAATGCCATCAATCGAATCGCCTCATCGACCGTGTGTTGATCGGCAGCGTGGCCGGCCGGACCGCGCATGCGTGACGACCGAAAGACGCCCTGCGCCACGAGCAGGGTCTTTTCGACGAATACGTAACTGTCGAGGCTCGTCTGTAGCGCAATTAGCAGCGCAAGAGGACCGGCTATTCGGTAGGCCCGCGCATGGTCGCTGCGCTGAAGCGCCGCCCAGAGGTCGACGAGTGCCCACGCGACGTCGGACCCTGGCATCGTTCCGACGGCACCTCGACGGAAGCTGTCGATCAGGTGGAGTCCGCCTGTGCCTTCGAAGATGCGTGCCTTGCCGCCGGTTGCAGCGAGCAGCTGTGAGAGCAGTGGGCCGATCGGCGGTGCCTCGGGCTTGAACATGACCCGGTCTCCGAGATCACGGAACAATTGCGCTTGGACGTCGATCGGCAAGGCGGCACCGACGTACCCGCTGGCGTCTTGGACCACGATCGGGATTGAAACCGCTTCGGCGACCGCAGTGAAGTACCCGGTGAGGCCCGTTCTGTCGAGCCGGGTGAGCATCGGTGGGGCGACCATCAGGCCCGTTGCACCTGCGTCCGCGGCAACGCGAGCGTGCCGAACCGCCGCGGACGTGGCTTCGGCCCCGACGCTGATCACAACAGCGCCGCGACCCGCGGCCGCCTTGCAGATCACAGGAGTCAGATCGTCGCGTTCGTCGGCGGTCATCCGGAGCACTTCCGACACCATCCCGGTCACGACGCCGTCGACTCCATGGTCGAACAACCAGTCGATCTCGTCACGCAGGACCGCGACATCCGCCTGATCGTTGTCGTCGAACGGCATTTGTAGAACGGGGAGCACCCCGCGCATTTCGGGTGTGGTCATCGGTCCTCCTTGGAGACGGACGGCTCGCTCATTCGATCGCGAAGTGGGCGAGAGCATCTGCGTCGATTTCGACGCCGAGACCGGGCCCGGTCGGGACGTTGACGCCGTCCCAACGGACGAACGAGGCGTCGCTGATGATGCTGTGCTCGAAGTACAACGGGCCGATGATGTCGGCCGGCATGGCGGGCGACAGCGCTGGAAGAAGCGCTGCGACGTGGGCCATCATCGCCGAACCGATGCCCAGCTCGAGATTCGATCCGATTGCGATCCCGACACCGGTTGCGGCGGCGATCTCGGCGACAGCGGCACAGACGTCACTGCCGCCGAGCTTGCCCGGGTAGATCGACCAGACGTCAAAAGCTTGCTGCGTGCTGAGTCGGACCGCATCTGCCGTCGTCCAAATCGACTCGTCGGCGACGATTGCTGCAGCACTTGCCGTTCGGAGATCGCGACACATCATGTCAGCGCCACGAGCGATGGGCTGCTCGATTGCCTCGACCCCCAACGCCGCCAACTCGGTGACGGCCCGGCGGGCTTGCTCGGCGGTCCAGCCTTCGTTGGCATCCACTGTGATCGGTGCGTCCGGGCCGACGATCTCTCTCACCCCCCGGACTCGTTCCAGATCGTCGTCGACGTCGAGTCCGACTTTCACCTTGAAGTTCCGTGCGCCGTTGTCGATCGCGACGATCGCTGCCTTGGCCACAAAATCTGCCGCCCTCGCAGGCAGGACGATCTTGGTCTCGATCGAAGTTCGGTGGATGCCGCCGAGCAGCTCTGACACGCTGCGACCCGTGGCCTTCCCGGCGAGGTCGAGACACGCCATCTCGACCGCTGCGCGGAGGAACGGCCGATTGCGGCTCGCTCGACCGATCGAACTGAGCACGGCTCGCCACTGGGTCGGGTCGGATCCCCGCAGGGTCTCGGCGATCGGACCTCGCAGCAGCCTGACGGAGCCAGAGTGCTCCTCTCCGTTCCAGCCAGGTGCGCACGTGACCTCTCCAAGTCCGACGAGGCCGGCGTCGGTGAAGACCTCGACGATGACGTACTCGCTGGTGGCGACCTCACCGTGCGCGGTCTTGGGGAGCAGCTCAGCTCGTCGCGGGACCGAGACAGCCGTTGCCCTCAGGTCGGTAACGATCACGACGCAGAGCTGGTTGAGCGATACCGGTCGACGGCGGCGAGGTCGAGTTCTCCGCCGAGTCCGGGTTCCGTGGTCGGCCGCACGAATCCTGCGGTCACGGGCAAGCCGGGCACCAACAGTTCATCGTAATAGTACAGGCTGATGATGTCGCACGGCACGAGGTCGTCGGCGAGACCCGGTGCACCGAGCGCCAGTTGGATGTGGGCCGCGGTGGCGACACCCAGTTCCATGTTGGATCCGATCGTCCAACCCAATCCGGCGGCGGCCGCCGCCGACGCGATCGAGACCGCGGGGCCGAGTCCACCCGACATGCCGACATAGATCGAGAGGACGTCGGCCGCACCGGCGGCGATCACCCGGGCGGCGTCCCGCGGCGTCCCGACCGACTCGTCGGCCACCAACGGCACCACCAACGAACGCCTGAGGTCGGCCATCCCGTCGAGGTCGTCGGCAGGCAGGGGCTGTTCGACGAACGCTGCACCGGCGACAGCGAGCGCCGTCGCTGCGGTGTGGGCCTCGCCTCGCTTCCAACCAGCGTTGGCGTCGACGCCGACGGCGACGTCAGGTCCGACGGCATCGATCACGGCACCGAGGCGTTCCAGATCCTGATCCAGTGGCCCGCGGGCCACCTTGACCTTCATGGCGGTGTAACCGAACGCGACGGCGTCCTTGGCCATGGCAACGGCCGCATCGGTCGAGATTCCTGTCAGCGAGAACTTGGTGCGGACGACGTTCTTGGTCGGTCCACCGAGCATCTCGTGAACGGGTGCGTTGTGGCGCTTGCCCCAGATGTCCCAATAGGCCATCTCGACCGCGGCCTTGGTGAACCGGTTACCGGCGAGTGCCCGTTCGAGGATCGCCGGGATGGCGAGCGGACCCGACACGGGTACGCCTACCACCGCCGGGGCGATGCAATGTTGGATCAGCTGGGCCGCTGTCACCCCCCATTCCCCGCTCCAACCGGGCGTGCACGACACTTCGCCGTAGCCGACGACGCCGTCGGTGTCGGTCAGGCGAACCATGCAGAACGGCGATGCCGCATGTGTCCCAGCGGCCGATGAGATCACCATCGCCGGCAGGATGGGAACCTCGATGGGCCAGGCCTCGATGCGGGCGATCGTGATCGGGCTCATGCCAAGCCGACCAGTTCGAGCGACGGTCGGTGGATGATGCCGTCGATCACGTCGCGAGGAACTGGCGGGAGCCCGACCTTTTCGGCCATCGCCGACACCTCGTACATGGCGGCCATCAAGAGTTCGGCGGTGCCGAACGGGTAGTCGGTACCGAAGAGCAGCTTGTCGGCGACTCCGTACTCGATCGCCGAGCGCAGCGCGTTGTAGAGCTGCCACGGTCGCGTGTGGAGGGCGGACACATCGGCGAACAGCCCGGGGTGTTTGCGAATCACGACCATGGTTTCGTCGCACCACGGATGTCCGAGGTGAGCGATGTACATCTTCATGTCCGGGTGGCGCGTGGCGACCCGGTCGAGCAGCCACGGTCGGGCGTACTCCAATGGGGCGTCTCGAACGAAAGTGGTGCCCTGGTGGATGAGGACCGGCATGCCGAGCCTGACTGCCTCGCCGAGCAGGCGATCCATGGCGATACCGGTTGGATCGACGTGTTGGTAGATCGGGCCGATCTTGAGTCCTCGCATGCCGAGGTCGTCAGCGGTCCATCGCAGGATTTCTACCGCGTCCGGTCGATTCGCATCGACACTCGCGAAACCGATCAACCGATCGGGATCCGTCGCCACGTAGGCGGCGACATACTCGTTCGGTACGACGAAGCCCGACTTCGGGGCGTCGAACGCGAGCACGACGGCCCTGTCGACGCCGTCCATCGCGGGCTGGTGAACCGCCGGCGTGCCCTCCGAGAACCCCACGGTCGACCAGCTGGCCTCCATGCCCTGTCGGAACTCGCCGGCGTAGTGCTCCGGCTCGGAGAGGTGGGTGTGCATGTCGACGATCATGAGCGCGCTCCCAGCCCGATTGCAGTGCCGAGGTAGGACCTGGCCGAACCGACCAACTGGTCGACGTCGACCCACTCGTCAGGTGCGTAGTGCCACGCGCCGACGCCATATACGACGCTCTCCAGCCCCCCGGCCACCATGTCGGCCGCATCGGTCACGAAGGCCTGTGTCGGCAGTTCGTTGGTGATGCGCGGTGCAGCACCGAGCGCTGCTTCATGCGCGGCCGACAGCGCATCGATCAGCGGCCCCTCGGTCGCTCCCAGGAACTGCTGTTGCACGGCGGTCGAGCGGACCCGCAGCTCGATCCTGTCGTCGCACGCGGCGCGCGCTGCGTCGCGAACTTGCCGGAGTACGCCGTCGCGGGTCATCCCAGGGACGGTGCGGATGTCGCCTTCGATGAACGCCTCTTCAGCAATCGCTCCCGGTGCGACACCACCCTTCACGATGCCGACGAGCGAGCGGGGGAGATCCGGCAGTCGGTCGCACGGCTCGTGTTCGTACTCGATGCGTGACACGGCGGCGTAGACGTCGTGGGCGGCGGCGAGCGCGTCGACTCCGGATTCCATGCGGGAGATGTGCCCGCCACTGCCGCGTAGTCGGATCTGCCATTTGATCGCACCGCCGTTGGCGGTGTGGATCGCCATGTCGGACGGTTCCCCGCAGATCCCGTAGCCGCTGTTCGGACCTTCGCTCACCATCAGGAACTTGGCTCCCAAGCCGATCGTGTCATGGTGCATCACGGCGTGCAGGATCAGGTCGCCGGGAAGCGTTCCGGCGTCGGGCGCAGCCTCGACAGCTGCAACCATCGCCGCCAACGCGCCTTGCATGTCGGTGATCCCGGCGCCGTAGAGCCGGTTGCCGTCGCGCCATGGCCGAAACGGATCGCCGCTCCATCCGACGGGGTAGATCGTGGCGTCCATGTGGCCGTTGAGGACGAGCGGCGGGGCGGTGTCCGCGCCGGGTACACGGGCGACCACATTGGGGCGGCCTGCGACGACGTCTTCGATGTGGACGTCGATTCCCTTGCGGTCGAGGACATCGGCGATGAACTCGGCCAGCGCCGCTTCCTCACCAGGCGGCGACGGGATCGAGCAACACTGGGTCGCCAGGTCGATCGTGCGGTCATGATCGACTGCCGCCAGGGCGGACTCGAGCGTCGCCAATGATTGAGACATCAGTGCTCCTCTGTGGTGATCGGGGTTTGCGCAACGAAGCGGGTGAGGTCGTCGCCGATCGCCCGGCCGGCGACCTCGAGCAACCGGCGCCCGGTGTCGATGTCGAGCGCTCCGGGGTCGTCGGTGTACCCCTCCGTGTCGCTCCAACCTTCCGGTCGTTCGGTGCGAAAAGCCGCTTCGGGGTTGCGTGGGTCGGTCGGGCCGAATGACGACGACGGCCCGGGCAGATCCGTGATCCGCTCGTCGAGGATCGCTCCGATCACGGAGGTCTCGAACCCGCCTGCATGGCCCGGCAGGCGAGTGCCGTCAGCACCGCCGGCCTCGATCAGCGCATCGCGGGCCATCGCCCACCACGAGCCGGCCCCGACGGCGATGCCGAACTCTTGGGCTGCGTCGCGTGCAGCGACTTGGATCAATTCGTGGTTGCCGCCGTGGCCGTTGAGGAAGAACACCCGTCGGAATCCGGATGCCGCGGCCGACCGCACGACGTCGCGAAGGACCGCCAGCAGCGTCGCACTCGACAACGAGAGCGTGGCGCCAAACGGGATGTGGTGGTCCGAGCAGCCGTAGGCGACGGCCGGAGCGACGACGACGTCGACGTCGGTCGCGGCCTCCGCTGCGCGCAGGGCAACGGCCTCGGCGTGCATCGTGTCCGTCCCGACCATCAGATGTGGGCCGTGCTGTTCGAGGGCACCGACGGGCACGACGACGACGTCGGGTGGTGTGGCGGCGACCTGAGTTCGGGTTCGGTGGGCGAGCAGCCGAGGGTTCATGGTTGAGGCACCGCCAGTCCTGCGGCACCGGGCGCGGACTGCACGAACGAGGAGCCGAAGTGTTCCATCCACTCCAACGCGACCGCTGCTCGGCGCACCTTTTCGCGTGCCTGCAGCGAAGCGCTCTCGACACGGTGCACACCGGATGGGTAGACGGGGGTGGCATTGCGCAGACCGAACTTGAGATACATCGGTGCACCGACATCCAGCAGCTCGACGGCTTCGGCGATTCGCACCGTTCCGCCCATGCCATCGGAGCCTTCGAGATACAGATCGAGCGGCAGTACGGTCGATCGGCGTAGCTCGCCGACGATCTCGGCCGGTAGGTCGGCGGGAATGTTGATCGTCGTGGCCCCGAGCTCGGTCACCAAACGCGCCATCGCACCATTCGCCACGGCTAAGGCAGCGGAGATCTTCCAGGTGATCGAAGCCGGGAGATCTCCCGATCGCTGTCGGTCGACCAGCTCCGTCAGGAGACCCAGGTCGCCGATGAGGAAACCACGGATCCCACACTCGACCGCTCGTTCCACGTCGGCGATCGCCCGATGCATTGCCGCGTCGCCGCGCACGGCGACCTCATGCCCGGTCCCGTCCGGCATGTGAGCGAGGACGCCGATGTCCCAGGAGGCTCTGGCCGCCTGGAACAGGCAGACCTCGACGCCGCTGTCAGCGGCGATCTGTGCCATCGACCGCAGTTCGGCTCGACTGAGCATCGCGGCTCCAGAACCCTGCGAGACGCGATTCACCGTCACCCCGATCGCCTCCGCCTCGGCCAGCACGTCGGTCAAGACTTGAGGCCCCTCGACCGACGGGATCTCGATGCGGAAGTCGGCGCCGTCGGGGAACGCAGGGCTGCTCGGCGCGTCGGCGTCAGGGGTCGTGTCGGGTGACATGGTGGGGCCTTTCAGTGTTCGCACTTGTATTGCGCACAACGCAACGTGGGCGCGAACGGTACACAGGATCGGCGCGAGCGTCAAGTGGTAGGTGTGTACCGAAACGCACCGTTGGCGGAAGTTCGGTCAGCTGCGATCTCGGCCGTTGTTTCGGCGGCGTGAAGATGCTGTGCTCGACATCATGGCACCATTGATCGCACTAACGTTGCGCTTGTCGCACTCACATCGACGCCGCCTGTCCGATGCGCCTTCGGGGGGATGTTGGGCTCGCCGGCCGCTCATTCTCCGGTGATTCGGCACGTTGCGCTAGCCGCAACGCATTTGCGTTTTTCCTTGACAAGGCGGATCGGCTCGACGCAGACTGCCAAGACGCAATCGTCGGATCGGCGATGGAACCAAGGGAGAGACACATGAACCGTCGAAAGTTAACGGGAGCGCTGATCGCGTTCGCCGTCTTGGTGAGCGCCTGTGGCTCATCGGACGACTCCGATGCGGATGGCGGGGACTCGCCGGAGGCGTCCGCAGATTCCGGCAGCAACTCCGGCGCCGACACGTCCGAGGATGCCGACGCGGGGTCTGACGGGTCGGACGAGCCGGACGCGGAACCGCCCGCCGACGACGACGACGCGGATGCTGGCTCGGACGAGGAGACGGTGCTGACGTGGGCGCGCGTCAGCAACTTCCCACCCTGCTTCCACCCGATCTGCTTCGAGACCGGCAACCAGCACATGGTGATGCAGCTGATCTTTAACTCCCTCGTCAAGCGCGGACCGGACGAAGTCACCGTGATTCCCGACCTGGCCGACTCATGGGAGGTCTCGCCGGACGCGACGACGTTCACGTTCAACCTGAACCCGGATGCCGTTTGGCACGACGGCGAACCGGTGACCGCTGCCGACGTCGAGTTCACGATTCGTCAGGCCGTCGAACTCCAGGACGGATACGTGGCGGGGTACCCCATCACGAACTGGTTGTCGCTCGAAGGAGCCGACTCCGGCGAGATCACGGGCATCGAGGTCGTCGACGACCACACGATCACGTTGACGCTCGGAGCGTCGAACGCCGAGTTCCTGGCCGGCCTCGCCGATCCGGCGTACATGATCATGCCGCAGCACATCCTCGACGGTGAGACGGTCGATTCGTTGGAGGCTTCGGCGTTCGCGACTGCCGGTGAAGCGATCGGTTCTGGCCCGTACAAGCTGACGAGCTTCACGCCCGACCAGTTGATCGAGTTCGACGCCAACCCCGACTATTTCAAGGGCGCTCCGCAGATCGACAAGCTGTACAACCGTCTCGACGTCACGCCGGACACGGCTCCGGCGCTGATCCAGAGCGGCGAGATCGATCTCGTGTTCGACCTCCGTGGCACCGACTACGACCTGCTCCAGGGGACCGATGGCTTCGATCTCTTGCAGATCCCCGGCGTTGGCGCACAGCTCATCCAGTTCCGGGTGGACAACCCGCTCGTCGAAGATGCCAGGGTTCGCCAGGCGATCTACGCTGGCTTCGACCGATGGACACTCCACGACGCGATCTTCCCCGGTGCCGGCCCGGTGGCCTGGACCGACCCCGGTCTCGATGCGGACACTCCCGGCCTCGACAAGTACGAGTTCGATCTCGATCGAGCGAAGGCGTTGATCGAGGAAGCGGCTGCGGACGGCTTCGACCCGTCAGCACCGCTGCGCATCATCTACTACCCCGAAGAGCCGGGTTGGCCGGAGATCGCCGCCGCGCTCGCGAACGACATGACCAACATGGGTCTCAACCCGGTGCTCGACCCGACGGATTCCGCCGGTTGGCAGGATCGCTTGGGCACCGGTGACTACGAGATCTCGTTGAACTGCTGTGGTTCGTTCGGCATCAGCCCGAACGTCGGCGGCGGGTTCTACAGCTGCACCGAGCCTCGTGGCACGTTCTACCAGAACTGCGACCTCGACCAGCTGTACGTCGACGCGCGCTCGACCGGTGTGCCGGAGGAGCGTGCCGAGTTGTATGCCGAGGTCGCGACCATCCTCAATGCCGATCTGCCGATCCTGTTCCTGTGGACGGTGTCGGGAACGCACGCCGCCTCCACCAGACTGGACGGCTACGAGATGTACCCGAACAGCCGCGAGTCGTTCTCACAGATCGAGAACTGGACGCTGAGCGACTCGTAACCGAACATGTTGCTCGCCCGCTACGTTCTGCGCCGACTGGCGATCTCGATCCCCGTTGTCTTCATCATCACCGTCATCGGCTTCGTCACCTTGGCGATGGCTCCGGGTGATCAGCTGACAGCACGGGTGGGTCCGGAGATCCTGTCGCAGTTGTCTCAGTCCGAGATCGAGGGCCTTCGCTCCGATCTCGGACTGGACAAGCCGGTCATCGCCAGATATGGCATCTGGTTGCAGGACGTAGCGGGCGGCGATCTCGGCTACTCGGTGGTCAACAAGCGACCGGTCGCCGAAGAGCTCAAGGCGCGGATCGGTCCGACGCTGCTCCTGATGGGAACCGCCTTGGTGATCGGCATGGTCGTCGGCACGGTGCTGGGTGTGATCGCCGCGCTCCGGCAGTACTCGGCTCTCGACTACCTGATCGCCGGGTTCTCTACGGCGATGGTAGCGATTCCCGGCTTTGTCGTCGGCTTGGTCTTCATCTACTTCTTCGCGGCCAAGTTGCAGTGGCTGCCGGCCGCGGGAATGCACACGCCCGGGATGGAGGACTCCAAGGTCGACCTCATCAAACACATGGTGATGCCGGCAACCATCCTGGGGCTGGCGCTCGCAGCCCCGGTGACCCGCTATGCGAGGGCGAGCATGCTGGAAGTGTTGAACGCCGACTACATCGTCACCGCCCGAGCCAAGGGAATCGGGGTCCGTCTGGTGATCTTGCGACATGCTCTCCGAAACGCGCTCGTGCCGATCATCACCGTCGGAGGCCTTGCGCTGCCCGACCTCGTCGCCGGAGCGGTGATCACCGAATCGATCTTCGGCTGGCCCGGCATGGGTCAGCTTGCGGTCAAAGCCGCCAGCAGCCGCGACGCCAGCCTGATGATGGGCGTCATCCTCGTCGTGGCGATTACGGTCCTCATCGCCAATCTCGTCACCGATCTGGCGTACGGCGTCGCGGACCCCCGCATCCGGCTGGTTCGTAAGCGATGAGCGACGACCGCGACGCCCTCCAACTCGAACTGTTGGCGACCGAGCCGGCGCTCACGCCGGCTCGCCAGGCGCTCGCACGGTTCCGTCGCCACAAGTTGGCAATGGTCGGGCTGGTGATCATTACGCTGTTCGTTCTGATGGCTGTGTTCGCACCGCTGTTGGCAACCCATGATCCCGAACAGTTGGACCTGCTCGAGATCCGGCAGTCGCCGAGTGGGTCGCACTGGCTCGGTACCGACGGCACCGGGTACGACGTATGGTCCCGCTTGGTCTACGGCAGTCGGGTGTCGCTCATCGTCGGCTTCGGGGCGGTTGCCCTATCGATCACGATCGGCATCCTGGTCGGGTTGCTCTCCGGCTACTACGGCGGTTTCATCGATGGTGCCCTCGGTCGATTGATCGACACGTTCCAGAGCATGCCGGCGTTCCTGATGGCGGTCGTCTTCGTGTCGTTGATCGGACCGAACACCAAGAGCATCATCGGTGTGATCGCCTTGCTGGGCTGGCCGGCTACAGCGCGGCTGGTGCGCGGCCAGTTTCTTGCGCTGCGCGACGCAGAGTTCGTCGTGGCTGCCCGTGTGATCGGTGCACCCAACCGTGCGATCATCTTCCGTCATCTACTCCCCAACGTGCTCGGACCGGTTTCGGTCGCCGCCACCTTCGGGGTGGCCGGTGCAATCCTGACCGAGGCCGGACTGAGCTTCCTCGGACTCGGCGTCCGCCCCCCGGCGCCGACTTGGGGGTCGATGGTGAGTCAGGCCCGCGCGGCGGACGTCCTGTCGAACATGCAGTGGGTCTGGGTGCCCCCCGCCGCAGCGATCGCGCTCGTCGTGCTCGCAGTGAACTTCGTCGGTGACGGGCTGCGCGACGCCGTCGATCCGGAGTCGCGAGAATGACGACACCAAACGAAGCGGTCGAACCATTGCTGCGAGTCCACGATCTCCACGTCACGTTTGAAGGCAGGACTGCCGTCCACGCGGTGCGCGGCCTGAACTTCGAGGTCGGCAGCGCCGAGCGATTCGGGCTTGTCGGCGAATCGGGATCTGGCAAGAGCCTGTCAGCTCGCAGCATCCTGGGCTTGTCGCCGCGTCGCGCCCAGGTGAGCGGCTCGATCCGCTTCGACGGGCGTCAGTTGAACGGGCTGAGCGAGAGGCAGTTCAGGACGATCCGGGGCAAGCGCATCGCTCTGGTGTCGCAGGATCCGCTCTCGAGTCTCAACCCGGTACTGACGATCGGTCTGCAGATCACGGAGGCAATGGAAGCGCACCTCGAACTCTCACGCAAGGACGCCCGTACGCGCGCCGTCGACCTGCTGCACTCCGTCGGAATTCCACAGGCTCGCGAGCGTCTCGACCAGTACCCGCACCAGCTCTCCGGCGGGATGCGTCAACGAGTGGCGATTGCGATTGCTCTGTGCTGTGAGCCCGACCTGCTGATCGCCGATGAGCCGACCACAGCGTTGGACGTCACCGTGCAAGCACAGATCCTGGAACTGATCGCCGAGTTGACGACGGCACGTCAGATGTCCGTCTTGATCATCACGCATGACCTCGGCGTGGTTGCCGGATTCACCGACCGAGTCGGAGTGATGTATGCCGGTCGCGTTGTCGAGACAGGTCCGACGCGAGAGGTCCTCGCTGGCCCCGATCATCCTTACACCTTGGGACTTCTCCGATCGGTTCCGAGAGTCGACGCCGACATCCTCGGCGAACTCGACTCGATTCGAGGGCAGCCGCCGAGTCTCACTCGGACGATCGGAGGGTGCGCATTTGCTCCACGATGTGACAGCGCCATCGACGTGTGCTCCACGATCGAGCCGCCGGTCCACCTACTCGATCACGGCCAAGAGGCCTGGTGCCACAACCCGGCCCGGCCGAGAGATGCTGTCCGATGAGCCGACTCTTGGAGATCCGCGACCTGGCAGTGCACTTCCGCGGTCCGCCGGACGGCCTCGTCGGGCACGGTGATCCGATTCGTGCGGTTGACGGGGTCGATCTCGATTTGGACGCCGGTCGGACACTCGCTCTCGTCGGCGAATCCGGCTCTGGCAAGACGACCGTCGGTCGGGCGATCGTTCGGGTGCAAGACGTGGCTCGCGGCTCGATCGAACTCAACGGGCGCGACCTGATTGCGCTCACAGGTCGTCAACTGCGCGATGCGCGCCGATCATTCCAGCTCATCTTTCAGGACCCGCTGTCGAGCCTGAATCCTCGGTGGACGGTCGGCGACATCATCACGGAGCCATTGCGTATTCATCGTAAGGGGGTCGGCAACCATCCAGCGCGGGTCACCGAGCTCCTTGAGTTGGTTGGTCTCCCCGGTTCGGCGAGCCGGCGTTATCCGTTCGAGTTCAGTGGCGGTCAGCGCCAACGGATCGGCATCGCACGCGCCCTCGCCGTCGAACCCGATCTGATCGTCTGCGATGAACCGGTGTCGGCCCTCGACGTGTCGATCCAGGCGCAGATCATCAACCTGCTCAAGCGGGTCCAGCGCGAGACAGGCGTCGCCTACCTCTTCATCTCTCACGATCTTGCCGTTGTGCGTCACATGGCTGACGATCTCGCAGTGATGTATCTCGGGCGAATCGTAGAGTTCGCCGCAGCGAGCGACGTCTATTCGCAGCCGCGCCATCCGTATACGGCGGCGTTGATGTCTGCGGCACCGGTACCCGATGCGGACATCGAGCGAGAACGTGATCGCGTCGTTCTGACCGGCGATATTCCGAGTCCGAGCAACCCACCATCGGGTTGCCGCTTCCACACTCGGTGCTGGCTTCGTTCGGCACTGGACAATCCTGCGCCGTGTACGACCAGCGACCCCGCGTTGATACCGGTCGTCGCGGGGTCTCCGCATACGGCGGCCTGTCACTTCAGCGACCAAGTTCCGGCCATGTTGCCCACCCGAGAGAGTCACGACACCCGATGAATGCACCCCCAATCGTCGCGTACGTCAGCGACGAAATGTACGTCGCTATCGCCGATGCCCAGGTCGAGTTTGTCGATCCGGAGCACCCGGCGAACACCTTCGTCGCCCGCACCGGTCCCTCAGGAGCGGTCTCGGCACCGCTCACAGTAGGCCGCTGGAAGGTCTCCCTCGCAGCGCCCGGATTTGGGTCGAAGGTGAGCGAGATCACGGTGACCGCTGATGGTGAGCCGTCGATGCTCCGGCTCCTGTCCGACCGGATGTATGGCTACGCCCGCCCCAAGTCGGTGTGTGCCGGCGAGCAGATCGAACTGTGCTTGCACGCTGCCGAGCCGTTCAGGATCCAACTGATGCGTCACGGCTTCGTGCGAGCGCCGGTCGGCAAGCCGCGCCACTACGAGGCGTTTGCGCCACTCGGCGACCGCCAGTTGATTCCCGACGGCGACATCTCGGCGAGCGGGGCGCAGTGGAATCGATACGGCTGCGCTCAGCCTCCCAGCGGTGCTCTGTTCTGGGAGGCGCCTCAGGAATCAGGCTTGTATTTCTTCCACATGTCGGCCCGTTCTGGTGCCCACTTCGCCTTCCCCGTCGTCGTGGCGCCGAGTGCGCCGACCGCCAAGTTGGCTGTCTTGATCTCCGAGTACAACTGGAACGCGTACAACGACTTCGGCGGACGCAGCAACTACGTTGCCGCCGGGCAGTTGCCGGACCGGCCCTCGATTGCGCCACGTCAGGAATCTCCGTGGTTCCGCGATACCGGCGGTCGATGGTGGAATCGCGAGGACTATGACCCGTTGAGTTTCGACAGGCCGGCATTGTTCAACGGCGTCGGCGAGCACGAGCAGGCCACCGACCCGATGTGGCGGATCGGCACCGAGCACCTCGCTCCTGGGGAGTGGCGGATGCTCGCCTGGCTCGAGCGCGAAGGGATCGCACACGACACCTACGCCGACGGCCAACTCGACGACGGGAGTCTCGACCTCGACGACTACGACGCCTTGCTGATCCACACCCACCCGGAGTACTGGACACGCGAGATGTACACGCGAACCAAGGAGTGGGTCTTCGAGCGTGGGGGCAACTTGATGTACCTCGGTGGCAACGGCATCAACTGCATGGTCGAACTGACCGACGACGGGACGGCGATGATCGCTCGCAACGGCGACGTGTCGGAATGGGTGAACGTGCGCTCGTTCGAGGACGTTCCGGAGGCCCGCATGCCGAGCAGGTTCGGGGCTCAGGTCGAGAACGAGGCGCACCTGCTCGGCGTGTCGACGACCCTCACCGGGATGGATACCACGGCCCCGTACCGGGTGCTGGACGCCGACCACTGGTCTCTCGCTGGACTCGATGTGTCCGCAGGCGACATGTTCGGCCTCGACTCGCTCGATCGACGGTGCCCGCCGGGCGGAGCGTCAGGTCACGAGACCGACAAAGTCAACGAGTTCTCACCGGCCAACATCGAGCTGATCGCCAAAGGCGAGAATCCGGACAACGGAGGAGGAGAGATGGTCCACTTCGACACGCCCTCCGGTGGCGCGGTGTTCTCGGTCGGTTCGATCTCGTGGCCGGCCGCACTGTTGGTCGACGAGGGCGTCTCGGCGGTCACGGCCAACGTGATTCGCCGATTCAGCGGCGAGCGAGACCCGTCGTGATCGTCGGCTACGTGAGCGACGAACGATTCGTCGCACTGAACGGGGTCACGGTGGAGATCGCTGGCGACTGCCTTGCGGTCGACCTCGTGGTGACATCGACGCCATCGGGGGCGATCCACGCCGACGTGCCGCCGGGGACCTACGACGTGATTCTCGTCAAGGACGGCTACGGCAGCAAGCGGTCGAGCGTGGAGGCCGGCGGGGCGGACGTGCACCAGTTCCGACTGCTCTCCGACGGCTTGCTCGGTTACATGTGGCCGAAGTGTGCTCGATCCGGCGGGCGCAGCGAGTTCCGCGTTCACAGCATCGAGCCCTACAAGCTCGAGTTGTGGCGGTACGGGGCGACTCGTGAACTCGTTCGTCACATCGGTTGGTACGACGAGCACGGGCCTCGCGCGACGATGCAGATCACCCCGGATGGCGACTACTCCCAAACGGGTGTGAACTGGAACGCGGTCGGCTACTCGGCGCCTCATTTCCTGCAGTTCGTCGAGGCACCGGAGCCTTCGGGGCTCTACTACCTGCACGCAACGACCGAGACCGGGAAGTTCTTCGGATGGCCTTGGATCGTCGCGCCGGCGGAGCCGCGCCATGACGTCGCGGTGTTGGCATCCGACATCAACTGGAACGCGTACAACAACTTCGGTGGGCGCAGCAACTACGCGAACATGTCCCGGCTGCCGGACTTGCCGATCGTCAACAGTCGCCAGGATCTCGCCCGGTACGTGAACCCGGACCACGTGTTCTACACCGAGGAGACCTACGCCCCGTTGTCGTTCGAACGACCAGAGCCGCTCAACTCGATTCCTCTCGGTGACACGCTGACTTCCCCGATCGAAGGACGCTCCGCCTCGCACCTCGCTGCGGCCGAGTGGCGGCTGCTCGGGTGGATGGAGCAGCAGGGTATCGAGTTCGACCTCTACGCCGAGACGCAACTCGACGCCGGCGACCTCGAACTCGATCGATACAAGGTGCTGGTGCTCAACGCCCATCCGGAGTATTGGACCGCGAACATGTACTCGCAGGTTGCGAACTGGGTCCGCGAGCGCGGTGGACGTCTGATGTACCTCGGAGGCAACGGCATCAACTGCGAGGTGATCCTGACGGACGACGGGGCAATGGTCGCCCGCAACGGCGCGTACGGCAACGCCGGCAAGATGACCGAGCTGGGGCTCGACAGCCGGTTCCACATCTACAACGAGTCCGAGGCCAGCCTGCTCGGCGTGGCGTACTCCGAGTCGGGTGGGATGACCGGCGCCCCGTATCGCACGATCGCTGCCGATCATTGGATCTTCGAGGGCACCGGATTGCAGGTCGGCGACCTGTTCGGCGAAGAGAGTCTGCACATGCGCTGCCCTGGTGGCGCGTCCGGGCACGAGACCGACAAGATCACACCGCAGTCGCCCGAAGGTCTCGAGGTCCTGGCGAAAGGGGCGAACCCCGATGACGGCGGCGGGGAGATCGTGACCTACACAACCGAATCCGGCGGCGCGGTGTTTTCGGTTGGCTCGATCATCTGGCCGAGCGCCATCCCGATCGACGACACCGTGGCTCGTATCACGTCGAACGTGTTCGAGCGTTTCCTCGCTGGGTAGGGGCGTCGAAATCGGTAGGACGTGAGGGCATCGCCGTGAACGCGGCGTTCTCGGCCCTCCCCGAGACAGACAGGATTGACATGGCCGAAGTGTTTTCGATCGATGCTCGAACTCGCGAGTCGGTGGAGGCGGTCGCCGATGAGTCGACCTCCGCGGACATCGACGACGTCGTGGCGCGAGCCGTCGCTGCGCAGCCGCAGCTCATGGCACTCGACCGACGGAGCCGCGCGCTGATGTTGCGAGCGGTCGCCAGAGCCCTGGATGAGGACGGCGAAGCCATCGTCGCGTTGGCGGACCGGGAAACAGCGTTGGGTGAGACTCGCCTGCGAGGAGAGCTCGCTCGGACGGTGGCTCAGTTCGAACACTTCGCCGAGGTGCTGGACGACGGGGCATTCCTCGAGGTCGCGATCGACTCGGAGACGGACAGTCACCCTGAGATCAGGCGGATGATGCGCCCGATCGGCACGGTCGCGGTATTCGGCGCGGCGAACTTCCCGCTGGCATTCTCGGTACCGGGTGGCGATGTCGCCTCGGCTCTCGCCGCTGGGTGCGCAGTAGTTGCCAAGGCCCACCCGTCCCACCCGGCCACGAGTGAGCGTTGCGCACGAGCGATCAGAGTCGGCCTCGACCGGTCGAGCATGCCTGTCGAGGCGATCGGGCTGATTCACGGCGCACGGGCTGGATCGCTGTTGGTGGAGCACCCCGACATCGCCGGCGTCGGATTCACCGGTTCGCTGAACGGAGGTCGAGCGCTCTTCGACTTGGCTACCTCGCGAGAACGGCCGATTCCGTTCTACGGAGAGCTCGGGAGTGTGAATCCGATGGTCGTCGGTGAGGCGGCCGCCCGTCGACGGGGCGAATCGATCGCACACGACTTCTTCGCAAGCTTCACTCTCGGTCTCGGCCAGTTCTGCACCAAACCGGGTCTGTTGTTCGTTCCGGATGAATCCATGGCGATCGTGCGCGACACGATCAGCGAGGCGGTGCTCGGTCAGACGCCGGGGGTGCTGCTGAACACAGGAATCGCCGCCGCCTACGAGCGACGGGTCGACGAGCTCCGGGCACGTGACATCTCCCTCGTGACGTCTCGGCACGGTCTCGCCTCGGGTTGCTCGAACGGCGCGACCGTGGTCTTCGCGGACATCGCCGAGCTCGTCGGCGATCCGTCGAACCTGCTCGCCGACGAGTGCTTCGGGCCATTCACGATCGTGGTCGGCTACTCCGACCACGATCAGCTCGAGGCGACGTTGCGGAAGCTCCCGAGCGCCCTGACGGCAACACTCCAGTGCGACGACGACGATCGGGAGTTCGCCCGTCGACTACTTCCGATCCTCGAGGCAGGCGCCGGACGAATCGTCTGGAACGGCTATCCCACCGGTGTCGCGGTCACCTGGGCGATGCACCACGGCGGGCCCTATCCCGCGTCCACCTCCTCGGACACGTCGGTCGGTGCCACTGCGATCCGACGCTGGGTTCGTCCGATCGCCTATCAGAACATGCCCGCCGAACTGCTTCCCGAGGAACTGAGTCACGATGTCGGGCGCTCGGTGCAGCGGCTCGACGGACGGATCGCGACCTCGGCCGGCTAGCCGGGGAACCGGGCTCGACCGGTCAGGTGAGATCTGGGAGGACTTGTTTCCAGTTGTGGTGGATGATGCGGTCTTGGATTTCGGTGGGGATGGTGGGGAGTTTGGTGCCCTCGACGATGTCGTTGACTTTTCGGAGGCCGGCGATGACGTGGTCGATGGTGGCGGATGGGAAGTCGGAGCCGAGGAGGAGTTTGTTGGTGGCTCCGTATTCCATGGCGGTGACCATGGCTTGCCAGTAGCGCCAGGGTCGGTAGTGGACCGCTGAGATGTCCGCGTAGAGGTTGGGTGTCTTGCGGAGGAGAACGATGAGGTCGGTTTCCCACGGGTGGGCGAGGTGGGCGACGATCATGGTGAGGTCGGGGAACTCCATGGCGATGTCTTCGAGGAGGAGCGGCGGTGAGACGCGTAGGCGGGCTTTGGAGGGGAAGGTGGTGCCCTGGTGCCAGATGACGGGGATGTTGTAGTGCTGGCAGCGTTCGAACACGGTCCAGTAGTCGCGGTTGGTGGGGTCCCATCCCTGGTACGCGGGGCCGAGTTTGAGACCGGTGAGTTTGAGGTCTTCGACGCAGCGTTCGAGTTCGTCGGGATGCCCGGGGTCGGTCGGGTCGACCGACGCCCAGCCGATGATCTTGTCGGAGTGGGCAGCGGCGTAGTCGGCGATCAGGTCGTTCGGGACCCAGAATCCGGTGGCTTTGGCTTGGAGGCCGAAGACCACGACCCGGTCGGCGTTGGTGGATGCTTCCCAGTGTTGTTCGGGGTGTGAGTCGTACGAGTGGAGGTTCAGGCAGGTTGCGTGTGCGGCGCCGCCGGATTGTTCGAGCTTGACCTTCTTCGAAGCCAGTGCCTCGCTGGCGAACTCCTCGGTCTGATGATCGGGGTACCAACCCAGATGCGAGTGAATGTCAACGATCATGATGCAACTCCTTGAGTGATCGGTAGTGGCGAGACGCCGAGGTCTCTGGGGACCTCGAGGCGTAGGGTCATGGGGCCGCTGCCGTACGACTGGCCGATCCGCAAGTCGCCGGCGATCGACAACAGCGCCAGCGCCTCACCGGGGGACATCCCCAATGAATGTTCGATGGCGGTCATCATCGAGTCGACAGCGGCCTCGCGAGCTTCGGTGAATGTCTGCCCGGCGACGAGTACGGCGAGCCGGTCGGGAGCGATTGCCCATGGCCATGCCAGGCCGGCATCGGCGACTCGGCTCAACGTGGTGGTCACGCGCCCACCGATCTCCAGACCGACGCCGGAGAGCTCACCGTCACCCTGCGAGGCGTGGAGGTCGCCGACGAAGACGAGTGCCCCGGGTACGTACACCGGCAGCAGGACCCGCACGCCGACGGTGACGATCGATTGGTCCATGTTGCCGCCGTGGCGACCGGGGAGAGCGGTGGACCACGGGCCGTCGTGTGGCGCCGTTCCGACACAACCGACCATCGGTCTCACCGGCAGTGTGAGATCAGGACCGAAGTGAATCGTGCCGTGGGCCACGTCGACGGTGCGGCCGACCGGTTCCGGCACCCGCCCGGTCGGGACGGGCCCGACGTGGGCATGGGCACCGCACCATCCGACCGGGTCGAAGTCGATGGCGTCGATGGACACCTCAATGGCGTCCCCGGGCTCGGTATCGTTGACGGCGACCGGTCCCGTCACAGGGTTTCCCGACCCCGGCGTCGGCAGCGGCAATCGATATGACACGCCGCGCTCGCGGTCGAGGAGCGCGCCGCACCGAGCGTCCTCCGTCGTGAATATGACGGTGGTCCCCGAATCGACCGACTCGACCGGGGACAATCCCGGGTCGTACGCGAACGCTCGGTGTTCCGACGGAACTGTGATCACATCTGTCCCCTTGGACGGTCGGTTCGGCTGATAGCGTGTGTTGCGTACAACGCAATGATGGTGCTTGTAGCGCTATTCTGCCCCGGGTGTGGGTCGGCGTCAAACACGGTCCGGGCCGGTCAAGCGAAATCCCGGTGGTAGACCTGCTGCGAAGAGAAAGGGAGACACGCCAATGGAGATGCTGCAAAGTGCCGCTCGAGTCATTCGCGTCATCGAACTGTTGGCCGAGCGGAAGTCGATGAGGCTCGATGACGTCGCCCTCGAGCTGGAAGTGCACAAGAGCAACGCACTGCGCCTCCTCGGAACGTTGCGCAGGTTCGATTGGGTGGCGGTCGACGAGCAGCAGGGGCGTTATCGCCTCGGGCACGGGCTGATTCGGGTCGGTGAGGCAGCCTCAGCGGGCTTCCGCATGGACAAGGCCATCGCCATCGCCGAGCGGTTGCGTGATCTCACGGGCGAGACCGTGCACATCTCGATTCCGGCGGGTGATGCGATGCTCATCGTCGGGACGATCGAGAGCCAGAACGTCCTTCGAGTGATCTTCAATCTCGGGACCGAGGACCCACTACACGCGACAGCGGTCGGCAAGGCCTACCTCGCATGTCAAGAATCGGGTCGGCTCACCGAGATCCTCGACCGGATCACCTTGAAGCGCTATACGCCGACGACCATCACGTCGAAGAAGAAGTTGCGGGCCCAACTCGATGACATCCGGCACGACGGCTACGCCATCAACGTGCGCGAAGCGCTCGACAGTACGGCCGCTCTCGCTGTGGCGTTGAACTTGCAGGGGGATCGGCAAGCGCCGATTTGCCTGTCGATCACCGGACCGGCCGAACGCTTCACGGAGCCGACCATCCGATCGATGGCAGCGGAGATCCTCAAGATCATCGAGCCATTTCAGGCGCTGTCGTCGTCGGCCGAATCTGCCCCGGAACCGACGTGAACGAGGGAGGCTCACCGAGCATGAGCCCGTCGAATCCGGCCCGCCGCGCCCTGGTCACCGGTGCCGCACAGGGCATCGGGTTCGCAGCGTGCGCTCGACTTCATCGCGATGGCTACTCGGTCATCGGTGCCGACTTGAGGATGCCCGATGACGGATGCCCGTCGGAGTATGAGGCCTTCTACTCGGTGGACATCTCCGACGCGTCCGATGTCAGCCGTCTCAGCGAGGCCGTCGGCGCTGTGGACGTGTTGGTGAACAGCGCAGGAGTCGTCGGGCCGAATCAGCCGAGTTGGGAGGTGTCGACCGAGTCGTGGGAGCGAACCATTGCCGTCAACCTCACCGGGACGTTCAACATGATGCGCGCCTTCGTCCCGGGGATGCGGGCTGCAGGCTGGGGACGAGTCGTCAACATCGCCAGCATCGCAGGCAAGGAGGGCAACCCGAATCTGGCAGCGTATTCGGCGTCGAAGGCGGGTGTGATCGGCCTGACCAAGGCGGTCGCGAAGGAGGTTGCCGCAGACGGCGTGCTCGTCCACAGCATTGCCCCCGCGGTGATCGCCACTCCGATGAACGCAGGGACGGATGACGACGTCCTTGCCTACATGTTGTCGCGGATCCCGATGGGACGCTCGGGTACAGCCACCGAAGTTGCCGACCTCGTGGGGTGGCTCGCCTCCGAGGCGTGCAGCTTCTCCACCGGTGCCTGTCACGACATCTCAGGTGGTCGGGCCACCTACTGAGGGGACCGGAGGGGCTCTGCGGCGGGGACATTCCGCAAGAGTCCCGCGGTCGTGGACCGAGGGCTACCTCGTAGGCCGGAGTGGACGCCCGGGCCGGGCACCGGTCGATCTCCGATCTTGCCAGACGACGGTCCCGTTGACGACGACCAACTCGATGCCGGTCGCCTGTCGTTGCGGGTCTGCGTACGTTGCCTCGTCGATGACGGACTCTGGGTCGAAGATCACGAGGTCGGCGTAGTTGCCGGTCTGCAACAGTCCTCGGTCGCGGATGCCGAACGTGGTCGCAGAGCGTGAGGTCATCTTGGCGACGGCATCCTCGATCCGGAAGAGTCCGAGTTCGCGCGAATAGCGACCGAGGACCCGCGGGAAGGTGCCCCACAGCCTGGGGTGTGGGTGGGTGTCATGTGGCAACCCGTCCGATCCGATGATCGCCGCAGGATGCGAGACGATCCGCTGAACGTCCGTCTCGTCCATTGCGTAGAAGATCCCGCCGGCGGGGCTGAGAGCCGCAACGGTTTCGTCGACGCTCAAGGACAGCTCGGCGGCGACAGAATCGAGATCGCGACCCGCGAACTCCGGGTGAGGCTCGGACCAACTGATCGTCGTCCGGTCGGCTCCGAGCCGGCGTCCAGCGGCCAACGATGTCGAGCCTGCCGAGTACGGGTACACATCGAAGCCAACGGTCTGGGAGGCACGTGCCGTGTCGAGCATCGCGAGCGTCTCGGTAGAGCGCCCGAAGTTGGCGCTGCCGGAGCACTTGTGGTGCGAAATGACGACCGGTACCCCCGCTCGTCGCCCGATCTTGAACGATTCAGCCAGCGAGTCATGCACGCGATCGCCCTCGTCGCGCATGTGAGTCGTGTGGAAACCGCCGAAACGAACCAACCCCGAGGCCAACTCTGCCACCTCGTCGATCGAAGCCGCTTGGGCCGGTGGGTAGAAGAGTCCTGTCGACAGGCCCGCAGCGCCCGCGTTCAGCGAACGCTCCAGGTCTGCGCGCATGCGCCGGATCTCGCCGGCGGTTGCTGGCCGTTCGAGGTTGGCGAGGTGGGCGACGCGCAGCGTCGAATGTCCAACCTGAGCCACGGAGTTGACGGCAGCGGGAGCCGATGCCAGCGCGTCGAGGTAGTCGGCGAAGCGCTCGAAGAAGGAACTCGCCGAGCGGCTGAGCAGGTCGAGCGGTGCCGGCGGACGTTCGGCACGCCGGATGGGCGCAAGGCTGATCCCGCAGTTCCCGGTGATCACGGTCGTCACCCCCTGACTCACCTTGCAGGCCATCGCCGGGTCGCTCAGGAGGGCGCGGTCGTCGTGGGTGTGGGCATCGATGAAGCCGGGGGCGACCGCCTTGCCCGCTGCATCTATCTCGATGCGTCCGGTGCCAACCGGTTGCTCGCCGACCGACACGAGCCGATCGTCATCGACAGCGACATCGCCCCAGCGAGAGGGGCCCCCGCTGCCATCGATGATTCGGGCGTTTCGGATGATCAGGTCATGTGGCTCTGGCATTGCGTACTCTCCGGATCCCACCGAAGCCTTTGCACACCGACGGCTGCCTGTGAGATTGCTATATTATCCCGCCGTCGGAGGCGAGGTTCAGTGCGCAGCTGTGGGATAGCTCCCGGTCAGGTCGGGACGTGGGTGATCGCGGTGGAGTAGTGGTTGGTCTGGATCAGCTCGCCGGCCGTGAGCACGATGTCGACGTTGAGTGCGCCGAGGGTGTCGGGGACGTCCATCGAGACCTTGCCGACGCGCACGCAGTCGTCGGGTTCGATGTCGCCACCGAAGCGCCATCGCCGCGAGCCGCCCGACCATGACGCGGTGACGTCGACGACGGCGCCGCCGATCGTGTGGCGCAGGTCGTTGACCACGTGGACGTCGAGTGCCAGCGGTTCGCCCGGAGCGACGACCTCGGGCGGACGGTCGGCGACGACGATGACCGGCGCGCAAGCTCGCTTGAGCGCCTCCCACCCGAGCTTCGGCACCCGCTCGTCGTCGAGCACACTCCACGACACCACCGGTGCCGGGTCGTTCAGCGCGAAGACGCAGAAGCCACCGGTCGGTCGATACTTGAGCCGACGCAGGAGTTCGATGTGGTGTCGGATCAGTTCGGCCTGGTACCGCTGCGTCGCCTGTCGCCACGCGTCGAACGTGGGGAAGTCGGCCGGCGGAACCCGTTGGTCGAACACCCACTTCTGCAGGCCGTGGCGGGTTTCGAGGGTGTCCCAGTCGAGGTCGGGCCAGGCGTCGGCGTCGATGAAGTCGGCGGTCTCGGGGACCGCCTGGGCGCCGAACTCGGAGAGGAACCGCATCACCCGCGGCACGGTCGAAGCGAGACGTTCGATGTCGCGCACGTCGCCGTGGTACCACCCGAAGTAGAAGTGGCTGTCGGTCCCGTCGAGCAGCGGGAGGTGGGGGAGGACGCCGGAGTGGGGCACGCACAGTCGGGTCGGGTCGGCTCGCTCGAACGACCGGCGCACCCACCGGTCGAGGACCGTGCGATTCCATGACGGCAGTTGGTGCGCAGCGAGGTACCGGAGCCGCGACCTGGTGCTGTCGCCCTCGATGCCGATCGCCACGGCGGCCGGGTCGTTGTGCGCGTTCCACTGGATGATCGACGGGTGGTGACCGAGCTGGTCGACGGCGGCCTGGGCCTGGGTGATCGCCTGCGACCTGACCGAGCGGGCGTAGCCCCACTGGAGCGGGAAGTCCTGGAGCAGGAGCATCCCGAGTTCGTCGGCTGCGTCGTAGATCTGACGCGGTGCGATGTGTCCGTGGACCCGCAGGACGTCGAGCCCCGCCTCGGCGGCGAGCTCGATGTCGCGCCGCATAGCGGTCGTGGTCGCGTGGGCCATTCCGGCACGCGTGGGGAGCAGGTTGGCGCCCTTCAGGAACAGTCGCTCCCCGTTCACCGAGCACGACCAGTCGTTCCAGGCGACGACCCGGAGGCCGGTCCGGCGGATGCGCGAATCGCTGATCCGTCCGTCGATCTCGATCTCGACCTCGACCGTGGTGAGCGGCTGCTCGCCGAGCGAACGTGGCCACCACAGCTGTGGGTTGGAGATGTCGATGCTCCAGTTGACCTCGTTCGCGCCTGCGGCGAGACGGCGTTCGGTCTCGGTCATGACCTCGCCGTCGACGAACGTGCGCACCACCACCGCTCGACTCTGGTCGCAGTCGAGCGACGCCCTGAGGAGGAGGTGGGCCCGGGCCTCGTCGGCGTCTCGACAGAGGACACGGAGTCGATCGATGCGCGCCGGCCCGGTGTCGTAGAGGTGCACCGGGCGCCAGATGCCGCCCGGGTTCCAGTCGCGGTCCATGCCGTCCCAGTGCTGGAAGATGCCGGTGATGTTGCGTTTGCCGCGATGGCTGTCTTGTGGTGAGCACACCGTCTCGACCGCGACGACGTGCTCGTCACCGATCTGGCTCAGCGCCGTGACGTCGAACGTGTGCGGCATGAAGTATCCCTCGGCGTCGCCGAGATATGCGCCGTCGAACCACACGTCGGCCTGGTAGAAGATGCCGTCGAGGGTCAGCCAACGGCGTCGCTGTTCGGGCAGCTCGTCGAGTTCGAAGCGTCGGCGGTAGAGCAGCGGACCGTCGCTGTCGGCGAACTCGGGGTGCGTCCGCCAGTGGCCGGGAACCGTGATCTCGGGCCATGACGAGTCGTCGGTCGCGAGGCCGATGCCGTCGCGCCGTTGCTCGTCGTCGGCGGCTGTTACCCGCCACACCCCGTTGAGGTCCACCAGGCGATCGTACCGATCGGGGTGCGTGGGTACCCTCGGCGCGATGACCGACCCGCGACCAGCCGGATGGATCGACCGCCGTGCCGTCGCTGACGCGGTTCCGCTGTTCGTACCGGCGATCCCGTTCGGCTTCGTGATTGGCCTCGCCGTGTCGGAGGGTGAGATGCCGATCGCGATCGGGTGGGCGACCTCGCTGTTCGTCTTCGCCGGTGCCGCCCAACTCGCCGTGGTCGAACTGGCCGGCACCGCGTCGGTGTGGGCCGTCATCGTCGCCGGTCTCGTGATCAACACGCGCCACGTGATGTACAGCGCGGCGCTCGCCCCGACGTTCCAGCGCCAGCCGAGATGGATGCGGTGGGCCGGTCCGTTCATGCTGATCGATCAGGTCTTCGCACTGGTGACGCTCCAGGTCGACCGGCCACCGGCCGAGTTCAGGCGGTACTACCTGACGGTCGGACTGTTCTTCTATCTCAACTGGCAGTGGGCGACCGCGCTCGGTCTCGTGGTCGGTCCGGTTATTCCCGACTCGTGGCGTCTGGGCTTCGCTCCGCCGATCATGTTCCTCGGGCTGGTGCTGGCGTCGATCAACAAGCGCCCTCAGGCGGCGGCGGCCGTCGTAGGCGGGCTCGTGGGCCTGGCGACCGCCGGTCTGTCCGACCGACTCGGCGTCCTCATCGGGGCGATCGTCGGTGTCGCCGCCGGGTCGTACGTCGAGTGGCGCGACGAGGCACGCGCGGCCGAGGCACGGACATGAGCGTCTGGTCGGCCACGCTGATCGTGGCAATGGTGGGATTGATGACGTATTCGATGCGGGCGGTCGTGATCGTCGCGCTCGCGAACCGGACGATCCCCGGATGGCTGGCACGGAGCCTCCGCAGCATCGGCCCGGCCGTCCTGGCGGCGCTCACCTTGAACCTCGCTGCCGGCGGTGAAGGCGGCCCCGGCATGGAACTCGCCGAGGCCCTCGCATTGGTCGCCGCCGGCGGGATGGCACTGTGGAAGAAGAACCTGCTCGCCACCCTCGGGATCGGGATGATCACCCTCTGGGTGGCTTCGGCAGTGATCTGATCCGGCGGATCCTCCGATCTCCGTGTCGGCATGGTTCGGGCTAGGTTCGGCGCATGGCAGAACGCGCGACCACGTTGGGCGAGTTGAAGGCATCCGGCTGGCAATCACGCCCGGTCAAGGAGGAGATTCGCGCCAACGCGGTGGCGAAGATCAGCGCCGGTGAGGCGCTGTTCGACGGGGTCCTCGGCTACGAGGACACGGTGATGCCCCAGCTCGAGAACGCCCTGCTCGCCGGTCACGACGTCATCTTCCTCGGTGAACGCGGCCAGGCGAAGACCCGCATGATCCGGTCGCTCACCGGATTGCTCGACGAGTGGATGCCGATCATCGCCGGGAGCGAGATCAACGACGACCCGTACGCGCCCGTGTCGAAGCACGCCCGCGACCTGGTCGAGGAGATGGGCGACGACACGCCGATCCACTGGGTGCACCGCGACACACGCTTCGGCGAGAAACTCGCCACCCCCGACACGTCGATCGCCGACCTGATCGGCGAGGTCGACCCGATCAAGGTCGCGGAGGGTCGGTACCTGAGCGACGAACTCACGCTCCACTACGGCATGGTGCCGCGCACCAACCGCGGCGTCTTCGCGATCAACGAGCTGCCCGACCTCGCCGAGCGCATCCAGGTCGGTCTGCTCAACGTGCTCGAAGAGCGCGACGTGCAGATCCGTGGCTACAAGATCCGTCTGCCGCTCGACGTGCTGCTCGTCGCCTCGGCCAACCCCGAGGACTACACGAACCGCGGCCGCATCATCACCCCGCTGAAAGACCGCTTTGGCTCGCAGATCCGTACGCACTACCCGCTCGACGCCGAGCTGGAGTACGAGATCATGACCCAGGAGGCGCGCCCGCTGTCGATCGGCGAGACCGTCGGCGTCACCGTGCCCGAGTACCTGGGTGAGGTCGTCGCCAACTTCAGCCAGCTCGCGCGGGCCAGCAACCACGTCAATCAGCGCAGCGGCGTGAGCGTGCGTCTCAGCGTCTCCAACTACGAGGCGCTCGCCGCCAATGCCCTCCGGCGGGGGTTGCGCGGCGGCGAACACTCGATCGTCGCCCGCGTCGACGATCTCGATGCGTTGGCCGCCAGTTCGATCGGCAAGATCGAGATCGAGGCGCTCGAAGACGGGCGCGAAGGCGTCATCTTCGACTCGCTCGTCAAGGGCGCGGTGCTCACCGTCTTCAAGGAGCGGGTCGACCCGTCGCACACGACGCCGATCGTCGATGCGTTCGAAGCCGGGCTCGTCGTCCACACCGGCGAAGACATGACCAGCGACGAGCTGGCGGCGCTGGTCGAGCAGGTCCCGGCACTGCGAGAACCCGTCGGCGCACTGACGGCGGGCGATGCCTCGGCTGCGTCGATCGCCGCTGCCGTGGAGTTCGTGCTCGAGGGGCTCCATCTGAGCAAGCGCCTCAACAAGGACGATTCCGGCAGCAGCGCCACCTACCGCGGTCGACGCTGAGACCGTCCGCCTCAGGGTCGATCCTGAGGCGAACGCGGGTGTCGCGGATCCGGCAGGAGCGGGATCTCCCGGCCGGGGAGCGTCACCGGACGCGGCTGCGCGGGAGGCAGTTGCCGTACGGGTACCCGGCCGAACCGGGCCGTTCGCCGGCGACGACCGGTGGCAGCGGGTCGTAGCCGACCAGCTCGTCGTCGCCCGGCCGCTCGACCCGGTCCGACCAGATCACCAGGTCGTCGCGGGTGATCGCACGAGCGCCGACCTCCTGCTCTCGTCCGCGTGAGCGCACGCGCTCCCACAGCACGTCGAGGGGCGCGTCCATGAACTCGAGATGCACGAGCGCGCCGGCTCGGCGTGCCGAGTCACGGAGTGCCTCCCGCTCGGACCGCATCCACGTCCCCCACTCGATGATCACGCTCGCCCCGATCCGGAGGAGATCGACCGTCAGGTCCGCCTGGATCCGCTCGGTGCGCGATCGGGCACCTTCGTCCCAGATGTCGATGCCGAGCCGTTCGAGCCAGTCGTCGGGCGACAGGCGGACCGCACCGAAGCGGTCGGCGAGCTCGATCGCACGCGTGGTCTTGCCGGCCCCGGGCAGGCCACCGACGATGACGAGGCGGGCGGGATGCATCCGCCGAGTGTGTCAGGGGACGGGCTCCGATAGCAGGTCGTGGCGGTCGGCATTCAATTCTCGGGGTCCACCATCGAGCCGTCGCCCGGCCGTACGTTCGTCCCTCGACCTCAGAGGAGAACTGAACCATGAAGAAATTCGATCGGACCGCCAAGTGGATCGTCGGAGGGCTGGCAGCGGCCCTCGCCGTCAGCGGACTCGGCGTCGCCGCGGCCGGAACCAGCGGCACGTCATCGACCTACCAGGCGATCACCCCCTGCCGCCTGACCGACACGCGGCTGGGCCCCGATCAGATCGGCTCGCGTGCGACACCGCTCGCCGCAGCGGAGGAGGTCGTCGTGCAGGTGCACGGTGACAACGGCGAGTGTTCGATCCCGACCGAGGCCGACGCGGTCAGCATCAACGTGATCGCACTCAACCCGTCGAACGATTCGTTCCTGTCGATCTGGCCGTCGGACGCCTCGAACCCGGGGACCTCGAGCCTGAACTACCTCGCCGGCCAGCCGCCGACGCCGAACTTCATCACGACGGCGCTGTCCGCCGACGGTGCGATCACGCTGTTCAACCAGTTCGGCACCGTCGACGTCGTGATCGACGTCTTCGGCTTCTCGTCCGACCAGGATCTCGACGAGCGGTACTACACCAAGGCCCAGGTCGATGATGCGTTCGCCGCCAAGGCGGACGCCGCCGACGTCTACGCCAAAGCCGACGTCTACACGAAGTCCGAGGTCGACGATGCGATCGCCGACATCCCGGCTGGAGGGAGCGTGAGCACCTACATCTCGACCGCGATGTTCGACTGCGACACCGGAGGCGCTGGGAGCTGCGGACCCGGTACGTACGCGGCACCCGTGGCCGCCTGCGACGTCGGCGACCACCTGACCGGTGGGGCCGCCACGCGCGTCTCGCCGACCGGTGCGTTCGCCGATCAGGACTACCTGTCGTACCCCTCGGGCGCCGACGGTGATGCTCCGGCCGGATGGACGACGTCGAACGCGTTCAACATCGCGGACAACAACCGGATCCTCGTGTACGCGATCTGTCTGACGACCGACTGATCGGTCACGAGTTCGTCGTTCGGTGCCCGTGGCTACCGCCGCGGGTGCCGAACGAACGGACCCGTCGTTCAGAGGATGTCGCGGGTCCAGAGTTCGGACACGTCGCTCATCGCGATCGCCGGTGGTGCACCGGTCAGTCGGACGATGTCGAGCTTGCCCGGGAACCCTCGCAGCTCGACCTCGCCGAACGGTTCGGCGCTGACACCTTCGGGCAACCGATCGAGATGCATCGTCGGCATGAGCACGTCGACGTTCTGGGCGTGGTCACACAGCCGGGCGGCCATGTTGACGGCAGACCCGATGTAGTCGTCGCCTTCGAACAGGAGTGCCCGCCCGGTGGCGACGCCCGCCCGGAGTTGCAGCGGTGCGCACACCGACGAGGCTCGCCGTTCGAGCTCGGTGACGAACTCGATCACCGCCAGTTGCTCGACCCCGACGACCATGCAGCCGTCGCCGAGCCACTTGGCGATTCGGACCCCGCGGTCGGAGGCCACCTCGCGGACGAGTGTGCGGAACATGCCGAGGATGCGGCCGGCCGCGTCGTCGCCGTAGGCGGCGGTGTAGTTGGTGAAGCCGCTCAGGTCGAGAAACGCGAACGTGCGGGGGACACGCATGCCGTGCAGCCTAGGGAGTCCTGACGGCCGATCGGGCGATCGGATTCGCTCGTCACCCAGGGTTCATGCTGCCGCCGTGCCCCGTCGGGTCCACCGTCGCAGGCCGCGGTACGGTGGCCGGATGGCACCCCGGTTCAGCTATTCGCGGTGGGACGGGACGCAGCGCGGCTTCGATCTCGACGCCGACCTGCTCTTCGACCAGTTGACCGATGAGCTGCTGTACCACGGCGACGTCAACGCGGCGCTCCGTCGCATGATGCAGGAAGGCATGCGTGATGCCGACGGGAACCGGCTCGACGGCCTTCGCCAGATGATGGAGCGCCTGCGCGAGGAGCGCCAGGACCGGCTCGACCGCTCGAATCTCGGTGGCGTCTACGACGAGATCGCGGATCAACTCGACGACATCATCGACGAGGAGCGACACGCGATCGACAATGCGGTGCGTGACGCCGAGACGAGCGGTGACGAGCGTCGCGCCGACGCGGCCCGCACGACCGCTGCCGAGCGGAACATGCGCCTCGACCTGATGCCGAACGACCTGGCCGGCAAGGTCAGGGAGCTCAGCGCGTACGACTTCGAGTCGGCCGAGGCGCAGCGTCGTTTCGAGCAGATGCTCGATCAGCTGCGCGAGCAGCTCATGCAGCAGGCGGTCGACCAGATGTCGGACGGGATGCAGAACATGACGCCCGACGACATGGCTCGGATGAAAGACATGATGGCGGCCCTCAACGAGATGCTCGAGCAGCATCAGGCGGGCGAGGACACGACCGAGACGTTCGACCGGTTCATGGAGGAGTACGGCGACTTCTTCCCCGAGAACCCGGAGAACGTGGAGGAGCTGCTCGAGCAGATGGCACGCCGGATGGCGGCCATGCAGGCGATGCTCAACTCGATGTCCCCCGAGCAGCGGGCCCAGCTGCAGCAGCTCTCCGACCAGCTGATGGAGGACATGGACCTCCAGTGGCAGATGCAGCAGCTCGGCTCGAATCTGCAGCAGATGTTCCCGCAGATGAACTGGGGACAGTCCTACGAGTTCGAGGGCCAGGACCCGATGGGGATGTCGCAGGCCATGCAGGCGATGGCCGACCTCGGCGACCTCGACCAGCTCGAGCACCTCTTGCAGAACGCCACCAATCCGGGGGCGTTGGCCGAGGCGGATCTCGACCGGGTGCGGGAACTGCTCGGTGACGATGCCGCCAAGTCGCTCGAGCGGCTCAGCCAGCTGACGAAGATGCTCGAGGAGTCCGGGTTGATCGAGAACAAGGAGGGTCGTCTCGAACTGACGCCCCGGGGGTTGCGTGCGATCGGTTCGAACGCGCTGCGCGACCTGTTCACGAGTCTGAACAAGGAGCACGTCGGCCAGCACCAGATCCACCAGTTCGGCCAGGGGCACGAGCGGACCTACCAGACCAAGCCCTACGAGTTCGGTGACCCGTTCCAGCTCGATCTGCACCGGACCATCCGCAACGCGCTCCGTCGCGGTGGCCAGGGCACGCCCGTCGACCTGCGACCCGACGACTTCGAGATCGAGCGCACCGAACACCTGACGCGTTCGTCGACGGTGCTGATGCTCGACCTGTCGATGTCGATGCCGATGCGCGACAACTTCCTGCCGGCCAAGAAGGTCGCGATGGCGCTGCACCACCTGATCTCCACACAGTTCCCACGCGACTACCTGGGGCTGGTGGGGTTCAGCGAGACCGCACGGGTGGTCACGCCCGAGCAGCTGCCGGAAGTGTCGTGGGACTTCGTGTACGGCACCAACATGCACCACGGGTTCACGCTCGCCCGCCAGCTGCTCGCCAAACAGAGTGGCAGCAAGCAGATCATCATGATCACCGACGGCGAGCCGACGGCGCACATCACGCCCCAGGGCGACGTGTACTTCAACTACCCGCCCGTGCGGGAGACGGTCGAGGCCACCCTGCGTGAGGTGGTGCGTTGCACCCGCGACCAGATCCGGATCAACACGTTCGTGCTCGACGCGACGAGCGCGCTGACCGCCTTCATCGAGCAGATGACGCAGCTCAACGGCGGGCGGGCGTTCTACACCACGAACGAGGCGCTCGGTGACTATGTGCTCGTCGACTTTCTCGAGCATCGTCGCCGGATGACGCACCGGCGCGCCGGCTAGATCGCGCGCAGTCGACCACGCTGGGTGGGTTCGAGTGGGCAGGCCGACGGGCACCATCGACAACCGCGCGACAACCCAGGTCACGAACTCGCGAAATGCACCCTTGCGGGAAGGCGGTATGGTATGCGAGAATCACATCGTTGTAACTACACCGTCACCTCAATCGACGAGGCGGTCAATCGAACGTGCTCATCACCGGTGGGCAAGCGGGAACCATGGCAGGGGGTCCCAAACCATGACCAACACGACCAACGGCAACAGCCCCGGCGCGATCGCCGAGGACATGCTCCATCCACGAGAGCTCGAGGAGAACTGGCAGGACGATGCCAACTGCCTCGGCGTCGATCCCGACCTGTTCTTCCCGGAGCGTGGCGCATCCACCCGTGAGGCCAAAGAGGTCTGTCGTGGTTGTGTCGTGCGCGGTCAGTGCCTCGAGTTCGCATTGCAGAACGGCGAGAAGTTCGGCATCTGGGGCGGACTCTCCGAGCGCGAGCGTCGCCGCATCCGCCGCCAGCGGGCTCAGGCCGCGCGCAGCATCATCGGCGCCTGAGGGTTAGGCTGTCGGCATGCCTAGTGGTTCCGAATGGATCATCGTCCTCGTCATCGTGTTGCTCGTCTTCGGTGGTTCTCAGCTCCCCAAGCTGGCCAAGAACCTCGGAAAGGCGCAGAAGGAGTTCAAGGACGGTCTGTCCGAGGGGCTCGAAGAGAACAAGGACGCCGAAAAGGAGGCCTGATCCTCCGCCGGTCGCCTCGGCGACCGACGTCAACGGCCGAGCACCTTCGGGCGCCCGGCCGTTTTGCGCGTCTGGGGTGTTCCGGCGCGGTCGCCGGTTCGATGGGGTGACCGGCCGTCCGGTGTGACCGGCCGGTCAGTTGGTGTGGGCCTCGGCGGCGAGACGTCGGCGCTTCAGGATCCGACGGCGCTCACGTTCGCTGCAGCCGCCCCAGACGCCGTGCTCGATGCGATGCTCGAGCGCATGCTCGAGGCAGGTGTCGATGACCGGGCAGCCGGCGCAGATCTTGCGGGCCTTGTCGACGCCGACGCCGTCGCTCGGGAAGAACGTGGCGGGCGGGTACATCCGACAGGAGCCGTCGGCCATCCATGCGGTCGCCGAGTCGGGATCGGGGAGTGGGCTCGTGTTCATCTACTGCCTCCTGGGGTGTGACGATCGGCGCCTCGGCCGACTCATGTGATGGTGCCCCGAACCTTCTTCGGTGCCGGTTGCCGGTTGGATTACCCTTCTTGACGTTCCGGCACGCATCTTGGTTCCCGCTTGACGTCGCACTGTAACAGAACTGTAAAGAATGGTCCATCGATTGGGGGGATGTTTCCGCGCCGTTCATCGTTTTGTCATCAATCTGGGTGATACGTCACCGTCCGTTCGGGCGCCGTTGTCCTCGAAAGGGGCATCCGGAACACACCGATGGTGCCAGCGGCAACCCTCCGGTGTCGGCCCCTGTTCCGTCGATCGGTCCGAGCGGTACACTCGCTGCCATGACCGACGTCGTCGAAGAAGCAGCACCGCGTGCGCACGCCCGCATCGCCTACCTCGGACCGGTGTCACCGCACTGGGAGGTCTACGGCGACTGGGGAGAGCGGCAGGTCCTCGACGAGTTCCGAGCTCGGGCGCTGGCCCGGCTGGTGCTGTTGCCGCGCGACGATCCGCAGTTCCGGCGCAACAAGGAGCGCATCAACCGTGACGCCGAGCGCGAGTTGATCTCGCTCGAGTGGGAACTCGGTCTGCCCGAAGACGCCGAGGCGTGATCCCGACGCATCGATGACCGAGCTCGCCGATGCGCCGTTCGATGACATGGGCGATCTGACCCATCGCGTCCTCAATCGCGAGCTGAGCTGGCTCGACTTCAACGAGCGGGTGCTCGAGCTGGCTGCCGAGCCGACCATCCCGCTGCTCGAACGAGCCAAGTTCTGTGCGATCTTCGCGACCAACCTCGATGAGTTCTTCCAGGTTCGTGTCGCCGCACTCCGCGACCAGGTCGCGGCCGGCATCGACGACCGCACGTGGGACGGCCGCACGCCACTCGAACAACTCGTCGAGGTCTCGGCCAAGGTGCCCGAGATGCTCGCTCGGCAAGAGGACATCTTCGTCGATCAACTCGTGCCGGCGTTCGCTGCCGAGGGCATCGAGATCGTCTCGTGGGACCGTCTGTCCGACGTCGACCGCACCACGATGCGCGAGTTCTACGAGCAGCGCATCTTCCCGGTGCTCACCCCGCTCGCGGTCGACCCGGGCCACCCGTTCCCGTACATCTCCAACCTCGCGCTGAGTCTCGCCGCCCACGTCGCCGACCCCGTCACGGCCGAGCGCCGGTTCGTCCGGCTCAAGGTGCCCGACGTCTTCCCGCGGTTGATCCCGCTGGGCGACGGCCGGTTCGTGCCCGCCGAAGAGGTCATCGGCGCCCACCTCTCGACGCTCTTCGTCGGCATGGTGGTCGAGGAGTGGGCGGTGTTCCGGGTCACCCGCAACGCCGACCTGACCCTCGAAGAGGACGAGGCCGACGATCTGCTCGAAGCCGTCGAACTCGAGCTGCGCAAGCGCCGGTTCAACAAGGCGATCCGACTCGAAGTCGAAGGGCAGATCGGCGACGAGTTGCTCGAACTCCTCGTCCGCGAGCTCGAACTCGACCCGCGCAACGTGTCGCGTCACCGCGCCCTGCTCGATCTCAGCTGTCTGTGGCAGCTGCACTCCCTCGATCGGCCCGAGCTCAAAGATCGTGCGTGGCCGCCGGTCACCGCCGGTCGACTGTTCCTCGCCGAGGGCACCGATCGGCCGATCTTCTCGGTGATGCGCGACCGTGCCGTGCTGGTGCACCATCCGTACGAGAGCTTCTCCAGCAGCGTCGAGGCGTTCCTCGAGCAGGCGGCCGAGGACCCGCGGGTGCAGTCGATCAAGATGACCCTGTACCGCGCCGGCGGCGACAGCAACATGATCAAGAGCCTGATCCGTGCTGCCGAGCGCGGCAAGCAGGTCGCCGTGCTGGTCGAACTCAAGGCGCGCTTCGACGAGGCCAACAACGTCCAGTGGGCCAAGCAGCTCGAACGCGCCGGTGTGCACGTCGTCTACGGCATGGTCGGATTGAAGACCCACTCGAAGGTGATCCTGGTGGTCCGTGACGACGGCGATCAGCTGCGTCGCTACTGTCACATCGGCACCGGCAACTACAACTCCAAGACGGCCCGTCTCTACGAAGATCTCGGCTTCCTGACCTGCGACAACGAGATCGGCGCCGACGCGACGCAGCTGTTCAACCACCTCACCGGCTACAGCCGCAGCGAGGAGTACCGCACCCTGCTGGTGGCGCCCCGCGATCTCAAACGCCAGCTCATCGACCTGATCGAGCACGAGGCGTCGTTCGGCGCCGAGGGCCGCATCACGCTCAAGTGCAACTCGGTCGCCGACATCGCGGTGATCGACACCCTCTACGAAGCGAGCGACGCCGGCGTGCGCATCGACGGCATCGTGCGCGGGATCTGCACGATGCGGGCGGGTGTACCCGGTCTGTCCGAGAACATCCGTGTCCGGAGCATCCTCGGCCGGTATCTCGAACACAGTCGTATCTACCGGTTCGAACACGGCGGTGCCGATGACGAACCGATGTACCTCATCGGTTCGGCCGACCTGATGCCGCGCAACCTCGACCGTCGCGTCGAGGTGCTCGTGCCGATCGACCACCCGAAGCACCGCGAGTGGCTCGATCAGGTGCTCGAGTTCGATCTGGCCGACGACATCGTTCGCTGGGAACTCCAGCCCGACGACTCGTGGGAGCGATGTGGCGACCCCGACGAGTTCGGGCCCGACGCCCAGGAGCGGATGTACCGCTGGGCCGTCGAACGCCAACACCAGAGTCGCCGCTGACGTCACCGTCCGTTCATCTTCTGGCGCATCGACGTCCAACGTGGCCCTCTGCGCGGGCGGAGGTGAACTCGGGGTGAAGAACCCCTGGTCAGCGTGCCCGAGATCCGACGCGTGTGTTCAGTCAGCGTTCACCTGAGCGCCCGGCATCCGTTCACCTTGGACTCGTAGCGTCACCGTCGTGAGGTCATGGGATCTCACGACCCGTGAACATCCTGATTGGAGTGACAACGTGAAGTTTTCTTCGAAACGCTTCCTCGCTGGTGCGATGGCAGCGTCCCTCGTCCTCGCCGCATGTGGTGGCGACGACGATGACAGCCCGGCGGCGGAGCCGTCCGGCGAGGAGACGTCGGAGCCGGACACCGGCGACGACATGACCGACGAGCCCGCTGGTGACTTGTCGGGTGAGATCGTGATTTCTGGTTCGTCGACGGTGGAGCCGATTTCGGTTCGGACGCAGGAGTTGTTCAATGAGGTGTATCCGGATGTGAACATCTCGGTTGATGGTCCTGGTACCGGTGACGGGTTCGCGCTGTTCTGTGATGGTGCGACCGACATCTCGGATGCGTCTCGTGCGATCAAGGACGAAGAGGCTGCGACGTGTGCGGAGAATGGCATCGAGTTCACCGAGTTGCAGGTCGGTATCGACGGCATCGGTGTGATGACGCACACCGGGAGCCCGGTGGAGTGTGTGACGTTCGCTGATCTGTATGCGCTGATCGGTCCGGAATCGACCGGGTTCACGAGCTGGTCGGATGGCAATGCCATTTCGGCTGAGCTCGGTGGTGCCGGCGATCTGCCGGATGCGCCGCTGGACATCTTCGGTCCTGGTGAGGAGTCGGGGACGTTCGACAGCTTCGTGGAGATCGTGTTGGAGGACTTCGCCGATGAGCGTGGTCAGGATGCGACGACCCGTCCGGATTACAACCCGTCGGGTGACGACAACGTGATCCTGCAGGGCATCCAGGGTGCCGATACCAGCCTCGGTTGGGTCGGGTATGCCTTTGCTGCCAACGCCGAGGGCGTGAAGTTGTTGCAGGTCGATGATGGTGAGTCGGGTTGTATCGATGCGACGCCGGAGACGATTGCGTCGGCTGAGTACCCGATCGCTCGTCCGTTGTTCATCTACGTCAACAACGCGAATGCCGCTGCCAACCCGGCGCTGCAGGCCTACGTCGACTTCTACATGGCCGACGGTCTCGACCAGGCCGTCGCCGAAGTCGGATACGTCGCACTCGCCGACGACGCCAAGGCCGCCACCCGCGCCGCCTGGGCCGGCGAGGCACCGGCCGACGATGCTCCGGCCGACGACACGACCGATGACATGAGCGAGGACATGACCGAGGACGCAGCACCCGCCGACTTGTCGGGTGAGATCGTGATTTCTGGTTCGTCGACGGTGGAGCCGATTTCGGTTCGGACGCAGGAGTTGTTCAATGAGGTGTATCCGGATGTGAACATCTCGGTTGATGGTCCTGGTACCGGTGACGGGTTCGCGCTGTTCTGTGATGGTGCGACCGACATCTCGGATGCGTCTCGTGCGATCAAGGACGAAGAGGCTGCGACGTGTGCGGAGAATGGCATCGAGTTCACCGAGTTGCAGGTCGGTATCGACGGCATCGGTGTGATGACGCACACCGGGAGCCCGGTGGAGTGTGTGACGTTCGCTGATCTGTATGCGCTGATCGGTCCGGAATCGACCGGGTTCACGAGCTGGTCAGATGGCAATGCCATTTCGGCTGAGCTCGGTGGTGCCGGCGATCTGCCGGATGCGCCGCTGGACATCTTCGGTCCTGGTGAGGAGTCGGGGACGTTCGACAGCTTCGTGGAGATCGTGTTGGAGGACTTCGCCGATGAGCGTGGTCAGGATGCGACGACCCGTCCGGATTACAACCCGTCGGGTGACGACAACGTGATCCTGCAGGGCATCCAGGGTGCCGATACCAGCCTCGGTTGGGTCGGGTATGCCTTTGCTGCCAACGCCGAGGGCGTGAAGTTGTTGCAGGTCGATGATGGTGAGTCGGGTTGTATCGATGCGACGCCGGAGACGATTGCGTCGGCTGAGTACCCGATCGCTCGTCCGTTGTTCATCTACGTCAACAACGCCAGTGCTTCGGAGCGTCCTGAGGTCCAGGCGTTCGTCGACTTCTACATGGCCGACGGTCTCGACCAGGCCGTCGCCGAAGTCGGATACGTCGCACTCGCCGACGACGCCAAGGCCGCCACCCGCGCCGCCTGGGCCGGCTGACCGACACCCCGGTGTCCCCTGAGCGTGACCCGAGCCGTCCCCCCTCGGCTCGGGTCACGCTCACTTTCGACAGGAGTAGGTTCTTCGCACATGTCCGACATCACCCAAACAGCGAGTCCCGTGACGCTGTCGGCCCTGATGGGGTCGGCGCCACGTCTGCGGCGTGAACGTCTGATCCGATTCAGCCTGCTCGGGGCGGCGCTCTTCTCGATCGTCATCTCCACCCTCATCATCTACGCATTGTTCGCCGAGGCGTGGGTGTTCATGCGTGACATCGACTGGTCGACCACCTGGGGCCAGGTTGGCTGGTTCCCGCGTCGTGGTCTGTACGACATGCCGACGCTCCTGATCGCGAGTGCCTGGGTCACCGGGATCGCGATGCTCGTCGCCGGACCGATCGGGCTCGGCTCCGCGATCTACCTCTCCGAGTACGCCAGGCCTCGCGCCCGCCGCATCCTGAAGCCCTGCCTCGAGGTGCTCGCCGGCATCCCGTCGGTGGTGCTCGGCTTCTTCGCTCTCTCCTGGATCGCCCCGACGGTCGTCGGTCGCATCGGTGGCGAAGGCGGCCGTGGCTCGATCATGGCAGCCGGCATCGCCGTCGGCATCCTGACCATCCCACTCGTTGCGTCGATCTCGGAAGACGCTATGAAAGCGGTGCCCGATGCGCTTCGCGAAGCGTCTGCGGGCATCGGCGCTCGCAAGGTGACCACCACCCTCCGGGTCGTGTTGCCCGCCTCGGTCTCCGGCCTGGTCGCGGCGTTCATCGTCGCCATCTCCCGTGCGCTCGGCGAGACGATGGTCGTGTTCATGGCCGGCGGTGCTGCGGACGCTGCGATCTACACGGCATCTCCGTATGACGGCAGCCTGACGATGACGGCAGCGATGGCATCGCTGGCCAGCGGAACCGACGCCGTCGTCGGGGAAGACCTCACGTTCCAGAGCCTGTTCTTCGTCGGACTGGTGCTCTTCATCATGACGTTGGTGCTCAACATCATCGGCAACAAGTTCGTCGCCCGCGTCCGCGAGCAGTACTGAGAGGATCGACGATGGCCATGACATCCACCATCGGTGGCAGCGCGCGACGCGGGCTCGAAGCCCTGGAACGCAAGCAACGTGACACCTCCGGTGTCGTCTTTCGTTCGCTGATCTCGCTCTGCCTCCTGATCTCGCTGCTCCTCATCGGGGTACTGATCTACACCGTCGTCGACGACGGCTGGTTCCACCTGACCACCCGTCCCATCGACTTCCTGAACGGCACCCTCCGGTCTCGTTCGATCGACGAGCAACTCGGCGTCCACCAGGGGCTGTATGGTTCGCTGTGGATCGGCATCTTCGTCGCGGTGATCGCCTTCCCGACCGGAATCGCCGCTGCGCTGTATCTCGAGGAGTACGCACACAAGAGCCGGCTCAACTCGATGATCGAGCTCGCGATCCGCAACCTGGCCGGCGTACCGTCGGTCGTCTACGGCCTGCTCGGCCTGTTCCTCTTCGTCGAGCGGAACGAGATCCTCGGGTTCCTCCCGCTCGGCTGGTTGGTGACCATCACCGGTGGTCCGACTGTCGCGTCGGCGGGCCTCATCATGGCCATCCTCGTGCTGCCGATCGTGATCATCACCGCCCAGGAAGCGATCCGCTCCGTGCCGCAGGGCCTCAAGGAGGGCGCCTACGGCGTCGGTGCCACGAAGTCGGAGATGATTCGGAGCCAGGTGCTCCCGTACGCCGCCCCCGGCATTCTCACCGGCAGCTTGCTGGCGATGTCGCGGGCGATCGGCGAGGCTGCTCCGCTGATCCTGATCGGTGCGATCAGCGGTGGCCTGACGAACAACCCGTCGTTGGCCGACCCGACCCAACTTCGTGAACGTTTCACCGCACTGCCGATCCAGATCGTGACCTGGGTCGGACAGCGTGGCCGTGACGAGGGGTTCTTCGGCGCCGCCGCCGGCGCGATCGTCGTGCTCCTCTGCCTGGTCCTCGCGATGAACATGGCGGCGATCCTCCTGAGGAACCATTTCGAGAAGAAGCGCGGATGAGCAACACTGGAGCAAGGACACCAAGACAGATGGACGTGAACATGACCGAGGAAATCCGGAACCAGCACGCCCCGGCGCCCGACATCGGGCACGGAGCCACCGACGAGACCGCCGACCACAACAGCGTCGTGTTCGGGGTAGAAGACCTCGCGGTGTACTACGGCGAGTTCCTGGCGGTGAAGGAGGTCAACCTCGACATCCGCGAGAACGAGATCACGGCCTTCATCGGCCCGTCGGGTTGTGGCAAGACGACCGTGCTGCGCTGCTTCAACCGGATGAACGACCTGATCGAGTCGGCGCGGGTCACCGGCGGCCTCCGCTACCACGGCGTCGACCTCTACGACCCCAAGGTCGATGCGGTCGAGGTGCGCCGGCGGATCGGCATGGTGTTCCAGAAGCCGAACCCCTTCCCGAAGTCGATCTACGACAACATCGCCTACGGTCCCCGCCTGAGCGGGCTCGCCAAGAAGGGCCCGGAGATGGACGAGATCGTCGAGCGCTCGTTGCGCAAGGCGGCCATCTGGGACGAAGTCAAGGATCGTCTGAAGGAGTCGGCGCTCGGGATGTCGGGCGGGCAGCAGCAGCGCCTCTGCATCGCCAGGGCGATCGCGACGAACCCCGACGTGGTGCTGATGGACGAGCCGTGTTCAGCGCTCGATCCGATCGCCACCACCCGGATCGAGGAACTGATGCAGGAACTCAAGTCGGACTACACGATCGTGATCGTGACTCACAACATGCAGCAGGCAGCCCGGGTCAGCGACCGGACGGCGTTCTTCGTCACCGAAGTCAACGCCGAGAGCGACCGTCGAACCGGTCGGCTCATCGAGTTCAACCCGACGGCGAAGATCTTCTCCAACCCGGATGACGAGCGCACGGAACAATACGTGACGGGACGGTTCGGCTGATGAACGACCTTCGACATGAATTCCACAGCGACCTCGAGAGCGTGCGGAGTGAGATCGCCCGACTGGGCGCCTCAGTGGTGGAACTGATCCCGCGGGTCACCGGGATCCTGCTCCAACAGGACCTCGAGGGGGCCGAGTACGTCCTGCGCGGCGACGACGAGATCGACGCCAGGGCGATCGACATCGAGGAGCAGGCGCTCCGGTTGCTCGCGTTGCAGGCTCCGGTGGCCGGCGACCTCCGAAACCTCGCAGCTGCGTTGAAGCTGGCACCGGAGATCGAGCGTTCCGCCGACCTGTGTTGCAACATCTGCAAGGCGGCGCGCCGCATCTACGGACACGATCTCGACCCGAAGTTGCGCGGCATCATCCAGCGGATGAGCGATCAGGCGCAGCAGGAGTACAAGAACGTCGTCGAGGCGTACATGGCCAACGACGAGGTCGCAGCGGCAGCGATCCCGAACATGGACGAGTACCTCGACGACTTGCATCGCCAACTGATCCAGCAGATCTTCGAGAGCCACGCCGCCGGACACATCGACCTCCAGGTCGGGGTGCAGATGGCCATGGTCGCCCGGTTCTACGAGCGCCTCGGTGACCACGCGGTCAACATCAGTCAGCGTGTGCTCTACATCAAGACCGGATGGTTGCCCGAGCACGACGCGGCGCTCCGTCACAAGGCGCGAGTCGGTGCAGCGACATCCGCAGGGGACGAAGGCGCCGATTGACCATGCCGATGGCGGTCCTCATGGTTGCGGGGGCGGTCGTCGTCTTTCTTGCCGGGTGGTCGTGGGCCAGGGCGACCATGGCCGTGCCCCCGGGCGAGGGGGTCGTCACGGTGTCGCCGCCTCCGGCGGAGCCGACACTCTTCCAGCGAGCGCTCGAGCGCCAGCCGATCGGTGTGGTGATCGCCGGCAGCAACGGCGTGGTCGAGTACCGGAACCCGGCCGCCGAGGCGCTGGCCGGTACCCACGTCGGCGCCTTGATCGACGGCGCGGTCACGCAGCACCTCATGATCGCCGCCCGCGGTGCGCACAGCGACGAGGTGCTCGACTTCTTCGGTCCACCCCGCCGGGTCGTGCACGTCGTCACCGAACCGCTCGACGACGGTCGAGCGGTCGCGTTCGTCACCGACATCACGGAGCGTCGTCGGGTCGACCAGGTGCGCACCGACTTCGTGGCGAACGTCTCGCACGAACTTCGGACACCGATCGGCGCTCTGATGGTGTTGGCCGAGACGCTCGTGGGCACCGACGACCCGGAGATCGTCCAGCGGGTCGTCCGTCGGATGCAGGGCGAGGCCGATCGGGCGTCGCACACGATCGACGATCTGCTCGAGCTGTCGCAGATCGAGAGTGGTGAGCAGCGTGACTTCGGTCCGGTCCGGATGTCCGACGTGGTGATCGACGCAGTCGGTCGTGTCGCCGAACTGGCCGCCGCAAGCGACATCTCGCTGTCGACGCTCGATTCTGTCGGACCTGATGGACCGAACGCCGAACGCGCCGTCGTGCACGGAGATCGTCGCCAACTGTCGTCGGCGGTCGGCAACCTGCTGGAGAACGCGGTGAAGTACAGCGATCCCGGCGACGTCGTCCAGATTCGTGTTCGGCCGGATGCCGACACGGTCGAAGTCGCCGTCATCGACGAAGGTGCGGGCATCCCACGCCGCGATCTCGACCGGGTCTTCGAGCGCTTCTACCGGGTCGACCGGGCACGGAGCAGGTCGACCGGCGGCACCGGCCTCGGTCTCTCGATCGTGCGGCATGTCGTGTCCAACCACGGTGGGTCGATCTCGGTCGACTCGATCGAGGGTGAAGGTTCGACCTTCACCCTGCGTCTGCCGTTGCTCGACGCCGGCGTGAGCCATCAATCCGAGAACGACCAGAAGAACGACCAGAAGAACGACCACGAAGAAGGAGTCGCATGAGCCAGCCCACGATCCTCATCGTCGAAGACGAGGAGAGCTTCGTCGACGCGCTGCAGATCAGCTTGACGCGTGAGGGATTCGACGTCCACGTCGCCACCGACGGCGTGATGGCGCTCGAACGGTTCGAACAGGTCACCCCCGACCTGGTGCTGCTCGACGTGATGCTGCCACGCATCTCGGGCATCGACGTGTGCCGGCAGATCCGGGCGACGAGCGCGGTGCCGATCATCATGGTGACTGCGAAGGCGAGCGAGATCGACACGGTGGTCGGACTCGAGGTCGGTGCCGATGACTACGTCGCGAAGCCGTACCGGATCCGCGAGCTGATCGCCCGAATCCGGGCCCTGCTGCGCCGTTCGGCTGCGGACCCGACCGGCGAGCTCGAGATCCCGTCCGACAGCGCGATCCGGGTCGGCACGGTCGAACTCGACCCCGATGAACATCGCGTCACCGTCGACGGCGACGTGGTCTCGTTGCCGCTGAAGGAGTTCGAGGTGCTGCACCTGCTGCTGGCCAACGCGGGACGAGTGATGACGCGCGAGACGCTGATCGATCGGGTCTGGGGCGCGGACTACGTCGGTGACACCAAGACGCTCGACGTGCACATCAAGCGTCTTCGGTCGAAGGTCGAACACTCGCCCGGCTCCCCGCAGCGGATCGTGACGATCCGGGGGCTCGGCTACAAGTACGAGCGCCCGACCGTCGCCGCCTCCCGCTGAGCCCCGTCGGGCGTGCCCGACCGCAACTGCGCGAAGAGATCGAGGAACGAACCGGCGGCCACGTCCCAGTCGAACTGCTCGGCGTGTCGGCGGGCGTCGGCGCGGATCGTTTCCTCAGCCGTCGGCGACATCACGGTTGCCGCCAAGCGGGCGATCGCCGCTGCGAAGCCGGCCCCGGTCGCCGGCGCCGTGAGACCGACGCCGGTACCGATCACCTCGGGGAGCGCCCCCCGGTCGGCAACGACCACGGGCGTGCCGGATGCCAGGAGTTCGAGCGCGGCCAACCCGAACGTCTCGTTCGGTCCGGGAGCGATGCCGATGTCCGCATCGCACATCGCCGCTGCGACCGCCTGTCGATCGGCGCAATGACCGGCGAATCGGATCGGCAGACCATGTGCCGCAGCGACGAGCCGTCGTCGACGGGGGCCGTCGCCGAGCACGAGGTATTCGTGCTCCACCCCGCGCTCGACGAGGGCTCGACTCGTCTCGACCAGCAGGTGGGGCGACTTCTCGGGGGAGAGGCGGACCACCGAGACGAGGCGGAGCGGGCCGGGCCTCCGGCCGTTGGTCCGGGGTGTGAACCGCTCCAGATCGACGCCGAGCGGTATGTGCTCGATCCGTTGGCACGGCACCCCGTCGAACTCCGCGGCGGCGAATCGCGATGCGCACACGACGGCATCGACGTCGGCGACCAGGCAGCGGTCGAATCGGCGAACGGGAGCGCTCACCAACCCGCCGAGCCGGGTGACGTGCCCGAGCACGGCGTCGAGGCGTTCGTGGGACAGCAGCACGACCGATGCGCCGCGTCGTCGCGCCCGGCCGGCGGCACGCACGAGCGTCGTCTTGTCGGAGAGCTCGACGACATCGGGAGCAAGCCGCGTCAGGAGCCAGTCGACCCGCTTCACGTCGGTGACCACGCGATAGCCGCCGAGCCCGGGGATCACCGGCGCTGCGACGCCGATCACCGATCCCCACGCGGTCGCCGAGACGTGATGCTCGGCGGCCGGAACGATCAGTGTGCATCGATGTCCGGCCGACGCGTACCGGGTGGCGAGGGCGTCGAGGGCAGTGCGCAAGCCGCCGGACCGGGGCCCGTGGAAGTTCGCGAGCTGGACGATGTGCATGGTGTCAGGCGACGAACGAGTCGGCGTCGAGGTCCTCGCCCAGAGCCGCCGTGGCGGTCGTTCGGTAATGACCGAGCAACTCGTCCATGATCGAGCCCCACGGGCGATGTTCGACATCCGCGCGTGCTGCCGCACCGAATCGGGCACGGAGCTCGGCATCGCCGGCCAGCTCTGCGACCGCGCCGACGAGCGTCTCGGGGGCCTCCGGCGACCAGAAGTAGCCGGTCTGGCCGTGCCGAACGAGATCGATCGGGCCCCCGGCACTCGGTGCGACGGCCGCGACACCCGAGGCCATTGACTCCTGGAGTGCCTGGCAGAACGTCTCATCGATTCCGGTGTGGACGAACACGTCGAGCGTCGCGTGGAGTCGACTGAGGTCCGCCCCGTTCTGGAAGCCGACGAAGCGGGTCGTCGGGAGCTCCCGCTCGAGTTCGGCTCGCTCCGGACCGTCGCCGACGACGACCAGTCGCACGCCGTCGAGGTCGGCCAGCGGGGCGAGCCGCTCGACCTGCTTCTCCCGGGCGAGCCGCCCGATGTAGCCGACGAGCACCTCGGCGTTCGGGGCGAGGAACCGGTGCAGGTCGGCCGATCGGTGTCGTGGATCGAATCGTTCGAGGTCGACGCCCCTGGCCCAGTGATGGACGTTCGGCACGCCGCGGGTTCGCAGGGCCCACACGGTCGAGGTCGACGGGGCCAGCGTTCGGTCGGCCTGGCCGTGGACCCACCGCAGGTAGTTCCAGATGCCGTCCGAGACCCGTCCGAGGCCGTGCCGTCGTGCGAAGCCTGCCAGATCGGTCTGGAACACGGCCACGGTCGGCACGCCGAGCCGGCGGGCTGCCCTCAGGCCCGCCGCTCCCAGCACGGCCGGGGCCGCGAGGTGCACGACGTCGGGTCGGAAGTCGCGCAGCACCGACGTCAGACGCGCCAGTGGCATGCCCACCCGCAGATCCTCGTAGCGCGGCACGTCGAACGCTCTGACCCGGACGACGGGCACGTCGCCGTACCACTCCTCACCAGGGCCCGGTGCGATCACGAGCACCTCGTGGCCGTGTTCACGGAGGTGCTCGATCACTCGGAGCACCGAGTTGGTGACACCGTTCACCGACGGAAGGAACGACTCGGAGACGATCGCGACCCGGAGTGGACCGTCGGTGAGTCGGTCGAGGCGATCACGTTTTCGACGTTGCAGCATGGATTCCTTTCGTCGGAGCGACACGGGGGACGAAGAGCTCGACCCGGCCGGCGGCGAGCGTCAGCCCGATCAACAGATCGATGCTGCCGATCGTCAGGAAGGCGGTCATCGGAGCCGTGGCTGCGCCGAGCGTGACCGCGACCAGCGCACCACCGAAGTAGCTGAGGTTGTAGGCCGCGTCGTAGATCGAGAACACACGGGCACGGGCATCGCTCGCGATGTGGGCCTGCACCGTCGCATCGGTGCTCACCCGGAGGTTCTGGAACACGAAGAACGATGCACACACGGCGAGGGCGATGATCGGCGGCCACCGCATCGAGGTGATCGCGACGACCACGACGCCGGGGCACAGGAATGCGGCAATGGCCAGCCGCCGCGAGCCGAGGGTGCGGGCTGCGGCCGGTGCCGTGAGGGTGCCGGCGAACGAGCCGATCCCCGAGACGCCGAGCGCGAAGATGTAGGCGTCGGACCCCATGCCCAGCTCGGAGGCGGCCAGCAGGACGAACGTGACGAACAGTGCGCCGAGCAGGCTGCGATGCAGGCTCGTCAGCACGATCGCCAAACGCGTCGGAGCCGACGTGACGAGTCGGCCGAGCCGGCGGGCGATCTCGGCGATCGACGCATCGGGGCCTGTTGAACGCCCACCGAGCCCTCGTGGGAGCGTGACGAAGCCCGCTGCGCCGATCAGCTGACCGCAGCAGGCGATCGTGAGCATCAGCACCGGGGCGCCGTCTGCGCCGAGTGCTCCGAACGACGCGCCGAGCAGGACGGCGAGCATGCCGACGAGCAGCGAACGGGCGTCGGCCTCGACGAGTCGGCCCGACGCGGCCACAGCCGGCAGCGAGGCGGCCCTGAGCGTGTAGACGAGCCGAGCGAGCGAAAGGAGCAGACCGCCGGCCACGAGTCCGATCGCCCTGTCGTCGAGAGAGATCGCCATGATCGCTGCCAGGGTCGTCACCGCACGGGCAAGGTGCGCGCCGCCCAAGAGTCGCCGGCGGCTCCAGCGATCGGCGACGACGCCGGACAGGGGTCCGACGATCGCGTACGGGACAGCGGCCACGCCGAGGGTGTGGATCAGCGCCTGCGGGTCGAGCCCGTCGTCGTCGCCGGTGATCAACAGGCGGGCGAGGACGATCGCCGTGATCGCGTCGGCGGCCTGGCCGACACTCTGACTGGCCAGGAACTGGAACAGCACGCCGGGCTGGCGCCGTGAAGTGACGACGCGGCGCCGAGGTCGGTGCGGCATGACCTTCTGTCGACGTTGGACGCGGGTGCACTCGGTCATGTCGGGACTCCTGGTCGAGCACGTCGGTCGGGGAGCTCCGGCGCGGTGACGGCGGTGGGCGGCGCGGAACCGGGTTGTGTTCGCCACCACCGAAGGCCGCTCGTGAAGACGGCGACGAAAATGGCCAGCTTGATGATCAGTCGCGCGGCCACCCCGTCGGTCCACAGGTCGGCCGTGACTTGGGCGACAACGGCCGCCAGCGTGGCGATGGCGACACAACTCAACCACGCCCGCCACGCGAACGCGTCGCGAACGGGGACCTCGAGCGCCGCAGCGATGAACCGGAGCGCGACCCACCAACCGATCCCGCTCGCGATCACGGTGCCGATCGACGCTCCGGTCATGCCGCCGAGCCAGGCGCCGAACCCGGCGAGCAGGACGTTGCTGCCGAGCGTGATCGATGCGACGACGAGGAGGTCACGCGTGCGTCCCGCCGCCCGCAGGAGCATCCCGTACTCGGCGACCCGGTGCAGCGTGACGAACGTGAACAGCTGGAACGGCACCACGCCCGTCGAGAACTCGCTGGTGAACACGACCGTGAGGAGTTCGGGAGCGATCAGGATGATGGCCGTTCCGAGGGGGACCACGATCGCGGACATCGTCATTGTCAGGTGGAGCCAGTGCGCACGCGCAACGCCGATCTCACCGTGCTGGAACGCCCCGATGAGCGCCGTGACGAGCGCAGTGCCGCCGGCGTAGGGGAGCACCGCGAGGAGGGGAACCTCCTGGGCGGCGATCGCATACACGCCGAAGTTCCCGGCGTCGAACACGGCGATGAACCACTTGTCGACGAGCCGGTTCAGGATCGAGACGGTTGCCGTGAGCCCGAGCGGGATGCTGTACAGCAGCTGGCGGGCGAGCACCGCGGTCGGCGCCCGCCCGCCGCGGGGCAGCACGCTCCAGACACACCAAAGGCCCCCGACCAGCCGGGCGGTCCCTGAAGCGATCAGGCCCCCGAGCACACCGCCGGCTCCCGACCACATCGTGGCGCCGACGACGGTGGACACGATCACGAGGGCGGTGCCGGCGACGTCCCAGAGCGCCGCGGAGCCGAATCGCTGGTCGGCGACCAGCGTCATCGCAACGCTCGCGGCTGGTAGCTCGAGCGCGATCGCCAGCCCGAGCCAAGGGAGGTGAGCGGCGTCGCCGAGCCGACCGCCGGAGACCAGCGGGGCGGCGGCGGTGAGCAGGACCGCGATCGCGACACCGACGACGAGCAGCAGGGCGATGTTGCGGAGCACGAGACTCCGTCGAAGTTCGACGTCGACCCGTGGGACGACGTACAGGAGCCCGTGGTGGAGGTGCAGCGAACCGATCACGGTCGCAGCCAGGTAGATCGAGAGGAGGAACGACGTCTCGTTCCACTCCGTCGGGCTGAGGATCCTGACGAGGACGACGGCCAACACCAACTGGGTCGACTTGACGGCCGCCTGGCCGGCGGCCAGCATCCCGGTGCGCCGAACGAACGCACTCGTCACCGGACGAGCATCCGGTCGTCCGACGTTCGACGCATCTGTTCGCGAACCCGCCGAGCCTCGCGCCAGAACGGCTCGGAGCGGTTGACGAATCGCACATCATCGCTCCTGAGCTCTCGGAGCAGGCGTCGGTGGTTGCTCGCGACGTAGTGCATCACGTGGGCGTCCGGCGGCAGGGTGAGCGTACGATCCTCGAAGCACCGGAAGCTCTGTCCCGGCGGCACGGCGTAGTACCGCGACGGTGGGTGGACCGTGACCGTCGCCGGGTGAGAGCGGGCGACGTCGTCGAGCAGCGAGGGGCCGAGTGCGTACCGGACCGTGGGGTCGGTGTCGAGCGCCCCGTCGAGCGCCCGGCGGACGAACGACGATCCGGCGGGTGCGCCGATCACCGCGTTGTTCACCTGGTGCCGCACGCCGACGGGGGGCCGGGCGGCGAGGCCGATCGAACCGTGCGTCAGCCTGCAATCGAGGCGCCGGCCCGTCCAGTCGACTGCCCAGGGGATCGCTCTGAGCGCCTCCCGAGTGCCGAACGCGCCGGCGACTCGACGTCGATTCTGGCCCCAGACCAGTTCGCACCCGACGAACGAACCTGCCTCGCCGGGGCGAGTCAGGCGCCGGCGTACGAGCACGTCGGTGTCGAGGTAGATGCCGCCGCGCTCCCACAGCACCGCCAGCCGGACGAGGTTGCTCACTGCGGACGCCGCACCGTCGGGGATACGGGCGACGAGGTCGAGGAGCGGGCCCTGTCCCGTCGGGCAGCGCTCGAACAGCGTCGGGAGTGTGTACCACCTGGTGGTCACCTCGGGGCGGCGCCGCACGGCCTCGAAGTCGACGGTCGTCGGCGGCTCGCCGACGATGTGGATTTCGATCGCAGCATCCGGTTCGGCCACGATCGCCGACTCGACGGCGAGGCGCGCATGATAGGGGAAGTGACGCCCGGTCCAGACGAAGTGGATTCGCAGCCGACGTTCGGTCACGGCACGAGTGTCTCGTCCTCAGATGAACGACACGTGTGGAGTTTCGAACCTCGACATGGAGACTTGATCGCCACTCGGTGACGTTCCGGTGGCGCGACGACCACGTCCGATCGACGGGAGGGCGAACACGAGGTGATGACGCCTCGCCGACTCCCACGGTCCTACGATCGCTTCCGTGACGCGCCACGGACGATCTCGGTTCCAGCGCCTCGCCTTCACACATGCGGCGATGATGGGCGGCGAAGCCGCGATGGTCGTCGCCCTCGCCGACTCGTTCTTCTTCGACGTCGACCCCAATGGTGCGCGCTCCAAGGTGCTCGCCTTCCTGCTGGTGAGCTTCGCGCCGTTCCTGCTCGTGGCCCCGATGATCGGACCGCTGATCGATCGGGTGCGGGGCGGTCGGCGGTTCATCGTCCAGGTGGCCGCAGCCGCCAGGATCGTGATCCAGCTGCTGATGATCCGCTTCGTCGACGAGATCGCGCTGTTCCCGCTGGTGTTCGTGGCGCTCGTGCTGCAGAAGACGTACGTGGTCTCGAAGTCGGCGCTCGTACCTGCGGTCGTGCGCAGCGAGACCGAACTGGTGGAGGCCAACTCGAAGCTCGGACTGATCGCCGGTGTCGCCGGTGCGATCGCGGTCGCTCCGGCCGCGGCGTTGCAGTTCGGGGTCGGCACGGCGGCCACCCTGGTCTACGGCGCCGCGTTGTTCGGCGTGGCGCTGTTCACCTCGTTCAGCCTGCCCCGCGAGCTGGTGATCCGGCCCGACGCACCGTCCGCGGCGAGTGCCGAGGCCACGACGACGAGCCTGCAGTTGGCCTGGGTGGCGATGCTCATCCTTCGTGGCGCCGCGGGCTTCATGCTGTTCCACCTCGCCTTCCTGTTCCGTGGGGAGGGCGATGACGACAAGTTCCTGCTCGGCGTCGCGGTGGGTATGTCGTCGCTCGGCACGATGGTGGGCAACGCGAGCGCACCCCGGCTGAGGCGTGTGATCCACGAGGAGCGCATGATCACGCTCGCACTCGGTCTTCCGGCCGTCGCCGGACTCGTGGCCGCGGTCATCGGCGGGTCGAACGCAGGCATCGCCGTCGCGGCCGTCGTGAGCTTCGCTGCGGCGATCTGCCGGCTGTCGTTCGAGAGCATCGTGCAGCGTGACGGACCCGAGACCAACCGTGGTCAGGCGTTCGCCCGGTTCGAGACGAGGTTCCAGCTCGGTTGGGTGATCGCCGCGGTGCTCCCGGTGCTGCTCGAGATGCCGGGAAGCGTGGGGTTCATGCTGGTCGGAGCGGTCTGTGCCGCCGCGGTCGTGAACTACGTGGCCGGGATCAACGTGCCGCCCGGCGCGCCGATCAGTCGCCGCTGACGCGAGCGATCCAGAGCCCCGGCGCCTCGATCTCGTTGGGTGTCGGCATCGAGTCGGGCAGATCGAGCAGGCGGGTGAGTTCGTGTTCGCCGACCCGGTCGACCACGCCTTGGACGAACGACTTGCCGCGCACGACCTGCGACTCGCCGACACGGATGCCGAGCAGCCGCTCGACGAACTGGTCGTCGGGCGTCGACCCGGAGCGTTGGCGCCGCACCGCGTCGGCGATTCGCAACGCGTCGCCACCGACGACCCGGACGGCGACCGCGTCGACCACCCAGTCGGTGTAGCCGACGACCGCAGCGACGGCGGCATCGAGTCGGGGCTGGAGCTCTCGTTGCGCCGGGGATTCGACCGCACCGAGCAGGATCTCGGGATCGGAGAACGCCTGCTGCAGTGCCTGCATCGGGTCGTCGCCGCCACCGAACGGATCGAACCCGCCGAGTTTGTCGGCGATGGCCGACGGGTCGGGTCGGAAGCCGCCGACGTGGGCCCGCACCAGGCTGGTCAGTTCGTCACGCAGATGCGGGATCGAGAGGACTCGGAAACCGGAGAGCTCGTGGGCGAGTACCCAGAGTCGCATCTCGTCGAGCGGGATCTCCCACTGGGCGGCGAACTCGTCGATCGTGCGCCCGACGAGCACGACCTCGTGCCGGTCACGTGGAATCGGAAGATCGAACAACCCGAACACGCGTTGCGACAGGGTGCCGACCATCGACCCGACCGACATGCCCATCATCGCCGGCGCCATCATGCGGTTGAGGCCGGCCATCATCTGCATCATCGGGTCGCCGGATGCGTCGGTGTCGTCGCCGCCGGGCTGCTGCCCGAGCGAGGTCGCCATGTCGGTGAACAGCGGTCGATAGGCGTCGAGTGTCTCCGCCGCCCACTGGCTACGCGTGACGACACGCGGCTCGGGGAACTCGGTGTCGGCCCCGGTGACGTCGTTGACGTGCATCGCCGCGATGCGAGCCAGATCGGTGAAGGCGATCCGTGCCGTCGGATCGACGTTGTGCTCGGCCTCGCCCTGGGTGGCGCCGAGCATCGCGAACTGGCGGGCAGCGTCCCAGTTGAGCGGCCCTTGGCCCTGCAGCGCCTTGGCGAGATCGCCGAACATGGGCATCGCCGCGAACGGGTTGAGCGAAGGGTCCGGCGCTCCGTCTCCGCGCTCGTCGTCTCGATCGTCGCTCGGGAGGTTGTCGGGGCCGTCGGCCATGCCATCGATGCTACGGGTCGGCGGATGGTTTGCCGCGCGGGGGAGTAGCGTCGCCGACGTGGCAGGAGCGATGCTCGACCGACCGCGACGGAGGGTGTACGTGCGTGGGGTGCGTGGACACCTGGGTTGGCGCGTGGCCGACCAACTCTCGGCCCTCGACGGCTTCGACGTCGTGATCGCGTCCGGTGACTCACCCGCAACGCCCGACATGGGACCGTTCGACACGATCGTCGATGTGGGGATCGCCGACCACGACGTGCTCGGTCAGCGCGGCGCGAGCGTCACGGCCGGCGCCACCGAACTCCTGACCGACGCCGCCGTCCTCAGTGCGACACATCTCGTGGTGCTGAGTTCGGCGATGGTGTACGGAGCGGTCGCCAACAACCCGGTGCCGCTGACCGAGGCGGCCGTGCTGCGTCCCGAGCCGGCGTTCGTCTACGCCCGACAGCTCGCGGCGGCGGAGGAGACGGTCGACGTGTGGCGGGTCGCCGAGCCCGATCGCAGCGTGGCGATGCTGCGTCCGGCCGTACCGATCGCCGCCGACGGGACATCGTCACTGGCGCGAGCGCTCACCGCCGGCTACGGGCAACCGTTCGGTGAGTCCGACCCCGACGCCCAGTTCGTCCACCACGACGACGTCGCGAGTGCCGTCGCGCTCGCGGTGACCGAACGACTCGACGACGTCTACAACGTGGCCCCCGACGGCAGCATCCCTGGCGACCGCGTCCGTGCACTGACCGGCCAGCGTTTCCGCCTCCCGCTGCCATCGAGGGTCGCCGACGTCGTCGGCCGTCTGAGGTGGCGTTTCCAGCGCGGTCCGATCCCGCCAGGTCTCCGCTCGTACACGCGTGCGTCGTGGGTCGTCGCCAACGACAAATTGAGGGCGGCCGGTTGGGTGCCGACCGTGACCAACGAACAGGCCTACGTCGAGGGCACCGAGGCCAAGTGGTGGACCATGGTGACGCCGAAGCGCCGTCAGGAGTTGGCGCTCGGTGCGATGATCGGCGGCGCGGTGGTCGCCGGCGTGGTGGCGACGCTCATGGGACGACGCTGGTGGCGTCGTCGAGCGCTTCGCTGACCTCGATCAACCAGACCCGCTCGGAATTCCGTTGCCGGCTGCAGATGCCGACGAGATGGCCGTCGCGGTCGACCACCGGCGTGCCCTCCTCGACCGCCAACGTGTCGACATCGTCGAACTCGACCGTGATCGGGGGCGTCGCCATCACGGTCACAAGCTCGCGCCCGCTCGGGCGATCGCTGGCGATCGCGTGGCCGGGTTCGGCGTTCATGAGGGCCACGACGACGGTGTCGCCCGAGGCGGTGACGATCGATCCGGCCGATGTCCGGCCCGACGGGAGTCGTACGTCGATGATGGTCCGCTCGGTACCGGCCAGGCTGGCTCGCGTGACGAGTGCGAACCGTCCGTCGCCGATCGGCGTGGCGAGTACACCGTCGGGCTCGGCGCGGAGCCCGACCCGGTCGGTGGCCACGGGCTCGAGCGAGGCGGCGGACACGGAACGGCCGATGCCCTGTGCGGCGGCCGACGGCGTGGTGCTGGCGATCAGCGCGATCGGCGAGTCGGACGGCTTCGGGGTGATCGCGATCATGAGCGCACCGACGGCGATCAGCCCGAGTGCGCCGGTCGTCAGGGCCAGGAATCGGGCACCGCGCGGCGACGGCTCGGCGACGAGCAGCGCACGTTCCTGGGCGGCGACTTCCGACGGGTGTCGCCACGTTCGTTCGTGAGGGGGTACGGGTCCTGGCTCCACCGAGAGGAGATCGTAGTGAAGACGCAACGGACACGGACGTCGCGCGCCAGCGCGCACGGCTACGATGCCGATGTGCAACGACCTGACTCCGGCGACGATTGGCTCGGTCTGACCGACGCCGAGCTGCCGATCGGCGAGATGTACGAGTGGTGTGTCCGACCCGACTGCGGCGCCGTCGTCCTGTTCAGCGGCACCGTCCGCGACCACGCCGAAGGCCGCTCCGACGTGATCCAACTCGAATACGAGGCGTACGACGAGATGGTCGTCCCGAAACTCGCCGAGATCGTCGCGGAGACCCGTGCCCGCTGGTCCGACGTCGGCCGCATCGCGCTGGTTCATCGGATCGGTGTGCTCGGTCTCGGAGAGAGTTCGGTCGTGGCCGCCGTCTCGGCGCCGCACCGTCCCGAGGCATTCGCCGCCGCACGGTTCGCGATCGACGCCCTCAAGGTCTCGGTGCCCGTCTGGAAGCGTGAGATCTGGGAGGGCGGCTCCGATTGGGGCACCAACGCCGCCGATCTGGTCGACGCCGCCGAGGTCCGTTCCGCCACGGGCCGGGGAACCCCGGAGTGACCACCACGACGATCGTGGTGCTGATCTCGGCCGTCGCGGTCGTGATCATCGTGGCGGCCTTGGTCAGGTCGCGTCGCGCCAACGACGGCGTCGATTCCTTCCGTCGCCAGATCGACGCGCTGTCACCCGAGGCGCGCCGGCCGGTCGTCGACCAGGTCCAGAACGCAGCAGGCCGGCACGCGTCGCCCGACGATGAGGTCGACGACGATGCCGACGACGAGGATGGTGCCCGTGGCACGTGACCTCGCAATCGATCTGGGGACTGCGAACACGCTCGTCTACATGAAGGGTCGGGGCATCGTCCTCAACGAACCCTCGGTGATCGCACTCAACCGGCAGACCGGCGAAGTGCTCGCGACCGGCCGCGAGGCCTGGCAGATGATCGGCCGCACACCCGGCTACATCGTCGCCGTGCGGCCGCTCCGTGGTGGGGCGATCACCGACTTCGAGATCACCGAACGCATGATCCGGCTGCTGCTGCAGCGAGTCGGCGTCAGCCGATTCACGCGACCCAAGGTGGTCATCTGCGTACCGTCGGCGATCACCGAGGTCGAACGGCGCGCGGTCACCGACGCCGCTCGCCGTGCCGGCGCCGCCGACGCCAACCTGATCGAGCAGCCGATGGCCGCGGCGATCGGCGCCGACCTGCCGATCGACGAGCCGGTCGGCAACATGGTCATCGACATCGGCGGCGGCACGAGCGAAACCGCGGTCATCAGCCTCGGCGGCATCGTCGCACTCGAGGCGGTCCGCGTCGGTTCGTTCGACATCGACGCCGCGATCCAGAACTACATCCGCCGCGAGCACGGCATCGCCGTCGGCGAACGCACCGCGGAAGAGATCAAGATGGCGATCGGCTCGGCCGATCCCACGCCGCAGGAATCCCAGGCCGAGGTCCGCGGACGCGACCTCATGAGCGGTCTGCCCAAGACGGTCATCCTCACGCCCGAAGAGGTCCGTTACGCGATCGAAGACGTCGTGTCGTCGATCGTGTCGTCGGTGATCCGCTGCTTGTCCAAGGCGCCGCCCGAGCTGTCGCAGGACTTCCTGGTGCGCGGCATGTACCTCGTCGGCGGTGGTGGCCTCCTGCGCGGACTCGCCGAGCGGATCGAACGCGAGACCGAGGTGCCCGTGCGGATGTCGAACGTGCCGCTCGAGGCCGTGGTGCTGGGTGCCGGTCACGTGATCGAGCACTACGACGCGCTCAAAGGCATGTTCATGGGCGCCCGCCGCTGAGCTGAGGCTCTGAGTCGGGTCGGCGAGCTCTCCCAGCCCTCGAAGTGCGGCACACCGAGCTCCCCATCTGTCGAGCGACCTCTTCGACTTCGGCGGCCGGCAAGGCAAGGTGCGACGAACGCGGTGGGCCGCCGGGCAGTCCGAACTACGACAGGACGGCCTTTCTCGCGGCCATGCTGGCCGCCGACGACAAGAATCCGTTGGCACCGAACGCGGGCGCTGTCATCGAGGCGGCCTCGCCCCCGACGTGGACGGTCGCTCGACTCCGAGCGTCTCGTGGACGAGGCTTCCCGCTTCGCCCGTGTCACACGACAGTCTCGCGAGCAGCTGGTGGCAGAATGCGGCAGCGTGACGGTCGGCGCGCTCGAGGCGCTGTGGTGGGGCCAAAGTCAGTGCTGTGGGGAGATCGAGATCGGAGCGCCTCCGGAGTCGCAGATGTGTGAGAGATCGATCGCTGAGCACCGATGAAGCATCAATCTCATCGCCGTCATCGCCGTCATCGCCGACGGAGCTGAGCGGGCTGCGGGGAACACCAGGGCGACCGCGGCGTCGCCGCTTGGTCGGAAAGGGGCCTCGGGTGTCGTCAGCGCCGCTGCGGCGAGGTTGACGTTGCAGACCGAGTCGTTCCTGTCCTTGACGAAGCGTCAATATCGCAATAATTTAGATATTGCCGATACTTCGGTGTCGGCGCGTTCGCGAATTGTTGCGCACCATGCTCGACCGGTGTGCAACAACATGTTCCTTTGGATGTGAACGAGCTGGCGGCCGATCGTGCCGACCGATTCCGGACTCCACGAGACACCGATGCCGACCACCGAGACGAGGAGCCAGGATTGCAGATGTACGACACCATGACGCGCGGTGCCCGCAATAGGTTCGTGATCAGTCACACCCCGTTCACTGGGTCTGGCGATCTCGATCACGATGGGTTCAGGGCCCACCTCGAACGGTTCCGCGCCGCGGGTGTCGCGGTGTACGTGGGAGGGAGCGGCAGCGAGGCGAACCTGACACCGGAGCCGGCGATGGACGTGGTCGAGGCCTACGAATCGGGTGCCTTCGTCAGTGCCCATGCGGCGTACCACCCCATCATGAAACCGATGGAGCATTCGTGCGGGGTGCTCCGAACGCTCGACATCGCCGCGCTGCGCGAGTTCGAGGCGTCGGGCTGATGGCGACGAGATCACCGTTGACGTCCGCGCGACGGGAGGATCCAGCTCTGCTTCGGGGTGAGGGAACATTCGTTGCCAACCTGGTCGGTCCGGATGCAGCTCACGTCGCGTACGTACTGTCGCCGGAGGCACACGGCCGGATCCTCTCGATCGACGTCTCGGAGGCGTCGATCGAGGGCGTGCTCGGTGTCTTCACTTTCGAGGACATCGACATCAAGATCTATCCACATCCGTTTCCGGGGATGAATCCGGAGATGATCCGCCCGATGCTGGCACACGACCGTGTGCGTTTCGTCGGTGAACCGATCGTCGCCATCGTCGCCGAGACCGCGGCCGTGGCGGCCGACGCGACACAACGTGTCTTCGTCGACATCGACCATCTCGATCCATTCGTCGATCTCGAATCGGCAGGCGAGGCGGGAACCACGCTCTTCCCCGGAATCGCCGACCCGGTCGCCTTTCGATGCGCCGTCGGAGACGAGCCCGACTTCTCGACCTGCGATGTCGTGGTCCGTCAACGCCTCGTCAACCAGCGAATTTCTGCCGCGCCCATGGAACCGAGGTCCGGTCTGGCGTGGTGGGAGTCCGGTCGCCTCGTGCACTACTCCGCGAGCCAGGCGGTCCACGAGAATCGTTCCCTCCTCGCCGAGCTCTACGAGCTCGAACCTCAGAATGTTCGCGTGGTCTCCCCCGATGTCGGGGGCAGCTTCGGAGCGAAGTTCCGGGCCTATCCGGAAGAGGCACTCCTCGGCTGGTTCGCACGACGTTTCGACCGGCCGGTGGCCTGGACCGAGACACGATCGGAGAGCATGGTCGGTCTGGGGCATGGTCGCGGCCAGATCCAACATGTGACGCTCGGAGGCCGTCGTGACGGCACGATCGAGAAGTACTCGAACCATGTCCTGCAGGACACCGGCGCCTACCCGCTGATCGCCGCGTACTTGCCGCGGTTGACCATGACGATGCTCACCGGCGTCTATGCCATCGAGGATGCGGCCTTTGCCGCTGAATCGTTCGTGACGAACACGACTCCGGTCGGTGCGTATCGCGGAGCGGGTCGGCCGGAGGCGACCACGGCGCTCGAACGCGCCGTCGACATGTTCGCTGCCGAGTGTGACCTCGATCCCGCCGATGTCCGCAGGCGCAACTTCGTGCCGAGCGATGCGTTCCCGTACCGCACCGCGAGTGGAGCCGAGTACGACAGCGGCGACTACCACGCGGTGCTGGAAGCCGCCCTTGACGCGGTCGACTACGACAGCATTCGAGCGCAGCAGCGGGACCGTCGGGCGGCGGGTGCGACCGTACAGTTGGGAGTCGGTATCTCCTCGTACGTCGAGGTGACCGCATCCACCCCTGTTGCCGAGTTTGCCTCGGTCGAGCTCCGATCCGACGGTACCTTTCGTGCTGTCAGCAGCGGAACACCGCATGGCCAGGGGCACGCGACCGTATGGGCAGGAATCATCGGGGGCAGGCTCGGCGTTGCCGACGATCGGATCGATGTGGTCACATCGGATACCGACCAGGTGCCCTACGGGGTCGTCACCGGCGGCTCGCGGTCGGGTCAAGTCATCGGATCGCTGGTCGACGACGCGGCGTGTCGGCTCGTCGATTCCGCCCGCTCGGCGGCGGCGGGCCTCCTCGAGGCAGCCGTCGACGACGTCGTACTCGACCTCGAATCGGGATCGTTCCACGTCGCCGGATCGCCTTCGATCAGCATCGGCTGGGCCGAACTGGCTGCCGCCACCGGGCCATTGGTCGAGGCCGCTGACGTCGACCTGCAGGGCAGCACCTTCCCGTTCGGGGCCCACATCGCCGTCGTCGAGGTCGATACCGAGACGGGTGGAGTCGACGTCGCGAGGTTCATCGCCGTCGACGATGCCGGTCCGATCCTGCACCAGGCCATCTTCGAGGGGCAGATCCACGGGGGGATCGGCGGAGGCATCGCTCAGGCGCTGATGGAAGAGGTGATCTACGACGCCGCCGGCAACCCGCGTACTGCGAACTTCGCCGACTACTCCGTGATCTCCGCGCCCGAGCTTCCGAGCTTCGAGTTGATTCCGAGCGTGACACCGACACACAAGAACCCGCTCGGAGCGAAAGGAGTCGGCGAGTCGGGAACCGTCGGGAGTACGGTCGCGGTCCAGAACGCTGTCGTCGATGCGCTCACCCACCTCGGTGTCAGACACATCGACCTGCCGCTGACCGCCGGTCGGGTCTGGCAGGCGATCACCGACGCACGGACCTGATTCGCAGCTCCGGCTCCGGTCACGACCTCAGGCGCCGCCGGACTGCCGAACAGGCGGTCGGGTGAACCCGCCGACAGCGCTCTCGAGCGCGAAGGCCGCCTGGAGGAGCCTCGCCTCGTCCCAGTGTCTGCCGATCAGCTGGACTCCGACCGGTAGCCCGTCGTCGTCGAGCCCGACCGGCACGGAGACGACCGGGTGCCCGGTGACGCTGGCGAGTGCGAGATACGGCAATCCGCCGTACGCGATCAAGCCACGGGCGGCCATCGGCTGACCATCGACCTCCGTGGGGGGTCGACCGTGCGGCCATGCCGAGACGGCGGTCGCCGGGAGCAGGAGCGCGTCGCAGTCGTGCAGCTCCTCGTCGAGCAGCACGCGCAACTCTTTGGCCCGATAGACGGCTTCGAGGTAGCCGGCGACCGTGAGATCGCGCCCGGCGTCAACGAACTCGACGGTGTAGTCGGCCAGGTCTTCCCGATGAGTCGACTCGATCGGGCCCTGTCGACCGACGGCCGCGCCGGCGAGGATGTCCCACATGCACAAGAACGGGTGAGGCTCGCCGAGCTCCAGCGTCGATGGCGTCACCGACGCGCCTGCGCCGTCGAGTGCGGCGACGGCCGCAGTGATCGCCGATCCGATGTCGGGATCGCAGGGACCCATGCCCAGATTTAGTCCCCATCGGACGCGGAGCGGCGCGCTCGGTTTGTCGAGTCTCGTGACGTAATCGGGGACGGCGACTCGCTCCGAACTCGGATCCGCAGGGTCGAATCCAGCCATGACCTGGAGGAGGAGTGCGGCGTCCTCGACGGTGCGAGTGATCGGTCCGACCGTCTCGGTCGGGTGGTCGGATCCTGCCGGCCGGACCTCGCACGGGACCCGTCCATAGGTGGGTTTGACGCCCACCACACCGCACCAGGCGGCGGGAAGCCGAATCGACCCTCCAGCGTCCGACCCGATTGATGCGCTGCACAACCCGGCAGCAACGGCGGCCGCGCTCCCGCCGCTCGAACCGCCAGTTGTTCGAGCAACGTCCCAGGGATTGTTGGCGGCCGGAGCGAAGCGCGTGCGCGTCTCGGCCCCGAGACCGAACTCGGGGGTGTTGTTCTTGCCGATGATCACGGCACCGGCCCGGCGAAGTCGGTCGACGACGGGTGCGTCCCGATCGGGAATGTGCGAGGCGAAGACGCTGCTTCCGAAGGTGGTGCGCATCCCCGCGGTCGACAGGAGATCCTTGATCGAAATCGGTACCCCTGCGAGCGGTCCCGCCGTCTTTCCCGATGGCTGGTCGGCGACCGTCAGGTATGAGTTGAGTGCGGGATCGTGCTCGGCGATCTCGTCGAGGGCGATCCGGGCGAGATCGTTCGGTCCGATCTCTCCGGTCCGGACCAGTTCGGCCTGTCGTGCGATCGGCAGGTCGAGCAGCGGTCGTGCTTCGGTCATCATCGGGTCCTCTCGGTGGCGTCGGCGGCGTCGGCGGCGCCGTTGGTCTGCTGGGTTCGCTGATCATTGTGCTCGACCGCGACGTGGCTGGCCACTTCGCCCCGACCGAGTGGACGCAACTGCGGCGTCTGCTCCCGGCAGATCGGTTGGACATATCGGCTCGTGGTAGACGTCGTCGACCGGCCTGGTCTCGACGACATCGGCCTGGTGCATCATGGTGATGCGATCACTGATGCGAGGCACGACAGCGAGGTCGAGGTCGACGAACACGTGGGCCATGCCGTATTCGTCCTGGAGGTCGGCGAGCAGGCTGAGCATCTGCGCCTGCGTACTCACGTCGAGGCGCGGCCGGACGGCCGGCGCGCGTGCGGCCGCAACGCGTCAGCGCTGGGTCGATTGCGGGAGGGTGTCGTAGGGTCGGCGTCGTGTTGACACCGAGGGTTGATCGGTCGGCCGAACATGGAATGGTCGTCGGAGTGGAGGAGTCGTCGTGAAGTTGCTCGGTGCTCCTCCCGAGGCGATGGTGCGCGGGCTCGACCGCATCCGTGCCGAGCTCGAGATCCCGACCGAGTTCCCGGCCGACGTGCTCGCCGCGGCCGAGGCCGCCGCGGCCAAGCCGCTCGGTGCCGCGCACGCCGATCGCACCGACCGGCGGTTCCTGACGCTCGATCCGGCGTCGTCGATCGACCTCGACCAGGCGTTCGACATCGAGGTCGCCGGCGACGACATCATCCTGCACTATGCGATCGCCGACGTCGGCTGGTTCGTCCGGCCCGGCGACCTGCTCGACGTCGAAGCGTTCGAGCGTGGCGTCACCGTGTACCTCCCCGACCAGAGGTCGACGCTGTACCCGACGATCCTGTCGGAGGGAGCGGCGAGCCTGCTGCCCGACGTCGACCGACCCGCCGTGATCTTCACGGTGCGGGTCGACTCGGCCGGTTATCCACGCCTCGACGGTGTCGAGCGGGCGATCATCCGCAACCGCGCCAAGCTCGCCTACGACACCGTCAGCAGCGATGACGTACCCGACGGTTTCGCCGAGCTCTACCGACGCATCACGGCGGCCGAGATCGAGCGCGGCGCCCCGCGGGTCGAGTTCCCCGAGCAGGAGATCGAGCGGCACGCCGACGGCTCGTTCGGGCTGACGTTCCGGCCGCGACTCGAATCGGAGGAGCAGAACGCGTCGATGTCGCTCGCCACCAACATGGCGGTCGGGGCGGCACTGTACGAGGCCGGTACCGGGCTGTTCCGGGTGATGCCCGACGTCGACGAGCGCCGCCACCGACGGTTGAAGCACTCGGCCAGGGCGTTCGGGCTCGATTGGCCCGACGACGTGTCGCTCGACGCGTTCCAGCGGTCGTTGCCGCGAGACGACCCGCGCACGTCGGCGTTCCTGATCTCCGTCCGACGGGCGGCGGGTGGAGCGAGCTACGCCCCGTTCGACCCCGACGAACGCCCCTGGCACTCGGCGGTCGCGGCGACGTACGCCCAGGCGACGGCGCCCCTCCGTCGGCTCCAGGATCGCTACGTGATCGAGGCCGCACTCGCGGTGGCCGCCGGTGTGCCGGTCCCCGACGAGATCGCGGCGGCGTTCGACACCCTGCCGTCGGCGATGGCCGCCGCCGACAACCGAGCGAACCGCGCCGACCGCCAGGCACTCGACCTCGCCGAAGCGGTGACGCTCTCCGGGCGCGAGGGCGAGATCTTCGAGGCGGTCGTCGTCGACGAAGGCGAGTGGGGCGTCGAGGTGCAAATCGTCGATCCGGCGGTGCTCGCTCGGCTCAGCGCCCGCCGTGTCGACCCGGGGGACGATGTGCGCGTCCGACTCGAGTCGGTCGACGTCGATCGGTTCCAGATCGACTTCGAACGCGTCAGCTGAGCGTCAACCGGCGACGAGGCGGTGCACCGTGCCGCTGCGCTGCAGGACGTACAACTCGCCGTCAGGCCCCGCGCGGATCGATGCGACGCTGTCGAACCCGTCGAGCAGGGTGAGGTTGCGTCCGCCGGCCAGATCGAGGGCCCAGATGGTGCCGGTACAGAAGTCGCTGTAGACGAACGCCGGCTCCAGTTCGGGGATCGCCGTGCCCCGGTACGGCTCGCCGCCCGAGATCGAGCAGCCATCGGCATGGCTGTAGGTGAGGACCGGCGCGGTGGTGCGACCCGTATCGGCGATGTCGGCGTCGAATCGTTCGGTGCCCTCGAACGCGCTCCAACCGAAGTCGGCGCCGCGGGCAGCCGTGGTGCCGTCGACCGGGGCGAGCACGTTGATCTCCTCGAACTCGTTCTGGCCGACGTCGGGGATCCAGAGCTCACCCGTCACCGGATCGAAGGCGATCTTCCAGGGGTTGCGGAGGCCCCAGGCCCACACCTCGGGTGCCCCGTCGATACCGCCGAACGAGCCCGACGCGAACGGGTTGTCCGGCGGGATCGAGTACGGCCGGTCGCCGCTGGGTGCCGGGTCGATCCGCAGCAGCGAACCGAGGAGCGTCTCGGGGTTGCTGCCGTTGCGTTCGGGGTCGCCACCGGAGCCACCGTCGCCGAGCGGGATGTACAGCATCCCGTCGGGACCGAAGGCGAGGTCGCCGGCGTTGTGGTTCGAGTACGGCTGCGAGACCTGCAGCACGATCCGTTCCGAACCGCTGTCGAGGGTGGCGTCGCCGGCGACCGCGTACTCGGCGATCGTCGTGACACCGGCGGCGTCGGTGAAGTTCACGTACGCGGTGCCGCCGTCGGGGCTGAAGGCGAGTCCCAGCAGGCCCTGTTCGCCGGCGGTGCTGACGCGACCCGTCAGATCGAGTGCGGTCGTCCGGGCGGTGTCGTCGGCGCGCACGACGCGGCCGCCCTGCTCGACGATCCAGAGTGCGTCGTCGCCGGAGCGGACCGCCAGGTCGATCGGCTGGTCGAACTCGCCGACGACCTCGCTCGCGACGACCGGGGCGCCGACCGTCGGCGGCGCGGATGTCGCCACGGCCGGTGTCGTCGGCGCGGATGTCGGTGGCGCGGATGTCGGCGTCACGGACGATGCCGGCGCGGGCGATGGCGTCGTGTTCGTGTCGGTCGTGATGATCGAGGCGGACGGGGGCCCGGCGGGCCCGGCGTCGTCGTCGTCGGCGCACGCCGCGAGCGTGAGGAGTCCGACCAACACGAGGAGATGGCCGACATCGGGCGGTCGGCGTGTCATCAGATGACCCGGATCAGCCCTTCCTGCACCACGTTGACGGCGAGTGCGCCGTCGGCGGTGTAGAGCGAACCCCCGGCGAGGCCTCTCGCCGACGAACTCGACATGGCGGTCTGCTCGTAGAGCAGCCATTCGTCGGCACGGAACGGTCGATGGAACCACATGGCGTGATCGAGACTCGCCATCATCAGATCGTCGGTCATCGACGACTTGCCCGACGGTCGGAGCGCCGTGTCGAGCAGGGTCATATCACTGGCGTACGTGACGATGCAGGCGTGGAGTACGGGGTCGTCGGGGAGTTCGCCGTCGGCACGCATCCACACGAGTTGGCGGTCGGACTTCACGCCGGGCTCGAACGCCGGGTCGGGCGGGATGTACCTCGTGTCGATCGGTCGCGGTCGGTCGATCCAGTTGCCGACCCGGGCCCGGTGCGGCTCGAGTCGGGTCTTGTAGTCGGGGAGCGACTCGGGGGTCGGGAGGTCGGTCGGCGCGGTCGGCTGGAAGTCGAGACCGGGCTCGGGATCGTGGAAGCTCGCCTGGAGGTTGAAGATGGGGCGGCCGTGCTGGATCGCCACGACACGGCGCGTCGTGAAGCTCCTGCCATCGCGGAGCCGGTCGACCTCGTAGAGGATCGGCACGCTCGGGTCGCCGGGGCGCAGGAAGTAGGCGTGGAGCGAGTGGACGAGCCGCCCTGGCTCGTCGACGGTGCGGGCCGCCGCCACCAGCGCCTGACCGGCGACCTGGCCGCCGAACACGCGCTGGCGGTCCTCGTCGGGTTGGACCCCACGGAAGATGTTGACCTCGATCGGCTCCAGGTCCAGCAGTTCGATCAGATCACGCAAGGCCTCGGACATGACGCCATGCTGCCACGCGACGGCATGATCTACCCTTCCCCGATGACTCCCGAGTCGTTCGCATCACTCGATCCGGGGATGCGGGCCGCGCTGGAGCAGGCGTGGGAGTCGACCCGAGCCGGCAGCCTCGGGATCGGGGCCGCCGCGGGGCGCGACGGGGAACTGCTCGCCGTCGGTCGGAACCGGATCCACGAGACCGACCCGGGCGACGACGTGCTCGCCGGTACCTCGCTGGCCCACGCCGAGCTGAACGTGTTGGCGAAGCTGCCCTTCCGCGCCCACGACGGGCTGCAACTGCACACCACGCTGCAGCCGTGTGTTCAGTGCCTCGGCGCGATCCGGCTGAGTTCGGTCGAGTGGGTCCAGGTCCTCGCTCCCGACCCGCTGTTCCGCGGCATCGAACGGATGCGGGAGCTGACGCCGTATCTGGCACGCCGCTGGCCGACGATCGAACAGCGACCGGTCGACGAGTGGGCGGTGCTGGCGCTCTTGGGGCCGACGCGCCATACCGCTCCTCACCCCACGCTCGGCGAGGCCTGGGTATCGGTGCTGCCCGGCATCGCCGAGCTCGTGGCCGAGGTCGATGCCTCCGGGGTGCTCGACGACGCCCGAACGGTCGTCGAGGCGGCCGACCGGGTCTGGGACCGGCTGGGGGAGTGTGTCGACGAGGTCGCCGCGCTCGCTGCCGACGATGATGCTCGGGACGGCGGGCGGTCAGCGCAGTGAGATCTGCGTGATCACGCCGAGGCCGTCGAGTGCGTTGGCCTGAGCAGCCGACGGGGTGAGCGTCCAGAGTGTCTCGCCGATCACCAGGCTGCGCTGGATCGACTCCTGGTAGCCGCCGTCCGACCAGCAGATCTCGATCACATCGTCGCCATCGGCACCGATCGCGTCCAGGTCCCGTTCGGTGGCCTCGCTGTCGCCGTACCACCCGGCGATCTCGTCGACCGGGAGGCGGTCGCAGTACCAGCTGCCCCAGCCACCGATCGCGTCGGGCTCGCAGAGCTGCACGTGGGCGTGGCCGTCGGTCGTCATCCAGTACAGCTCGGAGGCATCTTGGGTCAGGTCGTCGCTGGTGATCTCACGGCAGTCCGATGACGGTGCCGTGTCGGCGGGCACCTGGGTGACCCGGCCGACCTCGGTGATGCCGTCGCCGATGTCGAAGAGCACGGCGCCGTTGAAATCGCCGGTCCAGCTCTGCACCGGCACGATCGCCGTCGAGCCGAACATCTGGAACGCCCGGTGGTCCCACTCGACGGGCGAGTTGCTGTCGGGCTGCGTCCAGATCGAGACCTCGCGGGGGTCGGCCGGATCGGACACGTCGAACAGGCTGAGCTTGAGGCCGGTCGTGCGACCGTCCTCGGTGGCCGCCTGACCGATGCCGAGCACCCGGTCGTCACCGACGGGGTGGAGGTACGTGGAGAATCCGGGGATCTTGAGTTCGCCGGTGACCCTCGGGTTGGTCGGGTCGCTGAGGTCGAGGACGTAGAACGGGTCGATCTGGCGGAACGTGACCGCGAAGCCGACGTCGCCCATCAAGCGTGCCGAGTACAGCTGCTCACCCTTGCCGAGGCCACCGACCTCGCCGACGGGGACGAGCTGATCGCCCTGCTCCTCGAACACGACGAGATGGGTCTCGCTCTCACCGTCCTGGGACCACGGCGAGCCGTCGGTCGTGATCGCCCGGAGGTAGCCGTCGTGCTCGTCGAGTGCGAACTGGTTGAGGAGGCTCCCGGCGATCGCTCCCGAAGCGACGTAGCGGGTCGGCTCACCCGCGGCGATGGCGAAGGAGTGGAGTTCGGTCTCGAACTCCTCGGTCCACTCCCGGACGCGGTCGGCATCGTCGACCAGGTCCTGGCCGATCCACTTGGTCGTGGCGACGTACATCCGGTCGGTGGACGAGTAGACGGTCTGCCCGCCGGCCAGCACGCCGACGGCTTCGATGCGGTCGGCGGCGCCGGCGAGCCCGGTGTCGAGGTCGAGGTCGACGATCGAGACCATGTCGAAACCGGAGAACTCAGCGGGGCGATGGGCCCGTTCGCACGACAGCAGGGTGCCCGAGATGGTCGAACCGTCGGCGTCGAGCTCGTAGTCGGGCAGCCAGTCGGCGAGCGTCGACTCGTCGATGATCGCCCGGTTGGCCTCCTCGGCGCGGTCCTCGCCGTTCTGGTTCTGCGGGAAGAGCCAGGGCAGCTGGCTCGGCGGGCTGGTGACCGCCAGGCGCACTCGCTCGTCGATCGCCCGGGCGCTGAGGTACTGGCCCTCGATCCGCATGGTGGCGGCGATCCGCAGGTCGGTCGGATCGCTCAGATCGACGTCGAGGATCAGCGTGGCGGGCCCGAACTGCTCGAACGGCATGTCCGCGACGATGTCGCCGGAGGCGAAGTCGGACTCGGCGTCGTCGGTCGCTTCGATGTCGATCGGCATCGGGTAGCCCCACTGACCGCCGTTGGTGAACAGCAGCGCACGGTCGCCCCTGATGAACAGCTGATGACCCCATCCCTCGGGGACCACCAGCGTGTCGGTGAGCGTGGGGTCGCCCGTGACGTCGATGTAGCTGAGGCGATTCTCGGAGACCGTGAGGATCCGCGTGCCGTCGGTCTTCACGATGTCGGGCTCGTCGACGCCGAGCTCCTGGACGTTGGTGCCGGTGTAGGAACCGTCGTCGCCGGCGGCCGAGTACTCGGTTGTGTCGCTGTTCCCGACGGGGGCCTCGGCCGTTTCGGCCGCGTCGTCTGCGGTCGCCATCTCGTCCATGATCACGTCCTCGCCGCCCCAGTAGCCCCAGGGGCTGCCATTCAGGCCGTACGGACCGACCCGCTCGCGGGCCTCGGCCTTGACGTGGTCGAGGAACGTGCTGCAATCGGAGAAGGGCGTCAGCGCCTGTGGGAAGCGAGCGGACCCACCCGTGCCACCCGACGCTGGGGTGCCGTCGGTCCGGCTGTTCGTCGTTCCGCCCGGTTCGGTCGACGATGGGGTCGTCGAACCGACCACCCGGGGATCGGCGGTCTCGCCGTTGGCCGAGCACGCCGAGGCGGCCAGGGCCAGTGACGCGATGAGGGCAGGAATGGCACGCATGAGGGTTGGACGTGCCCGACCGTCGTCCGGTTCCCGAACGTCACGATCTCGTCACATGTCCGTCCCCGAGTCCTAGCCTGGCCCGGTGCCGCTCGACCCGACCCTGCGTGAACTCGCACTCGCGACCAAGGGGTTCATGCCCGAGGACGAGGGCGATGCGCTCCACGCCGCCGCCCTCGCGGCAGGTGCCGCCGTCCCGGGTCTGCCGTGGGTCGAGGTCGGCTCGTACTGCGGCCGGTCGACGATCTGGCTCGGCGACGCCGCACGCACGACCGGTGCGACGTTGTTCGCGGTCGATCACCATCGCGGGTCGGAGGAGAACCAGTCGGGCTGGGAGCACCACGACGCCGACGTGGTCGACGATCGGGTCGGCAAGATGGACACCCTCCCGTTCTTCCGGTGCGCGATCCACGATGCCGGGCTGGAGGATCACGTCGTCGGTGTCGTCGGTCGTTCCCCGACCGTCGCGAGCGCGTGGTCGACCCCGCTCGCGTTCCTGTTCGTCGACGGTGGCCACGGGGTCGAACCGGCGCAGGCCGACTACGAGGGCTGGACGCCACACGTTGCGGCCGGTGGCACGCTCGCGATCCACGACGTGTTCCCCGACCCGGCGGATGGTGGACGCCCGCCGTACGAGCAGATCTACCTGCCGGCGATCGAGAGCGGCCGCTTCGAACTCGCGGCGGTCACGGGCTCGCTGCGGATCCTGACACGGGTGCGCTGACCGCTCCTCAGGGGACGTCGATCGACCCGCCTGCGGTCGCCCGCAGCAGGTCGAGGGAGAACGCTCCCGGCGACTCCTTCACGATCCGGTAGGCGTTGCCGCCGGCGACCTGGGTGATCTCGATCAACGGTTCGCCGTCGATCGAGTACTCGCCGAACACCGGCTGGATCGCCCCGCCCCACGACACCACCACCGTGCCCGCCGTCGTCACCCGTGCCGACCCCAACCCCACGCTGGTGAGGCCCGCCGCCTGCTCGATCTCCCAGAGCAACGTCGCGGTCTCCGCGACGTCGTCGATGCGATAGGCGACGGCGCGCGCCGGCTCGCCGGTGTCGGTGCGATTGTCGAACAGGGTGAGGACGTCGCCGTTCAGGCGGGCGTCGTGGGGACGACGCGGTCCGCCTCGCGGGTCGTCGACGATGGTGAGCTGCGCGGCGAGCGTGGCAGCCGGTGAATCGCTCGGGACCTGGCCGAGCACCCAGTCGACGCCACCGGTGGCCCGATCGACCCGGAACACGTTGTCCAGGTGCCGTGCCGACACCACGTAGTCGCCGCTGCCGTCGGCGACCTGCTCGAGCGAGTTGAGATGGAAGACGTCGACCTCGTTGCCGTCGTACCCCTCGAGCGGACCCCACCGCACCGGGTACGAGACGTCGTAGCCGAAGTGGTCGCTGGTGCGCCACCGCCAGAGCAGCGTGTCGTCGGCGGCGATCTCCTGGATCACGCCGTCGGCGATGACGTCGTCGGCGAGGTAGCCCGGCCCGAGCACGGTCAGGTCCTGGTCGGCCAGGAGCGGATACGTCAGCATCGCCCGGGCACCGCCGGTGAGCGCCACGAAGTCGTGGTGGTCGGTCGGGAACGACACACCCGGCTCGAGCGGATCAGGCACGGTCAGGATCTCGTCCACGATCGTGCCGAACAAGCTGGTGACGACGAAACCGCGGTCGGGGTCGACTCCGTACCGCGGGCCGAGCGCCGGCACCATCAGCAGGCGACCGTCGGCACGACGGTCGACGCCGGACAGGTCGCCCGGCACACGCTTGTACCAGACCGGTGCTCCGAATCGATCGAGGACGGTGGCGTAGCCGCCACCCGTGCCGGGCGTGCGCACGGTGGTGACGTACCAGCCAGGTGCCGGGCTCCCGGGGCGGTCGACGTCGAGTCGCGGGAAGTCGCCCGGCACACATCGGAACGACAGTTGCTGCACGGTGGAGCCGCGACGCAACTCGAGTCGGAACCGGTCGTCGGCCGAGGTCGGGAGATCGATCGAGCCCGACCCGACCGGGACGCCGTTGAGTCGGGCGGTGGTCGAGCGCAGCAGTTCGAGCCCGATGTCGGTCGACGGCCCGGAGCACTCGACCGCGTAGTCGGTTGCGTCGCGGTGGTACGCGGGCCAGGTGAACCCATCGAGGGTCAGCGACTCGACGAGCTCGCCGGTGTCGGCCGCGAGTACCCCGAAGAGGTCGACGACCACGTGGGCCGGCGTGAGTGCGAACACGCAGATCTCGCCGGACGCCGACAGGTCGACGACGACCATGTTCGTCGACTCCCCGGCGCTGCTGTAGTTCACCGCGGAGCTGTTGGGGACGTCGTCGCCACAGGGATAGAGCGTGACGAAGCCGTCGCCGTCGGCTTGCGTGACGATCACGTTGACGACGACGGCGGTGCTCTGTCCGTCATTCACCAGCCCCGCGGTCGGTCGGAGACGTCGCGTGCCCGCGGCCGCGAACTTGCCGGTCCACCCGCCCTCGCCGGTCCTCGAATCGGCGATCCGGCGCCCGCTCAGCGGTTGCAGCCCGGCGACCGGACCGAACTGCGGTGCGGGTGCGTAGTAGCCGCTGACGTCGAACACGACATGGGCGTTGGTGCTGCTCTCGACACACAGTTGCGCGTCGGCGCCCAGCCCGACGGCGACCGCAACCGCACGCGACTCGTTCCGGCGGAAGTTGAGGTTCGATGCCAGCGGGACCGGGCTGCCGCACGGGAACACGGTCATGAAGCCGTCGGCCTGCGGCTCGGTCACGGTGAGGTTGCCGAGCACGGCCGTGGCGTCGGCCGGGATGAACGCCGAGAGCGGAATCGTGCGGGTGGCGCCGGGTGGCAACGGCTCCCGCCCGGGGTCGTCACGGGAGTCGACCGCCCGGACCGGCGCGATCGTGGTGAGGCGCTGGTCGCCCTCCTCCGTCCACCATCCGGTCAGGTCGACGATCACGTCGGCCTCGAACAGGCTGTAGATGCACACCCGGCGAGCGCCGTCGGGGATCGCCACGACGAGGTTCGGGGTCGGGAAGCCGCCGGACCGGGTGTTGATGTTGGAGGTCTCGGGTCGACCGGCCGCGCACGGGAACACGGTCAGGAACCCCGGCTGCGACCCGAGCGCCGTGACCGACAGCGCGACCGCGGCCGCCTCGGCGGGCACCGATGCCGCCGCGATGTCGAGCTGCAGGGTGCATCCCGCCTCGACCGGGGCGGAGCGCCCACCGGTGCCGATGCGGGTGTCGACGAGTCGACGCGGGGAGACCGCCTCGAAGCTCGCGAGCGCGTCGGATCGCACGGCGGAGCCCGACGTGAGGGGAGTACAGGTCTGCGAAACCAGGTCGGCAGCGGTGGCCGGAGCGCTGACGCCGACGGCCACGACGGACGTGATGAAGCACGTCCAGGAGATCACCAGACGACACGACATCCGCGAAACGTAACAGTGTTCCCGTCGATGATGTCGTCGCCTTTTCGGGCGGTCTCCGACGGTCTCGGTGGACTACTTCCAGACCGGGTCGGGCAGGCCGTACGTGACGCACACACCGCCGACGTTGATCACGAACAATGCGATCGCCACGCCGGTCAGCACCACCCGCTTCGACGTCGACCGACCTCCGCCAGGCATCGGCATGTACCACTCGGGGAGCAGGCCGAGGCCGGGTTCGTCGACACCGGTGAAGGGGACGGCGTCGTCGGGAACGACGGTGTCGGGATCGGCGGCCAGTGCCAACGCGGCGAGCTCGTCGTCGGTGAACTCGTCGTCGTGGACGTGGTCGGGCACGTGTCCACCGTAGGCCGACGCCTACGGTCGTGTCGATGGACAACGTGGCAGTCGTGACCGGGGCGGGCGGTGGGATCGGTCTGGCGATCGCTCGTTCGATCGTCGAATCCGGGGGTGCCGTCGTCATCGGCGACCTGAACGAGCAGCGCGGTCGGGACGCCCTGGACATGATCGGTCGGCCCGACGCGGTGCGATTCGAGCAGGTCGACGTCGCGGACGAGGCCGACGTCGAGCGGCTGGTCGCGACGGCGTGTTCGACCTTCGGACACCTCGATGCGATGTACAACAACGCCGGGATCGGTGGCGCCTTCGGGCCGATCACCGAACAGTCGGTCGACGACTGGGACGCGACGTTCGCGATCAACGTGCGCTCGGTGTTCCTCGGCACGAAGCACGCGGCCCGGGTGATGATCGAACAGGGCACCGGCGGTGCGATCGTCAACACGGCATCGGTGGCCGGGTTGAGCGGCGGCGGCGGCCCGCAGGCGTACTCCGCGACCAAGGCGGCGGTGATCAGCCTGACGCGCACGACCGCCGCAGAACTCGCTCCGCACCGCATCCGCGTCAATGCGGTCTGCCCCGGTGCCGTCTACACCGAACTCCTGCACCGAGGTCGACCCGAACTCACCGATCGGTGGCGCGAGCAGATCCAGCCGTGGCCCGACCGTGGCCAGCCCGAGATGATCGCCGATGTGGCGGTCTGGTTGGGCGGTGACGGGGCGAGGTTCGTCACCGGCGAGGCCGTCACCGCCGACGGCGGCCTGATGGCGGCGACACCTCGACTCGTCGACCACGACCTGTCGCACCTCCAGCGGATGACCGGCATCGCGTACGGCAACACCGGCCGCGAGCCCGACATCCGCCGCCTCTGACGGGCGCGACGCTCGCCCGACGTCAGCCGAGCGCGGCGATCGCGTCGGCGACGGCCAGGACGCGCCTGGCGTTGTCGACGTGGAGGTTCTCGATCATCCGGCCGTCGACGGTGATCACGCCGCGACCCTCGGCCTCGGCGGCCTCGAATGCTTCGATCACGCGACGTGAGAACTCGACCTCGTCGTCGGTCGGCGCCCAGACCTCGTTGGTCGGCTCGACCTGGCTCGGGTGGATGAGCGTCTTGCCGTCGAAACCGAAGGCCTTGCCCTGCTCGGCCTCGGCCCGGAAGCCATCGGGGTCGCGGACGTCGTTGTAGACGCCGTCGAGGATCACCTTGTCGGCCTCCCGGGCACCGACGAGTGCCGTCGCCAGGTGGGGGATCAGTGGTGAACGGTCGGCGAGCGCGACCGTGCGGAGTTCCTTGATCAGGTCGTTCGTGCCCATCACGAGCACGGTGACCCGCGGGTGGTGCGCGATCGAGCGGATGTCGAGCAGTGCGCTCGGTGTCTCGATCATCGCCCAGATCGCGAGCTCGGCCGGGGCGCCGGCCGCGTCGAGTTGCTGTGCGATCTGGTCGAGGTACTCGCTCGACCCGACCTTGGGGATCACGACCGCGGCGGCGCCCGAGGTGGCGGCGGCGGCGAGGTCGTCGGCACCCCACGGGGTGTCGAGACCGTTGCAGCGGATCGTGATCTCGCGATGGCCGTAGTCGTCCGACGCGGCTGCGGCGACGGCGTTGGCCCGCGCCTGCTCTTTGGCGTCGGGGGCGACGGCGTCCTCGAGGTCGAAGATCAGCGCGTCGGCCGGGATCGCCTTGGCCTTCTCGAGGGCTCGCTCGTTGGCGGCGGGCATGTACAGGACGGAGCGGCGGGGTCGCAGGTCGCTCATGTCAGAACCCGTACGCCTCGGCGAGTTCGGGATCGTTGGCGGCGAGTTCCTTCGCCAACGCGACGACGACCATGCACTGCTTGCACGACGCGTCGTCCTCCATCTTGCCGTCGAGCATGATCGCCCCGGTGCCGTCGCCCATCGCCTCGATCACCCGTTGGGCGTGGGCCACGTCGGCCGGTCGCGGCGAGAACACGCGCTTGGCGATGTCGATCTGGCTGGGGTGCAGCGACCAGGCGCCGACGCAGCCGAGCAGGTAGGCGTTGCGGAACTGGTCTTCGCAGGCGACGCCGTCGGCGATGTCGCCGAACGGGCCATAGAACGGGAGGATCCCGGCCGTGACGCAGGCGTCGACCATGCGGGCGATCGTGTAGTGCCACAGATCCTGCTGATGGGTCGCCCGCGCCGCGTCGGGGGCATCGGGATTCGCGTCGTCGCGCACGACGTAGTCGGGGTGACCGCCACCGACCCGGGTCGTCTTCATGCGGCGGTTGGCGGCGAGATCGGCGGGGCCGAGCGACAGGCCCTGCATGCGTGGCGACGCCAGGCAGATCTCCTCGACGTTGGCGACGCCACGTGCGGTCTCGAGGATCGCGTGCACCAGCAGCGGCTCGGTGAGGCCCGCCTTGGCTTCGAGTTGGGCCAGGAGCCGGTCGACGTAGTGGATGTCCTCGGGCCCTTCGACCTTCGGGATCATGATCACGTCGAGCGCCTCGCCCGCTTCGAGGACGGCCGCGGTCAGGTCGTCGAGGCCCCACGGCGAATCGAGGCTGTTGACGCGGGTCCAGAACTGGGTCTCACCGAAGTCGACCGTCTTGGCGACCTCGATCAGGCCGGCCCGGGCCGCCTCCTTGTCGGTGGCCGGCACGCCGTCTTCGAGGTTGGCGAGCAGCACGTCGACCTTGCCGACCATGCCCGGCACCTTGCCGCGCATCTTCTCGTTCGACGACGGGAAGAAGTGGATCATCCGGCTCGGGCGGATCGGGATCTCACGGAGCGGGGCGGGAGCGCCGACGGCGAGCGGCTGGAAGAAGTCCTTGGGTGAGCGCACGATCCGACCTTACCGATCGGTAACAGGAGGGTCGCAAGCCGACGACTCCAGATCGTGGACGGAACGTCCGATAACCGGGCATGGACGAATCGCGCCGCCACGGCGATCTGACCGATGGTGAGGCACGCGTGCTCGGTTGCCTGATCGAGAAGGAGTCCACGACGCCCGACGCATATCCGCTCACGGCGAACAGCCTGCGCAACGCGTGCAACCAGTCGACCAGCCGTGACCCGGTGATGTCGATGACCGACCACGACGTCGAACAGGCGTTGACGTCGTTGCGGGCGAGGGGGTGGACCCGCACGGTCCACAGCACCTCGAACCGGGCGATGAAGTTCCGCCACGTCGTGCCGGAGGTGCTCGGGCTCGAACCGGGGGAGACGGCGGTGCTCGCCGTGTTGATGCTCCGTGGCGAACAGACCGTCGGCGAACTCAAGACCAGGACCGAACGGCAACACGCCTTCGGCTCGACCGACGAGGTCGCAGGCGTCCTGTCCGCGATGGCCGCACGTGACGAGCCGCTCGTGGTGCAACTGGAACGTCGGCCGGGCCAGAAGGATGCGCGATGGGTGCATCTCCTGTCGCCGGTCGAATCCACACCCGAGGCGGGCAGCGCATCGCCGGCGCCTGCCGATGCCGGGCCCGATCCGTCGGACCCCTACGGCACCGCCACCGCCGAGTTCTACGAGCTGTTGGCGACGGCGCACTGGGAGCGAACCGGTCTCGAGTTGCTCGACCTGCTCGACGGTGTCGATCCGACGGCCGGCCCGATCGTCGACGTGGGTGCGGGCACCGGCATCGGTCTGCCCTACCTGCGCGCTGCGGTTCCCGACGCCGATCTCTACGCGATCGAACCCAGCAAGTCGATGCGGACCGCGCTGCATACCCGTCTGCTCCTCGACCCTTCTCTGGCCGGTCGCGTCACCGTCGATCCCCGCCCGCTCGCCGACGCATTGCCCGAACGCGCCTCGGCCATCGTGCTGTCGGCGGTACTCGGTCACCTCGACCGATCGGAGCGATCGCTGCTCTGGCGGTATGCCGCCGAACGGATGCATGCCGGTGCTCCGGTGGTCGTCGAGATCCTGCCGCCGTACCGACCGATCGTGGTGGAACCCACGTTGTACAAGAGCCTCCAGGTGGGACGCTTCACCTACGAGGGCTGGCAGTCGGGTGAACCGGACGACGGTCGCACGATGCGGTGGGTCATGGCCTATCGGGTACTCGACGGCGACACGCTCGTGTCGGAACAGAGCGTCACGTCGACGTACCGGTGCTGGTCGCCCGACGACGTCCGCCGGGAGATCGAGCCGCACGGTCTGACGATGACCGAACACGGCGACGCCGTGGTCGTCCGGTCAGGGCGCGGTGCCGAGTAGCACGCTGCGGTGTCACGCTGCTCGTGCGGCGATGAGATCGCGGACACGCCGGCGAATGTGTTCGGTGATCTCGTCGTCGCTGAGGTCGGGTGGGCGTTCGCCGACCGGGAGCAGGATCGTGCCGTCGGGACGGAGCGTGTAGGCGCGCCCGCGCCGGTCACGACGCACCCGCCATCGTTCTCGATGTTTCCGTCGGTTGTGGTGACCGCAGCCGATGGTCCGGTTGCTCTGGTCGGTCCGGCCGCCTTCGTGCCACTCGGTGTTGTGGTCGACCTGCGACCAGGCGGCCGGCATCGTGCAGCCAGGTGCTTCGCACGTGCGGTGCATGACCATCGCCGCCTGCCGGGCGAGCCCGGTGAAGAGTCGCTGTTTCGTGCCGTAGTCGATCACGACACCCCGCGAGTCCATGACGACCCGGCGGACGTGGCCGGTCAGCAAGGCCCGCAGTACGACGCTCGGATGGATCGGCGAACCGTTCTGCGTTTCGCACCGGCGTGAGAGGAAGGCTTCGGGGTCGTCGGCCAACTCGTCGGCGAGGTCGGTGAGCAGCGCAGCTTCGTCGGCGATGCTGCCGTCGTCGTCGAGTTCGATCTGGTTGCCGCCGGGCAAGGCGATGCCCGCGCGGACGAGCGTCTCGTGGGTGGTCCGGTCGTCGACGACGAGATGGACGACCGGCTCGGGCAGTCCGGACGCATCGGGCGACCCGGCGGCCGCGGCGAAGATGGCCACCAGTGCGTCGAAGCGACGCTGGGCGCCGGTGCGCGAGAGTGGGAACCGATCGGCGTCCTCGCCGTGTTCGGCTCGCCTGGCTGCGAGATCGTCGCGGTATTCGCCCTCGACGAACGCGTCGAACACCGTCTGCAACTGAGCGGCCTGGACCGGGTCGCCGCCGTGCGCTCTGATGGCGACCTCACCGCCGACCTCGACGACGGTGGCGCTGCGCCCGTCGATCGAGTCGTCCATGTCGGTGAACGCACCGTCTTGGTCGAGCTGCGCGATCAGCCCGCTGACGTGATCGGCGAACTCCCGGTGTGGCGTGTGCTCGGCGAGCTCCACGAGCACCGGGACCACGACACCCAGCCATTCACGGATGCGACGGTTGGCGTGCACCCGGCAGATCTGGAGTGCGGCATCGACGGTGATGTGCCCGGCGTGCAGCGCGTCGCCGACCGCTGGATAGGTGGTCAACAGTCGTGCGAGTCTGCGGTCACACGCCGCGGTTCCGTTCGAGCAGTTGACGGTCGCCCGCAGGTACGCCGCCATCGTCCGGTGCTCGCCGGCGAACACGCCGCGTTGTTCGATCACCCCGACGAGCGCCGCCCGCTCGGCCGCCAGCCGCCGGGCGGCCAACTCGTTGGCCCGAAGCCGCTCGTCGAGCGACGACTCGGGCAGTGCCACGCAGTCCTCGATCACCGACTCGAACATAGGTCTCATGATATCGAACATACGTTCGATTCACAACAGGTTGCGACGATCCACTCTCAGGTGAGGCGGGCCGCGCCATGCGGGATGACCATGGGGTCGAGTTGGTCTCGGGAGGAGTGCCGAGAAAGCTGCCGCCGGTGTTGTTCGAGTGGACCGCTCGCTCCGGGCAGATTTGTCGATCGCTGCAGCGAGGCTGCTTGCGTAGCGGTCCCGACGTGGGACTCAGCCCATGGCGCGGAGCCACTCGGGCAGGCGGACGGGGCGACCCTCCGGGGTGACGGCGCCGTGGGCGGTGATGCCGGTCGCCCGCACCTCGCCGTCGACGGTCAGCAGGTAGCCCATCTGGAACGAGGCCCGCTCGGCCGACGTGAGCTGCACGTGCACGTCGACGACGTCGTCGAACAGCAGCGGTCGGCGGTACTTCACCCACGCCTCGAGCACGTTCATCTCGATGCCCTCGTCGCGGATCTCCTGGTAGGGGTGCCCGATGTGTCGCAGGAAGGCGACGCGGGCCTCCTCCATCATCGGGAGATAGCGGCTGTGGTGCACGATCCCCATCGCGTCGGTCTCGGCGAACCGCACGCGGAGCTGATGGGTGAACTCGTACTTCTGCGGGTCGGTCGACGGGTCGTCGGTGATGCGCACGCCCGCGACCTTACGGGCGATGTCCGACACCGGCCATACTCGGCTCGTGACCCCGGCGATCCTGGAACTCGAGGCGGCGCAGATCGCGTTCAGCGTCCACGAGTACGAACGCGGCGACACGCTGCACGACTTCGGCGCCGAAGCCGCCGACAAGCTGGGCCTCGACCCCGACCAGGTCTTCAAGACGCTGCTGGTCACCGCCGACGGTGAGCAGGCGGTCGCGATCGTGCCGGTCAGCGGCAAGCTGGCACTGAAGGCGGTCGGGCGAGCCCTCGGCGCGAAGCGAGTCGAGATGTGCGACCCGGCGGTCGCGGAGCGGATCACCGGCTACGTGCGCGGCGGGATCAGCCCGTTCGGCCAGAAGAAGCGCCTGCCGACCGTGATCGACGAGCTGGCGCTCGCGTTCGACAGCATCTACGTCAGCGGTGGCAAGCGGGGGCTCGACATCGCCGTGGCGCCCGATGACCTCGTGGCACTGCTCGAGGCGACCGTCGCCGACATCGCCGCCTGAAGCCGACGGGGTCTGGAGCGGCTCAGCGGCTCGGGTGGCGCAGCATCGCCTCGATGCGGGCGACGCGGGTGCGGGCCGGCGGGTGCGACGAGGTCAGGCGGCCGCGCCACCCAGCCGCCCGGTGGCCACCGCCGAGCCGGATCACCCGACGCAGCGCATCGGCGAGCGGCCGCCCGTACCCCATCCGGACCGCTCGGCGATCGGCTTCGAACTCCGAGCTGTGGGCGACCACGTTCGACAGGGCATCCGACGCGTGGAGCGCGGCGAGGAACACCCATGCCACCGCGTTCAGGACCGTCGCGACGACTCGTCCGACCGCCGTCAACGCCGCCGAGTGCGACGCGAACGAATCCGTCGCCGCTCGCGCGACGTTCTGGAGGTAGAACCCGATGCGGGCGAGCACGAGCACGGGGAGTGACAGCCAGTGGCCGATCGTCAAGGCAGCGGTGTGGAGCCCGAGATGGTGGCTCAGTTCGTGCGCCAGCACACCCGAGAGCTCGCGCGAGCTCAGCTCCTCGAGTGCGAACGAGGTGACGATCAGCAGGTGCCCGCCGCACGCGAACGCGTTCAACTCGTCGGAGTCGACCACCCGGATCGTGTAGCGGTACTGCGGAAGATTCGCTGCGACCGCCAGATCGCGCCAGATCGGAGTGATCACGGCGAGTTCCTCGGGCGTCGGTTGACGGGCACCGAACACCGGGCTGAGCACGAGCGCCTGCACGCTCGGGACGAACAGCGCGACACCGGCGATCAGCCACCCCACAGGGACCACCCAGTACGGCAACCCGGTCACCAGCCAGACCGGCACCCAGATCAACGCCAAGGCCAGGAGCCAGAACGGCACGAGGGTCGCGACGGGGAAGAGTGCAGCGACGGCGGATCGGTCGATCTGCCGGCTCCTCCCCGCGACGGCCGTTCCCATGCGGCGATGATACGAGCCTCATCGATCGGCGAACCGCTGGTTTGCAGAATGCTGACGATCACGTTGGCGTCAAGAACCCTTCAAGTCGCCCGCGGATCGTGCCGAAGTGAAATCGTGGAATCGAATGCCCTCGCGGCGTCCGAGCCGAGCGCGTCCCCAGCAGTCCGAGAACTGTTGGAGCGAGCGGCCCAGGACCAGGAACTGAATCCGGCCGGCGCGCGTCGTCATGCCCTGCAGGCCCGGGTCGTCGCCCGAGCGAACGGCGATCGTGTCGGGGAAGCCGAGTCGCTGTACCGACTGGCGAGCCTGGCCCACTTCGGTGACGACCCCGAGGACGCCTTCGGACTCGCGATGGAGGCCAGCGAGGTCGCCGAGCAGTGCGGCGCGCAGCTGGTCGAGGCATGGGCGATCCATCTCCTGGGCATCGTGCACTACCAGGCCTCCAATTTCTCCGAGGCGCTCGAGAACTGTCTTCGGGCCCTCGACGTGTACCAGGCCACCGGTCACGGCGTGGATTCCGGGAACATCCTGAACACGGTCGCCGCCGTCTACCACTCGATGGGCGACAACGATCGGGCGATCGTCACCTACGAGCAGGCGCTCGCCGCCGCCGAGCCCTACGGTCGGCCCGAGATGGTCGCCCTGATCCTCGGCAACATCGCCCGCATCCGTTCGTCGCGGTCCGAGTACCTGCCGGCCGTCTCGCTCGGCCGTCGAGCCGTGGAGATCGCCAGGGAGCACAGCCCCTCGATCGTCACCAATCTCCTCGCCGACCTCGCCGAGGCGTACATGGGCCTGGCCGATCACCAGAAGGCCGCCGAGTGCTTCGCCGAGGCGCGTCGGGTCCTGGCTCAGATGTCGGACGACGGCTCGGAACCCTCGTACTCGGCCCAGCTCGGTGTCATGGTCGCGGAGGGCCGCGTCGCGCTGCGCCGCGGCGCGCTCGACGACGCGATCAGCGTGCTCCAGGCCGCGCTCGACATGTCGGAACGGACCGAGTCGAAGGAATACGAACTCGAGGTCAACGACCTACTCGCCACGGCGTTCAAGCGCAGCGGACGTTTCGAAGAGGCGTTGGAACGACGTGAGACGCACGACCAACAGCATCGCCAGATGTTCACCCACGCCGCCGACCTTCGGCTGCGCACCCTCCAGGTCGCCCACGAGACGGCGACCGCACGCCACCAGGCGGAGATCTTCCGCCTTCGGCACCAGGACTTCGAAGCTGTCGACCACGACGTGATCGATGTGGACGCCACGCAGGCCGTCACGCCGTCGCATCACCTCGAAGCATTCGAGCAACTCGCGATCCTCACGGAGTTCCGCGACTCCGAGACCGGGGCGCACACCGACCGCGTCGGCGACATGGCCGCGGAGATCGCCCACGCCCTCGGCAAGTCGCCCGAGTGGTGCGAGCAGTTGCGCCTCGCCTCGCGGTTGCACGACATCGGCAAGGTCGCGGTGCCGGATTCGGTGCTCCGCAAGACCGGGCCGCTGACGGTCGAGGAGTACGAGATGATGAAGGCCCACACGAGCATGGGCCACCGCATCCTCGCCGGGAACTCGGCGCCCATGTTCCAGATGGCCGCCGAGATCGCGCAGTCGCACCACGAGTGGTGGGACGGCAGCGGCTACCCGCTCGGTATCAGCGGTTCGTCGATCGCCCTGTCGGGGCGGATCGTCAGCATCGCCGACGTCTACGACGCACTGTGCAGCAAGCGCCCCTACAAGCGGGCGTGGCACAAGGAGGAGGCGGCACGCTTCGTCATCCTGGGTCGCGACGGTCAGTTCGACCCCGACGTCGTCGACGCCTTCGTGGCGGTGCTCACCGCCCGCGATCCCGAACTCGGCAATCAGCTCGGCTGAAGCCCGCTCAACCGAGTGCGCGTCCGACCCAGTCGGCGACGAAGTCGGCCAGGTCCTCGGCGGTCATGTCGATGCGGCCGCTCCGCCACGCATTGCTGAACGACGAGACCGATCCGAGCACGCCGAGCGCGAGCAGTTGTGGATCGGCATCGGGGACCCGACCGTCGCGCTGTGCTTCGCGGACCAGGGCGGTGACGTCGTCGAGATAGACCTCGCTACCGCTCTTGAGAGCATCGGCGATGGTCGGATCGGACCGCTCGACGTCGACGAGTGAGAAATAGGTCGCGTGCTCGGCCATGAAACGAACGCTCGCTGCCGCACCCTGGTGGATGCGCGTCAGTGCGTCGGCGTCGGGCGACATGGCGGCGGCCTGTGCGCGTCGCAGCTGATGGCGCATCGACCGGACGAGTTCGCTGAACAGGTCGAGCTTGGTGGGGAAATACCAGTAGAACAGCCCTTTGGCGACGCCGGCGCGATCGCAGATGTCGAGGATGCGCGTCGCCGCGTAACCGCGTTCGGCGAACAGCGGGATCGCGGCGTCGATGAGCTGTTGCTTGCGTTCGCGCCCCTGTTCGGTGAGCTGACGATCCGCTGCGGCATGGACGGGCACCTCGCTAGTTCAGCGGGTCTTGACCGGTGGGTCAAGCCGATCCGCTGGTAGAACCGTGCGATGACCTCGACCGTGATGCCCGGGTGCGAACCGCGGTCCCATCGTGGCGCTTCGTCGACCGGCGTCGTCGTGCTGCACGGGTTCACCGGGAATCCGTCCTCGATGCGGGGGGTTGCCGACGCCGTGATCGCCGCCGGGTACGACCTCGAACTCCCACGCCTCCCCGGTCACGGCACCACGATCGACGACATGGTCGCGACCGGATGGGCCGACTGGTTCGCGGAGACCGAGCGCGTCGTCGACGAGCTGGCTCGCCGTGTCGAACGCATCGTGCTGGTCGGCCAGAGCGCCGGCGGGACCCTGGCGATCGCCGCCGCATTCGACCGTCCACACGTCGTCGGCGTCGTCGGTATCAACCCCGCCACCAGGACGCGCGACGAAGCGACGATGGCGATGGTCGACGAGTTCATCGACGACGGCCTCGAGATCGCGCCGGGAGAGGGCTCCGACATCGCCGATCCCGAATCGACCGACATCGCGTACGACGGCACGCCGCTGCGACCTCTCCGATCCCTGGTCGCCGACGGCATCGTGCCGATCACCGACCGGTTCGGTGAGCTCACCGTCCCGCTCCGGCTGTTCACGTCGCGCCAGGACCACGTCGTCCCGCCGTCCGACAGCGAGCATCTCGCCACCACATGGGGTGGGCCGGTGCTGCACACCTGGCTCGAGCGCAGCTACCACGTCGCGACCCTCGACTTCGACCGTGGCACGGTCATCGACGGCACCGTCGACTTCGTCCGCTCCGTGGAGGCATGATGAACCCGATGCTCGCTTCGATCCCGAGCCCGTCCGGCAACTCGATCTCGTTGGGTCCGCTCTCGTTGAACGCCTACGGGTTGATGATCGCGCTCGGCGTGCTGGCCGCGGTCTGGATGCTCGGGCGACAGCTCGAATCCAAGCGCCTCGGCACGACCGACGACGCGAGCACGATCGGCATGTGGGGTGTCGCTGCCGGCATCGTCGGGGCGCGGCTCTACCACGTGGCCACCGACTGGGATCGCTTCTCCGACGACCTCGCTGCGATCCCGAAGATCTGGGAGGGCGGCCTCGGCATCCCGGGCGGACTCCTCGCCGGCGTCGCCGTCGGCGTGTGGCAGGGTCGTCAGCGCGGTATCCCGGCGGCGCAACTCCTCAGTTGTGCAGCACCGGCGATCCCGCTCGCACAGGCGATCGGGCGCTGGGGCAACTGGTTCAACCAGGAGCTGTTCGGCAAGCCGACCGATCTGCCGTGGGGCCTCGAGATCGACGACGCGCACACGCCGGCCGGATACGCCGCCGACACCACGTTCCACCCGACGTTCCTCTACGAATCGCTCTGGAACCTGGGCCTCGTCGCCCTCCTGCTGTGGATCGACCGCACGTTCCGGCTCGGGCCGGGTCGCCTGTTCGCGGTCTATCTGATGGGCTACGGCGTCGGCCGCTTCTGGATCGAAGGCCTGCGGATCGACGCCGTGCAGCTGAGCGACGTGGCCGGTCTGCGCTGGAACCAGTGGGTGGCGTTGGCCGCGATCGTCGGCGGCGGGCTCTATCTGCTCGCCACGCGAGGCCGTCGCTGGCCCGAGCCCGGGCCGAGCGACACCGACGCGCTCGACGACGGTGCGTCCGACGCTGCCGAGGAGCTCGACGATCAGCCGGCGGTCGTCGACGACGTCGATTGATCAGCGGCTGAGGCCTCGGAACCGGACGGGGCGCTCGCCGAGCTCCTCGTCGTAGTGCGCCGCCCAACCCGCGAGGCGCGCCACGCCGAAGAGCGGTACATCGCTCGCGAGACCGGCGACGTGTATCAATGCTGCCAGTGCGAGATCGATGTTGGGGAGATGCCCGATCGATCGACCCGCCTCCCGGATGACCTCGTCGACGACGGCCATGCGCTCGGGCGGTGCCGGGATCGCTCGCACGGCGTCGAGGAGTGGTTCGAATCGAGGGTCGCCACGGCGGTAGACGGTGTGACCGAAACCCGGCAGCCGTCGGCCGCCGCCGAGCCCGGATCGGACGGCGTCGGCCGGGTCGGTCTCGGAGGCGTGCTCGAACAGGGCGACCGCAGCCTGGCTCGCCGCACCGTGCAGTGGTCCCGCGACGACGTCGAGGCCCGCGGCGAGTGCAGCCGGCGGTGCCGCACGGACCGACGCAGCGACCCGCACGGCGAGTGTGCTGGTCGCGAGCTCGTGGTCGGCCAACAGGATCAGCGCCCGTTCGACCGCGTCGACGACCTGCGGGGCGGGTCGCCGGAGCCACGCCCGCGAGAGCCGGTCGGGGATGCCGCCGCGTTGCGGACCCCCGAGCACCGACGGAATGATCGAGAGCAGCCGACGCGTGACCGTTGCGGTCTGGTCGCCGTCGCGATGTTCGAGTGATCGTGCGGTGAGCGACAGCGCTCCCAGCGGATCGATCGGTGTCGCGGCATCGACGATGCTCCGGGAGCGGGCGAGCGCCGATCGATCGAGCTTCCAGTCGGTCGCACGGCCGGTCGCCTCGCCGGTGAGGAGTAGATCGGCCACCTGCTCGAACGAGTGACTTTCGACGAGGTCGAGCACGCGCTGCCCCCGGTAGGTCGGGGAGTCGTCGTGGAGCCGTGTGACCGAGGTCGCGATCTGCACGTCGATCGACGGGCGCTCCGCGGGAGGCCGACGACGCGACCGGTTCGCGAGGGTCTCGACCTCGGCCCGGTCGTAGAGCGAGGTGCGGCCGTCCACTGCCACCTGGCGAGTGACGAGACCACGAGAGACGTAGGCGTACAGCGTCGGCTTGGTGACGCCAAGGGTCGCGGCGGCCTCCTTCGCCCCGATCAACGTCGACATGTGTGCCATCGTCCCAGGGCGGCGTGGATTCGTCAATGTTGATAAGATCAACGTTGATCACCAACGGTTGACGGCGGAAACTCGACGCATGAACGAACTCATCGACGTACCCCCGGGACTCAACGGCGTGGCGGTGGCCGACACGGCGATCGGAACCGTCCACGGCGACGAAGGCTTCTACCACTACCGCCAGTACGACGCGACCGAACTCGCGCGGTCCGTCGGTTTCGAGGAGGTCTGGTACCTGTTCGAACACGGTGAACTCCCGACCGGGGTCGAACTGGACCGCTTCCGGTCCGAGGTGGAGCCGCTCCGCGATCTGCCGGCCGATCTCGGCCCGCTGATCGAGGCCGCGGCGCGGACCGGTGGCTCGCCGCTGGCGCAGTTGCGAACGGTGCTGTCGGCGACGCAGCAGGTCATCGGCCTCGCCCCGATGCTCGATCTCGGAGTCGACGAACGGCGACGTCAGGCCCGCTCGATCGCGGCCTTGACGCCGACCGTGCTGGCCGCGCTCCACCATGCTGCGGCCGGGACCGAGATCCCCGCACCGATGCCCGGCCTCGGCCACGCCGCGTCGTACCTCCGTGCCGTCACCGGCCGGACGCCGTCGGCGGCACACGCCAGGGCGCTCGAGCAGTACCTGATGCTCACGGTCGACCACGGGTTCAACGCCTCGACGTTCACCGGCCGGGTGGTCGCATCGACCGGTGCCGACATCGCCGACGTCGTGTGTGCGGCGATCGGCGCGCTCGCCGGACCGCTGCACGGCGGTGCGCCGAGCCGTGCCCTCGATGCGCTCGACGCGATCGGCGACCCCGCGCACGCAGCCCGGTTCGTCCGCACCGAACTCGCCGCCGGCCGACGCATCATGGGATTCGGGCATGCCGTCTACCGCGCTCCGGATCCGCGCTCGGGGCTGCTCCGCGAGGTCGCCGAGTCGCTCGGTGGCCCGCTCGTCGAGCAGGCGATGGCGACCGAGGTCGAGATCCTCGCGACCCTCGCCGAGCTCAAGCCCGACCGGCCGCTGCCGAGCAACGTCGAGTTCTACGCCGGCGTGATCATGGAGACCGTCGGTCTGCCACGTTCGATGTTCACCCCGACCTTCGCCGTGAGCCGAGTGATCGGTTGGGTGACCCACGCCTTGGAACAGGCGGCCGTCGGCAAGCTGATCAGGCCGGCAGCACGGTACGTGGGGCCGCGGCCCGACCGATCGCTCGCCCGCGTCCAACCCGCAGCAGCCCATGTGGGTCGAGGGCTCGGGGGTCAGTAGCCTCGCTACTCGTGTCCGAACGTCTGACCCGTGAAGATGTGGCCAAGGTCGCACACCTTGCCCGACTCGAGCTGACGTCGGCCGAGATCGACCTGGCGACCGAACAGCTGGGCGACATGCTCGAGCATTTCGCCGACATCGACGCCCTCGACCTCGACGATGTCGAACCGATGACGCAGCCGTACCACCTGGTCAACGTGATGCGCGACGACATCGTGCAGCCGAGCATCGATCGCGACGAGGCGCTGGCCATGGCACCCGATGCCGAGGACGGTCGCTTCCGGGTGCCGCCGACGGGCGGTGAGGGCTGATGGGCGACGAGACCACCGCCGTCGAGATCGCCGCGGGTGTCCGCTCCGGCACGCTCAAGGCCGTCGACGTCCTCGATGCCCACCTGGCGCGGATCGACGACCGCGAGGGAGAGATCCACGCCTTCAACACGGTGATGGCCGATCGGGCACGCGAGCGGGCCGCTGCCGTCGACGAGGCCGTCGCAGCCGGACACGATCCGGGTCCGCTGGCCGGTGTGCCGGTCGCGCTCAAGGACAACATGTGCACCCGCGGTGTGCCGACGACGTGCTCGTCGAAGATCCTGGAGGGGTGGATCCCGCCGTACGACGGCACCGTCGTGTCGATGCTCGACGCGGCCGGCGCTGTCGCGGTCGGCAAGACCAACCTCGACGAGTTCGCGATGGGCTCGTCGACCGAGAACTCCGCATTCGGTCCGACCCGCAACCCGCTCGACACGACGCGTGTGCCCGGCGGTTCGTCGGGTGGTTCGGCCGCTGCGGTCGCCGCCGGGTTCTCGGCGCTGTCGTTCGGGTCCGACACCGGCGGATCGATCCGCCAACCCGCAGCGCTGTGCGGCGTCGTCGGGATCAAGCCGACCTACGGGCGGGTGAGCCGGTACGGCCTCGTCGCCTTCGCCAGCAGCCTCGACCAGATCGGTCCGTTCGCCCACACGGTCGGCGATGCAGCGCTCGCGCTCCAGACGGTCTCGGGGCACGATCCGCGCGACTCCACGTCGATCCCCGAGCCGCTGCCCGACTACTCGGCACTGCTCGAAGCCGGCGTCGAGGGGCTCCGTGTCGGTCGGATCACCGACCTGCCCGAGGGTGCCGACCCGGATGTGCAGCAGCGGCTCGAGCAGGCGTTCGACGCGCTCCGCGAAGCCGGCGCCACGATCGTCGACGTCGAGGTGCCCGCCTTCGGCTACGGCCTGACCGCCTACTACCTGATCGCCCCGGCCGAGGCCTCGTCCAACCTGGCTCGCTACGACGGCGTCAGGTACGGGATGCGGGTCGACGCGGCGACCACCGACGCGATGTACATGGCGACCCGTGCGGCCGGCTTCGGCGACGAGGTCAAGCGGCGCATCCTGCTCGGCACGTACGCCCTGTCGGCCGGCTACTACGACGCCTACTACGGCAAGGCGCTCAAGATCCGGCGCCTGATGGCACGCGACTTCGCCGTGGCGTACGAACAGGCCGACGTGCTGCTCACCCCGTCGTCGCCCAGCGTCGCCTTCCCGTTCGGGTCGAAGACCGCCGATCCGTTCGCCATGTACCTGTGCGACACCTACACGATCCCCGCCAATCTCACGGGCGACCCGGGCATGAGCGTGCCGTTCGGCACCGGTGCCGACGATCTGCCGGTCGGCGTCCAGGTGCTGGCGCCAGCGCTCGGTGAGCCGGTCATGCTGCAGGTGGCGGCCGAACTCGAGCGGGCGGCAGGAGGCCTGGCATGAGCGAGATCTGGACCCACGACGGCTGGGAGATGGTCGTCGGGCTCGAAGTGCACGCCGAGCTCTCCACCGCCACCAAACTGTTCTCCGCGTCGCCGAACCGGTTCGGTGACGAGCCGAACACCAACATCGACCCGGTCACCCTCGGTCTGCCCGGAGCACTCCCGGTGCTCAACCGGCACGCGGTCGAGCTGGCGATGCGGATCGGTCTGGCACTGAACTGCACCGTGCAGCGCTGCACGTTCGCCCGCAAGAACTACTTCTATCCCGACATGCCGACGTCGTACCAGATCAGCCAGTACGAGGATCCGCTCAACGTCGACGGCTGGCTCGACCTGCCCGACGGCAGCCGGGTCGGGATCGAGCGCGCCCACATGGAGCAGGACGCCGGCAAGTCGACCCACGTCGGTGGGGGAGAGGGTCGCGTCCACGGCGCCGAACACTCGCTGATCGATCTCAACCGGGCCGGTGTGCCGCTGGTCGAGATCGTGAGTCGTCCCGACATCCGTTCGCCCGAGCAGGCGAAGGCGTACGTCGGCGAACTCCGGGCGATCCTCCTCGCGATCGAGGCGTCCGACGCCAAGATGGAGGAGGGCTCGATGCGTGTCGACGCGAACGTCAGCGTCCGGCGCCCCGGCGACGAGTTCGGCACCCGCTGCGAGATCAAGAACGTCAACTCGGTGCGCTCGGTCGGTCGGGCGATCGAGTACGAGGCCCGGCGCCAGATCATCCTGATCGAGAGCGGCGAGGCAGTGCGACAGCAGACCCGCCACTGGGACGAGGGCGACGGCCGCACTCACACGCTGCGCGACAAGGAAGACGCCGACGACTACCGCTATTTCCTCGAACCCGATCTCGTCCCGCTCGACCCGTCGACCGAGTGGATCGAGTCGGTCCGTGCGGCGCTGCCGGTGCTGCCCGCAGCCCGTCGCACCCGACTCGCCGAGGCCGCGGGCCTCGAACCCGACAGTGAGGCCGTCGGCATCCTGGTCGAGCGCGGACAGGACGACTACGCGTTCGCCGTGCAGGCCGCCGGCGGCGAGATCGGTCGCGCGGTCGTGCATCTCAAGGAGGCGTTCGCCGATGCGGGCGCCGAGCCGGCGCTGCCGCCCGCCGACCTCGCCGGCCTCACCCGGATGGAGATCGACGGGCAGCTGACGGCCACCCAGGCGAAGACCGTCGTCGCCGAGCTCATCGCACGCGGTGGCGGCGACGCCGCGGCCATCGCCGCCGACAAGGGCTTCGAGGCGATGGACACGTCGGAGCTCGAAGCGATGGTCGACGACGCGATCGCCGCCCAGCCCGATGCGTGGGAGAAGTTCTGCGCCGGCGAGGGCAAGGCGATGGGCGCGCTCGTCGGGCACATCATGAAGGCGAGTCGCGGTCAGGCCGACGGCAAGCTCGTGTCGCAGATCCTGCACCAGCGCAAGAGCTGAGCTGCGTCAGTCGATCACCTGGAAGCCGTGGCCGGCGAACGCCGACTCGAGCTCCGTGAGGTGGTCGTGGTCGCGGGCGAGGCCGACGATCGAACCGCCCGATCCCGCCGAGTTCGCCGCGGCCCCGTTGCGAACCGCGATGCGCACCAGGGCCCGGGTCGCGATGTCGACGTCGATCATCATCGACCGGATCTCGAAGGTGCGGTTCATCGCCTGAGCCAAGCGATCGAGGTCGCCGTTCGCGATCGCCGTCGCCGCACGGTCGGCCTGCTCGGCCAGCCCGGACATGCTCGTGATCACGTGCGGGTCGGCGACGTCGTACCGGCGGCGGAGCGAGCGATGGACGGTGTCGCTCGTCTGCGCCGCCGACGCCGACCAGGCGACGAACAGGGGCAGCTCGACGGGAGGATCGAGGCGCTCGAAACCGACGGGGTCGAACCGCATCGACACCAGCTGGCCGACCGACTGGACGAGCCGGTCCTGCAGCCCGGCCGCGATGCCGAGCCGGTCGCGCTCGACCGACAAGGCGAGTTGCGCGAGTTCGATCGGCTCGAATCGGTGGTCGATCGTGGCGGCGAGCACCCGGAGTGCGCAGACGATCAACGCGCTCGAACCGGCGAGACCGACCGACCGCGGAATGGTGGTGGTCGCCGAGAGCGTGACATCACGGGGTCGGCCCACCGCATCGGCGAACGAGCGTGCCGTCGCCGCCAGCAGCCGGTCGAGATCGGCATCGCCGACGCGGACCGAGAATCGGTCGGCCGGTTCGGCCGAGGCGAAGGCGGCGAGATCGGGCACCGGCACGGCCACGACCGCGCCGCCGTAGCCGTCGGACGGATTGCCGGCCAGCGCTGCCCGGGCGGGGCATGAGCTGACGAACGATGCTCCGGGCGACATGGCGGCATCACTACCACGTACGGCGACGCCGGGCGGACTTCCGTGACGCCGCCGACGGTGCGTTGGTCTGGCCGGCGAGGAGCGCGGCGAGCGTCAGGGCGATGCCGATCACCTGCAGGATGCTGAACGACTCGTCGAGCACGACGACTCCCAGCAGCGTGGCCACCACCGGTGACAGGAGGCCGAGCAGCGCCGTCGCCGTGACCGGCAGACGGCCGATCCCGCGGAACCACAGGATGTACGCCACGAGGCCACCGACGACCGCCAGCCAGGCGTACCCACCGAGCGCGGCGGCGTCGACGTCGGAGGGAACGCCCTCGAACGCGGCGACGGCGGGCAGGAGCCACAGTCCTCCGGCGGTCAGCAACCAGCCGGCGTAGGCCATCGGCCCGACACCCGCCGGGCGCCCCCACTTCTTGCTGAGGGTCACGCCGGTCGCCATCGACGCCGCTCCGGCAACGCCGGCGAGGAGCCCGACACCGTCGAGCGAGGCGCCGGGACCGAGCACGACCAGGCCGACGCCGACGACGCCGACCACCCCCCAACCGAGGCGCCGGCCCGACAGTCGTTCACGGAGGACGCCCCAGGCCAGCAGTGCGACGATCGTCGGCTGGACCGCTCCGACGGTCGCGGCCACACCGCCCGGCAGACGTTCAGCGGTGACGAACAGCAACGAGAAGAAGAGACCGATGTTGAGCGCACCCAGCACCATGGCCCGCCACCACCAGTCGCCGGTGGGGAGTCGCCGGGTCATCGCGAGTGCGAGGAGTCCCATCGGGAGCGACCGTGTGAGTGCCGCGAACATGGGGTGGCCGGGCGGGAGGAGTTCGGAGGTGACGAGATACGTCGTGCCCCACGTCGCGGGTGCGATCGCGGTGGCGATCGTGATGCCGACCCGTCCGGTTCCGGCCGGCCGGGCCGTGGTGGTCGGGCTGGTCGGGGTGGTCATCGGCGCGGCGACGGCCTGGTGGGGGAGCGGGGCGGTGGTGGTGCTCACGCCGCTCGACTCCCGGCCGCGACGAGACGGGCGTCGGCGTGCAGCCGGACGTGGTCGACGAACCGGTCGGCCCACCCGGCGAGGAATCCCCGGGTACCGGCATCGCTGATCCGGCCGTCGTCGGTGAAGACCTCCGGCCGGAACTGCAGGTAGACCTCCGGTTGTGCGAGGGTCGGCATGTCGAGGAACGACATCACGTTGCGGACATGCTGTTGGGCGGTCGCAGTGCCGATCGCCCCGGGTGACGCACCGACGAGACCGGCCGGGATGCCCGCCCAGATGCTCTCGCCGTACGGGCGCGACCCCCACTCGAACGCGTTCTTCAACACGGCCGACATCGTCCGGTTGTACTCGGGCGTGACGACGATCAGGCCGTCGACCGACGACACCTCGCGCTTGAAGCGGCGTACCGCTTCCGGCGGCGTCTCGTCGAGATCCGAGTTGTAGAGCGGCAGGTCGCCGATCTCGATCTCGGCGACATGGGCCCGCTCGCCGATGAGGCCGGTCAGGCTGCGGGCGAGCGTGCGATTGATCGACGTGGACGACAGGCTGCCGACCAGAACGCCGATCGTCGGCGTGGAACTCGTGGCGTCGGCCGTGTCGATGGTGTCGGTGGTGTGGGCGGTGTTCATGGTGATCTCCTGGTTGGTCTGGTCGGGGTGTCGTCGGATGGCGACGGCATCCACTCTCAGCGAGATCGGGCAATGAGTCCAACACATGGTTTTCACCGAAGCAATCTCGAAACCAGATCAATCTGACAGACTGTGCTCGTGGACCTGAAGCAGATGCGTTACGTCGTCGCCGTCGCCGAGACCGGCAACTTCACCCGTGCCGCCGAGCGCTGCTACGTCGTGCAGTCAGCGCTCAGCCACCAGATCAAGGCGCTCGAACGGGAGCTGGGCTTCGAGCTGTTCGCCCGCACGAGTCGTCGGGTCGACATCACCGCCGCCGGTGCGGCGTTCCTGCCGGAGGCCCGGCGGGCGCTCGATGCGGCCGAGCGAGCGGTCGCCGATGCGGCGGCGGCGATCGGTGAGGTGCGCGGTCGGCTCGTGCTGGGCGTCATCCCGACCGTCACCGCCGTCGACGTACCCGCAGCGCTGCTCGCGTTCCGCACTGCCCACCCGGCGGTCAGCGTCAGCCTGCAGGTCGGTGGCAGCGACGAGTTCATCGCCGGCATCCGAGACGGTGTCGTCGACGTCGGCGTGCTCGGCCTGCCATCGGGCGACATCCCCGCCGGTGTCCGGTCGAGGGTGCTCGCCCGCGACCGGCACGTCGCCCTGGTCGGGGGTGACCATCCGCTCGCCGGCCGACGGTCGATCGATCTCGCTCGGTTGGCCGACGAGACGTTCGTCGACTTCCCGACGGACACGCCGGGTCGGGCCCAGAGCGACCGGGCGTTCGAAGCGATCGGGCTGACACGCGACGTCGCGTTCGAGGCGATGGCGCTCGACATCATCGCCGAACTCGTCAAGTCGGGCCTCGGCATCGCGCTGCTCCCGTCCGCTGTCGCGCCGAAGGGCGAACCCGGGCTCGCGACCGTGGCCCTCCGACGGGGGCCGACGCGCACGGAGCACCTCGCCCGGAGCGCGTTCAACCCGAGTCCTGCGGCCGACGCGTTCGTCGGGTCGATCTCACCCGGCGATCCCGGTTGACCACGAGACGCCGGAGCACCGGCAGGGCGCGTGCGGGTCGAGGACCGGCCGTCCGCTGGTCGTCGACCCACGCCTCCCGCGTAGGTTGCGCCCATGGACTTCTCGATCCCGGCTGAGATCCAACACACCCTCGACGAACTCGACGCGTTCATCGAGGCCGAGATCCTCCCGTTGCAGCACGCGGACGACAACATGCGCTTCTTCGACCATCGTCGGGAGTGGGCACGCACCGACTTCGAGCACGACGGCGTGCCGCGTGAGGAGTGGGAGGAACTGCTCCGTGAGATGCGGCGCCGGGCCGACGCGGCCGGCTGGCTCCGCCTGGCGCTGCCCGAGGAGTTCGGTGGGCGGGCGGCGTCGAACCTCGAGATGGCGATCATCCGTGAGCACCTCGCGCACCGTGGGCTCGGGCTCCACAACGACCTGCAGAACGAGTCGTCGATCGTCGGCAACTTCCCGACCGTCCTGATGATGCGCGACTTCGGCACCCCGGAGCAGATCGCCGAGTGGATGCCCGGGTTCCTCGACGGTTCACGCCGGCTGGCATTCGGGCTGACCGAGCCCAATCACGGCAGCGACGCGACCTACCTCGAGACGACCGCGGTCGAGGACGGCGACGAATGGGTCATCAACGGGATGAAGCGGTGGAACACCGGGGTGCACCATGCCACCCACGACATCATCTTCGCCCGCACGTCCGGCGACGACGGCAGCCCGGTCGGCATCACCGCGTTCCTGGTGCCGTGTGCCGACCCCGGGTTCGTGGTCGAGCACTACTGGTGGACGTTCAACATGCCGAGCGACCACGGCGAGGTGAGCCTGAACGAGATCCGCGTCGGCGCCGACGCCGTGTTCGGCCGCGTCGACCATGGCCTCGAACTCGCCCAACACTTCGTGCACGAGAACCGGATCCGTCAGGCGGCATCCTCGCTGGGCGCGGCGCAGCACTGCATCGACCTGGCGGTCGACTACGCGAACGACCGGGTGACCTGGGGCAAGAAGCTGTCGGTCAACCAGGGCATCCAGTTCCCGCTGGTCGAACTGCACACCGAGGCGGCGATGCTCCGACAACTGATTCGCGAGACCGCATGGCGGCTCGACCAGCAGCACCACATGGAGGTCACCCACCAGGTCGCCATGTGCAACTACCGGGCCAACCGGCTCGCCTGTGACGCTGCCGACCGGGCGATGCAGACGTGCGGCGGCATGGGCTACTCGCGCCACATGCCGTTCGAGCACATCTACCGTCACCATCGCCGCTACCGGATCACCGAGGGCGCCGAGGAGATCCAGATGCGCAAGGTCGCCCAACACCTCTTCGGCTTCGGTCGCCGGTGACGGGCGACGCCGTGTGGGCAGACCCGCTGGCACACGATCGCACCCACGTGTCGATCTGCCCGATACCGGGTATGTGCTCGTCATGGCACGCGATCAATCGTCCGAAACCGACGAGGCGTCGTCCGCGCGTTCGGCGGACCGCGCCGACACCGTCGAGGAGTACCGGGGAACCGGGATCATGTGGACGGGCTTCGCCCTGGTGGCGGCGCTCGCGCTCCTCGTGGTGGTCGCATTCCAGAACACGCACGATGTCGGTTTCGAGTTCCTGTGGTTCGAGACCCAGCTGCCGTTGATCCTGATCCTGCTCATCACGTTCGGGTTGGCGGTCCTGGGTGCCGAATCGATCGGCTTCGTCTGGCGGCATCGACGCCGGCGCCGGCTGCAAGAACGCGCAGAACTGAAGCGCCTCCGCGAGAACAGCTGAACGGGAGCACCTCGGCCCAGATCGTCGAGGTCACCAGCGACGTTCGCACGGTGTCGGGAAATGGCGATCGTGATCGACGAGCGTGTCGGCGCATCGGTCGACGGTGATGATCCGCTCGCGGACACATCGGTGAGTGCGCCCGTCGACCGCTGACCCCATGTTCGCCCGGTCAGCGGGTTTCAGCCGCCGATCGTGGTGTCCGATTCCCGCTCATGCTCCGTGGTGGGGGCTGACATGATGGTGCCTGTGAGCGACGCCATCCACCTCGATGCCGACCGGTGCTACCGGGCTGCGCAGAGCCGCGACGAGCGGTTCGACGGATGGTTCTACATCGCTGTTCGGACCACCGGGATCTACTGCCGACCGAGCTGCCCGGCCGTCACGCCGAAGCGAACGAACGTCGACTTCTACCCGTCGGCGGCGGCGGCACAGCAGCGGGGCTTCCGGGCGTGCAAGCGGTGCCGGCCCGACGCGGCGCCCGGGTCGCCGGAGTGGGATCTCCGCAGCGACCTCGTCGCCCGGGCGATGCGGCTGATCTCCGACGGCGTCATCGATCGGGAAGGCGTCGACGGCCTGTCCGGCCGACTCGGCTACAGCACACGTCACCTCAACCGGCTGCTCACCGACGAACTCGGCGCCGGGCCGCTCGCCCTCGCACGCAGCCAACGGGCGCAGACCGCTCGCGTGCTGATCGAGACGACCGACATGACGATGACCGACATCGCGTTCGCCGCCGGATTCGGCAGTGTCCGACAGTTCAACGACACGGTCCGCGAGGTGTTCGCCGGTGCTCCGAGTGACCTGCGAAGCCGGTCGAGTGCGGGTGCGGCAACGGCGGCGACCGGCACGGTCGCCGTACGACTCCCGGTGCGTGACCCCTTCGCCGGCGAACAGCTGCTCGATTTCCTCGGACGTCGGGCGGTGCCGGGCGTCGAGATCTGGGACGGTGAGACGTACGAGCGCGCGCTCGCGCTGCCCCGGGGACACGGCACCGTCGCGATCCGGCTGGCCGACGGCTACGTCGCTGCGTCGTTCCGGCTCGCCGACTGGCGAGACCTGGCGCCCGCCGTGTGGCGCGTCCGCCGACTGCTCGACCTCGACGCCGACCCGGTCGCCATCGACGAAGCCCTCTCGCACGATCCCGCACTCGCGCCACTGGTCGCCGCCACGCCGGGCCTCCGCGCCGCGGGTTCGGTCGACCCGACCGAGACGATCGTCCGAGCCATCGTCGGCCAGCAGGTGTCCGTCGCCGGCGCCCGCACCGTCACGGGGCGCCTCGCCGATGCGATCGGCGAACCGCTCGACGTCGAGCACGCTTCGCTGACCCACGTGTTCCCGTCGATGGATCGCATCGCGGCCGCCGATCCGGCGGCGTTCCCGATGCCGACAGCGCGGGCAGCCACACTGCAGCGGGTGGGAGGCATGATCGCCGGCGGCGATCTCGTGATCGACGCCGGTATCGACCGGCCCGTAGCGATCGAGCGGTTGCTGGCGGTGAAGGGGATCGGGCCATGGACCGCGGAGTACGTCGCCATGCGCGGGCTCGGCGACCCCGACGTGTTCCTCGGGACCGACCTCGGCGTCAAGCACGCCCTCGCCGCGATCGGCCTCGACGTCGCGGATGCCGAACGCTGGCGGCCGTGGCGCACCTACGCCATGCACCACCTCTGGAACTCGCTCTGACCGGAACGACCCCGACATGACGACGAAGATGGAGACGAAGATGAACACGGACATGAACACGGACATGAACACGACCTACCGCCGCACCACGATGCCGTCCCCGATCGGCACGTTGACGATCGTCGCGAACGACGACGCCGTCGTCGCGATCGACTGGGACGGTGAGAGCGGCCACGAGGCGATGCTCGGCGACGCCGAGATCGTCGACGTCGAGGCCGGCGATCATGCGCCGCTCGCGCTCGCGGTCGAGCAGCTCGGCGAGTACTTCGACGGTGAGCGAACCGACTTCGACCTGCCGCTCGCCGCCGCCGGCACCCCGTTCCAGCATCTGGCCTGGGATGCGCTCGTCCGGATTCCGTTCGGTGAGACCGTCAGCTACGGCGAGCAGGCCACGATGCTCGGCGACAGGAACAAGGCGCGCGCCGTCGGTGCCGCCAACGGGAAGAACCCGATCCCGATCGTGGTCCCGTGCCACCGGGTGGTCGGCAGCAACGGCCACCTCACCGGATTCGCCGGTGGGCTCGACGCGAAGGCCTGGTTGCTCGACCACGAGTTCGAGGTTCGCGCCCGGGCGGGCGCCGGCGATTGATCACGCGCCCAGGTGCTCGAGCGCCTCACGACGGGTGAGACCGCTCGGTCGATCGCCGTTCGTCTCGCTGTAGGCGCTCGCCGCAGATCGTCGATCCGATCGGCGAGCATCGGCCCGACGGTGGTCAGCGGCGCTTGGCGGCCTGGGCCTGCTCGCGGCGAGCGCGAGCCTCTTCCTGCTTGCGCTGCTTCATCTCCTTGCGCTTCGCCTTGATCGCGGCACGCTCGGCCGGGTCGACGTCGGGGCCCTGCACGATCGGGCTGATCGGCTTCGGCTCGGCCTTCGGCAGCTGGTAGTCGTCGTCGTTCTTGAGGAGGTCGCGGATGATCGCCGAGGCCGGTGCCTCGCCGGCGACGGTCGATGCGAGCATCAGCTGGCAGATCGCCTTGCCGTGCGTCTCGACCAGACCGGGGAGCACCTCGCGGAGCTGTTCGCTCGTCGGGTGGTCGGCGTGCTCACCCAGCTCCTCGATGCACTCGGCGAGGCAGGCATCGGTCAGCACGAGCGCAGCGCTCTCCATCGTGCCGTCGAGACGGCCCTTGCTGATCGCCTCACGGACCGACTCGGCCGACGCCGTCCCGCCGACGAGCTCGTCGAGCGCGTCGCGGTGTTCGTCGCCCAATGCGTCGATCGCGGACTGGAGTTCGTCGTCGGTCGCATTCGCGAACGCGCGATCGAGGAGGCCGAGGGACTGGAGGCGGGTCTTGACCTGATTCACGTCGCACGACGCTACCGGACCCTGCCGGCCGTTACTGAGCGGCGGGGACCTCCGGGTTGTTCAGACCGTGCGCGGCGGCGCCGTGGTCCGGCGCTCGACCAAGCGGATCGGCGCCGGCTGGGTGTCGATCGAGTCGTCGACGTGGCCGAGTTGGGTGACGACGAGACGGGCGGCACGAGCGCCGTGTTCGGCGACGTCCTGGTGCACGGTCGTGAGGCCGACGACCGGTGCGAAATCGTGGTCGTCGACGCCCATCAGCGACACGTCGTCGGGGATCGCGATGCCGCGCTCGTCGGCGGCCAGGATCACGCCGAACGCCATCTCGTCGGCCAGCGCGAAGATCGCCGTGGGCGGATCGTCGCGGTCCATCAGCGTGTTCAGCGCGTCGGCGCCGTCCTGGACCGTGAAGTTGCCGGGCACGTACAGGGCGGGATCGGGCTCGAGGCCGGCCTCTCGCATCGCTTGTTCGAAACCATTCTGCCGGTGGTGCGGCACGACGAACGGGAGCTCGTCGGGGCCGTTGATCAGCCCGATCCGGCGATGGCCGAGACCGATGAGGTGGCGGGCCGCGATGCGGCCGACTTCGACGTCGTCGATACCGACCGAGGGAATCTGCGGGAGTTCGTGGCCGACCGACACGAGTGCGAGCGACTGCTCGGCGAGCGCGGCGAGTTCTTCGGACGAGACCCGGACGTCGACGAAGATGATGGCGTCGACACGTCGATGGATCGCGTCGGCCGCCGAGAACACGTCGCGGTCGCGCGAGCCAGGGCCGACGCCGACCACGATCGTGTCGTACCCGGCTTCGGCGCACACGGCCTCGACCCCGGCGACGACGTGCGACGAGTACCAGCCGTTCAGGAGTTGGACGACGACGGCGACCGAGCGCGACCTACCGGTCGCCAGTCGCGACGCCGCCGGATCGGCGCGATAGTCGAGTTCGAGCGCCGCTGCCTCGACGCGCGCCCGGGTCGAGTCGGCAACGTTCGGGAGGTTCCTGAGCGCACGCGAGACGGTGGCGACCGAGACGCCGGCGGCCCGGGCGACGTCTTCGATCGTCGCGCGCTCCCGTCGGAAGTGGCTCGGCTGGGTGACGTTGACGCTCATAGGACACCCGTGACGGGCCCAACCATGAAAGCGGTTACAGCCCGCTGGGTCAAGCCGAGCGACCCGACGCCACCACTTCGGTACGCTGAGACCCCACCGAGGAGGTGCCCCCGATGACTCAGAACGACGCCCGACGAGCCATCTCGCTCGTCGATCTCACCAACCTCAACGACGACTGCGAGGAGGCGGCCGTCATCGCACTCTGCGAGCGGGCGCGCCGGTACGGGACCGCGGCGGTGTGCGTGTGGCCCGACTTCGTCGCTGCCGCGGCGACCCAACTGGCGGGGACCGACGTCGGGATCGCGACGGTCGTGAACTTCCCGACGGGTGACGAACGAGTCTTCTCCGTCGTGGGGCAGACCGAGCGCGCGCTCGACGACGGCGCCACCGAGATCGACCTCGTCCTGCCGTATCGGGCGTTCGCCGCGGGCGACCACGCTCACGCCGCCGCCATGGTGCGCGCCGTGCGCTCGGCGAGCGCCGGCCGGGCACGGCTCAAGGTGATCCTCGAGACCGGCGAGTTGGTCGACACCGACGTGGTCCGAGCGGCAGCCGAACTCGCCGTCGGCGAGGGCGCCGACTTCATCAAGACCTCCACGGGCAAGTCGGCGGTGTCGGCGACGACCGAGGCCGTGACCACGATGATGCAGGTCATCGCCGAGGCCGGTCGTCCCGTGGGCATCAAGCCGTCGGGCGGTATCTCCAGCGCCGACGATGCCGAGCGGTACATCGGACTGGCCGAAGCCGTCATGGGCGACGGCTGGGTCGGGCCGGCGACGTTCCGGTTCGGGGCGAGCAGCCTGCTCGGCGCGCTGATCGAGGCGGCAGGCCTCGACGGCGACACGCCCCCGCCACCGACCGGTTACTGACCGCGCGGTCGGGCGGCCCGTCCGGTCAGTCGTCGGGCAGCGAGAACTCGCCGCGCATCCGGGCATCCGACGACGACGCAGCGTCGTCGTCGATCGGTTCGAGGGTGATCCAGAGCCGGTGGAACTCGTTGCCGGTCACGCCGGCCCACAACTCGATCGGGCCGTCGCCGCCGCGCAGGTGGAACGTGCCGGCGCTGACACCGATCGTGCCGTCACCGACCCACGCCTCGTACATGTAGCCCTCGGGTGCGCCGGGCAGACCGTCGCAATCGAGCAGGATCTTGAGCCCGGCAGGGGTGGCGGACACGACGACGCTCGCCGTCGCCCCCGGCTCGGCGTCGGTGCCCTCGAGCGCGAAGGTCACGCCATCGGTCGAGCCCCGCGTCATCAGGACGAGTCCGGCGACCACCACCGCGATCGCCGCCGCGGCACCGAGCATCCGGCTCCGCGACCAGACGGCACGCGCTCGGGTTTCGGCCCTCGACGGGCCCGTGAGCCGACGAGCTGTCGCTGCCTCGTCGGCGATCGCCGCGACCACGGCGTCCTCGAGGTCGCGCGGCGGTTCGTCCCACGGCTCGGCGCGGGACAGCAGCGCCGCGAGTGCGGCGAGTTCGTCGTCGCTCGGGTCGGGGAGCGAGTCCAGATGGTCGGTCATGTCGGGTCCTCGGTGTGCACTACGTCGGCCGCGGCGTCGTGGTTCGCGGTGAGATGGGCCAGCGCTGCGGCCAGCCGCTTGTGGGCGCGCCCGGAGCGTGACTTCACCGTGCCGACGGGGATCCGGAGACGCTCCGCGATCGCTTCGTGCGTGTGGCCCTCCAGGTGCGAGAGGCGCACGACGTCACGCTCGCCGTCGGGTAGGGCGTCGATCGCACGTCGCACCTCGAACCGCTCCCAGGTGCGTTCGAACGTCTCGGGCTGCACGCCGACATCGGTCTCGGGTGCATGGCCACCGCGCGTGGGCTTCGACTCGGACCTGACCATGTCGATCGCCGTGTGGCGAGCGATCGAGTACAGCCAGGGGGCGATCTCGCGGTCGCCCTCGAACGTTCGCGCCGCCCGCCACGCCTTGACGAACGTCTGCTGGACGACGTCGGCGGCGAGCTCGCGGTCGCGCACGATCGACCTCGCAACCGTGTGCACGGCGCCGGAATGCTCGCGATAGATCGCGCGGACGGCATCGGGGTCGCCGGCGCGGAATCGCTCGATCACGTCGGACATCGGCGCCATGTTGCCACGTCCGAGCAGATCGTGGTCAGGTCTCGGCGGCTCGGAAGTACTTCGGGTCGGCGTGGACCGCCTCGACCGCACCGCCGGCCTCGCTCCAGCCGTTGAACCCGACGGTCAGATGGGCGACGTTGGTGTAGCCCAGTTCTTGCAGCACGTCGGCGGCGAGTGCCGAGCGGTGTCCTCCGGCGCAGTGCAGCACGTAGCGACGGTCGAACTCGAGACCGCTGCGGTAGTACGGCGACTCGGGATCGAACCAGAACTCGAGCATGCCGCGCGGCATCGACTTCGCACCTGGGATCGCGCCCTTGTCCCACCGTTCGCGTACGTCGCGGATGTCGACGACGGTCACGTCACCGGCCTCGATCTCGGCCTGCAGTTGTTCGACCGACAGCTCTTCGATGCGGCTCTTCGCCTCGGCGACGAGGTCGGCGACGGTACGGCGGCCCATCAGGCGGCCGCCAAACCGGACTTCTCCAGGATGTGGATGCCGCACGCCGAGCCGAGCCCGATCACGTGGGCGAGGCCGATCTTGGCACCCTCGATCTGACGTGGCCCACCCTCGCCGCGGACGTGCTGGGCGACCTCCCAGATGTTGGCGATACCGGTCGCCGAGATCGGATGGCCCTTCGACTGGAGTCCGCCGGAGACGTTGACCGGCATGCGACCGTCACGCCACGGTGCACCCGACTCGAAGAAGTCGACGGCGCCACCCTGCTCGCACAGCATGAGGTTGTCGTAGTGGACGAGCTCGGCGGTGGCGAAGCAGTCGTGGAGTTCGACGAGGTCGAGATCGTCGGGGCCGACCCCGGCCTGCTCGTACGCCTGTGTGGCCGCGTTGCGGGTGAGCGTGTTCACGTCGGGCAACACCTGGCACGCCTCCTGCCACGGATCGGAGGTGAGGATCGACGCGCTGACCTTGACGGCCCGGCGTTGCTGCTCGAGCGACAGCGTCTTGAGCTTCTCGCCGTTGACGACGACCGCGGCTGCGGCGCCGTCGCAGTTCGCGGAGCACATCGGCCGGGTGTTCGGGTAGGCGATCATGACGTCGCCCATGATCTGTTCGAGCGACATCGCCTTCGAATAGGCGGCGAGCGGGTTGAGGGTCGAGTGCGAGTGGTTCTTCTCGCTGATCTTGGCGAACAGCTCGAAGCTCGTCCCGCCGTACTTGTGGCCGTACTCCATGCCGACCTGGGCGAACACACCGGGCATCGCCTCGGTGCCGATCCGGCCGTCGACCGGGCCGACGGCACCGTAACGGCCCGACGGTTCCCACTCGTCGCCGTCGCTCTTGGCGACGCCGCCGCCACCGAGTAGGCCGACCCCGGCCAGCTTCTCGACACCGACCGCGAGGCCCATGTCGACCTCGCCGGCCTTGATCGCCATGATCGCGGTGCGCAGCGCGGTGGCGCCGGTGGCGCACGCGTTCGACACGTTGTAGGCGGGGATGCCGGTCTGGCCGACCTGCTTCTGCAGTTGCTGGGCGATCCCGCCCCGGCCCATCAGGTTGCCGGCGGCGAGCACGCCGATGTCGGCCATCGTCACCCCGGCGTCACCGAGCGCTCCCATGATCGCCTCGGCGCCGAGGTCGACCACGTCCTGGTCGAAGTGCTTGCCGAACTTGGTCATGTGGATCCCGAGGATCCAGATGTCGTCACTCGCGCTCATTGTCCTGTCCTTTCGCATCGCGAGTTGTGCCTGGCACAACTCGCGATGTCGTCAGCTTGGTTCGAATCCGTAGTTGACCGCTTCGATGCCGCGGTCGTCGGTGCCCATCGAGATCGTGGTGAGGCGAACCCGCATCCCGAGCGAGACGTGGTCGGGGTCGGGTGGGCAGTTCACGATGTTGCCGCGGACGCTGGTGCCGTCACAGTCGACGACCGCGGCGACGAACGGCACCTCGACGCCGGGAGCGGCGAACGTGACGATCGTGAACGACCGCACCTCGCCCTCGGTGGCGACCGGTACGGTGCGGAACTCGGTGTTGAAGCAGCCGGCACACGCGTTGCGGCGGTCGAAGTACCGGGCCCCGCACGTCGTGCACTCGTGGGCGACGAGATGCGGGTCGCCGTCGTCGAGGACGAGATAGTCGACGAACGGGATCCGTTCCGGTGCTGCGGTGTCGGTCATGGGCTCTCCTCGAGTGATCCGTGCAGCATGATCTTCCCGCATCCGGGCATCGTGACGTCGAGTCGGACGTCAGACGCGATACGGGAACCCGAACCAGTCGACCAGCTCCTGCTCCCAGGCATCGCCCTCGAGCGGCTCCTCGTCGACCACGCCGTCGCGGACGAGTTTGCGGTGGTTGCGGGTGACGGTGATCCGGTCGGGACCACCGTCGAGCAGACGGGTCGCGAACGGCTTGGACCGCCAGTTCTTGTCGGGGTCGACCTGCATCGAATCGGACACCGCCGTGAAGTCGTCGAGCGTGTGCGCCACCCGCTTGAAGCGGTACTCGGGAGTCGGGAATCCGTCGATGTGGCGGGTGAGGGTGGTGCCCTGCGGGCTGGGGATCAGCTCGTACGTGGCGTTGCCGCCGTCCTGGGGTCCCGCGCGGTTGAGCGCGAGCGGTTGGATGAACGAGTCGCCGAAGCCGACGTCGACCAGATACGGCTGATCGACGAGCACCTCGAGCGCGAGGTGCTCGATCACCTGGTTCGGGCCGTCGAGCAGCACGGCCGCACCGAGCAGGGTGACCCGGAACCCGAGCGCCTCGAGCAGCGCACCGAACGCCCCGTTCAGCTCGAAACACCAGCCGCCGCGACCCTGCCGCACGATCTTGTCGTACGACGACTCGGCGTCGGTCGGCAGATGGACGCCCTGTGTGATGGACAGGTTCTCGAACGGCACCGCGGTCATGTGCAACTGCTGGAGTTGCGTCAGCGTGGCGAGATCGACCTGCGGGGTGCCGCCGAAACCGATCCACTCGAGGTACTCGCCGACGTCCATGCCCCGATCTCGACGGTCGTTCATGCGGACGACGGTACCGAGCGGAGCACATCCGACGTCATCGCCCGGCTGATGTGAACTCGCGGTCAAGTTTCGACAGGTCCCCACCGATACACACCACCGGAGCCCAACCGGTGCCTCCGTGCCGCCACATGTAGAAGGAAGTCGTATGTTCAAGTCTCCGTATTCGAAACGAGGTCGATCCTCAGGATCCGACAAACGGCGCCGGCGCGTCGGGGGCGCTTGGCTCCTTGCGCTTGCGTCCTGCGCCACGGTGACGGGTCCGTTCGGATCGACACCGACGGTGTCGGCCGCCCCCGTCGGCGCCACGCAGGCGGGCGGACCGGTCATTCTCGACGGAACCGACGCCGGCCTCCACGGTTCGATCACATTGGACGGCAGCGGGGTCCCCAAGGCGAGCGAACTCAACAGCACGTGGGTCTACGAGCTCAAGGCGTGGGAGACGCTGCTGGCCGGCGTTCCGTCGTCGTACGAACACAACGGCAAGGTCGCGATCGTCGGTGCCTCGGACTCGACTTCGACCTCGAACAACTGTGGCGCTGCGGCGCACTACATCGCCGAACGTTTGGCGTCCGGCGAAGTGACCGTCGACTACGTCGACGGGGCAGCGGCGATCGGCACCCTGTTCGACGGGGTGCTGGCAGGTACATCGAACTACCAGATGATCCAGATCGTCGAGCAGAACTGGTGCGGCAACGGCATGGACAACACGGAGGCCGCCGTGGTCAACGCCCGTGGTCCGGCCATCGCCGCGCACGTGAACCGTGGGGGCGCGCTGTTCGCGCAGTCGCAGTCCTACGGATGGCTGAACTCGCTGTTCACAGACCTGTCCGCCTCGACCGCGGGTTGCTCCGGCAGCACGCCGTCGCTGACCGCTGCCGGATACGCACAGTTCCCCGGCCTCACCGACAGCGACATCGCTGCGCCGTGGCACAACTGTTTCGTGGCCACGGGCGAGTTCCCGCTGACGCAGCTCGCGTTGCAGAGTGGCACCCACACGGTGATCCTCGGTGGCGACTCGGTGACCTTGCCGTCGACGGTCTCGCTGTCGACGACTCCCGAGCAACCGCGCCCCGGCGACACGGTGTGCACGACTGCGACCGTGACATCCGGCGGCACGCCGGTCGAAGGCGCCAGCGTCGAGTTCTTCGTCGACGGTGAGTCGGTCGGCTCGCAGGTGACCGACGTCAACGGCGAGGCGGTGTACTGCTACGAGGTCGCCGAGTCAGGTGAGGACGATGTCACCGCGACCGTGACCACCGGTCCGGGAACGGGCACCGACTCGACGACCGTCACGACATCGACGCTCTCCGTCGATGCGTCTCCGTCGACGACGTTGGCTCGCGACGCATCTGTGTGCATCGATACGCTCGCCGCCACGACCGACGGCGAGACCGAGACACCGGTCGAAGGCGCGACGCTGACCTTCACGGTCGCCGGCGCCAACAGCTCGGAGTCCGGCTCGGATGTGACCGACGCCTCGGGCGCTGCGCAGTTCTGCTACACCGGCACCAACGGTGGCCGAGATACCGTGACGGCGACGATCACGAGCGGCGCACCAGCCGACTCGCGAGCGATCGTGATCAACTGGAGTGGCGCTCGCGTCGATGTCGTCGACGTCGAGCAAGATGCGAGCGGATCCGACAAGGTCGTCCCCGTCACCGTCGCCGAGTTCGTCGCCGGGACCGTGTACGCAACCGTGTCGATCCCGGTCGGGTCCGGCACGCTGAGCCTGAACACGTCGGGGTACACGGTCTCGCTGACCGCGCCGACGCCGAGCTTCACGAACCAGACGACCCTGGCATTCGAGGGGAGCATCGCCGACATCACCGGTCTGCTGTCATCGCGCCTGACCTGGGACGCGCCGGTCGAGGCCGGAACGTCCACGATCACCGTCACGGTCGCCGACGACCCCGCGACTCCGACCGAGTCGGCGACCGGCACCGGCACCCTGTCCGTGACGTCGCCTCCGGTCATCACCAAGCAGCCCGAATCCCACACGGCCGATGCCGGGACCACGACCATGCTGCATGCCCATTCTTCCGGGGTCCCGACGCCGGTCGCGCAGTGGCAGGTCAGCACCGATGAAGGTGAGACGTGGACCAACTTCAGTGGCGGGGAGGAAGGCCACCTGATGCTCATGGTCACGAACGACATGGATGGCAATCACTACCGAGCACGCATCTCGAACTCGAGCGGCAACGTGACCAGCAACGTGGCGGTGCTGACCGTCAACCCGATGGTCGCTCCCGTCTTCACCGACAGCACGATCGCCCCGCTCGTGAAAGGCACCGTGCTGACCGATGCCGTCGGAGCATCGGGTTCCCCTGCGCCGACCTACTCCGTGTCGGCAGGCACGCTCCCCGCGGGCCTGACGCTCGATTCGATCACCGGCGTCATCGCCGGTACCCCGACGGCCACCGGCCCCTACTCGTTCACCGTCCAGGCCACCAATGCCGCCGGAACGGTGTCGGCCGACTTCAGTGGAACGGTCGAAGGCGCCCCCGGCTCGGGTCCGGCCGAACCCACGCTCGGCGAGATTCCCGTCGGCGTTCCCTTCTCCGGTTCGGTCGCCGTCGACGGTCAGCCGGCTCCGACGTATTCGGTCACCGCAGGTGAGTTGCCGGCCGGCCTGACACTCGATCCGATCACCGGAGCGATCACCGGCACGCCGACGACAACCGGCGACTACAGCTTCTCGATCACGGCCACGAACGAGCACGGCTCGGTGCAGATGAACTTCAGCGGCACCATCGAAGTCGACGAAGAGGAGCCCGTCGAGGCCCACGGGCCGCTGCTCGTCCGCCTCGATCCGACCCGCCTCGTCGACACCCGGTCGACCGAGCGTCTCGGTGCCGGCGATGTCCTGCGGGTCCCGGTCGCCGGTATCGCCGGCGTGCCCGATGACGCCGAGTCGGTGGCGCTCAACGTGACCGTCGTCGATCCGGCAGCTGAAGGTTTCGTGACCGTGTACCCATGCGGCGAGGATCTTCCGCTGGCATCCAACGTCAACTTCGCCATGGGCGAGGTCGTGGCCAACGCTGTCACCGCGAAGGTCGGCGACGACGGCGCGGTCTGCATGTACGCCCTGGTCGATCTCGATCTCGTCGTCGACCTGAACGGTGCCTACAGCGCCGCCGAGGGGACGGACGGTCTGACGCCGTTCGGCCCGAAGCGGGTCCTCGACACCCGGAACGAGGACAGCAAGCCGACGGCGGGGTCCGTGCAGCGCATCGTCGTCCGAGACCTGGACGGCGTGCCGGCGGATGCCACGGCAGCGATGCTGAACGTCACGGTCACGGAACCCGAGGCACTCGGATTCGTCACGGTGTATCCCTGCTCCGAAGAGGTCCCGACGGTCTCCAGCGTCAACTACGTCGCCGGTCAGACCGTGCCCAACGCCGTCCTGGCACTCCTCGACGACGACGGCGCCGTCTGTGTGTTCACGCTGGCGGCCGCTCACCTCGTGGTCGATGTCAACGGGACGTTCTCGCCGTCCGAGGCCGACGGAACCGTCAGGGCCCTGGCGCCGACCCGTCTGGTCGACACCCGCACGACCGGCACACCACTCGTCGGCAATGAGCCGTTCACGGTGCACGTCGTCGGCCGCGGCGGCATCAACGCCGACGCCACCGGAGTCATCGTCAACGTCACGGTGACCGAGCCGGCCGACATCGGGTTCGTGACCGTCTACCGGTGCGGCTCGTCCGTGCCGGTGGCCTCGAACCTCAACTTCGTGGCCGGCGAGACGGTGGCGAACGCCGTCTTGGCGCCCGTGGATGCCGATGGTGACATCTGCATCGTCTCGTTGGTCGACACGCACATCGTCATCGACGTCAACGCCGCCCGGCAGGGCTGAACACATCGTCGGAGTTCCCCGGGCCCGAGAACACCGGGCCCGGGGACTCAGCATCTCTGGGATGTCAGACCGTGCATGTCAGACCGTGCATGTCAGACCGTGCACCTCAGACCGTGCATGCCGAACCCGGCAGGGGTCTGATCGGGGGCCGGAGGCGGTCAGCGCCCTCGCCAGGATTCGAACCTGGGCACATGGCTTCGGAGGCCAATGCTCTATCCCCTGAGCTACGAGGGCGGGGACTGCCGAGTTGCGGCAGCACCGCGAATCTAGCGGGCGACCCGCCTGGTCGCACTGGCCCGCGACGCCTCGCTCGGTGATCCGTCCGCCGTTTCCACAATTCGTCGGTGGTCGTGGCGGGTCGAGCGGCCACAATGGCGAGGTGGCCGACCCGATCTCCCTCGTCTCCGATCTGCTCACTCCCGTCTTCGCCGAGATCGCCGGCCGCCCCGGCGCGACTGACGTCGATCCCGTCGTCCGTCCGTCCGACCGTGCCGACGCTCAGGTCAACGGTGCACTGCCCCTGGCCAAGCAGATCGGGTCGAACCCGCGTGAGATCGCCCAGCGGGTGCTCGACGCCGGCGTACTGGGCGACGTGTGTGACTCGGTCGAGATCGCCGGGCCCGGATTCATCAACCTGACGTTCTCCGAGGCGTTCCTCGCCGGGCAACTCGGTGCCGTCGCCGCCGATGAACGTCTCGGCGTCGAGCCCGCCGAGCACCACCGCAAGGTGATCATCGACTACTCGGCGCCGAACGTCGCCAAGGAGATGCACGCCGGTCACCTCCGCACCACCGTGATCGGTGACGCACTCGTGCGGATGCTCGAGTTCCAGGGTCACGAGGTCATCCGCGAGAACCACATCGGCGACTGGGGTCGACCGTTCGGCATGATGATCGAGCACCTGCTCGACATCGGCGAAGACGTCGCGGCCGAGGGGCTCAAGCAGGGCGACCTCGACGGGTTCTACAAGGCGGCCAACGCCAAGTTCGCCGGGTCGGAGGAGTTCCAGGAACGCTCCCGGGAGCGGGTCGTGAAGCTCCAGGCCCGCGAGCCCGAGACGATCGCGATCTGGCAGCGCCTCGTCGACATGTCGACCGACTACTTCAACCTGGTGTATCGCAAGCTCGGCGTCCTGCTCACCGACGACGACCTGGCGGGCGAGAGCAAGTACGAGTCGTTGATGCCCGAGGTGTACGACCGCCTCGACCAGGCCGGTCTGATGACCGAGAGCGACGGCGCGCAGGTCGTGTTCGTGCCCGGGTTCACGAACCGTGAGAACGAGCCGCTCCCGCTGATCGTGCGCTCCAGCGCCGGCGCGTTCATGTACGCCACCAGCGACCTGGCCTGTGTGCTCGACCGCACCGAGAACATCGGCGCCGACCTGCTGCTGTACGTGATCGGCGCACCGCAGGCGCAGCACCTGCAGATGGTGTTCGAGGTGTCGAAGATGGCCGGATGGCTCACGCCGCCCGCCGAAGCCGTGCACGTCGCGTTCGGCAGTGTGCTCGGCGACGACCGCAAGATGCTGCGCAGCCGCAGCGGCGACGCGGTCAAGCTGATCGAGTTGCTCGACGAGGCCGTCGAGCGGGCCGAGGCCGCCGTCGCCGAGAAGAGCCCCGACCTGACAGCCGACGAGCGGTCGGAGATCGCACGGATGATCGGCATCGGCGCGCTGAAGTACGCCGACCTGTCCACCGACCGCATCAAGGACTACGTGTTCGACTGGGACCGGATGCTCGCCTTCGAGGGCAACACGGCGCCGTACCTCCAGTACGCCCACGCCCGCATCTGTTCGATCTTCCGGCGCGCCGAGGTCGAACGCACGGCCGTCCGTGCGAGCGCGGTCGATCTCGGCACCGATCAGGAACGTGCCCTCGCGAAACGCCTGCTGGCGTACCCGACCGCGCTCGACGACACGCTCGCCGTGTACTCGCCGCACAAGCTGTGCACGTACCTGTTCGAGCTGGCGCAGGACTTCACCTCGTTCTACGAGCACTGCCCGGTGATGAAGGCCGACGAGCCGCTGCGCACCAGTCGGCTCGCACTGTGTGACGTCACCGCCCGCACGCTCGAACACGGTCTCGGCCTGCTCGGCATCTCGGCGCCGACGTCGATGTAGGACGGCGGTAGCCCCGAAGCGGCCGCTGCCGCACGAGGTCGCCGCGGATACCGTGGCGGCGTGACCGCGTTGCCGCAACGACTCCTCCCCGACACGGCAGCCGTCGGCGACGACGGCTGGCTGACGATCGGCGGCTGCTCGATCCGTGACCTCGCCGCCGAGTTCGGCACGCCGCTGTTCGTGTACGACGAGGCACACATCCGGGCCCGGTGCCGCGAGGCGGTCGCCGCGTTCGGCCCGCAGCAGGCGGTGTACGCGACCAAGGCGTTCCTCTGCAAGGCGATGGCCCGCCTCGCCTACGAGGAGCAGATGAACCTCGACGTGGCCACGGGCGGCGAGCTGCACACCGTGCTCGCGGCGGGTGTGCCGGCGAGCGCGTGCGTGATGCACGGCAACAACAAGAGCGTCGCCGAACTGCGGCAGGCGGTCGAGGCCGGCGTGCACCAGATCGTGGTCGACTCGTTCGACGAGCTCGACCGTCTCGATGTGCTCCACGCCGACGGCGTCGGCCCGGTGCCCGACGTGCTCCTGCGGATCACGCCCGGCGTGCACGCCCACACCCACGAGTTCATCGCCACCGGCCAGGACGACTCGAAGTTCGGGTTCAACCTCGGCAACGGCGATGCGATGCGTGCCGTCGAGCGGGCCAGGGCATCGGCGAGCGTGAACCTGGTCGGGTTGCACTGCCACATCGGCTCCAACGTGTTCGCGGCGTCCAGCTTCGGCAAGGCCGCCGAGGTGATGGCCGACTTCGCCGCCCCGCTCGACCTGCCGGAACTCGTGCTCGGCGGTGGCCTCGGCGTCGCCTACGTCGAGACCGAGGAAGCGCCGTCGATCACCCAGTGGGGGAACGTCCTGCGCGACGCGTGCGAGTCGCTCGGGGTGACCGCCCGGGTCAGCGTGGAGCCGGGTCGGTCGATCGTCGCGGCGTCGGCGATGACCGTCTACACGCTCGGCACGATCAAGCACATCCCCGGCGTGCGCACCTACTTCTCGGTCGACGGAGGGATGAGCGACAACCCGCGACCGGTGCTGTACGGATCGGGCTACGAGTCGTTCCTGCCTCGGGCGCCGTTCGTCGATCGCACGTTGCACGGCCGTCTGGTCGGCAAGCACTGCGAGAGCGGTGACGTGCTGCTGTTCGACGCCAAACTGCCGGCCGACGCCCGGGTGGGCGACCTGCTCGCCACGCCGGTCACCGGCGCCTACGGCCAGTCGATGGGCTCCAACTACAACCGCATCACGCGGCCACCGGTCGTGTTCGTGAACGACGGTGACGCCCGGCTCGTCGTCCGGCGCGAGACGTTCGACGACCTGCTCGCCACCGACGTCGGCTGAACCCCGGCGCCGAACCGAGCGAACCAGTTTCGCTCCGTTCGCGCGCTCCGCGTGCTGATCAGTGCCGCTTCGACTCGAGGTAGGCGCGGCTGATCGCGCGTGATTCCTCGTCGGCCATCGCGGCGACCAGGGTGTCGGCGTCGTTGGCATTGCGGCGGGTGCCGGCGAGGTCTTCGGTCACCGCGTTGACGTGCTGCTTCGTCGCCCGCAGCGCGAAGCCTGGTTTCGAGGCGAGTTCGGTCGCGAGCGCATCGGCTTCGTCGAAGAGCAGCGCCTCCGGCACGACCCGATTGAGGAACCGCAGCGCCTTGGCCTCCTCGGCGTCGAACGGCCGGCATGTCAGCACGAGTTCCTTCGTGAGCGCCGGCCCGAGTTCGCGCACCAGGCGTGGGATGCCGCCCCAGGCGAGCGGAATACCGAGGTCGACCTCGGGGATCGAGAACCGCACCGTGTCGGCCGCCACCCGCAGGTCGCACGCGGCCGCCAGTACCAGCCCGCCACCGACGCAGTGACCGTGGATCGCCGCGATGGTCAGCGGCCGCACATCGGTCAGCGCCTCGGCGGCGAGGCGTCCGAGGTCGGCGTTGTCGCGGGGCGAGGCGTCGCCGTCGAGGGAACGGAAGTCGTCGAGGTCGAACCCGGCCGAGAACGCCCGTCCGGCACCGCGCACGACGACCGCCTTGATCGCTTCGGTCTCGTCGAGCCACCGACAGGCACGCACGACGTCGCGCAGGGTCTCGGCGGAGAGCGCGTTGAGTCGCTCGGGCCGGTTCAGCATCATCGTCGCCACCGGGTCGTCGTCCCGGTGGATCAGCTCGATCGTCGACAGTCGCGGGTTGGCCATCTCCCCAGCCAAGCACGGACGGACGGGCGTCGTTGCAGCGGAGTTCGGAGCGTGCCGTACGATCGGCCCATGGCGCGCGACATCGGTGGGTACTTCGAGCAGATGACCAAGAAGGCTCGCGGTGGCCGCCGCCTCGACATCGACGACATCGACGATCCGAACCGTGGAGCGAACGACGAACCGGCGACCGATCCGCCGAGCGGTGGGCTGGGCGACATGCTCAAAGACATCCTCCGGAAGGGGCGGTCGACGGCGACCGACGTCGGCAAGACCGCCACCACGACCACCAAGAAGGCCACCAAGTCGGCCAGTCAGAAGGCACGCGACCGGCTTCGCCGCACGTCGACCGAGCCGAGCCGGAGCAGGGCGTCGACCCGAACCCTGCCACCCGAAGGTGTCGTCACCGTCGAGTACTCGCCTCGCATCGACGGCGACCCCGACCCCGGCGAGGTCGTGTGGACGTGGGTGCCGTTCGAGGAAGACCCCGAGCAGGGCAAGGACCGCCCCGTCGTCGTGATCGGCCGGCGCAACCGCAGCCTGGTCGGCGTGCCGCTCACCACCCGCCAGAACGACCGTGAGGCGCAGATCGCGATCGGCACCGGCGACTGGGACCCGAAGCGGCGCACGAGCTATGCCCGCATCTGGCGCATGCTCGACATCGACGCCGACAAGACCCGCCGAGAGGGTGCCGTGCTCCAGCGTGACCGATTCGACGCGGTGATCGCCGCGGTCGACGAGTACTACGACATCCGGCGTCCGGCGAAGACCGCCGACGACGACTTCGACTACGACTACTGATCGACTCCCGGCGATCCGGCCTGCGGAGCGGCGGCTCTTGTCGTCGGAGCGACGCCATGGTTGACTAACCCATATGACCAAGTCGGTGAACGTGCACGAGGCCAAGACGCACCTGTCGCGCCTGCTCGAAGAGGTGGCGGCCGGCGAAGACATCGTGATCGCCAAGGCCGGAGTGCCCGTGGCACGTCTCGTCTCGACGAGTCGCGAACCGCGGGAACTCGGTTTCCTCGCCGGAGTCTGGCCGTCACCGGCGGGTGACTGCTCTGCGTTCGACCCGCTGACCGACGACGAACTCGCGGCCTGGGAAGGTCCGTGAGGCTCCTCCTCGACACGCACGCGTTCGTCTGGGCGGTCAGCGCTCCGGCCGAACTCAGCCGCCGGGCGCGACAACTCGTCGAAGACCCGTCGAACGAGCTGTTCGTCTCAGCGGCGTCGGCCTGGGAGATCTCGACCAAGCATCGCCTGGGCAAGTTCTCGCAGGCCGAGCCGATCATCGAGGGGTTCTCGTTCGCGATCGATCGGCTTCGGTCGACCGAGCTGCCGATCGGCGTGGAGCACGCCATCGTGGCCGGGCGCTTCGATCAGCCTCATCGTGACCCGTTCGACCGCATGTTGGCGGCACAGGCGGTCATCGAAGGAGCCGCATTGGTCAGTCGCGATGCAGCGTTCGCTGCGTTCCCGGTCGCCGTCGAGTGGTAGCCGGGTTTCGCCGAACGCGTCGGGGCCCTGCGGCGCCTCGCCCACTAGCCTGCCTGCGTGGCCAACGACTCCAGTGACGTGACCCCCCGCACCATCCGGATCGGCCTGCTCGGCTGTGGCAACGTGGGCGGGGCCCTCGTCCCGCTGATCGAGCAGCAGTCCGACATGATCGCCGCCCGCACGGGCATCCGGCTCGAGATCACCCGCGTCGCGGTCCGCAACATGTCGAAGGACCGGGGCACGACCATTGCCGACGGCGTGCTCACCCGCGACGCCCACGAGGTCGTCGCTGACCCCGACATCGACCTCGTCGTCGAGGTGATCGGCGGCATCGAACCGGCCCGCGAACTGATCGCCACGGCGTTGCGCAACGGCAAGCCGGTCGTCACCGGCAACAAGGAACTGCTCGCCAACGTCGGCCCCGAGCTGTACGCGATCGCCGACGAACACGGCGTCGACCTGCTGTTCGAGGCCGCGGTCGCCGGCGGCATTCCCCTCGTCCGCCCGCTGCGCGAGAGCCTGCGGGGCGAGCCGGTCACGCGCGTGATGGGCATCCTCAACGGCACCACCAACTTCATCCTCACCAAGATGAGCGAGGAGGGCGCCGAGTACGGCGAGGCCCTGGCCGAGGCGCAGGAGCTCGGCTTCGCCGAGCGCGACCCGACCGCCGACGTCGAGGGCTACGACGCCGGCGCCAAGGCGGCGATCATCGCCACGATCGCCTTCGGCGCCAAAGTCGTCGCCGGCGACGTCTACCACGAGGGCATCAGCGGCGTGACCGCCGCGGACATCGCCGTCGCCCAGCGCCTCGGCTACGTCGTCAAGCTGCTCGGTATCGCCGAACGCGACGTCGCGACCGGCGAGATCGCCGTCCGGGTGCATCCGGCGATGGTGCCGAAGCACCACCCGCTGGCGAGCGTCCGTGAGAGCTTCAACGCGGTGTTCGTCGAGGGCGATGCCGTCGGCCAGCTCATGTTCTACGGCCGCGGCGCCGGCGGTTCACCGACGGCGAGCGCGGTGCTCGGCGACGTGATCGACGCCGCCGTCAACCTCGACAAGGGCACCTACGGCAGTCTCGGCTCGTTCGCCAAGGCGAAGATCCGTGCGATCGACGAGACGAGCGCCGAGTACCTCCTCAGCCTCGACGTGGTCGACGAACCCGGCGTGCTCCACGCCGTCACCGGCGCGTTCGCCGAACACGACGTCAGCATCCGTGCCGCCGAGCAGGAGGGCATCGGGCCGGAAGCGCGGCTCGTGTTCATCACGCACTCGGCCCGCGAGGCCGATGTGCAGGCAACCGTGCGCCACCTGCGGGATCTCGACGTGGTGCGCCGCATCGGTGGTTTCATCCGGGTGATCGGTTCGTGAGGTGAGGTACGTCTCCACCCGCGGCGACGCGCCCGAACTCGGGTTCGCCGACGTCCTCCTCGCGGGCCTGGCGAACGACGGCGGCCTCTACGTTCCGAGCGAGTGGCCGACGTTGCCCGACCTCGCCGGTGCCACGACCTATGCCGACACGGCGGCAGCCGTCATGCAGCCGTTCGTCGGCGACGACCTCGGCGCCGGCGTCCTCTCCGACCTCTGCCGTGACGCCTACGGGACGTTCCGGCATCCGGCGGTCGTGCCGCTCGTGCAGATCGACGATCATCACTGGCTCCTCGAGCTGTTCCACGGGCCGACGCTCGCGTTCAAGGACGTCGCCCTCCAGTTGGTCGGTCGCATGTTCGACCACGTGCTCGACCAGCGCGGCCGACGGATCACCATCGTCGGTGCCACCAGCGGCGACACCGGGTCGGCGGCGATCGACGGCGTCAAGGGCTGTGACCACGTCGACATCGTGATCCTCTACCCGGCCGGCCGCACGAGCGACGTGCAGCGCCGCCAGATGACCACCGTCGACAGTCCGAACGTGCACGCGATCGCGATCGACGGCAACTTCGACGACTGCCAGGACCTCGTGAAGGCGATGTTCGGCGACGCGGCGTTCCGTGACGAGTTGCAGCTGTCAGCGGTCAACTCGATCAACTGGGCCCGGGTGATGGCGCAGATCGTCTACTACGTCACGGCGTCGACCGCGCTGGCCGGCGAGCCGACGTTCTGCGTGCCGACCGGCAACTTCGGCAACGTGTTGGCCGGGTGGATCGCCCGCGAGATGGGCGCACCCGTCAACGACTTCATCGTCGCATCGAACTCGAACGACATCCTCACCCGCTTCATCAACGACGGCGACATGTCGGCCCGTGAGGTCGTGCCGACGCTCAGCCCGAGCATGGACATCCAGGTGTCGTCGAACTTCGAGCGTCTCCTGTTCGAGATGAACGGTCGTGACGGCGGCATCACCGCCGAGCAGTTGCGCTTGTTCCGCTCGTCCGGCCGGCTCGGCATCGAGCCCGACCAGCAGCAGCAGTTCGTCGACGGTTCGTTCCGAGCGGCTCGCTTCGACGACGACGAGACCATCGAGGAGATCTCGCGCATCCACGGCGAAACCGGTCTGTTGATCGACCCGCACACGGCGACGGCCACCGCCGCCGCCCGACGTTTCGGCGGCGAGCGTCCGATCGTCACCCTGTCGACCGCACACCCGGCGAAGTTCCCCGACGCCGTCGAGCGGGCCACCGGCGTGCGGCCGGCGCTCCCGGAGCACCTGGCCGACTTGTTCGCGCGGCCGGAGCGGACCCGCACGCTGCCGAACGACCTCGCAACGGTCCAGGCGTTCGTGCGCTCCGTCGCCCGCGTCGTGGCCTGATCGGACGGCCGGCGCCGACCGGCTCGTGCCGCCCGCTCGCACACGTGTTCGGGCGTGCGTTGTGCTGGGGGAGTGGACCGGGCTACAGTGGGTTCACCTGGGGTATCCCGGGTCGCACGTGTTCGACCCGACACCACTTCGTACGGTTTGCCCGACTCGTGAGTCGACAGCGGTCCGAAGGGGTCCATCGATCCGCCGTCGGCCGATCGAACATGTGTGTTTCCACTCCGGAAGCGTGGCGTTCACGGCGAATCGTTCGTGGTGAATCCTGCCTCGCCCCCATCCCCCCGACATCAAGGGAAGTAGGTCATCGTGACCGCACAGGCGCTCGAACAATCCGTCCTCGAATCGAAGGACAAGACGCAGCTGATTGCCATCGCCGAGGCGCTCGGCGTCAAGGCCAGCGCTCGCAACAAGAAGGCCGACATCATCGGCCAGATCCTGTCGAAGACCGGCGGTTCGTCCGGTGGCTCCGACGCCGCGCCGGCCACGGCTTCCGCCGCGTCGAGTGCTCCGGCCAAGGCCGCAGCGACGCCGCCTCCGCCGCCCGACCCGGCCGACGAGCCGAAGGCCGAGTGGGAGTTGCAGGCCGAACAGGACGGCGGTGATGCCGACGCCGGCCACACCGAGCAGCGCGACACCAAGCAGCGCGACACCAAGCAGCGCGAGACCGAGCAGGACAGCGCACAGCAGGACGGCGCACAGCAGAGCGACCGGCGCGACGGGTCGAAGTCCGCCGACCAGTCCGGCGGCCGGCGCGACGACACCAAGCGCGACGACACCAAGCGCGACGAGCAGCGCGACGAGTCGAAGTCCGGCTCCGACTCGTCCGACGCGAAACAGGACGACCGGTCCGGCGGCCAGCAGTCGGGCGACGGCAAGCAGGACCAGGGCAATCGCCAACAGCGTGATCAGGGCGGTCGCAACCAGAACCGCAACAACAATCGCAACAACCAGGGCGGGAACGACGGCGACGGCGAGTCGCGCAACAAGCGCCGCCGCCGGCGCCGCAAGGGCCGTGGCGGCCAGGACGGACCACAGGGCGAAGACCGCGAACTGCTCGAGTCCGACGACGACACCAACGAGCCGCAGAGCAACGAACCCGTCAAGGTCGACGGCTACCTCGACCTGCGTGACGAGGGGTACGGCTTCGTCCGGGTCAACAACTACCTGGCGAGCAAGAGCGACTCGTACATCCCGGTCAAGCTGAGCCGCCAGTACGGCCTCCGCAAGGGCGACCACGTCGTCGGCATGTCGCGTCCGGCCGGCCGCAACGAGAAGAACCCGGCCATGCTCGAGATCCACTCGGTCAACGGCCGCCCGCCCGAAGAGGCCAAGAAGCGCCCCCGCTTCGAGGATCTGACGGCACTCTTCCCCGATTCGCAGCTCCGACTCGAGGACCCGTCGGACCCGACCAACATGACGGCCCGCATCATCGACCTCGTCAGCCCGATCGGCAAGGGGCAGCGCGGCATCATCGTCTCGCCGCCAAAGGCCGGCAAGACGTCGGTCATGAAGACCGTCGTGGCATCGGTCGAGAAGAACAACCCCGAGGTCAAGGTCATCGTCCTGCTGATCGACGAGCGGCCAGAAGAGGTCACCGACATGAAGCGGATGGCCAAGGGCGAGGTGATCGCGTCCACGTTCGACAAACCGAGCGATCAGCACACGCAGATCGCCGAGATGACGATCGAGAAGGCCAAGCGGATGGTCGAGTACGGCGACGACGTACTCGTCGTGCTCGATGGCATCACCCGACTGGCCCGTGCCTACAACCTCGCCGCCCCTGCCAGCGGGCGCATCCTCTCCGGCGGTATCGACGCCGGGGCGCTGTACCCGCCGAAGCGCTTCTTCGGTGCCGCCCGCAACGTCGAGGAGGGGGGCTCGCTCACGATCCTCGCCACGGCACTCGTCGAGACGAACAGCCGCATGGACGAGGCGGTGTTCGAGGAGTTCAAGGGCACCGGCAACATGGAGCTCCGTCTCGATCGCAAGCTCGCCGAGCGACGCATCTACCCGGCGATCGACGTCGATGCGTCCAGCACCCGGCACGAGGAGTTGCTGTTCGATCGCAAGCAGCTCCAGATGGTGTGGAAGCTTCGCCGTGTGCTCAGCGGTCTCGCCGCCGACGGCAATGCGGCGCCGGGCCTCGAACTCCTGGTCGACCGTCTCAAGACGTTCCGGACCAACGAGGAGTTCCTCACCGAGATCGCCAAACAACCCGGCATGTGATCGGAGGGGGTCAGACCCCCTCCGTGACCACCGCCGTGCGGCCCGCGGGAACAAAATTCCGTCGGGCCGGGGTTATCCTTCCACAGTCCGAATTCCTCAGGGAGCACAGTCATGCAAACCGAAATCCACCCCACGTACGAAGACGTCACGGTCAAGTGCTCGTGCGGCAACACGTTCACGACGAAGTCGACGAAGCCCGGCGAGCAGCTCCTCGAGCTGTGCAACGAGTGCCATCCGTTCTTCACCGGTAAGCAGAAGCTGGTCGACTCCGGTGGCCGTGTCGAGCGCTTCAACAAGCGCTACGGCGACCGCAGCAAGAAGAAGTGACGTCCGCGGCGTCAGCCGCTGAACGACCAAAACGACACCGCCCCGCTCGTCGGGGCGGTGTCGTCGTTTTCGGCAGCGTGTGCGGCGCGACACATGATCAGCTCAGGTTTCGGTCAAACTGTGCGATCGACATCAAGTTCGGCGGGGCGGCCGACGATGACCCCAAGAAGCACACCCCGGGAGTCTCATGCCAGCCATCGCAGATCTCGAACACCTGCTGCGCCGCACCGAATTCGTCGCGCGGCCATCTCGTATCGACGCGTTGAAGGACCAGTCGCGCGGCGACGCGGTCGATGACATTCTCGACGTGCCGGCGAACCCCGGGTCGGCCAACCTGACCCACAGCGAGAACTGGCGTCGTGGCGAGCAGCTCACGCACCACTGGCTCGACCGGATGGCGCACGATTCGCCCAAGCCGATCCAGGAGAAGATGGGCTTCTTCTGGCACGGCCACTTCTGCTCCGAGCTGACGAAGGTCGGCTCGGCCGACCTGATGCAGGAGCAGATCGACACGTTCCGGCGCGGATCGCTCACGAATGTGCGCGCCCTGGCGATCGAGATGTCGACGCAGGTGGCGATGCTGCGCTATCTCGACAACAACCAGAACCGGAACACGTCGCCCAACCAGAACTTCGCACGCGAGCTGATGGAGCTGTTCCTGCTCGGCGTCGGCAACTACACCGAAGCCGACGTCGAGGCCGCCACGGCGGCATGGACCGGCCACACGGACAACTGGCAGAACGGTGAGTACGTCTGGCGCGCCGACTGGCACGACGCTTCGACCAAGAGCTTCCTGGGCCGCAACATCAATCAGGGCACCGATGCGACCCGGCACGGCCGCGAGACGATCGAGGTCATGCTCGGCAACGGCACGATCCCCGGCGCCGCACCGAACAACGGCGGGCGCCCCTCGAAGGAGGTCGCCGCGGAGTTCCTGTCGAAGAAGCTCTGGATCGAGTTCGCGGGCACCGAGCCGCCGGGCGCGGTGCTGACCGCGCTCCGCGACGCCGCGCTCGCTCACGACTTCGACATCCGACCGTGGCTCAGGACGCTCCTGATGCGAGACGAGTTCTACTCGACCTCGGTGAAGCAGGGCCTCGTGCGTTCCCCGGTCGAATTCACCGTCGCGCTGCTGTACGCGACCGGGCGACGCTCGGCCGAGGCGACGCCGCTGTGGTTGATGCAGGGCATGGGCCAGCGGCCACTCTTCCCACCGAACGTCAGCGGTTGGAAGCACAACAGCTACTGGGTGAACGCGAGCGCGATGGCGAAGCGCACCGAGACGGTCCGTCAGATCATCTGGCGCTCGATGCAGGACTACTGGAGCGGCGGTGCACTCCACCTCCGGAACGGGACGATCTCCCGGGCGGATGTGGATGCATGGGACGACCAGCCGCTGAAGGTGATCGACGAGATGCTGCGGCTCGCCGACCTCTCGCTGTCCGCCGGGTCGTACGACGCCCTCGCGGAGTTCGCCCGCAACTCCGCCCGTTGGGAACGCAGCGACCTGTTCCATCTCGTGATGCTCGCCCCCGATCTCCAGGTCGCCTGAGGAGGCCATCGTGTTCGATCCCGACATCACCAGCCGCGATGCGCTCGCCCATCTCTCCCACGCCGAGACCGACCCGCACGCCCTCGATCGTCGGTCGTTCCTGCAACTCGTCGGCATGGGCGCCGGCGCCGGTGTGGCGGCCGGCGGTGTGTCGCCGCTCGTCGCCGACCTCCTCGACGGACTCGGCACCCCTGCCTGGGCGGCGGGACCGGTCGGCCCGACCGACGGCATCCTCGTCGTGATCGGCATGTTCGGCGGGAACGACGGTCTGAACACGGTCGTTCCCTTCAACGACGGCAACTACTACGACATGCACGGCAGCCTCGCGATCCCCGAGGGCCAGACGCTGCCGCTCACCGAGAGCCTCGGCCTCAACCCCGAACTCACCGAACTCAAGAGCATGTGGGACGACGGACAGCTCGCCGTGGTCAACGGGATCGGCTACCCGAACCCCGACTTCTCCCACTTCAACTCGATGGCGTACTGGATGGCAGGACGGCCGCACGCGATTCCGACGTCGGGTTGGCTCGGCCGCTGGCTCGACGGCTACCTCGATGGCTCCAAAGACCTGTACGCGGCCGCCGAGGTCGGCTACTCGGTCCCGCTGCACCTCGTCGGAGCAGCCGCCCGTGGCACCGTGGTGCCGCCGTCCACCCCCGGGTTCGGCGCCGACAACTCCGAACGCAGCCGACGCGGCTACCAGGCGATCCGGGCGATGCAGTCCGGCGCCAACGGCCCCTGGTTCGGTGCGGTCTCCGAGGCGATGGTGGATCAGCTCGATCTCGCTCAACAGCTGGCGCCGGTGATCCCGTCGTCGGACAATCTCTCCGACACGCCGGTCGTCGCCCGACTCGACGTCGCCGCCCGGTTGATCAACGCGAACCTGGGTTTCCGGGTCATGACCGCCGGTTACGGCGACTTCGACAGCCACGCCGGTCAACCCGACCAGCACCCGGTCCGGATGCGGGAACTCAACGCCGCCGTCAAACGCTTCTTCGAAGTGCTCGACCCCGCCTGGAAGAGTCGCGTCACGGTCATGACGTTCTCCGAGTTCGGCCGCACGCCGTGGAGCAACGACGGTGCCGGTACCGATCACGGGTCGTCCGCCCCCCACCTGGTGTTCGGTGAGAACGTCCGGGGCGGCATGTACGGCCGGCAGCCGAAGATGGCAGGCCTCAACCGGTGGGAACGTATGGGGCACCACGTCGACTTCCGCTCGTACTACGCGTCGATCATCGACGGGTGGCTCGGTGGCGGGTCGAGCGACGTGCTCGGCGGTAACTTCGAGAACCTCGGCCTGTTCCGCCGCGGACCCGGGATCCTGCCGGGCGGCGGCATCGCACCCGGGCCTGCGACGGTGACAGCGCCGTCGAGTTTCGTGCCGCTGGCCCCGAAGCGAGTCGCCGACACCCGCGATGGTCTTGGCGGTGTGCTCCGCCGGCGGTTGCGTTCCGAGGAACGGGTGCGGGTCAAGGTGCGCGGCGTCGCCGGTGTGGACGCGAAGGCGACGGCGGTCGTCGCCAACGTCACGGCGGTCGAAGCGACACAGCCGATGTTCTTCACCGTGTATCCCGGGGCGACGGCTCGTCCGTCGACCTCGAACATCAACGGCGGCCCCGGTCGACCGGTGCCGAACCTCGTGGTGATGGGAATCGGCGACGACGGCTGCATCGAGGTGTTCAACTCGCACGGCAACACCCACTGCGTCGTCGACGTGTTCGGCTACTTCGCCGCCGACGGCGGCGACAGATTCCAGCCGGTCGATCCGGCCCGACTGTTCGACACCCGCACCGGTGTCGGCCCACGGCGCGGCAAGCTGGGGCACCTCGAGACGATGGACGTGCAGGTGGCGAGCAAGGCCGGTGTGCCCGGAACCGGCGCAACAGCGGTGGTGCTCAACCTCACCGTCACCGAACCCGACGCCCCCGGATTCGTCAGCGTCGCGCCGACGGGCAGCCCCGCACCCGACACGTCGAACGTCAACTTCTTCGCCAACGACACCGTGCCGAACCTGGCGATCTGCAAACTGGGCAAGGGCGGCAAGGTCACGATCAGCGGTGCCGGCGGCAACCGGCACGTCCTCGCCGACGTGTTCGGCTACTTCACCTCCAACGGCGATCAGCTCCGAGCGACACCGCCACGTCGCGTGCTCGACACCCGCTACGGCGTCGGCGCGGACGGGCCGGTCGGCCCCGGGCAGCCGGTTCGACTCACGCTCGGTGGCTCGGGCGCGGTGCCGCCGACGGCGACCGCCGTCGTCATGAACGTCGCCGCGACCGAGGTCGCGGGCCCGTCGTTCATCTCGGTCTGGCCCTACGGCGAGGAGAATCCGGGCACGTCCAACCTGAACCTGGCTCCGGGGCAGACGGTCGCCAACCTGGTGATCTGCCGTCTCGGCGACGGCGGCGCGCTCACGATCGCCAACGAGATCGCGGAGTGTCAGGTCATCGGGGACGTCCTCGGTTACTTCGTGGCCTAGATCGGCTCGCCGTGCCGATACGGTCGGTCGCGTGAGCGACACACACGACGACGGATCGCGCCGGAGCCGACTGAACGGCATCAAACTGCTGGCCCTGGTGACCGACGAGCTCGGCCGCCCGCCGGAGGCACCCGTCGAATTCGCCCCGGGAGCAGCACTGCGCGACGGTGACGACGGATGGGTGTTGCTCGACGAACGGCCCGCCGGCCGTCTCGGAGCCGCGATCGCGTGGGCGATCCGCTCGGGCGCCCGGAGGCTCCACATCGTCGCCGAGGACGGCACCGGTGTGCTCGCGCGGCGAGCCGCCGAGTTCGAGTTGCCGATCACCGTCTGGCTCGCCGAAGGGCGCTCGATGCGCCGCGCCGAGCCCGACCCGTTGCCGAGCCCGGCGCCGGCATCCGTCGAGCACGAGACGTTCCGGGCCCTGATCGAGGAGGGTGGTGCCCAACCGGTCGTCGAGCACGGTGTGCTGACCGGCGAGGTCCGTGGTCTCGAGGTGTGCCGAGTGGTCGACGACCCCGCCACCGGCGCCACCCGGCTCGAGGTCGGCGTCGGGGCCCACGATCGTGAAGCGTTCCAGATGATGCACGGTGACGTGCCGGCGGTGGCCTCGCTGGCACGGGTCGTCGAGGCCGTCGCCGGGCACCGTTCACCGGACGGGCCACCACACCCGCTCAAGTCGCTGGGTGCCGAGCGCCTCATCCGCTGGCGACTCGAACAGCAACCCGAACTGGTCGGTGCCGGCGTGCTCGCTCCGGCACCGCCGCCGATCCCACGCCCCAACCTGAAGGACCCGCTGCCCTGCGTCGCCGCCGGCATCGGGCCGGCCGGCGAACGTGTCGTGGTCGTCTGCTCGTCGGGTGTCGATCTCGATCTGATCCCGTACGCGGCCGACGCCCGGCTCGCTCTGGGCGAACCGGGCGTCGGCGGAGGGCGTCTCGTGGTGGCGTTGCCGCCACGAGACCGGATCGGTCTGGTCGACGAGATCGCCGACCGGTTGCGTCACTCGGTGACGTTCGTCTCGGTCGACTGATCGTCGGACGAGGTGGCCTCGATCGCCCGCTCGGGCGCCGAGGTGTCGATGGCGATCGTGCGTGCCTCGGGCTCGTCGACGGCGCCGATGCGAACGGTCAGACGACCGTCGAGATGGCGGGCGCCGACCTTGTCGGGGTCGAGTCGTTCGCCGAGCCGCATCGAGCGCTTCCAGTCGAGTGCATCGGTGGCGACGCTCACCGTGAGCTGTGCGCCGGTGACTTCGACCGACACGGCGTCGGCTGGGACGCCCGGCAGATCGACGGTGAGGACGTACTCGTCGTCGATCCACGCACCGTCGATGACGGGACCGTCGGCGCGACGGGTCTCGAAGAACGAGTTGGTGAGTTGTTCGAACGCCCGATCGAAGGTGCGATCGAAGGTGCGATCAAAGGTGGGGGTGTAGGTGCGGTGCCGTACCAACATGGGTGACCTCCTGCGGGGTGTCTGATGATGATGAGACTGATGGTTCGTTCTCGATGTTCGAAGAGAACAGTGATCATGATACAGAAATGCTGAGCGATAACAACTCAAGATTGACGGAGACCGCGAGCGGATAGCCTGCCGAGGCCATGCTCGATCCAGGTGTCTCCGCTCGTTTGGCCGCTGTCGCCGACGAGTTCCGTGAACTCGAAGCCCGTCTCGCCGACCCCGCGACCACGAGCGACCCGGATCAGCTGCGTGTCGTGTCACAGCGATACCGCGAACTCGAACCGCTGGTCGCCGCCCATCGCGAACACCTCGCACGCTCCGGCGACCTCGAAACGGCACGGGAGATGCTCGACGACCCCGATCCCGAGGGGCGGGCGATGGCGGCCGACGAGGTCGCCGGCGCAGAACGAGACCTCGCCCGACTCGCCGAGCGACTCCGTGAGCTGCTCCTGCCACGCGACCCGCACGCCGGACGCGCCGTGATCATGGAGATCCGGGGTGCCGAGGGTGGCGAGGAAGCGAACCTGTTCGCGCGCGACCTCAACGAGATGTACGCCGCCTACGCCGCGCGCCGCCGATGGAAGCTCGAAGTCCTGTCGCACACGCCCAGCGACCTGGGCGGCGTCAACCAGGTGACGTTCGTCGTCCGGGGCGACGATGCGTGGCAGCACCTGAAGTTCGAGGGCGGGCCGCATCGGGTCCAGCGGGTCCCCGTGACCGAGAGCCAAGGTCGGATCCACACGTCGTCGGCGACCGTCGCCGTGCTGCCCGAGGTCGACGAGGTCGAGGTGAAGATCGACGAACGCGACCTCGACATCGACGTCTACCGCTCCTCGGGAGCCGGTGGACAGCACGTCAACACCACCGATTCGGCGGTCCGGATCACCCACGTCCCGACCGGTGTCGTGGTCACGATGCAGGACGAGCGGAGCCAGCTCCAGAACCGAGCCAGGGCGATGCAGGTGCTTCGCGCTCGTCTGTACGACCTGGCGCAACAAGAGCGTGACGACGAGCTGTCGGCCGAACGCCGATCGCAGGTCGGTGGTGGTGGCCGCAGCGAGAAGATCCGCACGTACAACTTCAAGGAGAACCGTGTCACCGATCACCGGATCGGATTCACCGTGTACCGCCTCGCCGATGTGCTCGCCGGTGATCTCGATCTCGTCGTCGAACCGCTGCTGATCGACGAGCGAGCGCAGCAGCTGGCTGCCTTCGAAGGTTGACGTGAGCGAGCTCGTTCCCATCAGCGCGCTCCTCGATCAGACCGCCGAGGTCGTGGGGTCCCGGCACGAGGCCCGCTGGTTGTGCGAGGTCGCCGTCGGGCTCGACGGTGACGAACTCGATGCTGCACTCGACGAGCCGGCGACGGTTCGCACGGTCGCGCACCTCGATGCCATGGTCGCCCGGTACCGCGCCGGCGAGCCGCTCGCGTACGTGCTGGGCCGGTGGTCGTTCCGGCATCTCGATCTCGCGATCGACCGGCGGGTCCTGATCCCCCGACCCGAGACCGAGCTGGTCGCCGGCCTGGCGATCGAGTTGTCCGCCGTCGTGCCCGGGCCACGTACGGTCGCCGACCTCGGCACCGGCTCGGGAGCGATCGGCCTGTCGCTGGCGTTCGAGCTTCCGGTCGCCGACACGACGGTGTGGATGACCGACGTGAGCGATGATGCGATCGCGGTCGCCCGCGCCAACCTCGCCGGGATCGGGCGGACCGCCCGCAACGTCCGTATCGCATCGGGGTCGTGGTTCGACGCCCTGCCCTCCGACGTGGTCTGCGACGTCGTCGTCAGCAATCCGCCGTACGTGGCGGTCGGATCGCCCGACCTCGGCGAGTCGGTGCGTGACTGGGAGCCGGGCTCGGCGCTGTTCGCCGGCACCGACGGGCTCGACGACATCCGGACGCTGATCGCCGGCGCCCCCGACCGACTCGCGGCCGACGGTCACCTGGTCCTGGAGATCGGCGCCGACCAGGGCGGTGCCGTGCGTGAGCTGCTCGACATCCACGGCTATCGAGACGCGGCGATCCGTCCCGACCTGGCCGGACATGACCGGGTAGCGGTCGGTCGTCGCCCGATCTGAGTCGATGGGCGAGTAGGGTCAGTACAGGCTGCCTGATGCCGACGACTCGTCGGCGGGCCCCGCCGAGGCGGCCAGCTCGCCCGCGTACCCCGCTCGGAGCGCGAGCGCGTCGCTGCCGATCGTGATCATCCGGAAACCCTGATCACGGCGACGTTGCGCCAGCGCGCCGGAGCTGTGGATCCCCGGGGTCACGCCGTGGCGTCCGCAGGCCTCGACGATCGTGGCGAGCGCCTCGTCGAGCACCGTCTCGTCGGCGTTGCCCGACGGTTGGAGACCGAGGCTGAGCGACAGGTCGGCGGGTCCGACGTAGATCGCGTCGATGCCGGGGACCGAGAGGATGTCGTCGAGGTTCGTGATCGCCTCGCGGGTCTCGATCATCGGGATCACGCAGATCGTCTCGTGGGCCCACGCCCGGTTGTCGGGGTGGCGCTGCGACGCCATGATCGGCCCCCAGCTCCGGGCGCCCTCTGGCACGTAGCGCGATGAGCGCACGACCGCCTCGGCCTCGGCTCGAGTGTTCACCATCGGCACGACGACGCCGTGTGCGCCTGCATCGAGGGACTTGCCGATGATCCCCGGCTCGTTCCACGGCACCCGCACGATCGGGGTGCCGCCGGCGAGTTCGATCGCCTGGATCATCGACACCGACGTGAGGTAGTCGATCGCCCCGTGCTGGGTGTCGACGCAGACGTAGTCGACGGGTTGCCTGGCGGCGATCTCGGCACCGACGAAACCGGGCATCGAGAGCCAGAAGCCGAGGGCCTCGCCACCGGCCGAGAGGGTGTCACGCAAAGTCATGCGACGAGTCTGTCAGGTCGATGGCGCGACGACGGAGGCCGGTCTGCCGTCGAGCACGGCCAACGCGTTGTCGATGGCGTGGGCGTACAGCCGGTGACGTCCCGCAGCGGTCGCGGAGGCGACGTGCGGGGTCACGACGACGTCGGGGCGATCGAGCAGGGGGTGGCCGGCGGGGAGCGGCTCGGGGTCGGTGACGTCGAGTCCGGCTCCGAGGAGGTGCCCGGCGTCGAGCGCGACGCGGAGCGCGTCGTGGTCGACCAGCAGCCCGCGAGCGCAGTTGACGAGGTACGAGCCGGGCTTCATGCGACCGATGGCGTCGGCATCGATCATCCCGATCGTCGACGGCACGGCAGGGGCGTGCAACGACACCACGTCGCTCATGGCGAGGAGTTCGTGGAAGCCGACCAGGTCGACCCCGGCCACCGGCGACTCGCTCATGGCGGGGTCGGTCGCGATCACCCGCATCCCGAGCGCCTGGGCGGCGACCGCCACCCGGCTCGCGATCCGGCCGATGCCGACCAGGCCGAGCACGCGGCCGTCGAGTTCGAGCGAGCGACCGACCGGCTCACCCCGGAGCCCCTGTTCGGCTCGGCGCATCTGATGAGGGAGATGCTTCGTGACCGCGAAGATCAGCGCCATCGTGTGCTCGGCGGTCGAGACCATCGGTGCGAGCGGGGCGTTGCACACGACGACACCGGCGGCATGCGCCGCTTCGACGTCGACGTTGTCGTAGCCCACGCCGACCCGCGAGATGACCCGGAGCCGAGGCGCCAGCGCGAACGCGGTGGCGTCCCACGGGCGTGAGGCGCCGGCGACGACAGCGACGGCATCGGCCAACCCGTCGTCGCTGCCCGAGCCGACCACCGTGGCCCGCCCGTCGACCAGGTCGAGGTACATCTCCGGGAACGGATGATCGACGAACAGCACCGGCAGAGGATCCATCTCGCGAACGTAGCCCCTTGGCGTGGCGAGGAGATCCGGTAGCGTCTGGTCACCATGACGGATGAGCAGCTCGCCAGGTACCGCTCGAGCATCGACAACATCGATGCCGCACTCATCCACCTGCTCGCCGAGCGGTTCAAGATCACCCAGGACGTCGGCCGGTACAAGGCGTCGGTCGGGCTGCCCCCGGCAGATCTCGATCGCGAGGCCCGGCAGGTCGCCCGTCTGCGCACGCTCGCCGAGGACTCCGGGCTCGATCCGGTGTTCTCCGAGAAGTTCCTGCGGTTCATCGTGGCCGAGGTGATCCACCACCACCAGCGGATCGCCGACGACGGTGACGTGTTGCCGACGTCGACGGCCGACTGATTCTCCCGATTGAATCGAGGGCGTGGAACGCTTCGACATCGCGGTCATCGGCGGCGGACCGGCCGGAGCCGCGGTCGCGATCAGGGCGGCCCGTGCCGGCGCCCGGGTCGTCGTCGTCGAGAAGGGCCCGTACGGCCGAGACAAGATCTGCGGTGACGGCCTGACCCCCCGTGCGGTCGCGGCGCTCAACGAACTCGAGATACCGCTCGACGGTGCACATCGCATCGCCGGACTCCGGATGATCGCCGGCAAGCAGGTCCGCGAGCTGCCGTGGCCCGACACGGGTCGGTTCCCCGCCCACGGTGCCGTCTGGCCGCGGCGACGGCTCGACGCGGCGCTGATCGACGCCGCGATCCGAGCGGGCGCCGACGTCCGGTTCGAGACGACCGGCGAGCCGGTGCTCGACGACCGGACCGGCCGGGTGACCGGCATCACGACGCCGAACGGCCCCATCGGTGCCGACCTCGTCGTCGCGGCCACCGGTGCCCCGGGGGCGGTCGCCCGGGCGCTCGGCGCCGAGCGTGACCCCAACGAGCCGTTCGGGCTCGCGATCCGTGCCTACGTGGAGAGTCCCCGACATGCCGACGAACACCTCGAGGCGTGCCTGACGATCCGCGACGGTCGGGGTACCTGGGTGCCGGGATACGGATGGATGTTCCCGTGCGGCGACGGCACGGTGAACATCGGCGTCGGCGCGCTGTCGACGATGAAGGGGTTCAAAGGGCTGAATCTGAACCACCTGCTCGACAGCTACCGCGGTCTCGTCGCCGACTCGTGGGAGATCGGCCCGAACCTCGAACGACCACGGGCGTGGCGCCTCCCGATGAGCGCGGTCAAGCGCCACGGACCGGGCTGGGTCGCGATCGGCGACGCCGCCGGACTCGTCAATCCGATGAACGGTGAGGGCATCGACTACGGCCTCGAGTCGGGGATGCTCGCCGCCGACCTGTTCCTCGCCGATCCCGCCACCGCTCCCGATCGCTACGACGAGCAGATCGGCGAGCGATTCGACGGGTTCCTGCGCACCGGCCGGCGGTTCGCCTTCCTGATCGGGCATCCGGGCCTGATGCGGACCGGGCTCCGGTTCGCCGTCGGTACCCACAAGATCGCCGACATCACGTTGCAGGTGATGGGCAATCTCGTCGACTCGCAGACGCCGGGGGCGGCCGGCTTCACGATGAGACTCGCCGATCGAACACTCGCAGCGGCCGATCCGATCCTGCGCAAGACCCGCGCCCGCGCCTGACGATCCGTCCCAACTCGGCGGAAAGCGGCGGCGGTGGCGGTGGTGTCGCTACCGTGTTCGACCGTGAGCACACGCGAGTACGGCTTCGGGATCGACATCGGCGGGACGGGCATGAAAGCGGCACCGGTCGACCTGGCGACGGGTGAGCTCGCCGCCGACCGGGTGCGCATCGACACACCCCAGCCGGCGACGCCGAAGGCGCTCGCCAAGGTCGTCCGCAAGCTCGTCGAGCGTCACGCCTGGGAGGGCCCGGTCGGTGTGTGCATGCCGTCGGTGGTCACCCGCGGCATCGTCAGGAGTGCTGCGAACATCGACGACAGCTGGATCGACATCGATGCCGACGAGCTCTTCACCGAAGCCGTCGGCGCCCCGGTGTCGGTGCTCAACGATGCCGACGCGGCCGGCGTCGCCGAGATGACGTGGGGGAGCGGACGCGATCGTGGCGGGGTCGTGCTCTGTCTGACATTCGGGACCGGTATCGGCTCCGGACTGTTCAACGACGGGGTCCTCGTCCCCAACACCGAACTCGGTCATCTCGAACTCGACGGTCCCGACATCGAGAAGCGAGCAGCCGCGAGCGCACGGGAGCGGGACGGGCTGAGCTGGGAGCAGTGGGGCGACCGGGTCGATCACTACCTCCGGCACGTGGTGATGCTGTTCTCGCCGGAGCTGATCATCGTCGGCGGCGGGGCGAGCAAGAAGCCGGAGAAGTGGATGCACCGGGTCGACCCGGGCTGCGAGGTCGTGGTGGCGTCGATGGCGAACAACGCCGGCATCGCCGGTGCGGCGTTGCTCTCGCCGGCGCTCGACGCCGCCGAGTCAACTCGCGAGTGACGTGCCCGACCGCCGTGCGCGCACGCCGATGACCACCAGGGTGATCACGCTCAGCGGCAGCATGAAGCCGAGGATGCCGATCGCGTAGCCGTCCTTGATCTGATGGTCGGCGGCGTCGACGACGAGCCAGCCCAGGTACGCGGCGTAGAACGTCAGGAACAGCACGCCCTCCCACCGCAGCAGCGCGTAGCCGTTTGCGAACATCGGCAGGCAGGCGATCGCGACGGCGATCATCACGGGCAGGTCGAGCGACAGCGCACCGTCGGGGACCACGATCGCGTTCGGTGAGATCGCTGCCGTCAGACCGAGCACGGCGAGGATGTTGAAGAGGTTGGAACCGATCGCATTGCCGACGGCAAGATCGCGCTGGCCGCGCATCGCCGCCATGACGGAGGTGGCGACCTCGGGGAGCGACGTTCCGATCGCCACGACCGTCAGCCCGATGACGAGTTCGCTGACGTCGAGCGCACGCGCGATGTCGGTGGCCGCCTCGACGAGCGCCTGCGAGCCGACGACGAGGAGCGCGAGGCCCAACAGCACGAACCCGATGTCGGCGAGGGCCGAACTCTCGCGCAGCTTCTCCTCGCTGAGTGCCTCGTCGTACTCGGTCGCGACCGCCGCCTTGGTGGACCGACGGGAGCTGACGACCGTCCAGGTGATGTAGCCGACCAGGAGACAGACGAACAGGATGCCCTCCCACCGACTCAGGCGGTTGTCGAGGCCCAGCAGGTAGACGAGAACCGACAGCCCCAGCATGATGGGTACGTCGATTCGTACGATCCGCTGGGCGACCACGAGGCCGCCGCCGACCGCTGCCGCGACGCCGAGCACCAGCAGGATGTTCGCGATGTTCGATCCCACGACGTTGCCGACGGCGAGGTCGGTCTCACCCCGCCAGGATGCGCCGACGCTCACGGCGAGTTCGGGTGCGCTCGTGCCGAACGCGACGACCGTCAGACCGATCACCACGGGCGACAGACCGGTGCGGGCGGCGAGTCGGGCGGCGCCGCGGACGAGCGCCTCGGCGCCGATCACCAGGGCGGCGATGCCGACGATGAAGAAGACGACGGTCCAGATCGACATGGGTCGCCAGTCTGGCGGCGGTCAGCGCGAAGTGAAACGTTGGAGCCGCTGGGAGAGCTCGTCCCGGTAGGCGGCGGCGCGACGCAGCTTGAGGTCTTCGTAGCCACGCACCCGATCGGGGAGGGTGGCGATCTCGGTGGCCTCGTCGATGTTCGAGCGGGTCAGCCCGGCGCACAGCGCGTCGACCGCCTGTTCGTACTCGGGGATCATGGCGCGCTCGATCTTTCGGACCTCGGCCCACCTGAACGGATCGGCGAGCGTCCCGCGCACACGCTTCATCGCCCGCAGCGCGGTGAACGACGGGGTGGCCGTGCGCTTGAACTCGAGCTTGCGGTCCATGCCCAGCGAACGGAGGACCGGCGGGTGGAGATGATAGGTGACGGTCGTGTCGGCACCGCCGACGGCCTCGTAGCGGCGCCGGGACTCGTCGAGCAGCGCCAACCGGGCGACCTCGTACTCGTCCTTGTAGGCCATGAGCTTGTGGAGGTGCCGGGCGACCGCCTCGGTGAATCGGGTCGAATCGGCGTCGAGGCCGACTTCGGCCCGCCGGGCGGTTCGTACCCGTTCGGTGAATCGCTCGGCGTAGGACTCGTCCTGGTAGTCGGCGAGATCGGCGGCGAGCCGGTCGATCAGCTGGTCGAGCGTCTCGACGCGAGGGGCGGTCACGCCCGCGGCCGCTTCGACCACCGCCGGGCTGACCGCCCATTGGCGTCCGAATCGGAAGGCGGCGACATTGGCCTGGACGGCGACCCCGTTGAGCTCGATCGCCCGCTCGATGGCCGCCGGATCGACCGGCAACGCCCCGATCTGCACGGCGACGCCCATCATGAGGATGTTGGCGGTGGTCGTGGCTCCGAACAGGCCGCGGGTGAGTGCCGCGGCGTCGAGGTACCGGTTGAGGTCGGGCCGTGAGACGTCGTCGAGCCGTTGCCGCAGCAGCGACTGTTCCGGGTACGCCGTCGCGCCCGGCTTCGCGACCATCTGGCCGGTCGGGACCACATCGACGGAACCGATCACCACGGTCGTGCCGGCGCGTGCGCCCTCGCGGTGCGCATTGCTCGATCCGGCGAGCATGTCGAACGCGAGATAGCAGTCGACGCCGGCCTCGTTCGCGTGGTTCGACTCGGCGGGCGCGTGCCGGCTGATCCGGACGTCGCTGGTGACCGGGCCGGCCTTCTGGGACAGGCCGGTCTGATCGAGACCGCGGACGTGGAGATCGTCGAGCATCGCCGCGGTGCCGATGATCTGGCTGACGGTGACCACGCCCGTACCGCCGATGCCCGAGAGGCGAACGGTGAAGTTGTCGGCGTCGACCACGCTGACCGGCGCCGGCAGGTCGTCGGGCGCCGGAGGTGTGGGCATCCGACGGTCGGCGCTCTTGGCGTCGGGGTCGACGGTGACGGTCGCGAACGCGGGGCAGTCGCCCTGCATGCAGGAGAAGTCGAAGTTGCAGCTCGTCTGGTGGATGCCGGTCTTGCGGCCGTAGGGCGTGTCGATCGGCTGGACCGACAGACAGTTCGACTTGTCGCCACAGTCACCGCACCCCTCGCAGATGCGCTCGTTGATCACCACGCGGAAGCCGGGGGTCTCGATCGTGCCGCGGCTGCGGGCCCGGCGCTTCTCGGCGGCGCATGCCTGGTCGTGGATCAGCACCGTGGTGCCGGGGATCTCGGCGAGCACCCGCTGTGCCTCGTCGAGCCGTGAGCGGTCCCAGACGTCGACACCGGCCGGCACGTCGAGCCCCTTGACCCGATCGGGATCGTCGCTCGTGATGATGATCCGCTTGGCCCCTTCGGCGAGCAGCATCGAGGCGATCGCGTCGGCGTCGACGGCTCCCTGTGCGTCCTGGCCGCCGGTCATCGCCACCGTGCCGTTGAGCAGCAGCTTGTAGGTGATGTCGATCTCGGCCGCGATCGCGGCGCGGATCGCGAGCGAACCCGAGTGGAAGAACGTGCCATCGCCGAGATTCTGCACGAGGTGCTTGCGCTCGACGAACGGTGCCATGCCGATCCACTGGGCGCCCTCGTTGCCCATGCACGTCAGGCCGACGATGTCGCCGGTGCGTTCGGGCTCCATGAACGCGACCATGGCGTGGCACCCGATTCCGCCCCCGACGAGGGTGCCCGGTTCGACGCGGGTGCTCGTGTTGTGCGGACATCCGGAGCAGAAGAACGGCGCTCGGTTCACGCTGAGCGGGATCAGGTTGCGGTCGGGCTTCGCCTGGGGTGGCGCGAGGCGGTCACCGAGTCGCTTGCCGAGATGATGGCGGAGCGCCGGGAGGATCCGCTCGGCGTCGAGCAGCGAGTCGAACGGCACCAGGATCCGTCGGTCGTCGTCGCGTTTGCCCCAGACGCGGGGCCGCTCGGCGAGGTCGTAGAGCGCGTCGCGGACGAGCATCTCGAGCGTCGGGTTCTTCTCCTCGATCACGAGGACGTCGGTCAGCCCGTCGGCGAACGCCCGGACGTCGTGACGATCGAGCGGGATCGGCATCTGGAGTTGCCACAGGCGGATGCCGGCCGAGCGCAGATCGTCATCGGACGCGAAACCCAGCACCTGGAGCGCCTCGCGCAGCTCGTGGTACGTGTGGCCGCACGCGGCGAGGCCGATCCAGTCGTCGCCGCTGCGCACCGTGACACGGTTGAGCCGGTTGACGGCCCCGTACTCGCGAGCGAGTTCGTTGCGAACCTCGAAGAACTCGCGTTCCATGTCGAGCGTGTGCGGCGTGATCAGCATGCCGTTGGGGTGCGGCTCGAAGCGCCGACCGTCGATGTCGATCGTCGGGATGACCGGTTGCACCCGGTCGGGGCTCACGTCGATCGTCCCGGTCCCGTCGGCGACGGGGGTGACCAGCTTCAGTCCCGACCAGATGCCGCAGGCCCGCGAGAGGGCGACCGCATGTCGGGCGAGGTCGAGCGCCTCCTGCGGATCACCGGGGAACAGCAGCGGCATGTGCAGGTCGACCATCGTGGCGTCGCTCGACGACGGCAGGGTCGACGACTTGGCGCTCGGGTCGTCACCGACCACGGCGACGACACCACCGTGCGGTGCGGTGCTGGCGAAGACCGCGTGCCGGATCGCGTCGCCGGCCCGGTCGATGCCCGGACCCTTGCCGTACCACATGCCCAGGACGCCGTCGTACGTGCAGTCGTCGAGTGTGACCGCCAGCTGGCTGCCCATCACGGCGGTGGCGGCGAGTTCCTCGTTGACGCCGGGCCGGTTGACGACCGGCAGGTCGGGGAGGGTGCGTCTCGCCCGCTCGACCTCCTCGCCGAACATGCCGACCGGCGATCCCTGGTAGCCGCTGACGAAGGCGGCCGTGTCGAGACCGTTGCGGCGGTCGATCCGGATCTGGTCGATCGGGAGGCGGGCGATCGCCTGCACCCCCGACAGGAACACACGTCCCACTTCGGCTCGATATCGGTCGGCCAACTCGTAGTTGCTGGCGTCGACGGACGGTTTGGCGGTGTCGGTCACGGGTTCAGTCTGCCTCATCGGTCGGGCCCGCCCCGGTACGTGTCTCGGTCGACGGCGGGGCGAGATCGAGGGTGGTGTTGGCGCCGCAGAGCACGATGCCCACCCGGCCGTGGGGCGACCGGGGCGACCACGCGCCCGACATCAGCGCGGCGAGTGGAGCCGCTGCGGCCGGCTCGACGACGATCCGGAGCCAGCTCCAGAGATGGGTCCTGGCGGCGGCCACCGCGTCGTCGGACACGACCACGCTGGTCGCATCGACCGCTCGGAGCGCCCGGAACGGGGTGGACCCGATGCGAGGGGCGCCGAGTGCATCGGCCGCGAGGCCCGACACGTCGACGTCGACCGGTTCGCCGGCGGCGACGGCGGCGGCGTACGACGCGGTGCCGGTCGTCTCGACCGCCACCACCTCGGTTCGCTCGCCGTACCAGGCGGCGGTGCTGCCGGCGAGTCCGCCGCCACCGCAGGCCAGCACGACGGCGTCGAGATCGGGCGCGGCCTGATCGAGTTCGCGGGCGCACGTGCCGGCGCCGGCGACGACGACCGGGTCGTCGTACGCGTGGATCGAGGTGGCGTCGTGGGTGTCGAGGTACCGGCGGCTGGCGGCGAACGCCTCGCCGTAGACCTCGCCCACCTCGTGCACCGTGGCGCCGTAGCCCCGCAGTCGGGCGACCTTGGCGGGATCGGCGGTGGTGGGCACGAAGATGTGAGCGGGGTGGCCCGAGCGGCGTGCGGCCCAGGCGACGGCGGCGCCGTGGTTGCCGCCGGACGCGGCGACGATGCCGTCGGTTGCGATCGGCTGGGTGGCGACGAAGTGTGCGGCGCCCCTGGCCTTGAACGACCCGCTGTGCTGGAGGAACTCGAGCTTCAGCACCAGCGTCGCGTCGACCCCGATCTCCTGGCCGGGCACTTCGACGATCGGCGTCGTGCGGACGTGTGCCGAGATCGACTCGGCCGCCCGTTCGACGTCGTCGGGGGACACGGTGGCGATCGGGCGGTGGTCGGTCTCGGGCACCGACCCATTCTCGGAGAACTGGGTGGAAAGTGCCAGTCATCAAAGCTATGTGACTGCATAGCTAAGGTTTGCAGTCGTGGAGTTGCACCACCTGCGGTCGTTCGTCGCCACCGCCCGCCTCGGCTCGTTCAACGCCGCGGCGCACCAGCTGAGCTACACCGGGCCCGCGATCGCACAACACGTCGCGGCGCTCGAACGCGAACTCGGGGTCGAGCTCCTGACCCGGCATCCCCGCGGGGTGACCCCGACGGTCGCGGGCGAGGTGCTCCACGACCGGGCACGCCACCTGCTCGACCTCGCCGACGGCGTCGCCCACGAGGTCCGGCTCACCGCCCGTGCGCCGTCGACCGTGCGGATCGGTGCGTTCTCGACGGCGGCCCAGTTCCTCCTGCCACCGGTGCTCACGTCGGTCCTCACCGCTCGGCCGGGGCTCGAGTTGGTGTTGATCGACCGCGAACCACCCGACGGGTTCGCCGACGTCGTGGCCGGCCGACTCGACGTGATGGTGACGCACGCCTACTCGGGCAGTGACGTCAGCGTGCCGCCACCGCTCGCCGCCGAACCGTTGCTCCGCGACGATCTCGTGCTGCTGGTACCGACCGCCCATTGGGCCGCCGACGGTGTCGCGCTGTCGGCGCTCGCCGGTGAACGTTGGGTGTCCGGCCCGCCAGACGCCCAGAACCAGGTGGCGCTCGAGTGGGCCGCCCGCGCCGCGGGGTTCGTCCCCGACGTGGCGTTCGAGACGACCGACTACGCCGTCACGATGACCCTGGTCGCCAACGGCCTCGGACCGGCGTTCGTGCCGCGGCTGATCGTGGGCAGCGCGCCGGCGGGGGTGCGTGAGGTCACGGTCACCGGCGACCGGGGTCTGCACCGGATGATCTCGATCGTGCATCGCGATCCGGTGCGCAGCGACACGGTGGCGCTGGTGATCGAGGAGCTTCGCGCCCGGGTGTCGGGCCCTGGCAAGATGCAGGGATGATCTCCGTCATCGGCGAAGCACTGATCGACCTGGTGATCACGCCCGCCGGCCAGGTCGACGCGAAACTCGGAGGCGCCCCCTTCAACACCGCCAGCGCCTGCGGACGACTCGGTGCCGATGTCCGCTTCGTCGGGGCGGTGTCCGACGACCGCTTCGGTTCGATGCTCACGGCCCAGCTCATCGACGATCGCGTCGACACGTCGTCGCTCGTCCGGGTCGGGCTGCCGACCACCCTCGCAGCGGCCGAGCTCGACGCCGGCGGCACCGCCACGTACCGGTTCTACATCGACGGGACCTCGGCACCGGCGCTGTCGTCGATCGCTCCCGAATCGGTCGACGGTCCGGTCATCTTCACCGGAGGACTCGGCCTGGTACTCGAACCGATGGCCGCCGCCGTCGAAGCGGCGATCGGCTCGAGCCGGGCCGATCAGCTCGTGATGGTCGACGTCAACTGCCGACCGAAGGTGATCGCGGATCGCACGTCGTACGTCGAACGGGTCGCCCGCGTGATCGGGCGCGCCGACGTCGTCAAGGTCAGCGACGAGGACCTCGACTATCTGTCGCCGGGCGTCGACCCGCTCGTGACCGCTCGGGCGCTGCTCGAGACCGGACCGTCCGCCGCGCTCGTCACCCGTGGCGGTGACGGGGTGCACGTGCTGACCGCGGCCGGCGACACGGTCGTCGAGGTGGGTTCGGTCGAGGTCATCGACACGATCGGTGCCGGCGACTCGTTCGGTGCCGGCTTTCTGTCGTGGTGGGTCGCGTCGGGATCCGGCCGCGACGACACCGCCGACGTCGATCGTCTCGTCGCAGCGGTTCGAGCCGCGAACCACGTGGCGGGCGTCGTCGTCACCCGTCGCGGGGCTGATCCACCCTGGCGCAGCGAACTGCCGGCCGATTGGTCACCCTGACCCCGGCCGGTGGCCCTGTCAGGCCGGGAGTGCGGCCGGGGTGGGGACCGGGAGGATGAGGTCGAGGCGGCCGCGGCCGAGGTCGACCGTCGTGCAACCGAGCCGATCGCCGAGGCGACGGACGGCCCGGCTGCGGTGCGTCGCGTGCAGTACCAGTCGGCCGAAGCAGAGCTGTGCGGCACGTGAGATCGCGGCCTGGAGCAGCAAGCTCCCGGTCCCGTGGCCGCGATGTTCGGCGGCGACGGCGATGTGGACGACACCCAGTTCGTCGACGCGGACGAGTCCGGTGATGCGCCCGTGTTCCATCGATGCGAGGCGGAAGCCACCGTGCTGCTGCAGTTCGGCGAGCAGCGACGGAAACGGCTTCGGGTTCCGTCGTGCCGCCGGCCCGAAGTAGCGCGGCTCCTCCCGCAGCGTCGCCACGAAGGTGCCGACCTGGTCGTCCAGCGACGGGTGATCGGCGGCGACGACGATGGCGTCGGTCATGACGATGGTGTCGGTCATGGGGACATCGTGGGCGGCGGATGTTCCCGGTGGGCGACGGGCGCATGACGGCTGTGTTTCGGGTCAGCGGATGCCGGCGGGTGCATACGGCAGGGGGAGACCGTCGCGGCTGAGGACCACCTGCCACAGCTGGAGGTACCGGGCTCGGAACCCGCCGGCCGAGACGAGCAGGTAGAAGTCCCACATGCGGCGGAACCGTTCGTCGTAGGCGGGGAGGTCGTCCCAGGCCGCGCTGATGTTCGCGTGCCATGCCATCAGCGTGCGGTCGTAGTCGGGGCCGAAGTTGTGCCAGTCCTCGATGGTGAGCACACCCTCGGCGGCGGCGGCGACCTGCGCCGCCGACGGCAGGACCGAGTTGGGGAAGATGTACCGGTCCATCCACGGTTCGGTGCGGGAGCCCGACCGGTTGCCGCCGATCGTGTGGAGGAGCGTCAACCCGGTCGGGTCGTCGAGGCAGCGCCGGACCGTCTGCATGTAGGTGGCGTGGTTCTTCACACCGACGTGTTCGAACATGCCGATCGAGTACACGCGATCGAATCGCTCGGTGACCTCGCGATAGTCCTGGACGCGAATGTCGACCGGCAGGTCGACGGTCGTCTCCCGCGCCAGCGCGGCCTGTTCCTGCGACACCGTGATGCCGACCACCGTGACACCCGCCCGCTCGGCGAGGAATCGGGCGGCGCCGCCCCATCCGCAGCCGATGTCGAGGACCCGCATCCCGGGTTCGAGGTCGAGTTTGTTCGCGATCAGCTGGAGCTTGGCCTCCTGTGCGGCGGCCAGATCGTCGGCGCTGCGCCAGTACGCGCAGCTGTAGATCATCCGCGGATCGAGCATGCGCCGGTACAGGTCGTTGCCGATGTCGTAGTGGCGGCGTCCGACCTCGTAGGCGCGATCGCCGCGCTGCAGGTTGCGGATCTTCGCCTCGGCGACGCGCAGCAGCGTCGTGGGCGACACGAGGCGCCGAGCGATCTCACCGTGGTGTGCCCGCTCGATCATCTGATCGAGCGCATCGCAGTCCCACCAGCCGTCCATGTATGCCTCGCCGAGACCGAGCGTGCCGTGGGCGAGGACCCGCTGGTAGAGCCGGTCGTCGTGGACGCGGACGTCCCACGGACGATCGCCGTCGATGCGGATGTCCGCTGGCCGAACCAACTGCTCGAAGTGACGCCGAAGGCGTGACATCCGCGAGAAATTAGCCGGTCGTCAGACCAGGTAGTGACGAACCGCCAGCCGCTCGGCGCTGTCGTCGCCCGGGACGGGTAACTGGCACGTGACGCGCAGGCCCGGCCACTCGACCGGGGCGAGCTGCTGGTACTCGAACGTGAGCGTGCCGGCGGCCGGATGACGGAAGCGGCGGATCCGCGTCTCGAACTGGGACACGTCGTGCTCCGACCACCAGGTCGAGAACTCCTGCGACGTCGCGCCGAGGCGGTCGAGCAGTTCACCGAACCGGTCGTCGCCACGCAGCGAGGTGGTGCCGGCCCGGAACTCGGCCAATGCCTGGCGGGCGTGGATGTCCCAGTCGACGATCAGGTCGCGGGTCGCCGGATCGGCGAACAGGACCCACAGCAGGTTGCGCTCGAGCCCTTCCAGCTCCTCGATCCGCGGGTACAGGCGGGCCTGGGCTGAGTTCCAGGCGAGGAACTCCCACCGCGGGCCGAGCACGTAGGCGGGTGCCGGTTCCATCGACTGGATCAGCCGGACGAGCGCGGAGGGCGCCTCCTGCGGTCCCTCGACGGGTGTGGCCGACGGCTGGGCGAGCGCCAGGAGGTGCTCGACGCCGGCCTCGTCGAGACGCAGCGCTCGGCCGATCGCGCTCAGGACGTCGGGCGACGCGTTGATGCGCCGCCCCTGTTCGAGCCACGTGTACCAGGTGAGCGAGACCCCGGCGAGCATCGCCACCTCCTCGCGTCGGAGACCGGGCGTGCGCCGGCGCGACGTGCCGATCGGCAGTCCGACCTGCCCTGGCGTCACCGCGTCGCGGCGCGCCCGCAGGAACTCGGCGAGCTCGGCTCGATGGTCCATCCCGACCAGTCAAGCGCAGTCGGGGTGCCGGCAGCCAGGTGGCGTCGCCACCTCCACCGCGAGCCTCAGCCGGCGAACGGACGGCAGGGCTGGCCGCGCAGCACGTCGCAGGGCGGGTACGCGGCAGGCACGTCGACCCCGTCGACGACCGGCAGGACGACCCTCGACGGGAACTCGCCTCCGTGCGCGATCGTGATCTCCTCGCCGCCGCTGAGTGTGTTGAACTCCCAGATCGGCCGCTGACCACCGGGAGCGTCGACGATCAGCCGGATGCGACTGCCGGCGCGGAAAGCGTGAGCGAAGGGGAACAGTTCGACGCGCACGAGCGCGAATTCGCCGTCGGGCATCGGTTCGGCGTCTACCTCACGGTGGGTGTGGACCGGGCGCAGATCGGTCGATGCCGACTCGTCGAGCGCTCGCTGGGAGGCACGCTGCCAGCCACTCTGGATGTACACCTCCTGGCCGTCGGGGCGGACCTCGGTGATCGTGACCTCGACGTCGGTGTCGCCGGCCGGTCCGGAGAGGAAGTCGGACCCCATCCAGAGGTCGACCGAACCGGACCCGACGACGACCGTGTCGTCGGTGAGCGGTGGGGTCAACCAGTCGGCGAACGTGCCGGGGCCGCCCTCCGGCCAGTCGTAGGTCACGTCGACCGACCAGATGTTGCCCGACGCCTCGTCGAACCAGGTCGCGGGTGTCGCGTCGGGGAGCGCGAGGTACGACGACTCTCCGTCGTCCGGCTCGGCGTTGTCGTCGAGCGACCCGTCCTCGGTGAGGTACCAGGCCCGCACCGCGGCGTCCGGCACCGGCCAGGCGTCGAATGCCGCTTCGAACCGTGGGAGGGGCGTGCGAGGACCGCGACCTTCCGCGGCACCCTGCTCGAACAGGACCCGGATCGGCGGCTCGGCCTCGAACGCAGCGAGTGCCTCGGCGTGATTCATGCCGGCGAACCGGTCGTCGGGTGGCAGGTCGACATCGGTGGTCTCGAAGATCTGCTGCGCGAGCAGTGGGGCCACGCTGCGCGCCACCGCCAGCGAGGGTGTGCGCTCGGCGACGTACAGGTCGAGGAACTCGACGAGTCGCGGGAACACGGCCGGTCCGATCGACTCGGTGTGGAGTCCGTTCATCATGGTCGCGTACAGATGCTCGGTGCCCGTGAACCGGTCGAGCATCGTGGCGAAGTGTCCGCCGGTCTGCTCGTCCTGCCATGCCCCGGCGACGAACGTCGGCACGGTGATCCGATCGACGAACAGACGCGGCGAGATCTCGCCGGCGACCTCGTCGGTCCAGTACTGATTCGCCGTGATCTCGGCGAGCAGATCGGGATTCTGCAGTCGCAGGTCCTGGTTGGCGTCGCACACGTCGTCGCCGGCGGCGATCCGGTCGGCGGCCCACTGCTGGCCCTCGGCCTCGGCTTCGCGCAGTCGCTCCTCGGTCCACGGGACGGCGAAGCCGGTATTGAGGATCCCGCCGGGATAGAGGGTCGAAATCGCACTGTCGGCGAGCACGCTGAACGGGGTGATCGCCGCGAGGCCGGGCGGCTGCGTCTGACCGACGAACAACTGGCTGATGCCCGGGTACGAGACGCCGACCATGCCGACCCGGTTGCCCTGGACCCACGGCTGGGCGGCGACGGTCTCGATCGCGTCGTAGCCGTCGAGGCTCTGCGCGTACTCGAAGTACCGGAACGAACCGCCGCTGCACCCGGTGCCTCGGATGTTGACGCCGACGTAGGCGTAGCCGAGTGCTGTGAAGACGTCGGGGAACCCGGCGGCGTCCGGATCGCTCGGCGAGTAGCCCGAGTACTCCACGACCGTGGGGTAGGGGCCGTCCTCGACCGGTCCGGGGAGCCACACGCTCGCCGACAGCGTCGTGCCGTCACGCGTGGTGACGTAGCCGAGCCCGTCGGTCGGGAGCCGTTGTTCCGCGTAGAACGCCCGCGCCGGGTGCTCGTCGCGATCGAGCGTGGTCGTCGGCTCGCTGTGGATGGCATCGTCGCCGACCGTGTAGGTCGCGCCGCCATCGAGGTGACGGAAGATCAGCGCCCCCTCCGTGTCGACCGTCCCCGACGCGACGTCGGTGCCGTCGGCGTCGTACACCGTGAGTGTCCGGCCGGCGTCGGCGCCGGTGATCGTGAGTTGTTCGGTGCCAGGCCGGACAACGAAGTCGGCGGCAGCGAAGACCGCTGTCTCGGGCTCTGGCGGCTCGGTCGTCTCCGGTGCGTCGGTCGGTGCCGTCGTGTCCGGTGCGGTCATCGTGGTCGTGGTGCTGGTCGCCGACGGTGCGGCGTCGTCGCCCCCTGAGCACGCCGCGAGGAGCAGGGCGGCGATCGAGGTGATGCCGATGGTGCGTCGAGCCATGGGGAGCATCGTGGCATCCGCGCGGTGCGAATCGGGTGTCGACGCGCAGCGACCGCTCGGCGGAGCGCTCGGTCGGGCTTGTACGGTGGCGGCCGTGGCCGATCTCGACATGCTCATCACCGACCTCCGAACGCTCGTCGAGGTGGAGTCCCCTTCGCTCGAACTCGCTGCGCTCGCCGAGTCGGCGGCGACGCTGGCCGACCTGATCGAACGGCGCACCGGGATCCGTCCGGAACTCGTCGACGGACCGGCCGGGCCGCACGTCCACTGGCACGGTGGCGGCGGGCCGAAGGTACTGATCCTCGGGCATCACGACACCGTCTTCCCGCTCGGTGCCCTGGCACAGCGGCCGTTCACCGTCGCCGACGGGAAGGCCACCGGACCCGGCGTGTTCGACATGAAGGCCGGCATCGTGCAGGCGATCCACGCGGTCGCCGCGCTCGACGACACGACCGGCATCGAGATGCTGTTCACCGCCGACGAAGAGGTCGCCTCGGGCACGTCGCGGGCGTTGCTCGAGGAGCGCGCGAAAGCGTGCGGCAACGTGCTCGTGTTGGAGCCGAGCGCCGACGGCGGCGCCGTGAAGACCGGTCGCAAGGGCTGCGGCACGTTCGAGGTCGTGATCCACGGTCGCGCATCGCACGCCGGGCTCGAACCCGAGGCCGGGGTCAACTCGCTGATCGAGGCGTCACACCAGGTGCTGGCGATCGCCGGGTTCGGCGACGCCGCCGCCGGCACCACGGTGACGCCCACGGTCGCCCACGCGGGCACCGCCGACAACGTGGTGCCGGCCGAGACCCGCATCAAGGTCGACTGCCGCGTCACGAATGCCGCCGAGAAGGAGCGGGTCGAGGCGCTGATGGCAGCGCTCGCCCCGGTCGATCCCGAGGCCACGATCACCGTGCTCGGCGAGATCGGCCGGCCGCCGATGCCCGAATCGGCGTCGGCCACGCTGTTCCCGCTCGCCGAGGCGGCGATGCCCGGTGTGGGCGGCGTGTCCGTCGGCGGCGGTAGTGACGGCAACTTCACCGCGGCGATCGGCGTGCCGACGCTCGACGGTCTCGGCGCGGTCGGCGGCGGGGCACACGCCGACCACGAGCACGTCATCGTCGACACGATGCCCGGCCGCGTCGACCTCATCGAGGGCATCCTGCGCCGGTTGGTGTGACCGGCGCTCCCGACCTTCAGGGCGTGATGACGACCTTGCCGACCGCGGTGCGATCCATCAGCGAACGCATCGCCTCACCGGCACCCTCGAGCGGGAACGAGGCCGACACGTGTGGCCGCAGGTCGCCCGATGCGACCAGCTGGATCAACTCGTCGCTGATCTCGGCGTTGAGTTCGGGCTGGCGGGCGGCCATCGCGCCGTAGAACACGCCGACGATCTGGCAGCCCTTCAGCAGGGTGAGGTTCAGCGGGATCGACGGGATACCGCCCGTGAAGCCGATCACCAGGAACCGGCCCTCCCAGCCGATCGCGCGCAGGGCCTGCTCGGCCTTGTCGCCACCGACACCGTCGTACACGACGTCGACGCCCTTGCCCCCCGTCAGCTCCTTGGCGCGCTCCTTCAGGTTCTCGGTCGCGTAGTTGATCGTCTCGTCGGCACCGCGCTCGCGGCACAGGTCGAGCTTCTCCTCGGTGGAGGCTGCGGCGATGACGCGGGCGCCGAGCAGCTTGCCGAGCTCGACCGCCGACACGCCGAGCGCACCGCCGGCGCCGAGCACCAGCATCGTCTCGCCCGGTCGGATGTGGGCCCGGTGCTTGAGCGCGTACAGCGTCGTGCCGTACGCGTAGTTGAGGCCGGTGGCGACGGCGAAATCGACCGACTCGGGCAGCCGACGTGCAGTTGCGGCGGGGATCGCCAGGAGTTCGGCGTAGCCCCCGGTTGTGCCGAGGCCACCGACCACACGATCGCCGACCGACCAACCCTCGACACCGTCTCCGACGCCGGCGACCACACCGGCCGCCTCGCCGCCGGGGATGTACGGCGGGGTCGGGTGGAACTGGTACTTGTCCTCGATCATCAAGGTGTCGGGGAACGTGACCGCCGACGCCTTCACCTCGATCAGCAGCTGACCCTCGCCGGCGGTGGGGTCGTCCATCTCCTCGACGACCAGCGCCTCCGGTGCTCCGAATTCCTTGCACACGACTGCTCTCATGCGAGCGACAGTAGACGGCGAAGGCGCGTTCGGACCGGGTCGGCCCGGCGTGGCCGCAGTGTCAGTCGGCGTCGCGGTTCGGGTCGAGTTCGAGCAGACCGCCGCCGCCCAGCGTGCCGACGTTGCGGTACACGTCGAGCTTGGAACGGCTGTCGGTGATGTCGAGGTTGCGCATCGTGAGCTGACCGATGCGGTCGAGCGGACCGAACGCCTGGTCTTCGACGCGCTCCATCGAGAGACGGTCGGGCTCGTACGTGAAGTTCTCGCCCTCGGTGTTCACGATCGAGTAGTCGTCGCCGCGCCGCAGGCGCAGGGTGACCTCGCCGGTGATCGCCGCGCCGACCCACCGCAGCAGCGGCTCGCGGAGCATCAGCGACTGCGGGTCGAACCAGCGGCCTTCGTACAGCAACCGGCCGAGGCGCCGGCCCATCGTGGCGTAGTTCTCCATCGTGTTCTCGTTGTGGATCGCCGACACCAGCCGCTCGTAGGCGATGTGGAGCAGCGCCAGCGCGGGCCCCTCGTAGATGCCACGCGACTTGGCCTCGATGATGCGGTTCTCGATCTGATCGCTCATGCCGAGGCCGTGCCGGCCGCCGATCGTGTTGGCCTCGTTGACCAGGTCGACCTGCGACTCGAACGTCTGCCCGTTGATCGCGACCGGCCAGCCCTCCTCGAACCGGATCGTGACGTCTTCTGGCAGGATCTCGACCGCCGGGTCCCAGTGGGCAACGCCCATGATCGGGGTCACGATCTCCATGCCCGTGCCGAGCTCTTCGAGCGCCTTCGCCTCGTGGGTGGCACCCCAGATGTTGGCGTCGGTGGAGTAGGCCTTCTCGACCGAGTCGCGGTACGGCAGATCGCGAGCCTGGAGGAACTCGCTCATCCCGGTGCGGCCGCCGAGTTCGTCGACGAACGCCGGATCGAGCCACGGCTTGTAGATCTTCAGGTCGGGGTTGACCATCAGGCCGTACCGGTAGAAGCGCTCGATGTCGTTGCCCTTGTAGGTCGAGCCGTCGCCCCACACGTCGACGCCGTCCTCCTTCATCGCCCGCACCAGCAGTGTGCCGGTGACGGCACGGCCCAGCGGGGTGGTGTTGAAGTACGTCTTGCCGGCGGTGCGGATGTGGAACGCCCCGCACTGGAGGGCCATCAGGCCCTCCCGGACGAGTTCGGCGCGGCAGTCGACCAGCCGGGCCTCCTCGGCGCCGTACTGCTTCGCGCGGCCGGGGACACCGTCGAGATCGGGCTCGTCGGGCTGGCCGAGATCGGCCGTGTACGTGTACGGGATCGCACCTCGCTCGCGCATCCAGGCAACGGCGGCCGACGTATCGAGACCTCCGGAGAACGCGATCCCGACGCGGTCGCCGACGGGGAGGGACATGAGCACCTTCGACATGGCGATCGAACCTATCTGGTCGAAGCCCCGGGGTCGCTAGCTCGTGACGGTCGTGTCGGTCGCCTCGCTCGCCTCGACCGCGTCCGGCTCGGCCTCCGCGATCCGGTACGTCCCGGTGAACGATGCGATCGAGACGACTGCAGCGGCGGCGGCGATCGTGAACTCGACGAGGGCCAACGACGTGACACGGTCGACGTCGCCGACGGCGAAGCCGGCGACCACGGTCGCGGCGGCCAGCCCCCACCAGGCGAGCCATCGGACCTGGTTGATCGTCGCCAACAGCATCAGCACCGGGGCGACGAACGGCGTGAACTGCACGACGGTCGGCTGTGGATCGGCGCGCGGGCCGAGCCACCACGTCGACAGGCCGAGCTGCACGCTCGCGTTCCAGACGGCGGCGAATCCGACGACGACGCCGATCCAGGTGCCGGCCGTGATCGCCCGCCACCCGAGGGACAGATCACCGGCGCGCGGGGGGCGGGGGTGCGCCGTCGTGCGCCGTTCGGACTCGGCCGGTCGATCGATGGTCGGGGACGGGGTCCCGTCGGGAGCTGCGGTGGGCTCGGACACGCCACGACTCTAGGAGCAGCGGGTCATATCAGGGCGGCGCGGGCCTGCCCGACTACCCTCGCCCCTCATGGATGCGCCGCGGGAGGTCTTCGAGAAGCTGTCGGTGTTCTATCCGATGTGGAACGAGGAGGACTACATCGAACGGGCACTGACGTTCGGTCGTCGCGCCTGCGAAGACCTCATCGCCGCCGGTGACATCCGCGACTACGAACTGATCGTCATCGACGACAAGTCGACCGATGCCACCGGAGCGATCGCCGACCGGATGGCGGCCGCCGACCCCCACATCCGGGTGATCCACCACGAGCGCAACCGCAAGCTCGGCGGATCGATGAAGACCGGCTTCGCCGCCGCCACGGGCGATCTCGTGCTGTACACCGACGCTGATCTGCCGTTCGACATGGCGGAGGTGTCGCGGGCCGTCCGCCTGCTGCGTGACTACGAGGTCGACATCATCAGCGCCTACCGGTTCGACCGCACGGGCGAGGGCTCGCTGCGCGCCGTGTACACGTGGGTCTACAACGGGCTGATCAAGGCATTCTTCGGTGTGAAGGTGCGCGACATCAATTTTGCGTTCAAGCTCGTGCGCACGCGGATCTTCGACCACGTCGAACTGAAGAGCGAGGGGTCGTTCATCGACGCCGAGCTGGTCATCCGGGCCACACGCCTCGGCTACGAGATCATGCAGATGGGCGTCGACTACTTTCCCCGGACCCGCGGGGAGTCCACGCTGAGCTCGCCGGGAGTGATCGGCACGATCCTGCGTGAGATGTGGTCACTGCGGGCCGACCTCCACGACATCGAGCGCGTCGAGCGGTAACCCCGGTCCGACCATCGGGCCGAAGATATCGGGCCCGCCGTGGAACATCCGCGGGTCACGATGTGTTGTCGCATTGGTAGCGTGAACCCGTCCACGCCGCCCGCTCTGGATCCCGTATCTCGTGAACGCTCAGAAGTCCCCCTCCTCCAACACCGTCGCTCGTTGGCTGCCCATCGGCGCCGCAGGTGGTCTCCTCGCGGCCGTGGTCGTGGCGAGCGTGATCAGCGGATGGGGCGGCGACGACGCCGGCGACACCACGGTGCCCGCCGTCACGCTCGGCGATGGGTCGTCGGTGCCGGTCTCGGTCGTCGGCACCACGCCGCCCGAGTCGTACACCGCGACCGAGCAGACGCCCGACACGGTCGTCAAGGTGCCGCTGTCCGGAACGCTCTCCAACGGGTCGTTCGGTGACGACGTCGAGCGCGTGCAGGCCCGTCTGGCAGAACTCGCCTTCGACCCGGGCCCGATCGACGGCCACTTCGGCAGCCTCACCACGCAGGCCGTGTGGGCCTTCGAGAAGCTGGTGATGGGCGTGCCGCGCGCCGAAGCGACCGGCAGGGTGACCGCCGAGGTGTGGGACCGCATGCAGGACCCGATCAAGGTCAAGCCGCGTCGTCCGACGGGTGGTCTCGCCGATCACACCGAGGTCTACCTGCCCGAACAGGTGATGGTCGTGTTCCACGGCGACGAACCCGCACTGGTGGCCCACGTCGCCACCGGCGAGTTGGCGCCGAACGCCACGGCGTTCACGCCGTGGTACGAGAATGCGGCGCAGTACCGCGAGACGATCACGATCGATACCGACATCAACGGCAACCCGCTGCCGGAGCCGGAGGTGAAGGCGGTCATCGGCCACTCGTACACCCCGCCTGGTGTGTTCACGGCGTACCGCAAGATCGAGGGCAATCGCAACGGGCCGCTCGGCGGCATGATGAACCCGATCTACATCAATCAGGGCATCGCCATCCACGGCGCCGACAACGTCCCGTTGCAACCGGCGTCGCACGGCTGCATCCGGGTGTCGCAGTACCTCGGCGGCAAGATGCAGTCGATCCTCGAGCTCGGCGACAAGGTGCTGATCTGGGACGGCATCACCGAACCGGAAGATCAGTCGGCCGAGGCGATGAAGATGCGCTGGGACCAGCCCGACCCGGACGCGACCACGACGACGACCACCACCACGACGACCACCACGACCACGACGGTGGCCCCGACGACCGTTCCGCCCGCCACGTCGGCACCGACGACGACGTCGACCAGCGCCCCGGCGACGACGACCACCACCACGACCGAGCCGGCACCGGCCACCACGGTCGAACCGGTCGACGACCTCTGATTCCTCCGGCCGGCGACGAACCCGCCGTCTGATCGGAGCGGCTCAGCCGAGTTCGGCCTGGCAGGCGGCCAGCCCGCCCAGTGCACCGATCCGCAGCGCAGCGATCTTCTCGAACGCCGTCCCGAACTCGTCGACGTTGGCACCGTCGTCGCCCTCGAGGATCGCCATCCGGATCGCCTCGTCGAGGTCGCCGGCCGAGCTGCTGATGCCGGTGTCCTGGAAACCGTCCCCGTCGGTGTCCTGCCCGCGTGCGGTGCGGCCGTTGGCATCGGGCGTGATGTCGCGCACCCAGGCGCCGGTGAAGCAGTCGTTGAGCAGCGATCGGTCCTCGCCGGTCAGCGTGCTCCCGAGGTTGAGTTGGGCCACCTCGGCCCATGCGATCCCGTAGAAGTAGCCGAGCGTGAAGTCGCCGAACTCGCGGTAGAGGTCGACCACGGCCGGCTCGTCGTACGCGATCGTGTCGGTCTCCGCGCACACGAGCACCTCGTCGGCCAGCCGGACCGGGCGGTCGCACACGACCGCATCGAGGTCGTCGGTCGGCACGACCTGGAGCTGGGGGAACGTGTCGCCCGACGCGGTGACCCAGAAGTCGTTGAGGTCATCGGCGAGGAACTCGGGCGCCGGGGTGCAGTTCGCGATCTGCTCCTCGCTGAAGCCGAGATCGCGGAGGTCCTCACACACGTAGGGGGCGTTGCCCTCGAGGATCGCGTCGGCGCCGCCCTGGAACTGGTTCGGAACGAGGCTGAGCGGCTCGTCGAGCAGTTCGGCACATCGACCGGGGCCCTCGAGGAACCCCACCTGGAACGCTCCGACCCGATCGAACGCAGAACCGTGACCGCCCGGCACGAACTGGCTGGTCCCCACCGGGTCGCGCACGCTGAGCATGGCGATCAACCCGGCTCGCACGTCGGCGTCGCCGAGGCGCAACAGCTCCGACTCGCCGTCGTACGCCTGGCCGGTCCATGCGCCGGCGAAACAGTCGGCCTGCTGTTCGGTGAGGATCGTCGCGAGGCGACGGTCGAGGGCGCCGATCCGGGCCTGGATCGCGTGGCCGTACTCGTGGGCGAGCACGATGCCCATCACCGCGGCGCCGAACTCGTCGGCGAGCGGCGCGAGCACGTCCTGGTTGTCGTCGTCGTAGACCATGAAGTCGCCGAACTCGCAGTAGAACGCGACGAAGAGTGCCAGATCCTCGTACTCGGTCGTCGGTTCGCCGCAACCGGGGAGTGCGGTCTCCCGTTCGGGGTAGCCGGCGTAGACCCCACCCTCGAGCGGCACGTAGGGCTCCCCGTACACCTCGGGGAAGACCCGTGACCACCACTGGTCGATGTCGGTCAGCGCCACGGCGAGGAAGGCGTCGTAGTCGCGGACGGGCTTCGATGCGTCGACGTCGACGACGTTCTCGAGCGGGATCTCGGTGTTGAGTTCGGGTTCGACGATCGGGGGGAGCGTCGGCGGGGGTGCCGTGGTCGGTGCCGCCGAGGTCGACGTGGAATCGTCCGTGGTGGTGACGGTGGTGGTCGTCGGCGATTCGGGGGCCGTCGTCGCCGTCGGCCGGTCGCTCGCCGGAGCGACCGGTGCGGGTGCCACCGAGATGCTCACCACGCCGGGGTCGGGAGCGCAGGCGGAGAGCAGCACCGCAGCGACGACGGCGCAGGCGCCCAGTGTTCGACGTGTCCCTCGCGTACCTGCGGACATGAGTTCGAGTGTACGGAGTGCCCCGCGCCTCGGTCGGTCGCCTTCAGGTGCGGCTCAGTCGGTCACTCGAGCAGGCCGAGCATCTCCGCGATCTCGCCCCGTTGGGCCGAGGCCATCGATGCGGCCATCTGCGCGACCTCGTCGTTGGCGCCGTTGGCGACGGCGTACTCCGCCATGTCGATGCCGCCGAGATGGTGCTGGGTCATCAGGTCGACGAACAGTTCGTCGGCCGCTTCACCGTCGAGTCGGCCGAGTCGATCGAGTTCGTCGTCGGTCGCCATGCCGGGCATGCTCTCGACGCCGCTCGCCATGCCCATCCACACCATCGCGGTGTCGGTCTCGTTGACCTCGCTCTCGCCGAACATGCGCAGGAGTTGGATCATCCGGCCGACCTCGAGGCTCTGACCGGTCACGATCGAACGTGCGACCGTGCGCAGTCCGGGATCGGTGTCGGGCAGGTTGCGATAGATGATGCCCATCAGCACGGCCTGCTCGTGATGCACCCGCATGTCCTGGAGGAAGCCGGTGTCGACGTCGTTGTGCTCGATGCGCGATCCGTTGTCGCCGACCATCCAGCCGATCATCCCCGCGAGGATGGCGGCCGTCACGACGAGCGTGACGATGTTGACCGGGTGCTGCCACCACGGCAGCACCACCGAACCGTCGTCGTCGGCCGCTGCGGCGACGGCCGCCGCGTCGGCGTCGGCGGCTTCGGTCTGCATCCGTTCGAGTTCGACCAGCTGATCGAGCGACAGATCTGCGTCCGCGTTCATGTGAACAGTCTGCCAGCGTTGCGTGCCTGCCGGACGTCGTTCGGTGCGGCGTCGCAGTGGGGTGGACCGCTACCGTGCCCCCATGGGGAGCAGCGGCCGAGTCGGTCGACCACCTGCGGGCAACTCCGACGAGACACGTCGCTCGATCCTGCGAGCGGCCCGTGAGCGGTTCGCTCGCGACGGCTATCGGGCCACCACCAACAAGCTGATCGCGGCCGACGTCGGCATCACGACCACCGCGATCTACCACTACGTCGACTCCAAGGCGGCGATGTATGCGGCGGTGTACTGCGACGTGATCGACCTGGTCTACACCGAGTTCGAGCAGGCGGCGGCCCGCGAATCGAACCTGCTGGCCCGGTTCAGTGCCGTGCTCCGGCGGGCGAACGAACTCCAGTTGGAGGACGCCTCGATCGCCGGATTCATCGTCGCCGTCGCCCAGGAGACGCAACGACATCCCGACCTGCTCGAACTGCTGACACCGCAACGCGCACGGCATCAACGATTCTTCACCGGTTTGGTCGCAGACGCGGCCGAGGCCGGCGAACTCCAGCCCGATGTCGATCAGACCGGACTCGCCGACCTCTTGGGTGCCGTGCTCACCGGCTTGGCCCGCATGACGAACGTGGCCGGTGATCCGAGTCGCTACACGGCCGCCGTCGATGCGCTCGAGCGCTTCTTCGACGGCACGCTGGTCGCGCCCCGCTGAGTGGTGTCAGGCGGTCAGCCGCTGCAAGCGAGCGCGATGTCGAACGCCTTGTCCTGGATCTCGTCGGGCGTGCTGAGGCCCTCGAGCTCGTCGCGCAGGCAATCGACATCGATCGAATCGTCGCCTTCGTATCCGGCGACGATGCTGTCGACGAACGAGCTGGCGTCGACGCAGTTGAAGATCGATTCGCCGATCTCGTCCGCCTCGGGGCTCACATCCGGGGTGCCCTCGGTGCCGGCCTCGACGATCGCCGCGGCATCATCGTCGGAGAGCCGATCGGCGGCGTCTTCGACGCAGCCCCGATCGAGCTCGAGTCCTTCGTCCGACGCCAGGTCGATGAACATGTCGGCGACCTCGCCTTGCTTGCCTCCGCCGCCACCGCAGGCGGAGACCACGACCGCCGTCGCGGCGAGGGTGCTGAACAGTTTCTTTCGCATGTGTATGGGGTTCCTTCCGATCACGGCAGATCTGCTGCCGACGGGGCCACTCTGGCACAGGGCCGCCCGCCGGATCGGGGATTTCTCAACGGATGGGAACGGGGACGCGATGCTCGGTCGACGAACGGTTCCGAACCATGTCGGCGGTCACGAGAACGAGCGCGACCCACACGAGGGCGAAGCCGACGACGCGCGACCGGGGGAGATCTTCGCCGAACGCGAGCCAGCCGAGCAGGAAGTTGATCAGCGGCACGAGATAGTTCGCCGGACCGAGCACGGTGAACGGGACCCGCTGGGCCGCGAACGCGAACATGAGCAGCGGGATCGCCGTGATGGCGCCGGTGCCGAACAGGAACACCCAGTCGGCGCCAGTCGCCTGTGACGGGATGCCGTCGGTCCGGAACCAGCCGACCGCGACGAGCCCGAGCGCCGGGAGCGCGAGCACGAACAGTTCGCTCGCCAGGCTCTCGATCGGGTCGAGCGGTACACGTCGTTTGGTGAGCCCGTACCACGACCACGATCCGGCGAGGAGGAGCGCCACCCAGGGCATGCGTCCGTACGAGACGGTCAGCACGGCCACGGCGACCCCGGCGAAGCCGATCGACACGCGCTTGAGCGGGGTCAGGGTCTCGCCCAACAGCGTCACGCCGAGCGCCATCGTCCCGAGCGGCGCCAGGAAGTACCCGAGCGCGGTTTCGATCACCCGGTCGTTCACGACCGCCCACACGTAGGTGGTCCAGTTGGCCGTCAGCAGGATCGAGGCGAGCGCGATGCGACGGAGCAGGTGAGCGTCGCGGAGGGCTCCGATCACCTTCGACCAGCGTCGCAGCCCGGTGACGACGACGGCCATGACCGCGGCTGCCGTCGCCACCCGCCACCCGATCAACTCGACGGCATCGAGGCCGGAGAGCTGCTTCCAGTAGACGGTGAGCAGACCCCACAGGGTGTAGGCGACGATCGCTGCCTGGAGCCCTCGGAGTTCTCGACGATCCACGCCGCAACGCTAGGGCTCGCGCCCCACGATCGTCGTGGAAGATGCAACACTCGGCCCATGGACATCCGAGTGGGTCCCGATCCATCAGAGCGAGCGGCGGTCTGGATCGCACGCCGGTTGCGCGATGCACACCGGCGGCGAGGCGAGGCGTTCCTCGCCATGAGCGGTGGCAGCACCGCGCCGCCGATGATCGCCGCGTTGCTCGACCAGGACGTGCCGTGGGAGACGACCACGGTGTGGCAGGTCGACGAACGGGTCGCACCCGACGGCGACGACCGGCGCAACGCCGTTCAGCTCGCCGTCCTGCCGTGCCGAGTCAGGTTGATGCCCGTCACGGTGTCGGACCTGCGACGAGGTGCACGCCAGTACGCCATGAGTCTTCCCGAACGTCTCGATGTGGTGCACCTCGGCCTCGGTGAGGACGGTCACACCGCGTCGTGGCCACCGGGCGACGCCGTTCCGATCGACTCGGAACGTTCCGTCGAGCTGGTGCCCGAGTTCCACGGGGTCCGCCGGATGACCCTCACCCGTCGGGTCGTGAACGGCGCCCGATCGCGAGCGGTGCTGACGGTCGGCGGCTCCAAGCAGGAGATGGTCGAGCGCTGGTTGCTCCGTGACCCGGATCTGCCGATCACGGCCGTGCGGTCGTCCTCGACGTGGGCGTTCCTCGACGACGCGGCCGCGCCGCGGGGGTCGGTAGCGTCGGTGTCGTGAGCACGATCCCCACGTCCGTGTCCGATGCCGTCGTCGATCGAACGTTGGCCGAGCTGTTCGGGAGCGACCCCGACCGGAGCGCGCGCTACGTGGTCGAGGCGGGTTCGTTGCGCATCGACTACTCGAAGCAGCCGATCGACGACGAGCTGGTGACCGCGCTCGTCGGATGGGCTGCCGAAGCAGGCGTTCCCGCCCGCCGCGACGCGATGTTCGCCGGCGAACACATCAACGTCACCGAGGACCGGGCCGTGCTGCACACCGCGCTCCGGGCCCCTGCCGACGCGGTGATCACGGCCGATGGCGAGAACGTCGTGCCGGGTGTCCACGAGGTGCTCGACTCGATGTCCGAGTTCGCCGAGCGGATTCGCGACGACGAACACATCACCGACATCGTCAACATCGGTATCGGTGGCAGCGATCTCGGCCCGGCGATGGTGGCCGAAGCCCTGGCGTCGTTCTCCCACCCCCGGCTGCGCGCCCACTTCGTCTCGAACGTCGACGGTGCCGACGTGCACGCGGTGCTCGACCGGGTGCGGCCGGAGTCGACGCTGTTCATCGTCGCGTCGAAGACGTTCGGCACGATCGAGACACTGACCAACGCCGGCACCGCCCGGACGTGGCTGGTCGACGAGCTCGGCGAGGAGGCGGTGGCCGAGCACTTCGTGGCCGTGTCCACCAATGCCGAACGGGTCGCAGCCTTCGGGATCGACACCGACAACATGTTCGGGTTCTGGGACTGGGTCGGCGGCCGCTACTCGGTCGATTCGGCGATCGGGCTGTCGGTGATGATCATGATCGGGCCCGACGCGTTCCGTGAGTTCCTCGCCGGCTTCCACACGATCGACGAGCACTTCCGCACGGCGTCGCTCGCCGAGAACGCGCCGGTGTTGATGGGCATGATCGGCGTGCTGAACGCCGACGTCCTCGGACGCGACACGAAGGCGGTGCTGCCGTACGCGCAGGAACTCGCCCGGTTCCCGGCGTACCTCCAGCAGCTCGACATGGAATCCAACGGCAAGCGCGTCGATGTCGACGGACAGCCGGTCCAGGGCGACACGGGCCCGATCGTCTGGGGCGAGCCGGGGACCAACGGCCAACACGCCTTCTACCAGTTGCTCCACCAGGGCACCCGGGTGGTGCCGGCCGACTTCATCGGGTTCGCACAGCCGAACCACCCGTACCAGCACCACCACGACCTGCTGATGGCCAACCTGTTCGCGCAGGCCGAGGCGCTCGCGTTCGGTCGCATCAACACCGAGGAGCCACATCGTCACTTCCCGGGCGACCGTCCGAGCACGATGATCCTCGCCGATCGGCTCACCCCGTCGGTGCTCGGCCAGTTGATCGCGCTCTACGAGCACATCGTGTTCGTGCAGGGAACGATCTGGGGGATCAACAGCTTCGATCAGTGGGGTGTCGAGCTCGGCAAGGAACTCGCGAACCAGATCACCCCCGAGCTGACCGACGAACCGGATCCGTCGGTTCACGACTCGAGCACCAACGCCGCCATCGCCTGGTACCGCGAGCGTCGCAGCGACTGAGCGGTGCCCCGGTCCGCCGGGCAATCCGCGCGGAAGTGATGGCGTCGGACGTCGGTTGCGGCAGAATCGGAGACCTATGACTGACTCTGCACCGGCAATCGAACGAATCGGCGTGGTGGGCTGCGGCCTGATGGGCTCCGGTATCGCCGAGGTCTCGGCCCGGGCCGGCCTCGACGTGATGGTCAGGGAGATCGACGAGGCAGCGGCCGAGGCGGGCCGAGCCCGGCTGGTGAAGTCGCTCGACCGCGGCCTGAGCTCGGGGAAGATGACCGAGCAGGAACGCGACGACGCGCTCGCTCGCCTGAGCTTCACCACCGACGTCGCCGATCTCGCCGACCGGCAACTCGTCGTCGAGGCGGTCGTCGAGGACGAGGCGATGAAGGTCGACATCTTCAAGCAGCTCGACCAGGCGCTGACCGCCGACGACGCGATCCTGGCGAGCAACACCAGCTCGATCCCGATCATGAAACTCGGCACCGCCACCGGGCGCCCCGAGCAGGTCATCGGCATCCACTTCTTCAACCCGGTCCCGGTGCTCAAGCTGGTCGAACTCGTCACGAGCCTGATGACGAGCGACGAGACGACGCAGCGGAGCGAGTCCCTGGCCACCGACGTGCTGCACAAGCGGGTCATCAAGAGCCAGGACCGCGCCGGGTTCGTGGTGAACGCGCTGCTGATCCCGTATCTGCTGTCGGCGATCCGGATGATGGAGTCGGGCTTCGCGTCGGCGGAGGACATCGACACCGGCATGGTCGAGGGGTGCAGCCACCCGATGGGACCGCTGCACCTCACCGACCTGATCGGGCTCGACACCACCCTCGCCGTCGCCGAGAGTCTCTACACCGAGTTCAAGGAGCCGCTCTACGCCCCGCCGCCGCTGCTCTCGCGCATGGTCGATGCGGGGCTCCTCGGCCGCAAGGCCGGTCGGGGTTTCTACGACTACCACCGCTGACGCATGACCGACCGCGTCGAACGCCTCACGAACCTGCTGGCATTGCTGCTCGAGACGCCCGAGCCGCTCAGCCTCGTGCAGATCGCCGGCGAGCTCACCGGTCAGTATCCCGAGTCGAAGACCGCTCGCCGAGCGGCATTCGAACGCGACAAGGCGGCGTTGCGCGAGATCGGTGTGCCGATCGAACAGGAGATCATCGGTGGCGCCGAGGCCGGGCAGACGCGGTACTGGATCGATCGTGAGCGGTACGAGCTCGACGGTCTCGATCTCGACGCCGATGAGATGCGAGCGCTCCAGGTCGCGCTCGCAGCGACGCGGCCGGGGTCGTCGCCGGCGCAGGATGCACTCTGGAAGCTCGGTGGCGGGGTCATCGACCGTGGCGCCACCGTCGTGGCCAACCTGCCCGACGTTGCCGAACTCCCCACGCTGCGCGAGGCGGTGTCGGCACGACGCACGGTCGGGTTCCGCTATCACGACCTCGAACGTGCCGTCGATCCCTGGGGGCTCCTCCTGCGCGACGGCTACTGGTACCTGATCGGCTTCGACCATGCCCGCGGCGAACGCCGCACCTATCGCATCGATCGTGTCCAGGGCGCTGTGGAGATCGACCACGAACGGGCGCCGTTCGAGCGCCCCGCCGACTTCGACCCCCGTACCGCGTTCCCCGACGATCCGAAGATGATCGGGGCCGACGCGACCGCGCCCGACGCGCTGGTGCGGATCGACGCCCCCCGTGCCGCAGCGGTCGTCCGCGACCTGGGCCGCGAACGGGTGCGGCGCACATTGGACGACGGCGCCGTCGAGGTGGCGGTGCCGTGCGCCAACGTGCCGGCGTTCCGGTCGTGGTTGCTCGGCCACCTCGAACACGCCGAGGTGCTCGAGCCGGTCGCCCTGCGCAACGACGTGGTCGCCTTCCTCGAGGCGGCGGTCGCATGAGCTCGGTTCGCCGCGGGCCTCGCGGGGCCGAGGATCGACTCCGGCGGCTGCTGGTCATGCTGCCCTGGCTGATGGAGCGGGGCGAGGTGTCGGTCGCGGAGACGGCCGAACGGTTCGACCTGACCGAAGCCGAGATCGCCAAGGATCTCGAGCTCGTGGCGATGTGCGGGTTGCCGCCGTTCGTCGACGAACTGATCGACGTGTTCATCGACGAGGGCATGATCTGGGTCGGCGTGCCGCGTCTGTTCACCCGACCGCTCCGTCTCAACGCACTCGAGGCGTGGGAACTGCTCGCGGCCGGCCGTGCCGCGATGGAACTCCCGGGAGCCGATGCCGACGGTCCGCTCGGACGTGGCCTCGCCAAGCTCGCCGCAGCCCTGGGCGACGACGACACCTCGGGTGTGCGGATCGACCTCGACCGGCCCGAGGCGGCGAGCAGCCTCGCCGCCGCCGCCGAACGAGGCGAGCAGGTACGGATCCGGTACCGCAGGCCGTCACGCGACGACGTGACCGAACGGTTGGTGCTCCCACGCCAGGTGTTCACCGACCGCGGCGAGTGGTACGTGACCGCGGACGACGATCGGTCCGGTGAGGTTCGCACCTTCCGCATCGACCGGATCGAGGAGATCGAGTCGACCGGCGCCACCCCGACCCCGTCGTCGGAACCCTTGCCGGTACCGGGCGACTGGTTCACCGACGGCTCGATCCCGCGGGTGACCGTTCGGTTGGCGCCGTCGGCGCGCTGGGCGGTCGAGCGTTACCCGGTCGATCACCGGAGCGAGCCCGACGCCGACGGATGGGTGACCGCGACCCTGGCCGTGGTGAGCGAGCCGTGGTTCACCCGGTTGCTCGTTCGGCTCGGCCCGGACGCCGAGGTCATCGAGCCGAGCGAATGGCGGGCCACCGCTCGGGCCGCGACCGAACGGGTGCTCGACCGCTACCGGCGCTCGTAGAGCGGATCGAGGTCGTCGGCCACGGCGACGCCGTGAGCGTCGAGCAGGAACCCCAGTGCCGCCGCGGTCGCGCGAGCGTCGTGGAGCGCATCGTGCGGTCGGTCGTTGCTGATGCCGTACCGCTCGCACACGTCGCCGAGTCGATGTGACAGCGCCCGGTCGGGATCGAGCGATCGCGACAGGCCCAGCGTGCACAGCCGGTGTGTCGGTCTGATCGGCACCTTGGAACGCTTGGCGGCCCGCTCGATGAACGACCAGTCGAAGCGCACGTTGTGGGCGGTGAAGACCGCTCCGTCGAGGCGTCGCGCGAGTTCGCCGAGCGCCTCTCGCTGGCGCGGCGCGCCGCGCAGCGATGCCCGGGTGATGCCGTGCACACGGCGCGGACCCACTCGCGAGAGCGGCCAGCGGAGCTTGATCAGGGTCGACCATTCGTCGACGACGGTGCCGCCCACGACCGTGATTACGGCGATCTGCAGCAGTCGATGGCGTCGCGTGGACAGACCCGACGTCTCGACATCGACGACCGCGAAGCGGGGGAGATCGGCCCGTGCCGCCCCGGTCTGAGCCGGAGCCGTGTGTTCGGACGTGTCGGCTGCCTCCACGACCAGCAACTTAGACCGCAGGTGTCGCAACCTTCGATCGGTCGTCGGCCGGGAGGCCGGCCGACCGCTCAGAGGAGCTCGGCCGCGAGGCTGGCGACGTCGCTGCGCTCGCACGCCGTCAGCGTGACGTGGCCGAAGCAGCGCTGGCCGCCGAAGGCGTTGGTGAGCACGGCGAGGGCATTGTTCGACTCGCCGAGGTACGGAGCATCGATCTGGCTCGTGTCGCCGGTGAAGATCACCTTGGTGCCGTCACCGATGCGGGTGAGGATCGTCCGCAACGTCGTCGGTTCGAGGTTCTGTGCCTCGTCGATCACGACGATCTGACGCTGGAGCGAGCGGCCACGGAGGAAGGTGACCGACTCGAGCGAGAGCTGGCCGCGGGCGGTGAGCTCCTCGATCAGCCGGCGCGCGTCGTGGCTGCTGTTCCGGTCGGTGAGCGCCACGATCGCGTCGTGGATGGCCGACATCCAGGGATCGAGCTTCTCCTCGAGGCCGCCGGGCAGGAACCCGACGTCGGCGCGGCCGACCGGCACGAGGGGTCGGTACACCGCGACCCGCTCGTACCGCTGCTGCTCGACGACCTGCTCGAGTGCGGCGGCGATCGCGAGGATGGTCTTGCCGGTTCCGGCGCGACCGTCGAGCGTGACCACGGCGATGTCGGGGTCGAGGAGCAGTTCGACGGCGAAACGCTGCTCCTTGTTGCGTGGTCGCAGACCCCACGGTTCGGGCAAGGAGTGAGGGAGCAACACCAGCTCGTCGCCGATCCGGCGGGTCAGCGCCGATTGCGAACCCGACCGCAGCACGGCGAACTCGTTGTCGTGGAGGGTCGTCGCGTCCTCGACCGCTCCGACGTCGACGCCGCCGGCGGCGTACAGGCAATCGACGACGTCGTGGCCCGCTTCGATCACGACCCAGCCGACCGGGCGGTCACCCCGACCGGCCTTGGTCGGTTCGTGGGCGGCGGCGGTCAGGCCGAGGTGGGCGGCCTTGATGCGGAGCGCAGCGTCGTTGGAGAGCATGACCGTGGGGCCCTTGCCGGCCTGGCCGAGCGCGGCACCGATGATGCGGTTGTCGGGCACGCTGACGTCGAGCCCGTGCTCGACGAGCAGATGCTTCTGGATGCCGTTGATCTCGATCTGCAGGGTGCCGTCGCCGACCGCGACCGGTTCGGCCAACGATCCGCCGTGCTGCACCCGGTACTCCTCGATCGTCCGGAGCGCCGTCCGGGCGGCGCGACCGACGTCGTCGGGCCGGGTCTTGAGCGAGTCGAGTTCTTCGACGACGGTCAGCGGCACGATGAGTGCGGCGTCGCCGAACGTGTCGAAACAGTGCGGATCGGCGATCAGTACGGACGTGTCGACGACGATCCGGGTCGTGGTCTCCGCTGACGATTCGTGATCACCTCCTTCGCGCTGGGCGGTTGCGATTGCCCGCTGGCGGGCGTTCGTCTGAAGGTCGGTCACAGGCACCTCGTGTGGGGTCGAGTGGACTCGGATCGTTGATGGCGGTTTAACGATCGCAGTTGTATCCGACGGTGGTGAACCGGTGGGGGATGGTCGCCGCTGCCTGGGGGAACGGTGTGCGAACAGCGACCTAACGTGGGCCGATGGACGATCCCGCCGTGCCGTGCATCTTCTGCGACATCGTCGCCGGATCCGCTCCCGCCGACATCGTGTGGGCCGACGACGTCGCCGTCGCGTTCCTCGACCGAACGCCACTGTTCTGGGGCCATACGCTGGTGGTTCCTGCTCGCCACGTGGTCCAGCTGACCGATCTGCCCGGCACCGCGACCGGTCCGTTCTTCCGTCGGGTCCAGATGATCGCGGCGGTGATGCCCGACGCGCTCGGGGCGGGCGGCACGTTCGTGGCGATGAACAACATCGTCAGCCAGAGCGTCGCCCATCTGCACGTGCACGTTGCGCCGCGAACCAAGGGTGACGGCCTGCGCGGATTCTTCTGGCCGCGGCAGAAGTACGGCGAGGTTCGTTCGGCCGACTTCGCGGCGCGCTTAAGGGTCGGCCTCGCATCGTTCGACACCGAGAGCTACCTCGCAGACCGTTGATCCGAAAGGGCCGGACGAGAGTCTGATTGCAGATGCAAACACATTGGTAGTTGCATCGATGTAGTTTGACGCCTTTGATGAAGACAGCCCGACGGGCACCGAGACACGCTCGCGTGACTCGTCCATCTGCGAATCACAAAGGAAATCTCATGACCAAGGCAGAATTGCTCGAAGCCGTTGCCGACGCCGCTGGTGTGTCGAAGGCTGACGCCGAGCGCACCGTTGGTGCGTTCTTCGACATCGTCGTTTCGTCCACCAAGGGTGGCGACAAGGTCGCATGGCCGGGCTTCGGCTCGTTCAGCACCACCGAGCGCCCGGCGCGTACCGGCCGCAACCCGCAGACCGGTGAGCCGGTGCCGATCAAGGCCTCGACCGCGATGAAGTTCACCGCGAGCTCGACCCTCAAGTCCGCCCTCAACCCGGGGCGCTGAGCAGCTGATGGCTGCGAAGAAGAAGGCTCCGGCCAAGAAGGCCGCGGCGAAGAAGGCGCCTGCCAAGAAGGCTCCGGCCAAGAAGAAGGCCGCAGCGAAGAAGGCGCCCGCGAAGAAGGCTCCGGCCAAGAAGAAGGCCGCAGCGAAGAAGGCGCCTGCCAAGAAGGCTCCGGCCAAGAAGGCCGCAGCGAAGAAGGCGCCCGCGAAGAAGGCTCCGGCCAAGAAGGCGCCCGCCAAGAAGGCTCCGGCCAAGAAGAAGGCCGCAGCGAAGAAGGCGCCCGCCAAGAAGGCTCCGGCCAAGAAGAAGGCCGCAGCGAAGAAGGCGCCCGCGAAGAAGGCTCCGGCCAAGAAGGCGCCCGCCAAGAAGAAGGCTGCGGCGAAGAAGGCTCCGGCCAAGAAGACGGCAGCGCGCAAGAAGTCCTGACGCTGCTCGATCGAGCGATGCGAGGGGCGGGCCGATCGGCCCGCCCCTCGTCGCGTCCGGGGCGCAGTCGGCAGACGCCGATCAGAGATCGTCGATGAGTGCGAACACCTCGGCGGCGCCGACGCCGTCCGGCCGTCCGAGATCTTCGAGTCGCTCGCTGATCCGCCGGCGGAAGGCTGCGAGTTGGTCGTCGTCGACGGCGTGCATCGTCGATTCGAACTGGCTCTCGTGGGCCTCGAGCGCATGCAGCTTGGTCGCGACCCATGTCGTGACGTCCTCGAGGTGGTTCGGCACGTCGGCTTCGAACAGGAGGAGCCGTTCGGGGCGGTGCTGCGGAATGCCGTGCTCGGGGTAGAAGTGCGGGTCGCGAGCAGCCACCACCCCGTCACACGCCAGGAGTCCGGCGTGGCGATGGTCGGGGTGCAGCCGGTACCGCTTCCACGGGTCGTGTCCGAGTACGACATCGGGTCGGAGCTCGCGGATCACCCGTGCCACCCGGCCACGCGCGACCAGATCGCTGTCGAGTTCGCCGTCGACGTACTCGAGGAACCGGCACTCGCCGGCGTGGTCGCCGGCCAAGCGGCGGGCGGCCTCGCGCTGCTCGACCTGCCGCCGTTCGGCGAGCGCCACCTTGTCGGCGTCGGCGTCCCAGGTGCCCTTGGAGCCGTCGGTGCACACCAGGTGGTGGACGACGCATCCGTCGGCGGCCCACTTGGCGAGCGTGGCGCCGCAGCCGAACTCGATGTCGTCGGGGTGGGCGCCGATCGCGAGCGCGACACGCGGGGTCGGCAGGTCTCGGCTGTGCGCAGCGACCGGGTTGGCGGGCTGTCCCGGCTCGTTGGCGTTCACGTCGGCATCCTGTCGCCCAGGAAGGGACGGAGCACTGCGGCGGCGATCGGGTGTCGGCAGTCGTCGATCGTGTCGACATCGATCGACAGGTGCGGATCGGAGCGAACCTGGACCGGTACGTTCGCGGCGAGCGCCGACGCGAGGTGACGTTCGAAGCTGCCGGCGCCGTACTCGGCCGGCAGCGAGACGGATGTCGGGCGGGCGATGACGTTGGAGCCGTCGCGCCGGCGATCGGGGACGAGGACGATCGTCCCGGTCACCGCGACGCCGGCGAGCGCCTCGGGGCGAGGGAGATCGCCGTGGGCGATGACGACGTGATCGACGCCTTTGCCGGCGAGCGTCTCGACCCCCACGTCGATCGCACCGTTCAGGCCGAGCCCGGGTCCCCACAGCACGCTCGCGCCCAGCGTCTCGGCCCAGGCGGCGACCCCGTCGTCGTCGCAGGCCACGAAGGTCGGGATCGGACCGAATGCCTGCACCACCCGGGTCGCCATCCAACGGGCGAGTCGTTCTCGGTCGGCCTCGCCGAGGACCGGTGCGAGTCGGGCCTTGGCGGCGTGGAAGCCCTTGATCGGAATGAGCGCGGCCGTCTCCACCCCGCCGAGGTTACGTGCTGCTCGGACGGATCGTGGAGCCAGGCTCCACCGCGACGAATGCCCAGCGCCTACGCTGCGGCCATGGCGCCCACTCCCGAGATTCGTGTCGCGGTCGTCGGTGCCGGTTCGTGGGGAACCACCGTCGCCGCGCTCGCCAGTGCCAACACCCCGACCATGCTCTGGGCCCGGCGTGCCGAGCTCGTCGACCAGATCAACTCTGCCCGAGTCAACCCGGACTATCTGCCGGCGTTCACCCTGCCCGACCGGCTGCAGGCGACGGCGTCGATGGCCGAGGCCGTCGAGAGCGCCGACGTCGTGATCCTCGCTGCGCCGTCACACGGATTCCGTGCCGTCGCCGTCGAAGCGGCCAAGTATCTCCGGCCCTGGGTGCCGGTGGTGAGCCTCACCAAGGGCATCGAGCGCGAAACGTTGATGCGCATGACGGAGGTCGCGGCCGAGGAGATGCCGGGCCGTCCGATCGGCGTGATGACCGGCCCCAACCTGGCCAAGGAGATCATGGCCGGTCAGCCGGCGGCGAGCGTCGTGGCGATCCCCGACGAGACGATCGCCCGCGAGCTCCAGCGGATCCTGACCAGGCCGAGCCTCCGCGTGTACACGAACCCCGACGTCGTCGGATGCGAGGTCGCCGGTGTGGTCAAGAATGTCATCGCGATCGCGTCGGGCATGGCCGAGGGAATGGAGTTCGGTGACAACACCCGCGCCACGCTGATCACCCGCGGGCTGGCCGAGATGTCGCGGCTGGGGGTGGCGATGGGCGGCGATCCGGCCACGTTCGCCGGTTTGGCCGGCATGGGTGACTTGATCGCCACGTGCTCGTCCAAACAGAGCCGCAACAACTCGGTCGGACTCGCGCTCGGCCGCGGACAGACGATCGACGACATCCTGGCATCGATGAACATGGTGGCCGAGGGCGTCAAGAGCTCTCCGAGTGTGCTCGACCTCGCCCGTCGGTACGGTGTCGAGATGCCGATCACCGAGCAGGTCGTCGCCGTGTGCCACGAGGGCCGGAACGCCCGCGAAGCACTCACGGCGCTGATGTCGCGAACGTCCAAGAGCGAACTCGAGTAGCGCCCCGTGATCACGACCGGAGTGACCGGACGACCCTGGCGCGCCTCGATCACCGAATGGGGCACGATCGAGCCGTGGGATGACGTCCCCACCCTCGACTGGTTCGTCGCGGCCGACGACCGATGGCACGTCCCCGCCGAGGAGACCTCGGTCCGTCAGCGGCGGGTCGAGGGTACGGCGGTCACCGAGACCAGGGTGCGCGTGCCGAGCGGCGACGTGGTGCAGCGCATCTACTCCGTCGCCGACGCCGGCGGCCTGACGGTCGTCGAGTTCGAGAACGAGTCACCGATGGCCGTCGCCGTGGCGTTCGACCGCAGCGATGTCCTGACCGAGCGGCCCATCGTCGATGTGCCGATCGAAGGGATCGAACTCCCCGAGGGCGCCTTCGTCATCCCCCTCGGTCACCAGGCGACCGCCCGCATCGCACTCGCCCACGGCGGGCAGCGATCGGGTCCGATCCCGGCGGGTGTGTCCACGATGACGCAGGTGGTCCGGGGCTGGTTGTCGTTGACCGAGCGGGCCAGCAGGTTCGTCCTCCCCGATGGCGATCGTGGCTCGCTGCTCGCCGAGGAGATCACGGCGCAACGGTGCGAGATCGCGCTCGGGTCGATTCCGCGGGCCGCCGACGACGCGGCCGGCTTCGTGCTCGCGCTCGGCGAACTGGTCCGGATGGGCGAACCGCCCGATCCGTGGATGCCCGAACTCGTCGACGCCGTCCAGGCGCTGGGTCCGGTCGCAGGATGGGACGCCGACGCGGCGCTGGCTGCCGCCGGCCGTGTCCTGACGGTGGCGGGGGAGCGGCGTGCTCGGCGCGACCTCGAGCGCATCGTCGCTCGTCGATCCCCGTCAGCGCCACCGGCCGACCCGCCCGGTGGCGTTCGGTCGATCGCGTGGCTCGAATCCCATCTCGCCCGGGCGGGCGCACTGCTGCCGGTCGGGATGCCGGGCGACTGGCTGGGACGGTCGGTCGACGTGTACGGCGTGCCGACCGTCGCGGGTTCGGCGGTCTCGTTCGCGATCCGCTGGCACGGCGAGCGACCGGCGCTGCTGTGGGAGCAGACCGGTGATGCCATCGAGCTGTCGGCGCCGATCGCCGCTCCCGAGTGGAGCTCGTCGGAGACGAAGGGTGAGACGCTGTGGCCGCCGCCCCCCGGTGCCCAGCCGATCGTCTCGGATGTGGCCGGGGATGCGACACCCGCACCGGTCGTCGAACCGTCGGAACCTGACGTCGAGATCGACCTCGACGGCGAACCCGGCTCGTTCAGCTGAGCCCGGCGAGTCGTCGGTCGAGTTCGGCGATGTGGCCCGGTCCGATCTCGCAGCACCCGCCCACGATCGTGGCTCCCTGGCCGACCCACCCGAGAGCGACATCGGCGTACGCGTCCGGCCCCAGGTCGTGGCGGTGGCCGAGCAGCGTCGTGACCTGACCGGGTGCGTAGTCGTCGACGATGTGACTGAAGCCGTTCGCATACGCGCCGAACGGCACCGGGCTCGTGGCGAGCGCCGGCATCGCCGCCGTGAACGCCTCGGGCACCGAACAGTTCACGAGGGTCGCAGCAGGGTCGAGTTCGGCGAGTGCCGCGACCGCGTCGACGAGCGGTTCGCCGCTGCGGAGTCGGGCCGTGTCGTCGTCGATGAGCGTCCAGCTGACCCACACCGGGAGGCCGGTCGCAGCGGCGCCGGTGACCGCGGCGCGAGCCTCGTCGATCGACCCCATGGTCTCGCAGATGATCAGATCGACGTGCGGTGCCTGCAACGCCGCAGTCTCGGCGTACAGCGGCCACAGTTCGTCGAACGGCGGTGCCATCTCCGGTCGGTAGGTCCATCCGTACGGCGAGAGGCAGCCGGCGATCCGTACGTCGGAGCGGTCGCCGCGGGCCTCGACGGCGAGCCGGCACGCGAGTTGCTGCAGCCGCTCGTAGTCGTCGCCGAACCCGGCGGGACCGAGGCGGCAGCGGGTCGCCGAGTATGCGTTGACCGTGATCACGTCGGCGCCGGCAGCGATGAAGTCGGCGTGGACGTCACGAACCAGTTCGGGCTGATCGATCATGACCTGGCTGGACCACAGCGGTGCGGGTTCGGCATCGGCGCGCAGGAGCAGCTCCTGCCCCATGCCGCCGTCGAGCAGGGTGATGTCGTGGTGCACGGGTCAGTCCCCGAGTCCGGCGCGCCGACGGAACTCGGCGGTGGTGTTGGTGTGTGGGAACGGGAGGTCCGGCACGGGCACGCCGAGGGCGCGACACAGCGGCTCCCACCCGTCGCCCGGCTGATAGCCGAGCAGCCGTTCGGGCGGCGCGGTCGCGAGCACGTGCCGGTTGTGGCGCTCGTAGCCGGCGACGGCCACGGCGCGGTCGGTCTCGGGGCCGTCGAACGTGCGCGCCATCATGGCGGTGCGCATGGGGGTGAACGGGTCGTCGGGGTCGCGTTCGCGTTCCCGGAGGATCGTCTGCGACGCGCTGCGGAACCACGTGTCGGCGTCGCGGCGCGTCGAGTGGAGGATGATCGCGTCGGGGAACGCGTCGGCGATGCCCTCCCAGAACGAAGCCGCCGGCCAGTCGACCGCAGCGGCGTAGCCGTCGAAGAACTCGCGCCAGTCGGGCGGGTCGCCCTCGGCGGCGCGACGCCACGTGTCGACGTGATCGGGCTGTCGGGACACCTCGGCCATGTGGTAGCACGGCGCCCCGAGCAGCAGTTGGAGCGCCTCCTGCAGCGACTTGGTGCCCGTTCGCCCGAGACCGGCCCCGACGACTCGCAGTTCCATCGGCTCATCATGGCAGCTCGCTCCGGCGAACCCGACCGGAAGCGGTAGCGTCGGTTTCGATGGCACCCGGCCGGGCACCCACCCGCAAGATCGAGCAGGAGATGTGGGCCAAGGGGTTCGAGACCGTGGTCGGGATCGACGAGGTCGGGCGTGGTGCCTGGGCCGGTCCGCTCGTGGTCGGCGCGGCGATCCTGCCACGCGAGCGACGGGTGCTCGGCGTCCGTGACTCGAAAGTGCTCTCCGAACGAGAGCGTGAGCGGCTGTTCGAGCGGATCGCGAGCTGGTGCGATGCATGGTCGACCGGGGCGGCCTCGCAGGAGGAATGCGACGAACTCGGCATGGCCGACGCCCAGAAGCTGGCGTGTCGGCGCGCCGTCGAGGGTCTCGGCGTCACCCCCGACGTGGCCGTCAGCGACGGCAAGTGGAACTTCGTGTCTCCGTCGGTGGCCAACGTCGAGATGCGGGTCAAGGCCGACCGGCACTGCCTGAGCGTCGCAGCGGCGAGCATCCTCGCCAAGGTCGTCCGTGATCGTGAGATGCGCGAGCTGTCGGAGAGCTACCCGAACTGGTCGTTCGATACGAACAAGGGGTACCCGTGTCCGCTCCACAAGTCGGCGCTGCAGGGGTACGGCCCGTCGGCGATCCACCGGCGCACGTGGGTCTTCATGGACAACTACGTGCCGTGGACGGCATGCCCTCGCGTGTACCGACCGGAACAGCCGACACTGTTCTGAGACGTCGGCGGTTCAGTCGGCGGCGAAGCCGGTGCGGCGATCGGTGACGGTGTCGGTCCCGTGGAGCCAGGCGCCGACCGCCGAGCGGCTGAAACGCCACTCGGTGCCGAAACGTCGGGCGGGGAAGTCGCCGTCGGCGATCCGGTCGAGCACGTCGGCAGGCGCCACCCGCAGGATCGCCGCGACACCGTCGAGGTCGACGATGTCGTCGTCGGGAGCTTCCGGGGCGTCGAGTTGCCGAGCGAGCAGGTCCTCGACGACGGCCTGTTTCGTGCGCCCGTCGATCTCGATGCGGGCGTCGAGTTGGTCGAGCAGCGGCGCGGAGAGTCGGACGAAGAGGGGCGCTCGTGCCGGCGGCATGCTTGGATGATAGCGACCCGGATCACCGTTTGATAGCCAGTTGATATCTACTGATAGCATCTCGTCATGGACCGTCCGTACCGCTTCGCCGTCCAGGGTGGCCCGTTCGACGACGTCGACGCACTGGTCGACCACGCTCGGCTCGTCGAGTCGCTCGGGTACGACGAGCTGTTCAGCTACGACCACATCGGGAGTGCCGACTCGCCGGGAGCGACCAAGCTGGTCGACCCGTTCGTCCCGCTCGTCATCGCGGCCCACTCCACCGAGCGGCTCCGGGTCGGACCGCTCGTCCTCAACAACGAGTTCCACCATCCGGCGCTGCTCGCCCGAACGGCGGCCACGGTCGACCGCATGACCCGCGGACGGTTGGTGCTCGGCCTCGGCACCGGGTACGCCGAGGCCGAACACGACGGGATCGGATCCCCGATCCGCCCGCCGGGGCCGCGGGTCTCCCGATTCGGCGAGTCGCTCACGATCCTCCGATCGTTGCTCGACGATGGCTCGGCCACCGCCGACGGGGAGCACGAACAGGTGCACATCGAGTCGCTCGGCATCAGCCCACTGCAGCCACACGTCCCGTTCCTGATCGGTGGCCACGGCCGACGGGTGGTGGCGCTCGCCGGGCGCCACGCCGACATCTTCCAGTTCACCGGTCTCACCCACGGTGACGACGGGGCGCCCTCCGGCGCCGGGTTCGCGCTCGATCGGCTGGTCGAGCGGAGCCGATGGCTCGAAGCCGCCGCCGGCGACCGCCACGACGACATCGAACGGTCGGCCCTCGTGCAGTTCACCCACGTCGGCTCCGATGCGCCGTCGACCGGCGAACTCGCCGACCGGTTCGGACTGCCGGAGGAGGTCGTCGCCGACACACCATTCGTGTTGCTCGGCACCGTCGACCGGATCGTCGACCAGATCGAGCGGTATCGGGCGTCGCTGGGGATCACGCACTACGTGGTCCGCGACCCCGAGGGGTTCGCTCCGGTGGTCGATGCGCTCGCCGCCGGGGTGGCGTGACTCAGCCGACCAGCGCGCCGAGCAGTTCGACGACTGCCGTCGGGTCGGCCAACCGGTAGCGGGCTCGTGAATCGCCCGGGCCGACGCGCACCGAGACGTCGTCGTCGCCCATGACGGCGAACGCGTCTTCGTCGGTCACGTCGTCGCCGAGGAACACGATCGGGTCGCAGCCCTCGCGCTGTGCGAGCGCACGCAGCGCGTCGCCCTTGCTGGCGCTGCGCGCGAGCAGCTCGACCACGCCGCTGCCCGGCGTGACCTGGGCTCCGTCGATCATGCGCCCGAGGTTCGTGACCGCCTGGACGGCGGGTGCGGCTCGTGCGTCGTCGGCTTCGCGGGTGTGCAACACCACGCTGGCCGGCTTGTACTCGAGCCAGGCACCATCGCCCGCTGCGTCGGCGCCGCGTGTTGCGATGATCTCGAGTTGGTCGAACGTGTACCGCTCGTCGTCGTCGAGCGGTGCCGCCGGCGCACCCCGCTCTTCGAGCCCATGGCTGCCGAACACGTGCAGTTCGGCCGGGAACGCGAACAGCCGCTCGAGGCTCTCGACCGCCCGGCCGGACACGATGCCGACCGTGGCGAGTGTCGCCAGCCGTGACAGCAGTTCGTGCACGTCGGGCGAGAGTCGTGCGGCGTCGGCGTGTGCGACGAGCGGTGCCAGCACCCCGTCGACGTCGAATGCGATCAGACCGGTGGTGAGATGAGGCCGGATCAGCTCGGCGAGCTCGGTGGGTGTGAGGTCGTCCGGTGCGCTCACGTGTCGAGGACCTCCATGAAGGAGTGGGCCCACATTCCCACGTTGGCCGATTCGATCGCCTTGCGCATCGCTTCCATGCGTGGCCGGCGTTCGTGGCGGTGCATCTCGACCGCGCGGACGATCACGTCTTCGAAGGCGTGCTCGTCGTGTGGGTTGACGAGCAACGCGTCGTTGAGTTCGTCGGCGGCTCCCGTGAACTCGGAGAGGACGAGCACGCCGTCGCCGTCGACGTGGGCGGCGACGTACTCCTTGGCGACGAGGTTCATGCCGTCGCGGAACGGCGTGACGAGCATGACGTCGCCGGCACGGTAGAGCGGGATCAGCTCGTCGAGCGGCAGCATCTGGTGGAGATAGTGGATGACCGGGAAGCCGAGCCGCGAGTGCACGCCGTTGATCTCGCCGACGATCTGCTCGATCTCGCGGCGTTCCTCCTGATAGAGCTCGACCCCCTGTCGGGTCGGCGTGGCGATCTGGACCAGGACGTGACGCTCGGGGTCGAGACGACCGCTGTCGAGCAGCCGTCCGAATGTACGGAGTCGGGCGCCGATGCCCTTGGTGTAGTCGAGTCGGTCGACGCCGAGCAGGATCACTTCGGGGTCGCCGAGTCGGGTACGGATCTGCGCCGTCCGCTGGCGGGTCGCACGTCCGCTCGCCAGCAGCTCGAAGTCGTCGACGTCGATCGAGATCGGGAAGTTGCTGACGAGCACGTTGCGACCATCGAAGTTCACCAGGTCGTCGTCGACCTCGGTCGCCTCGACCAACTGATGGGCGGCGGCGATGAAGTTGCGGGCGCCGCGCTCACGCTGGAACCCGAGCACGTCGGCGCCGAGGAGGCCCTTGATGATCTCGGTGCGCCACGGCAGACGTTGGAACAGCTCGAGCGGCGGGAACGGGATGTGGTTGAACCACCCGATCCGGAGGTCGGACCGCTGGGCCCGCAGCATCGCCGGGACCAGCTGGAGGTGGTAGTCGTGGATCCAGACGAGCGCGTTCTGCGGTGCGATGTTCGCGAGGCGGATCGCGAACCGCTCGTTGACCGCGACGTACGCGTTCCAGTCGTCGCCGTCGAAGTTCGACTCCTTGATGGCGTCGTGATAGAGCGGCCAGAGCGTGTCGTTGGCGAAGCCCTCGTAGTACCGCTCCATCTCGTCGGCCGTGATCGGCAGCGGGTGCATCTCGACACCGTCGGTGTGGATGACGTCGGACGAGCTGTCGGCCTGGCCGGTCCAGCCGACCCAGGCGCCCCTGCTCGCCTGCACGATCGGCAGGAGCGCGCGCACGAGGCCGCCCGGGCTGGTTTCCCATTCGCCATCGCCGTTGAGCGCGACGGGCAGCCGGTTCGCCGCGATCACGAGCGGCCGATTCGGGGTGGGTGTCGGTTTCGCTTCGATGTCGCTCACGGTACCCAACCGGCCATGGCGTCATGCATCCTGCGACGTGATGTCAGACCGTCGGCAGGGGCATCGAGTCGCCGGTGGCGATCTGCCAGGCGCGAACCCGTTCGGTCAACTCTCGGACCCGGTCTCGGTGCGCCGGGGCGTCGAACAGGTTCCGCAACTCCTCGGGATCGTTCGTCAGGTCGTACAACTCGCACTGGTCGCCCCGGCAGAGGTTCAGCTTGAACCGGTCGCTCGACACCACGCTGCGCCACGGGACGGCGACCATGCGGTTGATCTCGTCCGACCCGAGGTCGCGATCGCCGAGACCGGTCCATTCGATGAAGACGTCGTGGTCGCGGAGGTCGGCCTCGCCACGGAGTACGTCGACGCGGCTCGCTCCGTGTAGCCCGGGTGGTGGCTGGGCACCGGCGAGTTCGAGGAGCGTCGGTACGAGATCGACGTGGCTGAGCGAGCCCGGCACTCGTCGTTGCCGTGCCGGACGACCCGGAATGTGGATCAGCAGTGGTACCCGCGTCGCTCCCTCGTAGAGGGTGCGCTTCTCACACATGCCGTGGTCGCCGGCCATCTCGCCGTGGTCGCTGGAGAACACCACGACGGTCCGCTCGGCCTGGCCGGAGGTCTCGAGCGCGTCGAGGATCCGGCCGAGTTGGCGGTCGACGAGCGTGACGTTCGCGAAGTACTGGGCTCGGAGCCTCCGCCACCCCGCCTCGGTGGTGGTGTCGTGGACGTCGCCGCCCGCTCGACCCAACGGGTTGTTGCCGCCGCCGAGGTAGAACTCGGATCGGAGTCGATTGACGAGCGCCCCCGACTCGGGTGGACGCATGAACGCCTCGCCCACCTCGATGGTGTCGGGGTCGTACAGGTCGTCGAGGGGGCCGGTGTAGGGCGGGTGGGGCTCGAAGAAGTTCACCATCAACAACCAGGGCTGATCGGCGTGTTGCCCACGTGGACGGTCGTTGATGAACTCGGTCGCGACGTGTCCGAGGAAACCGGCCTGGGTCTGCTCCTCGGACAACGCGGCTCCGGGCGCCCACTCCTCGTAGCTCTCGGTCCACGGTGGCGGAGTGATGCCGTGGCTGCGCAACCAGTCGTTGTAGGCGGGCTCGATCTCGCGGTACTCGTCGCGGGAGTAGGAGGCACGGTGGAAGTCTTCGATCGCGACCCAGGTGTCGAAGCCGCGTTGGGCGACCACGTCGTCGCCGAGGTGCCACTTGCCCATGTAGGCGTTGTGGTACTCGTCGGGCATCAGCTCGCCGAGCGACGGCGTGTCGTCGGGCAACCTGATGCCGTTGCGGGTCACGCCGGTCGCGTGCGGGTACAGCCCGGTCATGATCGAGCCCCGCGCCGGGGTGCACACCGGTTGTGTGCAGTAGGTGTTCTCGAAGACGACGCTGCGGGCGGCCAGGGCATCCATGTTCGGCGTCTCGATCCACCGGTTGCCGTAGGCGGCCATCGAGTCGAGCCGTTGCTGGTCGGTGAGGACGAACAGGATGTTCGGTCGCTCGGAGGTCATCGGGATCAGCTCGTCGGGTCGGGGCGGTTCAGGCGCGTTCGAGCGCCTGGGCGAGGTCGGCGACGAGGTCGCTCGCATGCTCGATACCGACGCTCAACCGGACGAGGTTGTCGGGAACCTCGAGTGGGCTGCCGGCCGCCGAGGCGTGCGTCATCGCGCCCGGGTGTTCGATCAGACTCTCGACCGCACCGAGCGATTCGGCCAGGGTGAACAGCTCGGTGCCCGCCGCGATCCGCTTGGCGGCGTCTTCGCCGGCCTTGACCAGGAAGCTGACCATGCCGCCGTAGTCGCGCATCTGCTTGGCGGCGGCCTCGTGGCCGGGGTGGTCGGGCAGTTGGGGGTAGAGCACACGCTCGACCGCGGGGTGGGACGCGAGCAGGTCGACGACCGCCCTCGCGTTCTCGCAGTGGCGGTCCATCCGCACGCCGAGCGTCTTGACGCCGCGCAGCACGAGATAGCTGTCGAACGGCGAGGGGACGGCTCCGGCGGCGTTCTGGGTGTAGCGCAGCCGGTCGGCGATCTCGTCGTCGTCGACCGCCAGGAACCCGCCGACCACGTCGCTGTGGCCGCCGAGGTACTTGGTGGCCGAGTGGAGGACGATGTCGGCGCCGAGCGTGATCGGCTGCTGCAGGTACGGCGTGGCAAACGTGTTGTCGACCACGACGAGGGCTCCGCGTGCGTGGGCGATCTCGGCGATCGCCTCGATGTCGAAACACGTGAGCAGCGGATTGGTCGGCGTCTCGAGCCACACGAGGCCCGTGTCGTCCGGCCAGTTCGCGACGAGCGCATCGAGATCGCTGAGGTCGACCGCTGTCCAGGGGAACCCGAGCGGCGACCACACGTTGTTGATCAGCCGGAAGGTGCCGCCGTACGCGTCGTTGCCGAGCAGCGTGCGCCGGCCCTGCGTCAGCAGACGCATGATGTTGTCCTCGGCGGCCAGTCCGCTGGCGAACGCCAGGCCGTGTCGTGCGGCCTCCAGCGCCGCGACCTGGGTTTCGACCGCGGTGCGCGTCGGGTTGCCCGATCGCGAGTACTCGTAGCCCTGGTGCACGCCGACCTCGCTCTGGGCGAACGTGGTCGACAGCGAGATCGGTGTGACGACCGCCCCGGTCGACGGGTCGGGCTCCTGGCCGGCGTGGATGGCGAGCGTCTCGAACGCCCAGCCCTGTTGCTGTTCTTCTTCACCCATGAGGACCTCCCAGTGGTGGTTCAGTAGTCGGCGCGTGCGTCGAAGTAGGACAGGATGTCGGTGCGGGTCAGCACGCTGAGCGGTCGACCGTCGGACAGCACCAGCAGGGCCGGCGCGGTGTGGAGCATCTCGAGCGCTCGTTCGAGCTTCTGGCCGGCGCCGATGGTCGGCAGGTGCGGGCCCATCACGTCCTCGACGGGCACGTCCATGACACCGGAGTCGCCGGCGATCGCCTCCATCAACTCGAGTTCGTCGACCGAGCCCGAGACCTCGGCGGCTGCGAACGGCGGTGTGTTCTTGCACACCGGGAGTTGGCTGACCCCGTTGGCGCGCATGCGTTCGATCGCGACCCGCACCGTCTCGTCCGGGTTCACGTAGAGCAGGCTCTCGAGCGACGGGTTGCGGGCTTCGAGTACGGCGCCGACGCATTGTTCGCACTCGGTGGTGAACCCGTACGTGGCCATCCACTCGTCGTCGAACAGGCGCGACAGGTAGCCGCGGCCGGAGTCGGGGTTGAACACGACGACGATGTCGTCGGGCCCTGCCTGCTTGGCGACCTGGATCGCGGCGGCGACGGCCATGCCGCCCGAGCCGCCGATCAGGATGCCTTCGGTCTCACTGACCCGACGGGCCATGTGGAAGCTGTCGGCGTCGGAGATCGCGATCGTCTCGTCGTACAACTCCGGCTGCCACGCGGCCGGGAAGAAGTCCTCGCCGACGCCTTCGACCAGGTACGGCCGGCCCGAGCCGCCGGAGAACACCGAACCCTCCGGGTCGGCGGCGATGATCTTGATGTCGGGGTTCTGCTCTTTCAGATAGCGGGCGGTCCCCGTGATCGACCCGCAGGTGCCGGCGCCGGCGACGAAGTGGGTGATCCGTCCGGCGGTCTGTTCCCAGATCTCGGGCCCGGTGGTCTTGTAGTGGGAGAGCGGGTTGTTCGGGTTCGCGTACTGGTTGGGTCGGAACGCGTTGCGCTCGACGGTGAGCCGCTCGGCGACGCTGTAGTAGCTGCGCGGGTCGTCGGGCGCCACGGCCACCGGACACACGACGACCTCGGCGCCGTACGCCTGCAGGAGCGAGATCTTCTCGGGTGCGACCTTGTCGGTCATGACGAACACACAGTTGTAACCACGTTGCGCGGCGACGATCGCGAGCCCGACGCCGGTGTTGCCGGAGGTCGGTTCGACGATGGTGCCGCCGGGTTGCAGTTCGCCGCTCGCCTCGGCCGCGAGGATCATCTCCAACGCCGGCCGGTCCTTGGACGAACCGCCGGGATTGGTGGTCTCCATCTTCATCGCGAGCACGGCGGGGAGCTGCTCGACCTCCATCATGCGCTTCATCCGCACGAGGGGCGTGCCCCCGAACAGATCGATCACCGAATCGGCGATCTGGGTGCCGGCGAGCCGGGAGTCAGCCATGGGCCCGAGAGTAACGCCGCCGTCGCACGATTGAATCCTCGGCCCTGCGGCTACGGTGCCGCGATGGCGCGAATGGACGTGATCGGGGAGCGGGACGGTTGGCGCTGCTGGCTGTGCGACGAGGCGGTCGATCCCGACATGTCGGTCAACGACGGTCGTGGCCCGAGCATCGACAGCCTGATCACCGAGCGGCGGGCGAAGAAGAAGGCGTCGGGTCCGCCGGTCGAACGTCTGGCCCACCGTGGCTGCAACACCGGCAAGGGCAAGGTCAAACCCGTCGTGCCGTGGGCCGAGCACCTGTTCGTCGTCGACCCCGCCGTGATCCTCACCAGCGTCGAACGCCTGTCGCGCAAGGGCGGTCGCGAGGTCATGGCCCGTTGCCCCGACGAACACGACGCCCGCCAGGCAGCCGACTGGCTCGTCGACCGGCTGTCGCGGCTCGAACCCGATCTCGCAGTGGCCGCCGACGTGGAACCAGGTGGTGGCCAGTACCTGCTCGTGCTGCGAACGATCTGATCGGCGCGCGCTGATCAGCCGCGCAGGTCGGCGAGTCGGCGTCCCGCGAGTCCGACGACGAACGCGATCACGGTCATCAGCGCCATGGTCGCTCCGGTCGCCGTGGCGTGGTGGTAGCTGATCAACAGCCCGATCACGGCCGAGGCGCTGCCGATCGCGACCGCGACCACCATCATCAGCGGGACGCGCGACACCATCAGCGACGCGGTGGCGGGCGGTGCGATCAGGAACGCGAACACGAGGAGGCTGCCGACGGTCTCGAACGACGCCACGATCGACAGGGCGAGCAGCACGAGCAGCACGAAGTGGGTGAGCTGCGGGCGGAACCCGATCAGACGGGCTTGCGTGAGATCGAACGTACTGACCAGCAGTGCGCGGTGGAGCACGACGACGCCACCGACGGTGAGCCCGGCCACGACGATCAGCGTGCGGAGGTCGGTGCCGTCGACGGCGTTGATCGATCCGAAGAGGAACCGGGTCAGGTCGCCGGCGCCCCGACCGGTCTGTGCCGACGTGATGACGACGGCGAGCGCGAGGAACCCGACGAACAGCACCCCGATCGACGCGTCGTCCGGCAGCGGTGACGCACTGCGGATCAACTGGACGCCGCCGACCATCGCGAGCGCCGCGATCAGGGCACCGATCGTGGTGTTGGAGCCCATCACGAACGCGATCGCGATGCCGGGCAGCACGCCGTGGGCGAGGGCGTCGCCGAGGAAGCTCAAGCCGCGCAGGACGACCCAGGTGCCGATGACGCTCGTGCACAGGACGGTCAGGAGCGCAGCCCAGAGCGCGTCGCGCAGGAACGGGTTGTCGGTGAACGGCGTGATCCACCAGTCGATCGGGTCGGACAACCAGTTCATCGTGTGCCCATCATGCCCGATGTGTCACGGCCGACTCACGGTGTGAGCGCCTCGGCGATCTTCGTCGCGTTCGAACGCATCATGCCGATGTAGGTGTCGTCGTCGCCGGTGAGCGCGTCGGTGACGAGCGGCACCACCGCGACGCCGAGTCGGTCGGCGAGTGCATCGGCGTCGGCCGTCGCTCCGAGTTCCTCGGTGAAGATCGCCGACACGCCGCGTTGCTCGATCAGTTCGGCGAGTGCCGCGAGGTCGGCCGCGTTCGTCTGCGCCAGCGTGCTGGTGGACGGGATCACCGTGCCGACGACCTCGAGGTCGTACCGGTCCGCGAAGTAGGCGAGCGCGTCGTGGCTGGTCACGATGATCCGCTGCGCCGGGGGGATGTCGGCGAGCAGGTCGGTGATCTCGGCGTCGAGGTCGGTCAGCTCGGTTGCGTACGCGGCGCCGCAGTCGTCCAGGCCGATCGCGCCGCCGGCCGATGCGATCACGTCGAGTGCACCGGCGACCCGGGTCGGGTCCTGCCACACGTGCGGGTCGGCGTCCCCGACGTGGGCGTGCCCGTGCCCGTCGTCGGTCTCGTCGTGATCCTCGTTCTCGTCGTGATCCTCGTCGTGATCCTCGTCGTGATCCTCGTCGTGATCCTCGTCGTCGGCGGTGATCACGTCGATGTGGCTGGTCATCTCGACCACGTTGACCCCTTCGGTGACCACCGTGTCGAGCAGTTCGATCAGGCTGCCTTCCAGGCCGCTGCCGTTGGCGACGACGAGATCCGCGTCGCCGAGCGACTCACGGTCGCGCAACGACGGCTCGAACGTGTGCGGATCGGCGCCCACCGGGATGAGCGCGTCGACCGGTTCGCCGCAGAGCACGTTCGAAGCGATGTCGGCCCAGATGCTCGTCGTCGCCATGACCGAGACGCCGTCGTCGGTTGGGTCGACGGCGGTGCTGTCGGAGGAACCGGAGCAGGCGGCGAGCGTGGAGATCGTCGCGGCGACGGCGACGGCGGTGCGAGTGAGAACCATTCTCGTGATGCTAGAGTGAGAACTGTTCTCATGACAACCACGCTGGTTTCCCACCCCCTCGGTGCCGCCTCGGCGGTCGACGTCTGCGTGCACTACGGGACGACCGTGGCGCTCGCCCCGACGTCGTTCGAGCTCGAGGCCGGCACGTCGGTCGCGCTCGTCGGTTCCAACGGCAGTGGCAAGACGACGCTGCTGTCGCTGCTCGCCGGACTCGTGCGGCCCGACGACGGTCGCCTCGCCGTCGACGGCACCGTGTCGATGGTGACGCAGCACCACGACCACCACCGATGGATGCCGCTGTCCGTCGAGGAGGTGCTGCGGATGGGGCGGTTCCCGAACCGCGGGCTGCTCGGCCGACTGCGCGCCGACGACCGGGCGAGCATCGACGCCGCCGCCGAACTCCTCGAAGTCGGTCACCTGCGGCGACGCTCGTTCGGCGACCTGTCCGGCGGACAGCAACAGCGGGTACTGGTGGCGCAGGCGATCGCGTCAGGTCCCGACCTGCTCCTGCTCGACGAACCGATCACGGGGCTCGATCTGCCGAGTCAGCTCCGGATCCTGCACGTGATCGAACGGCATGCGGCCGACGGCGGCATCGTCGTGTTCTCCACGCACCACCTCGCCGAGGCCCGGCGCGCCGACCGGGTGATGCTGATGGCGGGTTGTGTGCTCGCCGACGGCCGACCCGACGACGTCCTCGTCCCGGCGCTGCTCGCCGAGGCGTTCGGTGGGCGGCTCATCCGCGACGACGGCACGACGATCGTGGTCGACGACCACGGTCACGATCACGGCGAGCCGCACGGCCCCGATCTCGTCCCACACCACAGCGTGCATCCGCACGAGCACGAACACGACCCGATCTGACATGCCCACCGACCCCGACCTCCACCGCTCGGTCGCCGCCCGGCTCGCCGACCAGGACCAGCAGTACACCACCAACCGGCGCGCCGTCGTCGACGCCCTGGTCACGGCGGGAGCCCCGATCACGTTGCCGGACCTGTTGCAGGCCGACGCGAGCCTTGCGCAGAGTTCCGCCTACCGGAGCCTGTCGGTGATGGTCGATGCGGGCGTCGTGCGCCGACTCGTGCACGTCGGCGATCACGCACACTTCGAACTCGCCGAGGACCTGACCGAGCACCACCATCACCTGATCTGCGAAGGGTGCGGCACCGTCGTCGACGTGACGTTGCCCGACGACGTCGAGGCGGCGATGGACCACACGTTCGACGCCGTCGCCGAGGCGTCGGGATTCACGGCGAGCCATCACGCCGTCGACATCTACGGCACCTGCGCCGAATGCCGCTGAGCAAACACGCGAACCGGCCGGCCCCGATGGGACCGGCCGGTCGGAACGCAACGACCACCATTCGGTGGCCGGGAGCATGATCAGGCGTGGATGTTGCGGAGCGCCCTCACGTCGTCGTGCGCCTGCTTGATCTCGACGAACTGACGCTCGAGCACGACCCGCAGATTCGGTGAGATGTCCTTCGTCAGCGCATCGCGGTACTCGGCGACGGCATGGTCCTCACCCTGCTCGGCGGCGTCGAGCACACCTTCGGGATCGGAGCCCGAGATGGCGTCTTTGACGGCCATCCAGCCGCGGTGGATCGCGCCGGCGACCGAGCCGTCCTCGTCGACGTCGTCGCCGTAGTTCGCTGCCATCTGTTCGAGTTCGGCAGAGAATCGCGAGCGCTGATCGGAGAACGTCCGCATCTTGGTGCTGAGATCGGGGCGATCGGTCTCGGCCAGCTTGTCGGCGGCGCGGGCGAAACCGTCCTTGCCGTCCTCCAGCGTCTGGATGAGGTCCTTGGTGACTCGGCGATCGGTCGACATGGGGTTGATCCTTTCGGTTCGTGCGACGCCCGGATCGGCGTCTCGTGAACCGTGCGTACCCGACCACCATCGCCCGTAAACGGCCGTCGACGGCGACCACCCGATCGGGTGAACGGTGTCGACTCCGCCGTTCAGGCGCCGAACAACCGGCCGATGAGACCCGCCGAGGGCGCCTCGAAACCGTCGGGCAGCAGGTGAGGTGCGTGCTGCTGCAGGTGCGCCGTCAACTGCTTGACCGAGGGATTGACGAGCCCGACGTCGCCGACCACGACGGTCGGCACGGTCTCGTTGCCGTTGGCGTAGTGCCGCACGATCGCCGCGTCGGCCGGGTTCTCCCAGATGTCATGGTCGACCGTCTCGATACCGGCCTGGTCGAGCCCGCGTCGCAGCATCGAGCAGAATCCGCATCCGGGTCGCCAGTACAGGTGGATCGCATCGGTCGTCATCGCGTCGGTCGTCATCGTGGGGGTCCTTGTAGTGAGTGCCCGGCCGTGAGCCGGTGGGGCGTCAGCCCTCGACGGCCGCAGCGAGCCGTTCGAGCGTCGCCGTCATGCCGGCCGGGTGCTTCTTCGGGTAGCCGGCGAGTTCGATGCCCTTGCCGACGATCGGGTTGCAGGTGGACCAGTCGAAGCTCTCGGTGACCTCGGTCGCGGGGGTGCCGTCGACCTCGGTCGGTGTCAGCTCGTACCGCCAGCGGTGGCCACCGAAGTGGGCCCACGAGATCAGACGGTTCTCTTCGAACTCCTTCACGGTGTTCGAGATCTTGTAGGGCAGCGGCCCCATCTTCATGTCCATGCCGAACGTGGAACCGAGTTCGAGGCGGGATGATTCCCCGCGGAGATTCTGGACCATGCCGGACCCGTCGATCTCGGCGTGTCGGGCCGGGTCGGCGAGCACGTCGAAGATCGCCTCCGGCGACGCCTCGATCACACGGGACACGGACACGACTCGATCGCTCATGGGCTCAAGGTATCGCCGCGCGGCGCGAGCCGCTCCCGCGCAGCCGTGTCACAGGCGCTCGGTAACGTTCGCTCGGTGCAGGACACGTGGACGATCGAACAGGTGGCGGCGGTGGCGCCGTCGCCCCGTTCGGTCGCCGCGGCCGAGCCGCTCGCGGTGCCGACGCGGTGGACCGCAGTCGGGGCCGATGACCGAGCTCTCTGGGGGCGGTGTCAGGGCTCGGGGGCCGAGCCGTACGAGACCGCGGTCGATCACGCGGAGGTCGCGTGGCGCTGCACCTGCCCGAGCCGCAAGCTGCCGTGCAAGCACGCCCTGGCGCTGCTGCTGCTGTGGGTGCGCGGCGTCGGCGCCGGTACCCGCCCCGAGTCGGTCCAGTCGTGGCTCGACGCCCGTGATCGACGGTCGGCCCACGAGCGTGAGCGTGGCGCCGGCGACCCTTCCGAGCCGGCGCCCGGGGTCGAGCCCGACGCCGACCCCGGCGGTTCCGAACCCACCGATCGTGCCGAACTCGACCGCGCCCGCGACGAGCGTGTCGCCCGCATGCTCGAGGGGCTGACGCAGCTCGACCGCTGGCTCGAAGACCGGATGCGTACCGGGCTCGCCGATCCGGCGCTCGCCCGCTACGCGACCTGGGACGAGCTCGCTGCCCGGCTCGTCGACGCACGGGCCGGTGCCCTCGCCAACCGCGTGCGGCGCCTGGCCGGGCTGGTCGGTGCCGGGCCCGACTGGCACTCCGAGGTGCTCGCCGAACTCGGGTTCCTGCACCTGATCGCACAGGCCGGCCGTCGGCTGCCGACGCTGCCCGGGCCGCTTGCCGACGCCGTTGCCACCGCGTCGGGGTGGCAGGTGCGCCAGGCCGACGTGCTCGCTGGGGTGCCCGAGACCGACGACTGGTTCGTGGCCGGACGCAGCGACGTGCGCGAAGACCGCATCGAGGTCCGGCGGATCTGGCTCCGGGGCGAGCGATCCGGCGCCTGGGCGATGCTGCTGTCGTTCGCCGCGTACCAGCAGCGGCTCGACGACTCGTTCTCGGTGGGCACCGTGGTGCACGCCGACCTGCACCGGTACCCGGGTGGATCGCTGCGCGCGCTGGCGGGCCACCGGTATGCCGACCCGTTGCCGTTCCACACGCCGGCCGCCGTGGGGGTCGCGGCCGCCTGCGACGCCATCGGCACGGCGATCGCACTCGAACCATGGCTCGAGCGGTATCCCGCCACGATCCGCGGCACGCCGTCGGTCCTCGACGGTCGCTGGGTGATCACCGACCAGCACGGCTCGCTCCCGCTGCTCGGCGACGACCGAGCCCTCGCCACCCTGCTCGCCGCGTCGGCCGGCTCGCCGGTCGACGTCACGGTCGAATGGACGCCCCGCGGCGTCCAGCCGCTCACCCTCCATCTCGCCGATCGCACCCTCGACGTCGGACCGCGTGCCGACCCGACCTTCGTGAGCGCCGCATGACCGACGCCGAGCCGCGCCCCGACCTCGACGCCGACTGGCGCGAACTGGTGACGGCGGCACTGCTGGGTACCGACCGGCGGCCGCCGCCCGAACTGAGTCTCCCCGTCGCCGAGGTCGTCGACGACGCCGTCCGCCCTGATGATGCCGCTCGGATGCTGGCGGCGGTCGGTGCGGTCGCCGCGGCCCGTCGGGCATCGTTCGTGCCCGGACCCGCGGCGGTACCGCTGCAACCACCGGCCGACGACGAGCGGCCGTGGTGCAGCGCCGCCGCGGTCGATGCGTGGCACGACATCGTGAGCGAATGGCCGGTGCTCGAGGACGAATGGGTGCTCACCGTGGTCGAACAGGGGCTCCGGGTCCCGCCCGACGCGCTCGCCCACCTGCTCTTCCGGCACCGCGCCGATGCGGTCCGACGGGCGCGGGTCGCGCTCGCCGCCGGACCTGCCGCCCGCTGGCTGACCGACCACCTCGAGCGGCTCGCACCGGCCACGTCGGCCACGGCATCGGCCGAGAGCGTCACATCGCTCCCCGAGCTCCCGGTGTCCCCCGACCTCGCCGAACTCCTGTCCGCCGACGCGCACACCTTCTCGACGCGGCTCGCACAGGGCTTCACGTCGGCGAGCTTCGGTGCGGCACACCAGGCCGTGCTCGTCAACCTGGTGGCGCGCTGCCGGCCGGCGGTGTTGCTCGACGCGGCCGCCGCACTCGACCGGACCGGCGTCGGCCTCGCCCTGGCGCTCGGCGACCTCGCCCGCCTCCGGCACCGCATGTTGACGGCGCTCGGCGCTCAAGTCTGATCGGCTGGCCCGCTCGGGACCTTCGCCCCTGACCCGCGCCGGTGCGGCGGCGCACACTGCGAGGGAGAGGCCGGTCGGTGTTGACGCCGACCGATCTCGGCGAATCCCAAGGAGGGATGCACCATGCGTCAGCTGCTCGTGCTCGGAGCCGGCACCGCCGGGACGATGGCCGTGAACAAGTTGCGGCCCCTGCTCCCGACCGACGAGTGGTCGATCACGATCGTCGACTCGACGCCGGAGCACCACTACCAGCCCGGTTACCTGTTCATCCCGTTCGGGACCTACCGGCCCGACGAGGTCGTCAGACCGACGTCGCAGCTCATCTGCGACGGCGTCGAGGTCCTGCTGGGCGAGGTCGACCTGGTGCGGGCCGACGAATCGGTCGTGATGCTCGCCGACGGCCGCGAGCTCCGCTACGACCAGCTGATCATCGCGACCGGAACCAGCCCACGCCGCGACCAGACGCCGGGACTCGACGGCGACGACTACGGCGTGACGATCCACGACTTCTACACGTTCGAGGGGGCGACACGTCTCGCCGAGGTGCTCGACGGATGGGAGGGCGGACGACTCGTGCTCAACATCGTCGAGATGCCGATCAAGTGCCCGGTCGCCCCGCTCGAGTTCATGTTCCTGGCCGACGCGTTCTTCACCGAGCGCGGGATGCGAGACCGGGTCGAGCTGACCTACGTGACCCCGCTCGACGGGGCGTTCACGAAGCCGGTCGCCGCCAAACACCTGGGCGACATGCTCGACCACCGCGACATCGCGGTCGAACCCGACTTCATGACGATGGAGGTCGACGGCGACCGCAACACGCTCGTCAGCTACGACGATCGTGAGGTCCCCTACGACCTCCTCGTCACCGTGCCGGTCAACATGGGCGCCGACTTCGTCGAACGGTCGGGGCTCGGCGACGAGTTGAACCACGTCGAGGTCGACAAGTTCACGTTCCTCGCCGACGGCCACGACAACATCTTCGCCCTCGGTGATGCATCGAACATCCCGACCTCGAAGGCGGGGTCGGTCGCCCACTTCGCCGTCGACGTCTTCGTCGACAACTTCGTGCAGCACATCGCCGGCAAGCCGATGACCGGCAAGTTCGACGGTCATGCCAACTGTTTCATCGAGTCGGGCAACGGCAAGGGATTGTTGATCGACTTCAACTACGACGTCGAGCCGCTGCCCGGGAAGTACCCGCTGCCGGGGATCGGTCCGTTCTCGCTCCTCGAGGAGACCGCGGCGAACCACTGGGGGAAGCTGATGTTCAAGTGGACGTACTGGAACGTGCTGCTGCCGGGGCGTGAGCTGCCGATCCCGGCGCAGATGTCGATGGCCGGCAAGCAGCGTGTCCTCGCCGAGGTGACGTCATGAGCGCGACCGACACCCGTGTCGACATCCCCGCCGAGCGCCTCGACGTGCTCGAGGCCAAGATCGATCACCTCACCGATCAACTGTCGGGCCTGACCAACCTGCGCATGGTCTCCGACCTCGTGGCCGACCTCACCGAGCTCGGGCCGGACGTCATGGCCCGTGTGGTCGACGGTCTCGACGTGGCTGACCGCAAGGGCTACTTCGGATTCGCCGGCGCAGCGGTCGGTGTCGCCGACCGGGTGGTCACGAACTTCGACGAACACGACGTCGAGCAACTCGGCGACAACGTCGTGGCGATGCTCGAAGCGCTGCGCGAGGTCACACGACCCGAGATGCTCGCGTTCGTGTCGCGCATGGTCGAGGCGGTCCACGCCGAACAGGAGGCGGTCGGCTGGGAGACGGAGGAGCCGCCGAGTCTGTGGGCGCTCGGCCGGCAACTGCGCGACCCCGATGTCCGCCGCGGCATGGCCAGAGCCCTCCACACGCTGCGATCCGTCGCCGTCGAGACCGGCCCACACGCCGATCGGCGGCCCGGAACCCCAACGACCACGCCGAGACCCGGCGACGATGTGAAAGGAGACGTGACATGAGCACGGCAACCATCGCCGGTCAGACGGTCAGCGTCAACGACGAAGGCTTCATGACCGAGTACGACGAGTGGAACGAGGACATCGGGCGCGAGCTCGCCTCGATGATCGGCATCGACGAGCTGACCGACGATCACTGGGCGGCCGTCCGATTCCTGCGCAGCGACTTCGCCGAGCAGGGTGAGACGGCGACCATCCGGCGGGTGACGAAGGTCGGCGGCATCCCCACCAAGCAGCTGTTCGTCCTGTTCCCGAAGAAGCCCGCCAAGAAGATGGCCTACATCGCCGGGCTGCCCAAGCCGAAGGGTTGCGTCTGAGGACGCCACGACCGAAGGAGTCGCATGATGACCACCACCGAGACCACCACCACCGAGACCACCACCACCCAGACCGCCACCAACAACCCCGACACCGTTCCCGACGACGTGCCCAAGGTGCCGGACTTCGGCGACGGCGACAGCGATCGCAAGATCTGCTTCGTCTGCTCGAAGGGCAACCTCGACATGGCGTACCCGGCGCTGATCATGGCCAACGGTGCGCTCGGGGAGGGGATCGAGACCCACATCTTCTTCACCTTCTGGGGCCTCGACATGATCAACAAGAAGACGATGGGCGACCTGAAGTTCACGCCGCTCGGCAACGCGGCGATGCACATGCCCCCCGGCATGGGCAAGCTGTCGGACAAGCACATGCCCCAGGGCCTCGCCGGCCTGCCGGGGAGGCCGGCTTCGCGACCAAGATGTTGAAGAAGCAGATCGCCGACCTCGATGTGCCGGAAGTTCCCGAGTTCCTCCAGATGCTCGTCGACATGGGCGCCCAACTCTGGGCGTGTCAGATGTCGGTCGACATGATGGGTCTCGAGCAGGATGATCTGTTCGACGAGGTGCTCGATGTGATCAACGTCAGCGAGTTCATGGAGCTGTCGGAAGGCGCTCAGATCGTCTTCGTCTGACCCGACATCACACCTCGCTCGACATCACACCTCGCTCGGCACGACGTCCTTCGAATACACGGCCTCGTAGGCGCGGAGTTCGAACCCGAGCCTCGTGTAGAGCTGGAACGCGCCGCCCGGGTTGTTGGTGTCGACGCCGAGCGCCGCCTCGGTCATGCCGCGGTCGCGGAGCTCACGAAGACTCATCGCCAGCAGCGCCCCGGCGATGCCACGGTTCCGCCAGGCCGGGTGCGTCGAGATCTGTTCGGTGTACCCGCGCCGGTATCCCCGCTGCTCGTTCTCCTCGGTGTTGATGAACGACTTCACCTGACCGACGACCTCACCGTCCGGCTCGTCGACCCAGGCGACCTTCCAGAGGGTGTGGTCGATGTACGGCTCGGCCAGCTCGGCGTCCACCATCTCGGGCGTCGGTTCCTCGAAGTCCCATTCGCCGCGGAATGCCTCCAGGTGGGCCTCCCAGATCGCTCGCCGCTCGTCGGGCCGGACCGGGCGGGTGACGACGCCGTTCGGTAACGCCAGATCGGGGATCTCGTCGAGGTGGGGTCGTACCAGCGACGCACCCCACTCGACCGCCGTGAAGCCGCGAGCCTCGAGCCACTCGGCCTCATCTGTCGGCGCACGACCGGGACCCGGATGGGCCGCGAACGCTCGGAACCGGGCCGGTGTGCCGGACGCGAGCCACGTGAGCATGTGGGCTTCCTGCGCGTCGGCGACGACGTCGAACAGTCGGCGGTCGAGATGGTCGGGTCGGATGGGAGCGAACAGGATGCAGTTGGTCGTGCCGTCCTCGTCCTCGGTGCGGCTCACACGGACGTACCCGACGATGGTGCCGGCGTGTTCGATCACGACGATGTCGAGGTTCGGGTCGCAGTCGATCAGATGGGCATACGACGCGTCGAGCTGTTCCACGGTCGGGTACTCGGGGTCACCGAGATGTTCGCGGTACGCGACGAGGACGCCGGTCATGTCGCCGTGGTCGGCGGGTCCGCGGTACGGCCGGGCCCGGTATCCCTCCGGCAGGTGCATGCGGTCGGCGAGGTGCATCCGCCAACGGTAGGTCGGCAGCGCCGACGGATCGCCGGAGGTTTGTCGGTTGCTCGCCTCGGTGGGCCTCGACCGCTGGGTCAGTCGTCAGTCGGCCGTCGGCCGTCAGTCGGCCCTCCGTCGGCCGTCCGTCGTCAGTCGTCGGCGAGTTCGGCGTCGAGGCGTTTCACGAGCGTCTTGGTCGCGACCGCCCGGTAGCTCTCCTCGGTGAAGTCGATGAGCACCTCGTGCTCCTCCTCCGGGACGGCGTCGACGAAGATCGTGACCCAACCGTGCTTGCCGAGCCCGTAGCGCGTGGGGAAGGCCTCGGGGTACGACAGGGCGTGATCTCTCGACTCGGGCAACTTGACGGTCACGACGGGACGCTCGGCGTCGGGACCGCTGACGAACAGGAAGATCTTCTTGCCGACCTTGACCACCCGGTCGCCCCACGGGGTGTCGGGCCAGGCCTCGGGGAGCGACAGCGCGAACTCCTCGACCGACTCGCAGGACCGATGCGCCGGTGTCGTCATGGCGCAAGTCTCGCGTGCCCGACCCGATGCGTGACACCCCGTCGCTAACGTCGGGGCCGATGGCTGACACCGACCAGATCCTCCGGCCGCACGCCGAGGAACAGTACGCCGCCGAGTTGGCGGCGCTCGACGCGGCCGACGACCGGGAGCGGCCCCCCAACTGGCGGCTCTCACCCTGGGCGGTCGTCACCTACCTCGTCGGCGGCGAACTGGCCGACGGGACGGTGATCGTGCCCAAGTACGTCGGTCGGCGGCGCCTGATGGAGATCGCGGTGGCCACGCTCGCCACCGACCGTGCGCTGCTCCTGCTCGGTGTGCCCGGCACGGCCAAGACCTGGGTGAGCGAGCACCTGGCGGCGGCGATCAGCGGCGACTCGACGCTGCTGGTCCAGGGAACGGCCGGCACCACCGAGGAGACCCTCCGGTACGGCTGGAACTATGCGCGGCTCCTGGCCGAGGGCCCGTCGGAGGCGGCGCTCGTGCCCAGTCCGATCTACCGGGCGATGCAGCTCGGGTCGATCGCCCGCGTCGAAGAACTCACCCGGATGCCGTCCGACGTGCAGGACGCGCTGGTGACCGCCCTGTCCGAGAAGTCGATGCCGGTCCCCGAGCTCAACTCCGAGATCGCCGCCACGCGGGGCTTCAACGTGATCGCCACCGCCAACGACCGCGATCGCGGCGTCAACGATCTGTCGTCGGCCCTGCGTCGACGGTTCAACACCGTGGTCCTGCCGTTGCCCGAGACGGCCGACGAAGAGATCGCGATCGTGTCGCAACGTGTCAACGAGCTGGGCGCCGCGCTGTCGTTGCCACCGCTCACACCGGCCGCCGACGAGATCCGGCGCGTCGTCACCGTGTTCCGCGAGTTGCGAGCAGGTGTCACCGGTGACGGCGGCACCAGCCTCAAGGTGCCCAGCGGCACCCTCTCCACCGCCGAGGCGATCTCGGTCGTCACCAACGGTCTCTCGCTCGCTGCGCACTTCGGCGACGGCGAGCTCTCGGCCGACGACGTCGCGGCCGGTGTCGTGGGCACGGTCGTGCGCGACCCGGTCCACGACGGCATCGCCTGGCGCGAATACCTCGAGGCGGTCGTCGCCGACCGCGACGGCTGGGGCGACTTCTACGACGCCTGCCGCGCGCTCGACTGACGGCGCCGACGATGGGCCTCCACCTGCTCGGGATCCGACACCACGGCCCGGGTTCGGCGCGTTCGGTGATCCGAGCGCTCGACGAACTCCGGCCGTCGATCGTGCTGGTCGAGTCGCCGTTCGAGACGACGTCGGCGTTCCGGTGGGTCGGCGACCCGGGCCTCGAGCCGCCGGTGGCGTTGCTCGGGCACGTCGTCGACACGCCGCGTCGGGCCGTCTTCGCCCCGCTGGCGTCGTTCAGTCCCGAGTGGCAGGCGATCGCATGGGCGAACGAGCGGGACGTTCCCGTCGAGGCGATCGACCTGCCGCTGGCCAACAGCCTGGCGCAGACCTCCGACGACGAGGCGCTGCTCGCCGGCGGTGCGCCGGTCGACCCGCTCGGAGCGCTGGCGGCGGCGGCCGGCGAACCCGACGCCGAGCGATGGTGGGACGACGTGATCGAGCACCGCGGCGACGGTCTGGTCGCGTTCGAGGCGGTGGCCGAGGCGATGGCGGCGGTCCGGTCCGGCACCGTCCCGTCGACCTCCGAGCTGCGACGCGAGGCCCACATGCGCAAGCGCATCCGAGCCGCTCGCAAGGACGGCCATGACACGATCGTCGTCGTGTGCGGGGCCTGGCACGTGCCGGTGCTCGACCCCGGTGCGTCCGGTGCGCCCACCGCCACCACCGACGCAGCCACGTTGCGCGGATTGCCCAAGGTCAAGGTGGCGGTCAGCTGGGTGCCCTGGACGCACGAGCGGCTCGCGACGGCGACGGGGTACGGCGCCGGTGTGGCGAGCCCCGGGTGGTACGACCACGTGTTCCGACATCCGGGGTCCGACGGTGTCGCTCGCTTCTTCGTCGACGCGGCGCGCGTGCTCCGCGCCGCCGACATGTCGGCGTCACCCGATCACCTGATCGCCGCGACCCGCATGGCCGACACGCTGGCGACGATCCGCGGCCGGCCGCGCCCCGGGTTGTCCGAGGTGCTCGACGCCGCCGACGCCGTGATGGGCGGGCTGCCGCTCGTGCGACGACGGCTGGTGGTCGGGAGCGCGATCGGGTCGGTGCCCGACGACGCTCCCCAGGTGCCCCTCGCACGCGACCTGGCCGCCCGGCAACGGTCGGCACGCCTGAAGCCCGAACCCGACGAGCACACGGTCGAACTCGATCTCCGCACACCGAACGGTCTCCGGCGCTCGCACCTGCTCCACCAACTCGCCGCGATCGGGGTCCCGTGGGGCACGCTCGAAGACGGGCGCGGCAGCAGCGGTACGTTCCGTGAGACGTGGCGGGTGGCGTGGCGGCCCGAGTGGTCGATCCGTGTCATCGAATACGCCGCCTACGGCACCACCGTCGAGCAGGCGGCGACGACTCGCCTGGTCGAGCGGGCCCACGATGCTGCCGGCCTCGTCGAGATCGCGACCGTGCTCGACCAGGCGCTGCTCGCCGCACTGCCCGACGCCGTCGACCCGATCGTCGGCGTGTTGGCGACCCGTGCTGCCGACGATCCCGACACCGCGCAGCTGATGGCGGCCCTCGGCCCGCTCGCCGAGGCGCGTCGGTACGGCGACGTCCGAGCGACCGACGCCGAGGCGGTCGCGTCGGTCTTCGACGGGCTGGTCGTGCGCGTCCTGGCCGGCGTGGTCCCCGCGTGCGCTTCGCTCGACGACGACGCAGCCGCGCTGATGGTCGAGCGGCTCAGCGGAGTCCACCAGGCGCTGGCATTGGTCGATCACCCGGCCCGTCACCGGGCGTTCCCGCAGGTCCTCGAGCAACTGAGTGAGGAGCGTGGTCACGGCCGCGGTCACGGTCGTGTCCACGGGCGGGCGACGCGCATCCTCCATGACACCGGCCACTGGTCGGCCCGCCAGGTCGAGCTGCGCCTGGGGCGAGCACTGTCGTACGGCACCGCGCCCGCCGTCGGCGCAGCCTTCGTCGAGGGGTTCCTCGCCGGCAGCGGCACCGTGCTCGTGCACGACGCCGAACTCCGTTCGGTCGTCGACCGGTGGCTCTCGTCGCTCGACCCCGACGCGTTCGACGAGACCGTCCCACTGCTGCGGCGCACGTTCGGCGCGTTCGAGTCGGCTGAGCGTCGGCAGCTCGGGCGCCTGGTCGCCGGTGAAGAACGTGAGGTGCTCGTCGGGTTCGGCCCCGGCCATGACGACGCTCGGGCCGCTGCAGCCCTCGTCACCGTTCGCCACCTGCTGGGCCTCCCGGTGGAGGCGTCGTGACCGGCGACCTCGCCCGGGTCTCCGAGACCGAACGGTTGCGCAGGTGGCGGCTCGTGCTCGGTGGGGGAGAGGCCGACGGCACCGGCGGCGAACTCGGCGGCGACGACCTCCGTGTCGACGCGGCGATGGCCGCCGTCTACGACCACGATGGTCGACGGCGGTCGGGTGGCCGCGGCGCCGGTCGTTCGGGCGGACTCGGCCGCAGCGCGCCGCGTGTGGCCCGATGGCTCGGCGACATCCGCACCTACTTCCCGAAGCCGGTCGTGCAGGTGATGCAGCGCGACGCGATCGAACGGCTCGACCTCCGCCAACTCCTGCTCGAGCCCGAACTGCTCGAGTCGATCGAGCCCGACATCCACCTGGTGACGCTGCTGGTCGAGCTGAACCACCTGCTGCCCGACGAGACCCGCGCGACCGCTCGGATGGTCGTCGCCCGGGTGTTGGCCGATCTCGAAGCCCGCCTGACCGACCGCACCCGCACCGCCGTGCAGGGAGCGTTGGCGCGGGCCAACCGGTCACGCCGGCCCCGCCCCGGCGACGTCGACTGGCTGCGGACCATCCACGCCAACCTGCGCCACTTCCAACCGCGGTACGGCACGGTGATCCCCGAACGGCTGATCGGGTTCGGTCGTCGTCAACGCAGCCTCGCCAAGGAGGTCGTGATCGCCGTCGACCAGTCCGGCTCGATGGCCGACAGCGTCGTGTACGCATCGCTGTTCGGCGCCGTGCTGGCGCAACTCCCGTCGCTGCAGACGCGACTGGTCGCGTTCGACACGGCGATCACCGACCTCACGCCGGTGCTGCACGATCCGGTCGACGTGCTGTTCGGGGTCCAACTCGGCGGTGGCACCGACATCGCGGAGGCGCTCGGCTACTGCCGCCAACTGATCACCCGGCCGACCGACACGGTGCTCGTCCTGATCAGTGATCTGTTCGAGGGCGGCAACGCCGAGCTGATGCGGACCCGTGTGGCGCAGCTGACCCGTTCGGGTGTGACCGTGCTGTGTCTGCTCGCGCTCAGCGACGAGGGGGCACCGGTGCACGACCGACAGGCGGCCGACGACCTCGTGCAACTCGGCGCCACGGTCATGGCGTGCACTCCCGACGAGTTCCCGGCCGTGCTCGCCGACGCGCTCGACGGCTGAACGTCAGCGGTCGGGGTCGGCGAACCGTTCGACGTGCTCTCGGTGCCCGGCCACCACGATCAGGTCGCGTTCGTCCAGCACCGTCTCGCGGTCCGCGTACGTGAACGCCTGCCCCGTCTTCTTCACGCACACCACGGTCACCTTGTACCGGTCGCGCAATCCCGATTGGCCGAGCGGGACACCCGAGAGTTCGGGTGGCGCGGTCATCTCGACCATGACGAAGTCTTCGTCGAGCGCGACGTACTCGATCATGTCGCCGGTGACGAGGTGGGCGACCCGCTTGCCCATCTCCGCCTCGGGATACACGACGTGGTGGGCGCCGACCCGCTGGAGGATCCGTCCGTGGGCGCCGGTGATCGCCTTGGCCCAGATGTTCCTGACGCCGAGGTCGACCAGTGCGGTGACGGTGAGGACGCTCGCCTCGATGCCCGTCCCGATGCAGACGACGACGGTCACGGCATCGGCGGCGCCCACCTGCTTGAGGGCCTTCGGGCTGGTCGTGTCGGCCTGGACCACGTGGGTCAGCGCGCCGGCGTGATCTTGCACGGTCTGCTCGTTCGCGTCGATGCCGAGGACCTCGTACCCCATCTCGATCAACGTGTGCGCCAACGACGACCCGAATCGACCGAGACCGATGACGACGATCTCCCCCTCGTGCTCGATCCGGTCGGGTGAGATGCTCCGCAGCATCGTCTGGATGATCTTCTCGGACATGACGGCTCCTGGTGGTGTCGGTCGATCAACCGATGATCGGACGTTCTTCGGCGAAACGGTAGACGCGCACGCTCGGTCTGATCGCCAGCGCCGCGATGAACGTGACCGACCCGATCCGGCCGATCAGCATCACGATGATCAGCAGCAGTTGGCCGCCGTGGGGGAGTGCGTCGGTGATGCCGGTCGAGAGTCCGACCGTCCCGAACGCCGAGGCCGCCTCGAACAGCGTCTCGGTGAGCGGGAACGGGGAGATCGCGGTCAGGGTGATCGCCGTCGCGAACACGATGCCGACCGCGAGGAACGCCACGGTGGTCGCCTGCCGGATCACCTGACCGGGGAGACGCCGGTGGAAGGCGTTGACGTCCCGGTGTCCCCGGATCTCGGACCACATCGCGAACCCGAGCACGGCGAACGTCGTGACCTTGATGCCACCGCTGGTCGATGCCGGTCCGGCGCCGATGAACATCAGCGCGGTCATGAAGTTGAGGGTCGGTTCGCGCTGGGCGCCGATGTCGATCGTGTTGAACCCGGCGGTGCGCGGCGACACGCCCTGGAACCACGCGGCCTGGAACTTGTCCCACACGCTCATCAGCCCGAGCGTGTCGGGATTGGTCCACTCGGCGACGAGCACGACGAGTGGACCGAGCACGATCAGGACGAGCGTCGCGACCAGGGTGATGCGGGTGTGCAGGCTCCATTGGCGGGGCCGGATCCGACGTCGGAGCTCGACGAGGATCGGGAAGCCGAGCCCACCGATCACGAACGCCGCCGTGATCGGGAACACGACGAAGGGGTCGTCGACGAACTGGCTGAGACTGTCGGACGAGAGCGCGATGCCGGCGTTGTTGAACGCCGAGATGCCGTGGAACACCGAGCTGTACGCGGCCCGGCCGATGTCGGCATCGTCGACCGTGGCGAGGTGTGCGAACAGGATCAACGCGATCGACCCCTCGACGAGGATCGTGATCTTCGCGATCGCCCCGATGAGATAGCGGAGTTCGCCGATGTCGATCGCACCGATCTCGGCCTGGGCGAGCATGCGCTGACGGAGGCCGACGCGACGCGAGGCCACGATCGCCAGCACCGATCCGATCGTCATGATGCCGAAGCCACCGATCTGGACGAGTGCCAGCAGCACGAGTTCACCGAACAGCGAGAAGGTCGAGACGTCGACGGTGCCGAGCCCGGTGACGGTCGACGCCGAGGTCGCCCAGAACAGCGAGTCGTGCCATCCCGGATGATCGAGTCCACCGTCGACCGAGATCGGGAGCCGGAGCAGGACGGTGCCGACCGCGATGAGGGACACGAACGCAGCGAGCACCAGCTGGGCTGGGTTGCGGGCGACCCCGAGGATCCGGCCGAAGATCACGTGCGCACCTTATGGCTGCGGGGTGGGTCGACGAGGTCTCCCGACGCGTTCTCGCTCTCCCGGGCACGGGCGCTAGCGTGTGGCGCTTATGGGTCAGCTCGTCGGAGTCGTCGAAAAGCCGAGTAGTGCACCGGGTGTGGTCCGGTTCGAGCTCAACCGGTCGTTGTCCGGTATGGGGCACGAGCGGTTCGCGTCGGCGCTCGACGCGGTCGGGCCGCGGCCGTCGGCCGAGTTGGCACGCCAGTTGTTCGAGACCGGCAGGGTGTCGCACGTGCACGTGTACGGCAACATGATCACGGTCGACCTCCAGAAGGGGTACGACTCCGAGGGTCTGTCCGATGTCGTTCGGGAGATGTACCGCTACTGGAAGCCGGGCGTGGTGCCGCCCGAGTTCGACGACCTGCCGGCCGAGGAGCCGGCGGCGGTCGAGGGCGGGGGCGAAGACGGTGCCGAGATGTCGGAGGCCGCCAAGCTGGTCCCCGCACACCTGCTCGAGCGGGGCCGTGCGGCGCGTGAGAAGTGGAAGGCGAAGCAGGGCTGATCCGCTGATCAGGTGCTGAACCCGGCCCCTGGCGTATCGAACATCTGTTCGATAGCCTGGGTCGGGTGAGTCTGGCATCCCTCGTCCCCGCCCGTGACCGGTGTGTCCCGGTCGACGAGGCGTTCGCTCCGATGTTGCCCGATGCCGGATTGGTCAGGGGGCGGATCGTCGGCTGCACCGGTCCGGCGGCGATGTCGCTCGGCCTGGCGTTGGCCGCCCGAGCGACCACGACCGGTTCGTGGCTGGCGGTGGTCGGTGTCCCGATGCTGGGGGTCGAAGCGGCCGCCGAACTCGGGGTGCCGCTCTCGCGGCTGGTTGCGATCGACGTCGACGGTCGCCCGGCGGCGTGGGCGGAGCGTGTGGGCGCTGCCGCCGACGGGTTCGATCTGATCCTCACCCGTCCACCGGCCGGCGCCGACCGTGTCGTCAGGAAGGTGCGGCAGCGGTTGCAGGCCCGAGGGGTGGTGTTGATCGCCGTCGGCCCGTCGAACCCGGGCATCGGCTGCGACGTCGAGTTCACCACCACCTCGGTCGCCTGGGCCGGGTTGGGCTCGGGGCACGGCTCGCTGGCAGCTCGGCGGGCGACGGTGCGCGTCGGTGGCCGTCGGGTGCCGCGTCCGGTCGAACGCGACCTCTGGTTGCCGGGCCCGGGTGGACGCGTCGAGGTCGTTCCCGAGCGTCACGGTGACATCGACGCCCACCTCGACGTCGATGTCGACGTCGATGTCGACGTCGATGTCGACGTCGACGGGCGCGAGCTGCGTCGCGCGGGATGAGTTGCGGTGTCGACGTCCGATGTCCCCCGACTCGTCACCGTCTGGTGTCCTGATTGGCCGGTCGTCGCGGCGCGGGTCGCGCCGGATCGACCGGCGGCGGTGTTCCGTGCGAACCGGGTGATCGCCCGCTCGCCGGCAGCGGCGGCCGCGGGGGTGCAGCCGGGCGAGCGTCGACGATCGGCCCAGGGCTCGTGCGCGGAACTCCTCGTCCTCGATCACGACCCCGACCGTGACGCCCGTGCCTTCGAGCCGGTCGTGCGGGCGATCGCCGACATGGCGCCGCGACTCGAGGTCGTCGAACCGGGGTGGGTCTGCCTGCTGGCCAGGGGGCCGTCGAGATACTTCGGTGGCGATCGGTCGATGGCCGAACGGATGGTCGAGATCGTGGCCGATACCACGGGCGCACGACCGGGGGTGGGGGTCGCCGACGGCCGGGCCGCATCGGCGATCGCCGCCCGTCGGGCCACCCGGACCCGCACGGGTGTCGTCGTGGTCCCGCCGGGCACGTCGACGGCATACGTCGACGGGTTGCCGGTCGCCTGGCTGCGAGAGCTGGGTGAGGTGTCGGCCGAGCTGATCGACCTGTTCGTCCGGCTCGGTCTTCGGACACTCGGGCAGTTGGCCGGGCTGCCCCCTGGCGACGTGCTGGCCCGGTTCGGCGCGGAGGGCCTCCACGCCCACCGGATCGCTGGAGGTGACGACCAGCGTCCCAGCGCAGCCGTCGACCCGCCGCCCGAATGGTGGATCGACGAGGTGTTCCCCGAACCCGTCGAGCAGCTCGAGACCGTCGTGTTCGTTGCGAAGCGACTCGCCGACTCACTGGTCGCGCAGCTGTCCGCCGACGGCCGGGTCTGCGTGCGGCTCGTCGTCGTCATCGAGACCGAACACGGCGAGCGCAGCGAACGTGCGTGGTACCGCGATCAGGGGTTGTCCGCGTCGGCGATGGTCGAACGTGTCCGCTGGCAGCTCGACGGGTGGGTGGCACAGCCCGAGGGCCTGAGCGGCGGCATCGCGCTGGTTCGTCTGATCCCCGACGAGCTGCGCAGCGACGACGGCGTCCAGGGCGGTTTGTGGGGCGGCAGGTCCCAGGCCGATCACGACGCGGCGCGCGCGATCGTGCGGCTCTGTGGGATCGCCGGTGACGAGGCGGTGCGGGTGCCGATGTGGGCGGGCGGCCGGCTGCCCGCCGAGCGGTACCGCTGGGTGCCGGCCGCCTCGGTCGATCTCGACGAACCGACCGACCGGCTCGACCGTGGTGACGGGCCGTGGCCGGGCGGGCTCCCGGCACCGTCGCCCGCCGTGGTTCCCGACGAGCCGGTACCGGTCGAGGTGCTCGACGAACACGGTGGCGTGGTGCAGGTCAACGGACGTGGCGACGTGAGTGCCCCACCGGTGACACTGGCGTTCCCGACGGCGCGGCACCGTCTGGTGGCGTGGTCGGGGCCGTGGCCCGTCGAGCAGCGGTGGTGGTCACCCGATCGGGCGCGACGGTTGGCTCGGTTCCAGGTGGTCACCGAGCACGGTGTTGCGCATCTGGTCGGGGTCGAACAGCAGCGCTGGTCGATCCTGGCGACGTATTCGTAGCGACGGGCTCAGGCCGAAATGGGGGTGCCGGTGTCGAGATCGACATCGTCATCGACATCGACCGTGGCCGGGGCCTCGGTGCGGATCGCCTCGGGGACACCGGTCGACGCAGCTTCTTCGGCGGCGTCGAGCAGTTCGTTGCTGATGCGGAAACCGACGCCGCGCACGGTGTGGATGATCCGCATGTCGCTGGCGACCTGATCGAGCTTGCGTCGCAGATTCGAGAGGTGCACGTCGACCACATGGGTGTCGCCGACCCAGTTCGGGCCCCAGACCGACTCGAGGAGGGCGTCGCGAGACGCCACTTCGGTCGGGCGGCGGCAGAGATGTTCGAGGAGGGAGAACTCGATCCTGGTGGCGGCGACCTCGGTGTCGCCGAACCGGATCTCGTGGCGTCCGGTGTCGACCTTGAGCGGGCCGAGCGCGATCACGGTCTGCTGGACGGGATCCCAGTCGCCGCGCATCTCGCGCGGTCGGCGGAGCATGGCCTGGCAGCGAGCGGCGATCTCGTCGGGGGTGACGGGCATCGACACGGCGTCGTCGGCGCCCGAGCGCAGGATCTCGACCCGGGCTCGGTCGCGTCCGGCCGATTCGATGCAGAGCAGATAGCTGTCGGTCGCGCTGCGGAGCTGCTGGTAGAGCGGACGGCTGTCCTTGTCGTGCATCTCGGTGTCGACGACGAGGACATCGGGCGAGAACGACTCGGCGAGGATCGCAACGGCATCGGCATCGCTCGGTGCACTGACGGAGAACCCGGCCGAACGGAGTCCGGCCTCGTTGGTGCGCCGCAGACGGAGATCGTCGATGGCGAGCAGTACTCGGGGGGAAAACTGTGTGTTTGGTTCCATGGTGAGCGTGCAGTCGTTCGGTGAGCGGCTGTGATTCACGTATCGGCCGAGCGGTGGTCGGACTCAAGCGGTTTTGTTCAATTTTCCTCTGGTTACGGTGGCCCCATGAGCGAGACGATGCGTGAGCAGGTGCGGCGGAGCGTCGCCGAGCGAGTTCCGATCGACGAGGTGGAGCAGGCGAGCATCGCGACGTTCCTCGGGCACTACGACGAACTGCGGGACCCGATGAGCCAGGAGTCCGACGTCATCCACGTCACGGGGTCGGCGATCGTGACCGGACCACGGGGTGTCGTGCTGCTGCGCCACAAGCGGCTCGGGCTCTGGTTGCAGCCCGGTGGACACGTCGATCCGGGGGAGACGCCGTGGGAGGCGGCGTTGCGCGAAGCGCAGGAGGAAACGGGGCTGGAGGTCGCCTTCGCCACCGTGGGTGACGACGGTGTGCCTCCGCTGGTGCACGTCGATGTGCACCCGGGCGGCCGGGGGCACACGCACCTCGACCTCCGCTACCTGGTCGACGGTGGCGACGCCGACCCCGATCCGCCCGCCGGCGAGAGCCAGGAGATCGGCTGGTTCGCGTGGCCCGACGCCGTCGACCGGGCGAGCGACGAGCGGCTCACGGCACTGCTCCGACACCTGTCGCGGCCCGACGCCGAGGACTGAATCGGGTGCAGCAGCCGGGTCCGGTAGCAGGGCGGTAGCAGCCGGCCAGATCGTCGGGCACGGGCCCGAGGGGTCGCACTAGGTTCGCCAGGATGCGGAGCAGACGACGACTCGCCGGCTCGGTGCTGGCGATCTGTGGAGTGATGACGGCGTGTTCGAGCGGTGGCGACGATTCGGCCGCGAGCGACCCCGACGGCGGAACCTCGGAGGCAGCGGTCGTCGGCGACCGTGAGCCCGACTCGACCGTGGCCGACGAGCCGGCGACGTCGGTGCCCGCCGATGGAGCGTCGACCGGCAGCACCACACCGAACAGCACGAACAGCACGACCACGACCAGCACGACCAGCACCACGACCAGCGTGCCGGAGCCCGAGATCCTGCCGGTCGGCGCCGTGTGGACATCGTCGACGGTCGAGACCATCGGGGGTTCGAGGTTTCGCGGGACGTCGTTGTCGACCGTCGGCGACGAACTCTGGATGACCGGTGCGCGGTGGAACGCACCGGGGGCGTGGCGTTCGCCCGACGGCGTCGAGTGGACACCGGTCACGATCGAAGGGCCGATCGATTCGGCGGCCGTCGTCGTGCTCGGCGTGCTCGACCGACCGGGCGGTGGGTTCCTCGCGTGGGGTACGCACTCGACGTCGTGCACCGCCAACGACGACCGTGGCAACGGGTACCGGGAGACCGGGATCTGCCGTCGCAATCGTCCGGTCGTGTTCCTCTCCGACGACGGCACCTCGTGGCGACGGGTCGACCCGCCGTCGTCCGGGTCGGCGGTGTTCGGCGAGGTGACGCGGGTCGGCGACGGGTTCGTCGCGGTCGGCACCCATCGCGGCCCCGACTGGTACGGGATGGTCTGGTCGTCGCCCGACGGGGAAACCTGGGAACTCGTCCGCGAGCTGCGTGGGGCCGACGGTCCGATCAGCGCCAACGAGGTGCTGTGGGACGGTGACACGCTCGTGGTGCTGGCGCACGAGCACCCGTGTTCGCAGAACGACATCAACGACAACACGCCCGGGTGGATCCTCGGGACGTCGTGGGCGAGGCACCTCCGCATGTATGCAGGGCCGGACGTGCAATCGCTCGACGCCGTCGATCCGGCTGATCATCCGCTGCTCGAACCGCCGATGCCGGTCGACTGTGCCGTCGACGAGGCGTTCGACCTCGCGAAGCAGCCGTACGCGGACGCGACGGGCAGTGTCATCGGTGGGCGGATCGTCCTGTTCGACTTCGCGCCGCTCCCCGAGCCGGTGGCGTCGGACGACGACGAGTCCGGTGAGGACGAGGCGGAGGTGCCGCGCCGGTTCGTGACGCTCGATGGCGACGCCTGGGTCGAGGGGTCGAGCGAGGGCGTGCCGCGTGTGGGCGCGGAGCCGATCGATCTCGACGGCGAGCTCGCGTTCGTCGTCGGTGCGGGTCGGAACGACCTCACCGAGATGACCACCTATGTCCCGAACGGCGACGGCACCTGGTCGGCGCAGGAGGCGGACCGGCAGCTCGTCGGCGGACTCCTGGCGGTCGGCGGGTTCCGTGACTCGGTCGTCGCCGTCACCTACCTGCTCGACGACCCGTTCTCGACGATCCGCATCGCCGGCGACCCCTTCGAACTCGTGGCGTCATCGACGCGTGCGATCGCCGCCGACGAGGTGGTGTCCTGCACGCCGGCGGCCGGCGAGGTCTGCCGGCAGGCGCGCTTCGCCGGCGTGGACGGGTACCCCGATCTCTCGGGTGCCGACTTCGGCGGCGCCGAGGTGTGGTTCGCCGAGCTCGGGAGCGGCGACTACTCGGGTGTGTCGTTCGCCGGGGCCCAACTCCAGGGAGCGGTGTCGGACGCCAGTGCGAACTTCGCCGGTGCCGACTTCTCCGGCGCGAGGCTGAACGGCTCCGACCTCCAAGATGTGGCCGGTGCCAACTTCGCCGGAGCCGACCTGACCGATGCGCGCATCGGGTTCTCCGACCTGCCCGTGTCGTTCGACGGGGCGGTGCTCGTCGACGCCGATCTCGACGTGATCAGGGGCGCCGACGGCGAGTTCGCCACGCTGGAGTTGTCGCTGGCCGGGTTCGACCTGACCGGCACCACCATCAGCGGCCCGATCGGCGACGGCGAGGAGCGGCTGGTCGTGACCGACCTGCGCGGTGCCGTGCTCGACGGCACGTACTTCTACGCCGTCGATCTGACCGGCGTGCAGGTCGACGAGGGGGTCGACTGGGAGAACGTGAACGTCTGGGACAACTCGCTGTGCCCCGACGGTCTCCCACCGACCGATGGCACGATCGGGACCTGCGCCCGCGACGCGTAGAACACGAGCCACCGGACGAAGCGGCCGCACCGGGCGGCGAGGACCGCGCGCCGAGAAGAGATCCGGACGAGCACTTGCGTTCTAGTTACCGAGTATGCATACTCAGTAACTATGCGAGGTCGACATGGCAGTTCGTGAGGGGTTGCTGTCCCTCCTCCAACCGGGCCCCCGCTACGGGTACCAGCTCAAGACCGAGTTCGAGGCCGTCACCGGCGGGGTCTGGAAGCTCAATGTCGGGCAGGTGTACACCACACTCGATCGCCTCGAACGGGACGGCTTCGTGGTCGTCGACGTGTCGGATGACGACCAGAAGTCGTACTCGCTGACCGCTGCCGGGCGTGAGGAGCTGGGCAGTTGGTGGGCGGCGACTCCGGCCGAAGACCCGCCGCCCCGTGACGAACTCATGCTCAAGGTGATGATGGCGATCGAGTCGGGGCGTGACCATGCGCTCGACGTGATCACCCGCCAGCGCACCGCGTTGTTCGCGGTGCTGCAGCGTCATCGCCGCGAGCGCCCGACCGAGGTGATCGACCCCGAGTCGCTCGCCGCCCGACTCGTCGTCGACGCGCTGGTCGTGCGGGCCGAAGCCGATCTCCGCTGGCTCGACCTGTGCGAGTCGCGACTGAACACGCCCATCCCGCAGAACCCTGCATCCCGGAACCCTGCATCCCAGAACCCTGCATCCCGGAACCCTGCATCCCAGAACACGGAAAGAGCACACTCATGAACGCATCCGCCCCCGTCGTCGAGTACCGCGACGTCATCAAGTCGTTCGGTGCCGGCGAGACCGAGGTCCGCGCGGTCAACGGCGTCGACCTGGCGATCCGGCCCGGCGAGTTCGTCGCCATCATGGGTCCGTCCGGTTGCGGCAAGTCGACCCTCCTCCACCTCGGTGGCGGTCTCGAACTGCCCACGGCAGGCCAGGTGCTGTTCGACGGCACCGACCTGTCATCGGTCGGCGCCGTCCGGTTGGCCGAGATCCGTCGCCGCCATCTCGGCTACGTGTTCCAGTCGCTCAACCTCGTGCCGGCGCTGACGGCGCTCGAGAACGTGATGCTCCCGCTCGAACTCGACGGCATCGCCGGCGCCGAAGCCCGCCGCCAGGCGACCGAGGCACTCGGCCGGGTCGGCATCGACCACCAGATCGATCGCTACCCCGACTCGTTCTCGGGTGGCCAGCAGCAGCGGATCGCGATCGCTCGTGCGGTCGTCGGCGAGCGGCGGGTGCTGTTCGCGGACGAACCGACCGGTGCGCTCGACACGCTCACCTCCGACCACGTGGTCGAGGTCATGGCCGAACTCGCCCGCTCGGGTGTGGCCGTCGTGATGGTCACGCACGAACCACGGTTCGCCTCCTGGGCCGATCGGGTCGTGTTCGTCCGCGACGGCAAACTCGTCGACGAAGCCGTCGCCGCCACCGCCGGCTACAGCGCACACGCCGGGTCGGTGACGCGATGACACTGCTCGATGAGCAACCGGTGACGACGTCGCCGCCGGCACCCGAGGCGGCGGTGACCCGGTCGGCGCTCCCGGCCTGGCGCTTCGCCAGCCGCCTCGCCCGACGCGAGGTCCGCCGCCGCCCCGGGCGTACCGCGCTCGCGGCCCTCCTGATCGCCGTCCCCGTCATCGCCATGACGCTCGGCAGCGTGCTCGCCCGCACCAATGCGAGCGACTGGGCAGCCGACTTCGCCCGTGACTACGGCGACTCCGACATCGCCGTCAACGGATACGGATGGGCATCCACGGGTCAGAGCGTCGACGACGCCAACCGGACGCCGCTGCCCGACGGGTCGTCGGTCCGCGAGTACGTGTTCACGTGGACGTCGGCGACCAGTGCGACCGCCGATGCGCAGGACCGCACCACGTGGGTCAGGTTCGGCAACATGTCGTTCGACGACCCCGGCGCGGCCGCCGGCATCGAGATCACCGACGGCCGGGCCCCGGGCGACGGTGAGGTGTTGCTCGCCCCCGACGTCGCCGAACGGTGGGGTGTCGGCGTCGGTGATGAGCTCGAACTCGCCCGGCCGTCCGGCACCTGGACGATCGCCGGCCTCGGCGAGGCGCGTGGCGACTACTGGACCGACCTGCTCGTCATCCCGGGCTTCGACGCCGCCCGCGTCTCCGGTGACTTCGGCGCACCGATGACGTTGATCGATCTGCCGGCCGATACGCCGGTCGACACGATCCGCCGGATCGCCATGGAACGCGGCGGAACGACCCGCTACGACGACCCGTTCTCGTTCGACACCTCCGGGGAGACCGCCGGTATCGCGTGGGGGTTCGTCGCCGGTGTGTTGGCGCTGGTCGCCGTCGGCATCATCGTGGCCGCGGCGTTCGCCACCAGCGCCCGACGGCAGCTCGTCACGATCGGCCAGCTCTCCTCCAACGGCGCACCCGAATCGGTGATCCGCCGGACGCTCGCGCTCCAGGGCGCGTGGACCGGCGTGGTCGGTGCGGTGGTCGGCGTCGCGGTGGGCTTCGTTGCGCTGCCGTTCGTGACGCCACTGATCGAGCGGCACATCGTGCATCACGAGCTCCGTGCGTACCGGATCTCGATCGTCCATCTCGTGGTGATCGCGGTCACCGCCATCGTGGCGGCCACCGTCGCCGCCGCCGTACCCGCCCGATCCGCGGCCCGGGTACCGGTGATGACGGCCCTCGCGGGCCGTCGACCCGCCGGGCGACCGGCCCGGTGGCTGGTGCCGACCGGGCTGGCGCTGCTCGCCGGCGGCCTCGGCCTCGTCGCGGTGGCGGCACTCGGCGCCCAGGGCGGCAACCAGAACAGCGACGTGTGGGCGGCGCTCGCGATCGCCGGCGTCACGGCGATGGTGTTCGGCACGTGTTGCGCCGCGCCACTGGTCGTCGAGCGGGTCGGCGGGCTCGGTCGTCGGGCGTCGCTGTCATGGCGGCTGGCGCTGCGCAGCCTGGCGCGTTCCCGCACCCGGTCGTCGGCTGTGGTCGCAGCGATCGCCGTTGCGGCCGGCGGGGCCGTGGCCGCCGGTGCGGTCGCCGAGTCGCTCATCACATCGAACGGTGCCTGCTGCCCGCCCGACCTTCCTGCCGACGCGGTGGTGTTGATGGGATGGCAGGACACGGCGATCGCCGCCGGTGCTGACGGCAGCCTGGACGACGTCGGTCCATTGAGCGATGTCACGCTCCCCGACGGGGCGGTGTCGGGCATCCTCGGGATCGTCCCCGATGGCGAGGTCTCTCCGATCCGGATGGCCACGTTCGACCCGGCCCCGTTCGATCCGAGCACGGACTGGAACGATCCGTCGGGTCCGATGATCGCGACGCCGGCGGTGCTCGACCTGGTCGGCCTGTCCTCGACCGACCGCGACACCCTGGCCGAGATCGGAGCGATCCAGCCGACCTTCGTGGTCGGCTACGCCGATGCGTTGTTCTACGTCAGCGACGGACCTGCTTTCGAGGGGGTCGAACCGGCCGGGCTCACGGCGCAGTATGGCGCCGACGCCGGAACGATCGAGTTTCCGTACGCCATTGCCGCCGACCCGGTGCAGCGCAGCTGGAATCTGCAGCTCCTGATGACCGAGGAAGCGGCGCTCGACGCCGGGTTCTCGATCGTGCAGACCGGCGTGATCGTCCGCTCGGACGAGCCGTTGACCGAGCTGCAGCGCGACGAACTCGCCCTGCTGGCTCGCGACTTCGACGGCACGCCGCTCGATGCGTTCATCGAACCGGGCGATCCACCTCGCACCGAGGCGTCGACGCAGACCGGCACGTCAGAGGTGGTGTACTTCAACCTGCAGTACGACGAGCCTCGCTGGCGTGGCTCGAGTTCGACTGATCTCTGGATCGCCCGCCTGGTGATCCTGAGCGCTGCGCTGGCGATCACCTTGCTCGTCGTGTCGATCGGGCTCGCCCTGGCGGCGGCCGAAGGCCGTGAGGAGCGCGACACGTTCACGATCGTCGGGGCCAAGCCGTCGTCGATGCGGCGCCAAGCCGCGGCTCGGGCAGCGGTGCTGGCACTGGTCGGCATCGGGCTGGGCGTGCCGCTCGGCTTCGTACCGACGTGGGTCGTCGACCGGGTGACCAGCAGCGCCGGACCGAGTTCGTACGACGCCCCGATCGGCTTTCCTTGGCTCGTCGTCGTCGCTCTGGTCGTGGTGATCCCCGCCGTGGTGGCGGGAACCGGGTGGGCGGCATCGGGACTCGGTCAACGCTTCCGCCCCGCCACCCCGACCCGCCGCGACTGAACAGCCCGCTCGCCGGGCGGGCCGGGCTGGTCGAATCGAACGATCAGCCGGGCTCGTCGGCGGGGGTGACGACGGCGACGGGAGTCTCGACGGCACGGGCGATCCGGCTCGGGAGGTCCTGCCGCAGCCACCGTGAGATCCGGCTCGGCAGGGTCGAGACGATGATCTCGGTGACCTCGCCCTGCTCGACGATGCCTCGAACCACGCCGATCGCATCGCTCGCTGCGATCTCACCCTCAGCAGCGCAGCCCAGCTCGCGGAGCCAGGCGAGCCCGTCCTCGAGTCGCTCGGCCGCCACCACACGTTGATCGGGCAGGTCGAGGTCGCTGATCATCACGACCTCGGTCGTCGCCATCCCGATGGCGATCGCCGGCGGTGGGCCGAGCGGCACCGGCACGACCAGGTGGAACCGCTCGCACCCTTCCGCGATTCGTTGCTCGACGGCAGCGCGCAGCTCGGAGCCGCCGAGCGTCTCGTTGGCCACGATCAGCACGATCCCCATGTCGTAGTCTCGCACGGATCGTGGGCCCGCGCGTCGGGTGCCACGGCGAGTGAGGGCGTCGGCGAGCGAGGGCGTCACCAGAGCCGGTGGCGTCGCCACCCGGTGGATCGAGCCCGATGCCGGCGTCGTGGTGCCGCGTGTCCTCGCATCGTCGAACAGTTCGCGACGGAGTACTGCGAGACGGGGTGCTTCGAAGTGATGTGCATCGGGACGAACCGACTCGCCGTCGACGAGGTCATCGGGCTGGGACGGGTCGGTGCCGGACGAGCCGTGGGGCGACTCGGGGGTGGAGCGCCCGTCATCTCCGACCCCGAGGAACCGGGTGACCCCCGCCGAGCGATCGGCGTTCGCGGGTGACCGCTCGCTCCGATGACGAGTTGGCGGGTGTCGGTCGTGGCCTCGGCGAGGACGTGTCGATCAGGTGCCGGCAGCACGCCGCGGTGGAGCAGGTGGTCGACCACGAGGTGGCCGTCGACAGCGCGGTTTCCGTCGAGGACGAGGTCGTACGGGGCCCCCTGGATCGATGCCGGGCCAGGTTGTTCGAGGTCGATTGCTGCTCGCCGGCGATGAACAGCTTCGCCGGCGTGTCGATCGTGTCGTCGGCTGCTACGGGGTCGGTAGAGACGGTGGTGGCGCGGTCTCGTGAGTCTGCGGGGCGTCGAGCTCTCGTGGCCGGGCGCGGGACGACGCAGCGTTCCGTAACCTTCGGTCGATGCGCATTCGAGCGACACAGGCCGCGGCGAACGCGGCGACCAGGGCCGCGAGATCGACGGTGCGGTTCGCCGCTCGGCGGATCGCCGCCAGCGACTGGCTGATGGGTGTCGTGTACGACGACATGAACGAGACCAACTTCGCCGGCCTCGCCGAGCACGAGGAGATGTTGAGCGACACGGTTCGTGTCGACGCCTATCACCGCGGCATCCACCGCAACGTTCAACCGGGCGACGTCGTGCTCGACCTCGGCACCGGCACCGGTCTGCTGGCGTTCATGGCGAGCCGCGCCGGGGCCGAGAAGGTGTACGCGGTCGAACACTCCGACTTCATCCAGGTCGCTCGCGAGATCGCCCAGCACAACGGATTCACGAACATCGAGTTCGTGCAGGCCAACAGCCGCGAGTTCACGCCACCGGAGCCGATCGACGTCGTCCTGCACGAGCAGATGGGTGACGAACTCTTCAACGAGAACATGTTGCAGAACGTGCTCGATCTGCGCGATCGCGTGCTGCGGCCCGGTGGGCGCATCCTGCCCGCCAGGTTCCGACTCTTCGCCGAGCCGTTGTCGTTCCACGAGTCGATGCGGGTCCGCCGGTTCTGGAACATCGACCTGCCCGACGGCATCGACCTCGGCCAGACGGAACACTCGCCGGTCGCCGGTCGGTTCGACACCGGTCGCAACGAACAGTTCTGGACCCGGCCGGGTTCGGTGGCGTCGACCGTGGGCCAACCTCGGCCGGTCCTCGAGTTCGACCTGCAGACCCTCGAGTCGCTCGACTCGCTCGCGACCGATCACCTGATCGAGCGCACCGCCTCGAACGACACGATCGTCGACGGCTGCTGCATCTGGTTCGAAGCGGACTTCGACGACGCCACCACACTGTCGACCAGCCCGCTGGCACCACTCACGAGCTGGGGCAACCGGATCTACCGGCTCGACCGGGAGATCGCAGCCGGCGAGTCGCTGCGGCTCAACCTCCGGATGGGTCGACTGTTCGAGCCATCGACCTGGCACGTCGACGCGCTCAGCGCCGGCTGACCCCTGACTGCCGGTGGCGGACGGCTGACGGCTCGGGGGCCGATGTTCAGAGCGGGAAGCGGCGACGGATCCAGTCGGCGTAGATGGGGTCGACGACCCGCCATGGTGTGCCGGCCCGAATGATCTCGCCGCTGTCGACGAGGCGATCTCGACTGGACTGCCCGGACCCGGGTGTGAGGCCGATCACGGACGAGGCGGCACCGAAGATCGGCTCACCGTTCGCCACGAGGCGCAGCAGCTTCTGGTCGTTGCTCTGGCTGTGTGAGAACAGCGCCTCGTTGGCGAGATCGGTTTGTGCCCGCACATCGTCGAGTGCGATGCCCCACAGGTCGGCGCGGTACGGGGCGCCGGGCACGGCGTGACGCCAGGCTGCGTCGGCGAGCTGCATCGCCCGCTGCGGGTGGCCGCCGGTGAACTCGATCAGGGGCGTCGGGAGGTCGCCGGGGTCCCGGTCGGTCTCGCGGAACCCGTCGAGCACGATCGAGCGCAGTGCGTTCGGCGTCAGCGGGCCGATGTCGACGAGTTCGGCCTGCCCGTAGAACGGGCGGGCGACATCGGTGAACATCGCCCGCATCAGCGACAGCTGCGACCCGGCGAAGATGAGCCCGAGGTCGCCGACGTGGTGCTGCAGCTTCGTGCGCAGCAGACCCGCTGCACCGTCGACGCGGTCGATGCCGCCGAACTCGTCGAACACCACGAGCATCGGGTTCTGCTTGGCGGCGGCGACGAGCCCGTCGAGCAGGTGGTGGATCACTGCGACCGGGTCGGGCTGTTCGGACGGCCGGCGGGTAAACATCAACTTCACGGCACCGAGGTTGACCTCGCCGCCGGAGATGAAGTGATGGAGCCGGTCGATCGCCGGGCCGCGTACCGTGGCGAGGGCGTGGTCGAGCCGCACGGCGAGGTCGGCCGCCGATGACACTTCGTAGAGATCGACATCGACGACGGTCGTGCCGGCCGCCTCGAGTTCGGCGCCGACCCGTCGCAACACGCTCGTCTTGCCGAACCGGCGAGGTCCGAGCACCGCGGTGACGCGGCGGGAGGTGACCCGCTCGATCAGGTCGCCGACCAGGTCGTCGCGCCCGTACACCGTGTCGGGCGGCAGCGGCCCCTGGAAGCGGAACGGTGAGGTCTCCATGGACGAATACTACGCAGTGGGGTAGGAAATAGCTACGTGAAGAAGTAGTAAGTGGCTATGTCCGCGAGTAGGAATTCGCGTCACGCGGCCCGGCGGGTGGGTGGCCCGGTGGCCTGGACGGTGCCGTCGGGGAACCGGATCGTCAGCTCTCGGTTCGGGCCGAGCGCGAGGTCCCAACCGGCGTCGTGCACCTTGGTGTGGTGGTGGGCGCACAGCGGGAGCAGATTGTCGATGTCGGTGCGGCCGCCGTGTCGCCACCACGTGACGTGATGGAGCTTGCAGCGGTCGTACCGCACCCCACACCCGGGGATCGCACAACCGCGGTACAGCGCCCGCAGCGCCCGCCGTTGGGCCGGATTCGCGAGCCGGGTGGTCTGGCCCAGGTCGAGCTCGCCGGGGGCGTGGAGCACGACACCGTTGCGGACGACCACCGCGTGAACGTCGCCGTCGGCGGCCATGTCGGCCACGACCCGGTACGGCACCTCGACCGGCAACCCGAAGTCGACGTCCGGCCCACCGGCGCCATCTGGCGACGATGGATCGACGACGACCACGTACTCGGGCCGGCCAGAGCGGCCCGCCGGTGCCTTGCCGTCGACCAGCTGTGCCAGCGCGAGGCCTTGGAGGTGACGCTGCTTCTCGATCGGATCGGTCGGACACGTGTCGGGCGTGGCCTCGGCGAACAGCGCCTGTGTCGTCGCATCGAGCCGGGCGACGAGACGCCGGCCGGTGATCGGGTCGAACCGGCCGGACAGGCACACCATGCCCTCGCCGTCGGTCCACGTGCGGACCCGAGTGGCCCGACGCTGGCGCTCGAGCCGCTCGACGCCGTCGTCGCGCCGGATCGACTTCGCCTCCATCGCGAGCCGTCGCCGCCATTCGGCCAGCGTCGCCGCCGCGGCCACGTCGAGCAGGCCACTGTCGACGCGGTCGATCAACTCGGCCCGCTGCTCGTCGTCGTCGAGTGACGTGATCGTCTTGGTCACCTCGTCGACGTGGCCGGCCGTGATGTCGGCCCGGTCGAGCGCATCGGCCAACGACGGGGACTTGTCGAGCGTGTCGGAGCGCCCCTTCGTCTTGATCGCATCGTGCAGCGAGCCGCGGGTGCAATCGGCCAGATCGCGCTCGGGGAACGACACCTGCGCAGCCAGCGCCTTGGTCAATGCCGCCTCGGACGAAGCCAGCCAGGCACGCACCCTCGATACGTCTCGCAACGCCTGACGGATCTGGTCGGGCGTGGCCGAACCGTTGCCACGCGCGGCAGCGATCGCCCGCACCTGCGCTTCGACGGCGTTCGACCTCGTGCGAACAAGTGTACGATCGGGGTGTCGCAGGGTTTCCTGCCCGACGCTCGGGTGGGTGAGGGGGCGTGTGTGGGGGCGGCGGGCACGGCGGCGCGGGAGCGGGGCGCGAGACTCGACCCATGGCCAAGATGAACTCGAACCGGGCGCAGGGCGCCGACGACGACTTCGCCGCCGTCGGCGCAGAGCCGACCATCGCAGCCCGCTACGCCGGAACCTGCGCCACCTGCGGGCAACGGTTCGCCGTCGGTGATCCGATCGCCTCGGTCGTGGTCGACAAGAAGTCGACCTACCACCACGGTGAGTGTCGCTACCCGGCGACGGCGCTCCTCGCTCGTCACGCCGCTGAGGTCGACGCTGATGACGTCGTCGACGCAGCCGACGCCGCTCGCCGTGGCACGGGCAAGTGTCGGGCGACGACGAAGCAGGGCAAGCCGTGCGCCAACGACCCGCAGCGCGGCGAACAGTTCTGCGGCCCGCATCTCACCCAGGCCAGAGCGCGAGGCGAAGGGTAGGCAGCAGACTGGTGAGCCTCAGCACGCGCCGACTCGGGCCCTGATCCGGAGTCGGCGGTTGGCGGAACCGCTCGAAGCTCAGCCGGTTCGAGCACTCTGTGACGGTCGGCCGCTCACGGATGTGCCGATCTACCCGGCGCGACGGCCACTGAGAGCGCGTGACATGGGTGTCTCCGGGACATGGGTGTTGCCGAGGGCGTGCTCGTCTTCGACGAGGCCGTGGTCCGCTGCGTTGTCGACGTGACCAAAGGAAGTGACGTTGATCGCCCGATGGGACCATGGTCGGGAACTCACCAACGAGTCCGTCGGGCGCGTCCGGAAGCCCGAGGCGGGTGAGGACGCGCTTCGTCGCAGGTGCCTGGTTCGAGGGAGGAGCCATCCCTCAGGATCGGGTTCGCATCTGGCGCTCGGGTGGCTTTGCAACGCCGGTGTCCGAGTCGACCGGTGGGAGCGTCGGGAGTCGGCGGATGAGCTCGATGGCGCGGTCTCGCTTCTCGTCGGATAGCTCGAGGTCGTTCCAGCTCTCGATCTCGGCTGCCGTGCGTTGGGTCCAGTCGTCGACGGTGTGCAGGAGGCTGACGAAGAAGTCGACGAGGAGGGCTCGGAGGTGGACGTCGTGTTGGGCGACGTTGATCCCGTCGAGGAACTCCTGCTTGACCGCTCCCGCGAAGCCGAGCATCTCCTGAGCGTCGGCCTGGACCTGCGCGAGGGTGTCCACAAGGTCCCCCTTGGTTCCCAATGGAGCGATGATGAGTCGGAGCAGCGCTTCGAACTCCATGGAGAAGGGGGTAACGGGCGTGCCGAGCCACTCCTCCAGGGCGCGGCGGCCGGCATCGGTGAGCGCGTAGACGGTGCGAGGTCGCCTTCCGTTGTACTCCCTGGTGTCGTCGAGCAGGCCGAGCTTCGAGAGTCGCTTGACCTCCCGGTAGATCGCGCTCTCTGCGCGGGGCCACACGTAGCGGAAGTACCTCACTCGTTGCTCGGCGAGTTCGTAGGCGGACCACGGCCGGACAGCGACCTGGGCGAGGACGGCATAGGACGTCGTGGTCAGTCGGTCGGCGTTGGGCATGGTTGACAATACTCCAAAGTGAGGTATACATGAATACTGCAAACGCGAGCATAGGAGGATGATGATGCCGACGACACTCGAGGTGGCAGGCCGAGATGGCGACTGGATCGCCGTGGACGCGCTGGACATCGAAGGGCTCGACGATCGTCTGGACGGACCCATCCTCCGCGCCGGTGACGAGGGCTGGGACGACGCCATCCTGCTGTGGAACGGCATGGCCCAGAAGTCGCCCGCCCTCGTCGTGCAGCCTACGTCCGCAAGAGACGTGGCTGCTGCAGTGAACTTCGCCCGCGACCGGGGTCTGGCCCTGAGCGTCAAGGGTGGAGGGCACAACATCGCCGGAACGGCGATCGCCCAGGACGGCCTGACACTGGACATGTCCCGATTGCGCGCCGTGGTCGTCGACCCGACGGCTCGGGTGGTTCACGCTGGCGCTGGATGCCTGCTCCAGCACGTCGACGCAGCCACGCAGGATCACGGCCTCGCGACGGTCCTCGGGTTCATCTCCGAGACCGGGATGGCCGGACTCACCCTCGGTGGCGGCTTCGGCTACCTCACCCGACGCTTCGGTTGGGCCGTCGACAACCTCGTGGAGGTCGAGATCGTCACCGCCGACGGCCAGATCCGTACCGCCAACACAACGGACAACGCGGAGTTGTTCTGGGCGCTACGGGGTGGTGGCGGCAACTTCGGTGTCGTCACGAGGTTCACGTTCCGCGTGCACGAGGTCGGCCCGACGATCACCGGAGGACTGGTCGCCTGGGACGCCCAGCGGACCGACGAGGTGCTCGCCGCCTACGCGGAGCTGACGGACTCGGCACCGCGAGAACTCACGGCGGCCGCGATGATTCGCCTCGCCCCACCCGCACCGTTCGTGCCGGAGGAGTGGCATGGACGCCCCGTGGTCGCGATGCTCGTTTGCCACAGCGGAAGCAACCCGGTCGCAGATCTGGGTCCGCTGCAGGCGCTCGGCGAACCCGCCTTTGGTCTCGTCACCGAGAAGCCCTACGTCGCGCAGCAAGCGATGCTGGATGCCATGGACCGCAAGGGCATGCACCAGTACTGGAAGACCGAGTTCCTGCCCGGACTCTCGCCGGCGTACTGCGACACCTTCCGAGACGCTGCGCTCGACGTCGCGTCGCCGTTGTCGTTCTCGGTGATTTTCCACATCGAGGGCGCACTCAACGAACGCGACGCCGACGACGGAGCCATCGGCAACCGAGACGCAGCGTTCGTGAGCGGATTCTCGGGGGCGTGGCCACCCGATACCGACGGTGACGGCATCGTCGCCGCCGTTCGCCGTGGCTGGCAACGAATCCACCCGTTCTCGACCGGCGGCAACTACGTCAACTTCCAGCTCGCCGAGGACAACGTCGAGCGAACTGCCTCGGCCTACGGCACCAACCACGGACGTCTCGGGCGCGCCAAGGGGATCTACGACCCCGACAACGTCTTCCGAAGCAACAGGAACATCTCGCCGGCGATCAACGCGGCGTGACCTGCGACTCTGCGACCTCGTCTCGAAGGGGTCCATGCGCCGGGCACCGACGCCACCCGCCTTCCCTGTGTGCTCGGGCTCACCCAGAGCTGGCACAGAATGCCGGAATCGGGATACGTCGACAGTGACCGACGAGACTTGGGCGTACGCGCTTTCCGGCCTCTTGTCATGATTGACGTGATTCGGAGGCCAGTCTCCGGGTCGGGGTCTCGGATGGTTCGCCCGCTAACCGGCTGACCACCTCGGAATGGTGGGGTGTGGCTCACTCTCTTGGTTTGCGACCGAGGTCTCGGACGAGGCTGTGGCTGAAGAGAGGTCTGATCGCTGAAAGAGGCAGTCCCCTTCCTCGTCTGTTCGCCACCGATCACCCGACACACCACGCGCCGAGGTCCGCCCAATGCATCCCAGACCTGTTTCGGTCTCACCTCGACGATGTGTTCGGGACGTGGCCTCACCGAAGCGCCGGGTGAGAGCTGATCACGCGGCAGGCCTCAAGGCTCAACAGACGTCCCTCTCTGCCCACCCCGATCCCTCGGGCTGGACAGAGAGGAGCCAAGATGGGCGCGGCGAACCGCGCCATACGTTCAGCTCGTCGGCGACCACGGGCATGATGTCCTCGACGTGCCGGTCGGGGGTGATCATCGGGTTGCCGTCGTCCTGGTGTTCCGCACGGTTCGGCCACGTCACCGGCTTGCGCGTGTGCGAACATGTGTTCGATACTCGCGGGAGTGGGATTCAACAATCCGTCGTGGAGCTGGTCGGAGCTCGAAGCGACCCTCTCCGGACGGCGAGGGCGTGACGGTCGCGCCCCCGGCAGTCTGTCGTGGAACGCCGGCGGTGACAGCCCGGCGTGGGGTCGCAAGCGGCAACAGTTCGACGCCCCGCTGACCCGGGTGCCGGGCACGGTGCCGTACGCCGAGCTCCACGCTCACTCCAACTACTCGTTCCTCGACGGCGCCTCCCACCCCGAAGAGCTCGCCACCGAGGCGGCCCGGCTCGGCCTCGAGGCGCTCGCGCTCACCGACCACAACGGGTTCTACGGCGTGGTCCGCTTCGCCGAGGCGGCGAGAGCCGTCGGGTTGCCGACCGTGTTCGGCGCCGAGATCACGCTCACACCCGGGCTGGGCGACGACCAGCGTGTCGCCCGCGACGAGACCGACACGCTGTTCCAGGTCGACACCGGCGAGCTGCCCGACGCCAGCGCACCCGACCCGCACGGTCGGCACCTGCTCGTGCTCGCTGACGGCCCGGCCGGCTACGCCCGACTCGCCAGAGCACTGAGTTTGGGACACCTGGCAGGGGAGAAGGGTGCACCGCAGTTCACGTTCGCCGACGTCGCTGACCAGGTCAGCGGCGTGAGCTGGGTGCTGACCGGCTGCCGCAAGGGCGCGGTGCCGTCGGCGCTGATGAACGACGGCCCGTCGGCGGCACGACGCGAGCTGGAGCAGCTGGTCAGCGCGTTCGGGCGCGACCGGGTGCTCGTCGAACTGTGGGACCACGGCGACCCGATCGACTCGGCCCGCAACGACGCGCTCGCCGAGATCGCCCACCGCACCGGCGTCGAGTGTGTGGCCACTAACAACGTGCACTACGCCACCCCGGCCCAGCGCAAGCTCGCCACCGCGATCGCCGCGGTCCGGGCCCGCCGAAGCCTCGACGAGATCGACGCCTGGCTGCCCGGCTCGGCCGGCGCCCACCTGCGGGCCGGTGCCGAGCAGCTCAAGCGGTTCGCCCGCTACCCGGGCGTGGTCGAGCTGGCGGGCGAGATCGGTCGGGCGGCGGCGTTCGATCTGTCGCTGGTCGCCCCGAACCTGCCGCCGTTCCCGTGCCCCGTGGTCGGCGGACGGCGGCTGACCGAGATGGAGTACCTCCGGCACCTCGTCGAGGAGGGCGGCCGCAAGATGTACGGCGACCGCCCCGCCGCCCACGAAGACCTCTCGCTGCGGGCCCGGGCGTGGTCGACCATCGACCGTGAGCTCGACATCATCGAGCACCTCGGGTTCCCCGGCTACTTCCTGGTGGTGTGGGACCTCGTCGAGTTCTGCCGCCGCAACGACATCTACTGCCAGGGTCGGGGGAGCGCCGCCAACTCGGCCGCCTGCTACGCGCTCGGCATCACCAAGGCCGACGCCGTGTCGCTCGGTCTGCTGTTCGAGCGGTTCCTCTCCACCGAGCGCGACGGCCCGCCCGACATCGACATCGACATCGAGAGCGACCGCCGCGAAGAGGTGATCCAGTACGTCTTCGAGCGGTACGGCCGTCACCACACCGCCCAGGTCGCGAACGTGATCACGTACCGCGCCCGCTCCTCGATCCGCGACATGGCCAAGGCGCTCGGCCACACCACCGGCCAGCAGGACGCGTACGCCAAGCAGATCGACGGGTGGGGTGGCGTCGAGGCCACCGCGGCCCAGCCCGACTGCACGATCCCCGAACCGGTGCTCGACCTCGCCCGCCAGATCGAAGATGCCCCACGCCACCTCGGCATCCACTCGGGCGGCATGGTCATCTGCGACCGCCCGGTGATCGAGGTCTGCCCCGTCGAGTGGGGGCGGATGAACCAGCGCAGCGTGCTCCAGTGGGACAAGGACGACTGCGCCAACGCCGGCCTCGTCAAGTTCGACCTGCTCGGGTTGGGCATGCTGAGCGCGCTGCACTACGCCGTCGACCTGATCCGTGAACACCGGGGGTATGACGTCGACCTGGCCACCATCCCGCAGGAGGACGACGTCTACGCGATGCTCTGCCGCGCCGACACGGTCGGCGTGTTCCAGATCGAGTCGCGCGCCCAGATGGCCACCCTGCCGCGGCTCAAGCCGCGCCGCTTCTATGACCTCGTGGTCGAGGTCGCGCTGATCCGACCCGGCCCGATCCAGGGCGGGTCGGTGCACCCGTACATCCGGCGCCGCAACGGTCAGGAACCGGTCACCTACCTCCACCCGCTGCTCGAGAACTCGCTCGGCAAGACGCTCGGTGTGCCGCTGTTCCAGGAGCAGCTCATGCAGATGGCGATCGACGTCGCCGGGTTCACGCCCTCGGAGTCCGACGAGCTGCGTCAGGCGATGGGCTCGAAGCGGTCGGCCGCCCGGATGGAGAGCCTCAAAGAGCGGCTCTTCGCCGGCATGGCCGAGCGGGGCATCACCGGCGCGGTCGCCGAGGAGATCTACCAGAAGATGAAGGCGTTCTCGAACTACGGGTTCCCCGAGTCGCACTCGGTGTCGTTCGCGTACCTCGTCTACGCGTCGTCGTGGATCAAGTTCCACGAGCCGGCAGCGTTCTGCGCGGCGCTGATCAACGCGCAGCCGATGGGGTTCTGGTCGCCGCACACGCTCGTGCAAGATGCCCGCCGCCACGGGGTCACCGTGCGCACCCCCGACCTCAATGCCTCGCTCGCCGGTGCCACGCTCGAAGACGGGGGAGCGTCGGTCCGGCTCGGGCTCGGTTCGGTCCGCGGCATCGGCAGCGACCTCGCCGAACAGATCGAAGACCGTCGCACCGCCGACGGGCCGTACGCGTCACCGGAGGATCTGGTGCGGCGCGTGCCCGATCTCACGCTCGCCCACCTCGAGGCGATGGCGACCGCCGACGTGTTCGGCGAGTGCTTCGGGCTCGACCGCCGCGAGGCGTTGTGGGCGGCCGGTGCCGTGTCGCAGTCGCGGCCCGGTCGCCTCCCCGGCATCGTCACGGGTGAGAAGCCGCCAACGCTGCCGGGCATGACGCCGATGGAGGAGTCGGTCGCCGACCTGTGGGCGACCGGCGTGTCGCCCGACGGCCATCCGACCCGGTTCCTCCGCGACGAGTTGGGCAAGCTCGGCGTCGTCACGTCGAAGGGGCTGTGGGAGCAGGAGCCGTCGACCCGGGTCACGGTCGCGGGCGTCGTGACCCACCGCCAGCGTCCGATGACGGCGCAGGGGGTCACGTTCCTCAACCTCGAAGACGAGACCGGGCTGATCAACGTCGTGGTCTCGAAGGGCTGCTGGGCCCGGTTCCGCACGGTCGCCCGCGGCGCCCCGGCGATGGTGATCCGCGGCCGCCTCGAACGTTCCGAGGGTGTGATCAACGTCGTCGCCGAACACCTCGCACCACTGCCCGTGCCCGAAGGCGTGACCAGCCGAGACTTCCGCTGACCGTGGTCTCGGCCACGGCGGGTTCGGCTCTCACGAACTCAGAAGTCGTCGAGCGTCACGCGGGTGATCGTCCCGAAACTCAAGACGTACGCCGAGGTGTCGTCGATCGCGACGACGCCCCGCCCGGGCACCGGCGCCTCGCCGACCACCGAACCGGCAGCGGGGTCGATCAGCACGGTCCGGTCGGAATCGACCCCGATCACCATCGACCCGACCCGGGCGACCGCCGAGAACGAGTCGTCGATCTCGCCCAGGATCGATCCGGTCGCGACGTCGATGAACGCCGTCGCGCTGGCGCCGGTCAGTCCGGGCGCCGGCACGACGGCGACACCGTCGACCACCGCAGCCGAGTGCACGTTGCAGTCGTCGTTGATCCGCAGATCGACATCGGACGCCGACGGGCCCTCGGTGGCGTCGATGAACCGGATCGAGCAGCCGTTGTTCGACCAGTACGACAGGGTGGTGTCGTCGAGCGCGTACTCGGGCCGGGCGAGGACGTCGGTCGCGAACGGTCCGGAGGCTTCACCGGTCTCGGGGTCGTAGGCGACCAGTCCGTCGAACGAGTCGGTGAGGAGGAACGCCTCGCTGCCGGCGACCAGCGTGCCGTCCACGGTGAGTTCGCGCAGCGGTGCGCCCGTCGACGGGTCGAACACGGTGACGGTGTCGGCGGTGGAGGCGGCGATGCCGTCGGCCAGCGTCACACCGTTCGACAGGCTGCGGCCCGGGTGGTCCCCGATCAGGGCGAGGTCGGGCACGCTCGCCACGAGCGTCGTCGACTCGCCGAAGTCCGACGACACCAGGATGACCGCGATCTCGTCGGAGGCCACGATGTGGTGGACGTTGTCGAACTGGTCGGACGTGTACGCCGCGATCGCGAGCTCGCCGGCCAGGTCGCCGGTCGCAGGGTCGACGGCGACCACCCGGCGGTCGTCGTTGCTGCCCACCACACCGATGACCACGTCACCGGCGAGGACCGCCAGGTCGAGCGCGTTCTGGCTGTCGAACGACACGGTGGTGCCGACGGTGGCGGCGGGCGCCGAGGTGTCGGATGCGCCGGATTCGTCCGCCGGGTCGCTGCTCGAGTCGCCGTTCGAATCGCTGCTCGTGTCGTCGACGACGTCGCCGGTTTGCTCGTCGGTCGCGCCGGCGAGGGGGTCCCCGAGTTCGGTGTCGTCGTCACCACCGCACGCGGTCGCGACGAGCAACAGCGACAGCATCGGGATCAGCAGGGTCCGGCGACTCGTCATGTGCACAGTGTGGGCAACGACGTCCTGTCGGTTCCACCGTATTCCGGCGCCGGGCGGGGTCAGTCGCTGGCGACGCGCCCGCGAAGGGCGGCGAAACACATCGCCGTGCTCAGCCCGCCGATGGCGGCGATCGCGACGATCGCCTTGGCGAGTGCCGCACCGTTCCACCCCTCGAGAGCCAGGCTGCGAAGGCCGTCGAGCAGGTACGTCACCGGGTTGAAGGCGGCGACCGTGTCGAGCCATCCCGACAGCTGCGACCGCGGCACGTACGACGTCGTGAGGAACAGGAACGGGAAGAACAGCAGGAACATCGAGTTCACCGCTGCCGGGTTTCCGGTCTTCAGTGCCACGGCGTAGCCGAACCCTGCGAACGCCAGGCTCCACACGGCCGACAGCAACACGAACAGGAGTAGGCCGAGCACACCCGCTTCGAACCGAACGCCGAGGATGAGGCCGAGCCCGATGATCGGCACGGTGAGCGCGGCCGCGATCGCCACGTCGGCCGCCATGTGGCCCAGCAGGATCGCACTCCGACGGATCGGCGTGAGGAGCAGTCGGTCGAGGTAGCCGTTCTGCACGTCGAGCACGAGCGCCGGCGCACGCGACACGCCGGTGACGCCGAGCAGGATCGCGGTGGGCATCTGGAACGCCGTGTAGTCGAAGCCGGAGATGTTGCTCTCGGTGAGCCGTTCGAGCGTGGCGATGTTGACCACGAAGAAGAAGAACGCGATCAGCACCGGCGGGATCACCGCTGGGAGATCCTTCGGCACCGCGCGGAGCGCCCGGCCGGCGATCGACGTGACGTCGGCGAGAAAGCCGGCCGGTCGGGCCCGGATGGTGCTCGGCGAGGCCGGAGGCGTGGTGGTGACGGTGCTCATGCGGAGATCTCCATGGTGTCGGTTGAATCGGTGTCGGTGCGCCCGGTGTCGGTTGATCCGGGTTCGGTGTGGTCGGTGTCGGATTCGGTGTCGGCTGTGTTCGGCGATGTGTCGCGCATGCGGCTGCCGGTCACGTCGAGGAACACGTCGTCGAGGGTCGGTGTGCGCAGTTGCAGGTTGCGGACCCGCACGTCGTGCTGGTCGAAGGCGATCGCGACCGGGCCGATCAACACCGACCCGTCGTCGGCCAGCACGATCACCTCGCTGCCGTTGACCTCGACGCCGCGGACGTCGGCGACGCCGGTGAGCGCGAGACGAGCGGCGTCGGTGTCGCCGTCGATGTCGGCGACGATCACGTCGTGCCCGACGTGCCGTTTCAGTTGCTCGGGTGTGCCCTCGGCGACCAGTCGGCCGCCGTCGATGATGCCGACGCGGTCGGCGAGTTCGTCGGCTTCCTCGAGGTACTGGGTCGTCAACAGGATCGTCATCCCGAGTTCGTCGTTGAGCCGGCGCACCTCCTGCCAGACGCTGGTCCGGCTCGCGGGGTCGAGGCCCGTGGTCGGCTCGTCGAGGAACAGCACGTCGGGGTTGTGGATCAGCGACGCGGCCAGGTCGAGCCGACGGCGCATGCCGCCCGAGTACGTACCGATCCGCCGATCGATCGCCGTGCCGAGTTCGATCAGATCGAGCATGTCGGCGACGCGAGCTTCGACGTCTGACGTCGAGAGCCCGTACAGGCGCCCCTGGAGCCGGAGGAGTTCGCGGCCGGTCTGGATCGGGTCGAGTGCCGCTTCCTGGAGTGCGGCACCGATGCGCAGGCGGACGGCACCCGGGGCGGTCGCGACATCGAACCCGGCGACGGTCGCACGGCCGCTCGTCGGTGCCAGCAGGGTGCACAGCATGCGCACGGTCGTCGACTTGCCGGCACCGTTCGGCCCGAGGAACCCGTAGATCTCACCGCGCCGGACGCGGAGGTCGAGGCGATCGACGGCGACTTCGTCGTGGAAGCTCCTGGTCAGGCCGGTCGCGACGATGGCGTCGCCGTCGCGGGCGGTGTTGGTGGACGGTCCGTTCATGGGGTCGCTCCGAAGATCATGGGGCGAACGTAGAACGTATTGCGGACGGATCATGTCCTCGATCTGTGAAAACCTGGAGGGATGTCGTACGAGACCACCGGAGACCCCACGGCTCGGGCCCTGCAGCTCCTCGCCCTGCTGCAGACGCATCGATCGTGGACCGGGAACGAGCTGGCCGGTCGGCTCGGCATCACGACCCGCACCTTGCGTCGCGACGTCGACCGGCTGCGCACCCTCGGGTACCGCGTCGACGCGACCGCCGGTGTCGCCGGCGGGTACCGGCTCGGACCGGGCTCACAGATGCCGCCGATGTTGCTCGACGACGACGACGCCGTCGCGATCGCCATCGGGTTGCGGATGGCGGCCAGCGCGACGATCGAGGGCATCGACGAAGGTGCGGTGAGCACGATGGCGAAGCTCGAACAGGTCGTCCCCGACCGGGTACGCCGACGCATCACGGCACTCCACCACGCGATCGAGACGGTTCGGTGGCAGCACCCTGAGGTCGCGCTGGTCGACGGCGACGCACTGGTGGTCGTGGCACAGGCCTGCCGCGACCGCGAGGAGCTGCGGTTCGACTATCTCGACAAGGTCGGCGCAGCGACCTCACGGCTGGTCCAGCCGTACCAACTCGTCACGGTCGGTCGGCGGTGGTACCTGGTCGCGTGGGACCTGCGCCGCTCGGACTGGCGGACGTTCCGGGTCGACCGAGTCGCACGGGTCGAACTCGCCGGTGGGCGATTCGTCGAACGCGAACTGCCGGCGGAGTCGGCCGCCGACTTCGTCGCACGATCACTGGCGCAAGGGCGACCACAGATCCACGCCGTCGTGCTGGTCCACGACGAGCGGTGTGACCTCGGCGACGCGCTGCGCTGGATCTCTCACGAGGTCGAGGTCGAGCCGGGAGGCGACCGTCGGGTCCGTCTCCGATCGGAGTCGATCGACTGGCTGGTCTCGGCGGTTGCCCAACTCGCTGCACTGGTACCGGTGACGGTCGTGTCGCCCGATGAACTCGTCGAGCGGATCGAACCGCTCGGTCGACGCCTCGTCGAGGCCGCCGGCGGGTCGTGACGGTCAGACCGCGGCGACGCCGCGGAAGAGGCGCTGCAGCTGGTGCGACGCCTCGCGGCTCGTCTCGGCCAGCCTGCCGAGATCGGCGTCGGTCGTCGCCAGCACGGTCAGCACCGCGACGTGCGCGATCGGCAGGATGAGCACCTGGCCGTCGGCCGATTGATGGTGGCTCACGCCGGCCCGGGCGTCGCCCGCCGTCCCCACGAGCTGGTTGGACAGCGCCAACGCCGCCGCCGACATGGCGCCGAGGCCGGCGGTGTCGATGTCGGTGTCGGGTGCGAGCCGTGATGCGAGGGTGAAACCATCGGCGCTGGCGACGAGCGCGCCGGTGACACCGGGCGCCTGCTCGACCAGTTGGTGGAGCACGAGGTGCATCGATCGTGTGATCTCGTCGGTCACGTGAGTGCTATCGGCACCGGGGATCGGCGTCTTGAGACGATCTTGACGGCGAGGTTCCGGCGGCGAGGGTCAGATGCCGGTGTCGATCGGTGCCGACGGCGGTCCGGAGTCGAGCAGGTCGCGGACCAACGATGCGAGACGGCGGGGCGAGCACCGGACCTGCCCTGGCGACACCTCGACATCGGTCGGTACCCCCGCGAGTTCGTCGAGCGACCACCAGCGGACCTCGTGGACGTGCTCGGCGCGCATCGCCTCCCAACCGATCGTCGGTTCGGGTTCGAACCGGTCGAGCCGCACCAGGTGGATCCGGTCCTGCTGGCCGTCGTGACCGGTCATCATCGGGATCACGTGCTCGCGGTTCCAGACGTGCGGGCCGAGCTCGAACCCGCTGAGGCCGAGCTCCTCGTGGAGCTCGCGACGGAGGGCATCGGCCACGGATTCGCCCTCGTCGAGGCCGCCGCCCGGCAGCCCCCACACCGTGGCGGTCGGGAACTCGAACCTGACCAGCAGCACGTGGTCGTCGGGGTCGAGGAGCAGGGCGCGGGCGGCCTGGCGGAATCGCAGCGCCACGTCAGCCGCTCGCCATCTCGGTCGCCCGGTCCCGGTCGCTCGGTCTCGGTCGTTCGGTCTCAGTCGTTCGGCGAATCCCGCAGGCCGTCGTTGAAGATCTTGTACATGTCGTACGTCTCCTTGCAGGCCTGACACACCGGGAGCTGTTTCGGGTCGCGCGCCGGGACCCAGACGTGGCCGCACAGGGCTTCGATCGGCGTGCCGTTGATACGTGCCTCGAGCACTTTGGCGGCCGCGGACTCGCCCGGGCCGACCTTCACGATGTGTGCGGAGTCCGGTTCTTCGGTCTCGGCGTCGACATCGACATCGGGGATCACCTGGGCCGGCATCGTCTCCAGATCAGACATGCCTCCAGTGTGCCAGGAATCGTCGGGTGCCGACCGCGTAGTGTCGGCGGGATGCTCGGCGCCGTCGACTACGCCGACCTCGCGGCAGCGATCGAACCGACCGGGATGATCGCCAGGGGAGGGTTCGTCGTCGATGCCACCGACACCGCCTCGATCCCCGGCGCACCATCCGGCCATCCACGTCGATCGGTGGTGATGATCGGCAACGTCGGCGGAGCGATGTGGGGCCCGTTCCGGGCGGGCGAGACGCCGGGATCACACCCGCTCGACCGCTGGACGCGGGCGACCCTGCAGCCGATCGCGGAGGAGTTCGGCGCCTCGTACGTCCACCCGAGCGACGAACCGTTCCAACCCTTCCAGCGATGGGCGCAGCGGGCCGACGACGTGTGGCCGTCGCCGATCGGGCTCATGATCCATCCGACCTACGGGCTGTGGCACGCCTACCGGGGTGCTCTGCTGTTCGACCACGAGGTCGTCGGTCTGCCGCCGATCGGTCGGCGGGCGAACCCGTGCATCACCTGCGCCGACCGACCGTGTCTGACGACATGCCCGGTCGATGCGTTCACCGCCGAGGGCTACGACAGCGATGCGTGCGCCGTGCACGTTCGATCGGGTGATCGACCCACCTGTCTCGACGACGGCTGCGCGGCGCGACGGGCCTGCCCCGTCGGCGTCGAGTTCCGCTACGGGCCGGATCAGATGCGGTTCCACATGGAGGCCTTCGTCGGGATGTCGGCGTGAGTACCGCGCTCCCACCGCCGACGGAGCCGTCGGCGACGCCGGCCGGTTGGTACGCCGATCCCACCCGGCCCGGCCACTGGCGATGGTGGGACGGCCGTGCGTGGACCACGTTCGTCTCCGTCGGCCAGGCGGCCGAGCGGAAACCGCGTCTGCCCCGATGGCTCAGCGTCCCCGTGGTGATCGCGTTGCCCTTCGCCCTGCTGCTGGTCGGCGTGCTCGCGTTCACGCAGCCGATGTCGGTGGTCGCCGGCCTCGTGCCGCTCGCGATCGTGCTGCCGGTGCTCTCGTGGCTCGACCGGATCGAACCCGAGCCGACCTCGTCGCGGGTGCACGCACTCCTGTGGGGTGCGTGCGTCGCCGTGGTCGTCTCGATCGTCGTGAACACGACGGTCGCGTTCGCCGTCGGCGACGTGGCGGCGATGGTGATCTCGGCGCCGCTGATCGAAGAGGCCTCGAAGGCCGCCGGCATCCTGTTCGCGTTGCGGCGGCGTGAACTCGACGGCGTCAGCGACGGCATCGTGTACGCCGGTTGGATCGCGATCGGGTTCGCCGTCGTCGAGGACATGACGTACTTCGCGCAGGCGTCGATCGACGGCGCGTTCGTCCCCGTCTTCGTGATCCGTGCACTGCTGACGCCGTTCGCCCACCCGCTGTTCACGTTCTGGACCGGCCTCGCGATCGGACGTGCGGTGCAACAGGGCCGGCGCCCGTTCCCCGCAGCGATCTGGGGATTCTCGCTGGCGGTCGTGACCCACGCGCTCTGGAACGGGTCGCTGGCCCTCGGCGAGATCACACCGACCATCACCGACGACGTGGCGGTCGGCGTGATCCTGGTGACGGCAGCGCTGTTCGTCGTGCTGTTCTGCTCGGTGGCAGTGGCGCTCGTGCGGGCGCGACGGCGCGAGCTCCGACGGTTCGTGCAGATGACGCCGTTCCTGGCTCAGCAGTACCGGTTGACCGACACCGAGTCGAGCCACTTCGTCGACTGGGCCGCGCTGCTTCGTGCGCGCCGGTCGATGCCCCGCCGCTCACGACGTTCGTTCGACCGGGTACACGCGGCGCTCGCACGGCTGGCGACGATGCACGCCGGGTTGAACGACATCGACCCCGACGTCGAGCGTGTGCTCAGCGCGCAGCTCGACGAAGCGCGCGCCGATCTCGACCGCTCGACCGGCGGACGTTCGATCAGCTGAGGAGGTCGGCGGCGATGCCGATCCAGAAGTCGGTCGCCAGCCCGAGGCTCTCCACGTCGATCCGCTCGTCGTGGCCGTGGAACCGGCTGCCGAAGGTGGAACTGTCGAAGTCGGCGGAGAACAACCCGGTGCCGTACGCGACCCGGCCGCGGTCGCGGTACTGACGAGCGTCGGTCCCGCCGACCACGATGCCCGGGACGAGGTGCGCTCCGGGGTAGGCGATCTGGGTGTGTCGGGCAACGGTGTCCCACAGTGCGTTGTCGACCGGCGACTGGGTCGGATGCCCCTCCTGGAGGATGGTCATCTCCACATGCGGGGCGAGGTCGCCGAGCGCGTCGGCCAGCATCGCGTCGACGTCGGCTCGGGTCGTGCCGGGCACGGTGCGGATGTCGACCTCGATGTCGACCGTGTCGGGGATCGTGTTCGTCTTGTCGCCGCCGTGGGCGACGTTGGGCGAGATCGTCGTGTGCGTCAGGGCGTGGCACGAGCGGGCGACCGGTGTCGGCAGGGTGCCGATCGCGTCGTACACGGTGCCCGGGTCGCGCATCTGCGCCTTGAGTTCGTCGGGGAGGCTCATCGCGTCGAGTTGCGCCAGCCACGTGTCGGTCAGGTTGGGGGTGGTGCGGTACTCGGCCAGTCGGCGGACGACCTCGGCGGCCTTGATGATCGCGTTGTCGGCGGCGAACGGTCGCGAGCCGTGACCGGGTGTGCCCGTGATGCGGAGACGGCGCCACGACATGCCCTTCTCACCGATGTTGACGGTGACGTGCCGCTGTCCGTGATCGTCGACCGACGACCATCCGCCGAGTTCGGTGAGCACGAAGTCGGCGTCGATCGCCTCGGCGTGATGCTCGAACATCCACTCCGCGCCCCACGTGCCGCCGGCCTCCTCGTCGGCGACCCCGAAGTAGATCAGGTCGCCTTTGGGACGGAACCCGGTGCGGGCGAGGTGCCGGAACGCGACCGCCATCGAGGAGGTCAGGTTGAGCATGTCGATCGCGCCCCGCCCCCAGACCTCGTCCTGGCCCTGTTCGTTGCGGATCAGTTCGCCACCGAACGGGTCGTTCGACCACCCGTCCGGGCTGACCGGAACGACGTCGGTGTGACCCATCAGACACAGCGACGGCGCATCGGGATCGGAGCCCTCGATCCGGGCGACGATCGAGCCGCGACCGGGGAGGGGCTCGTAGCGCTCGACGTCGAGGCCGGCGCCCTCGAGGAAGGTCTGGAGCAGGTCGGCGTTGCGGGTCTCGTCGCCGGATTCGGGCGTGCCGTCGTTCACACACTCGTTGCGGATCATCGCCTGGAGCAGTTCGGTCGTCTCGCCGGTGAGCGTCGGATCGGGCATGCGCTGCACACTATGCGGGCGGCGGCGGAGGGGCGTGACTAGCCAGATCGGCCGGTGCTGCGTACACTCGACCCATGTCCGTGGTCCTGACCGGTGTCGTTGCGGTGATCGCCGCCGCCGGATTCGCGGCCGCCCGTCCTCCCAAGCCGATCCCGGTTCGGGTGCGTTCGCGGCGCCGTCACGCCCGCCGCGACTGACTCATCGCCCGAGGGTGTCGAGTTCCGCGGCGAGGTTGGCGCGTGCCCGCCGCTCCCACGCGTCGAGGCCGAGTTCCGGTGCGTAGATCGCCCGCCGTTCGAGGAACGACCGGAGCACCGCAGTGCGTCCGGCCGACCAGTCGGCGTCGTCGACGTGGCCGTATTCGCGCCGGACGTTGCGGACGTAGTCGGCATAGCCGGCCGGGTCGGCCGCCAGCACACCCAGGTCGGCCGCGTACAGCACGGCGGTGTCGAGCGTGATCGGCTCGCCGTCGACCGTGTCGACACGATGGTGGGCGGTGCCCTCGATCATCGCGACGACCCGTGCGACGCGGGCCGTCGGCCAGTCGAGTTCGGCGAGCGCTCGTGCGGCGAGCGTCGCGCTGGCGACTTCGTTGTCGGACGCGGTCGGGTCGTAGACGACGTCGTGGAAGAACGCCGCGACCACGACGGCACCCAGATCGGCGACCTGGTCGCCGTCTCGCGCGGCGGCGAGTTCGCCGACGTGTCGGACGACCCAGCGCACATGGCGCACGTCGTGGTAGTGCCGATGCGCCTCGTGATGCCGGGCGATGACCGACTCGTACCAGCCGCCGGACACCTCGCCCGTGCCCACGTGCCGCTCCCAGGCCACGCGGAGCTCGAGATCGCCACTGCTCATCGGCCCAGTGTGCCAGGCTCGACGCCGTGACGATCTTGATGGACGAGGCGCGGTGGTGGCACCGGGGCCGCCGCTGGTGCCATCTCGTGAGCGACGAGTCGCTCGACGAGCTGCACGCGTTTGCCGATGCCAACGGCATTCCGCGGCGTGGTTTCCAGGGCGACCACTACGACATCCCCGAGGAGTACCGCCCGGCGATGATCGAGGGCGGCGCCACCGTCGTGGAGAGTCGGGAGCTGCTGCGACGGCTCAAGGCGGCCGGTCTGCGACTCACGCCGGCGCAACGCCGCGCTGCCGGCGCGGCCGCCGCCGGACTCACCAGCGAGGCGCCTCGCCCAGCCGGTCGCGCGGGCAGCTGATCGAACGGCCGATCACGAACCATTCGAGCAGCTCGACACCGGCCAGCGACGCGATGTCGCTCATCTCGAGCCAGCGATCCACGTCGGTCTGAGCTTCGTCGTGCGCTTCGTCGAGATGTGGTCGGTGGTCGGGGTGAACGGACGCGACCACGATCGCTCCGAGGTGTTCGCACCCCTCGCCCTGGGTGACGCACTCGACCACCTCGATCACCTGGTCGCGCTCGGTGGTGTCGCTGACGACGACGATCGCCCGGCCGCGCCGAGCGTCGTCGAGGAGGAGCAGGATCGTCTCGCTGCGGAGGGGACGCGTGATCGCCATGCTGATGGCGGCCAGTGCGATGTCGGGGTGGTCGATCGTGTCGATGCCGGCGCGCGGGAGGCGCCGGACGGCGGTGTGTTCCATGTCGTCCCTGGTCGGTCGGTCGTCGCTGAGCGACGGCTGGTCAGGGGAAGTCGGGCACGTTCGACGCTACGCGGAGGGTGTGACATCGGTACGGCCGACTACCGTGGGTGCATGGCCGACGTCACGATCTACCACAACCCCCATTGAAACTCGTCCAACAATGCCGTGAGCATTGCCGAGGAGCTGGGTGTCGACTACGAGGCCGTCGTGTACCGCAAGGATCCGCCCGACGAAGCAACGCTGCGTGAGATCATCGCCAAGCTCGAGGACCCGCCGACCGATCTCGTGCGTCGCGACAGCCTCTTCAAGAAGTTGGAGCTGAGCGACGACGACGTACAGACCATCGACCAGGTCGTGGCGACCATCGTGGCGAACAAGATGATCATGCAGCGGCCGCTCGTCGTCACCGCCGATGCGGCCATCATCGGCCGCCCGAAGGAGCGGATCCGCGAGCTGCTCGGGGGCTGAAACCCGGTCCGTCGCTCCGGGCCACCTCGCGGTACCCTCGACCACGACGTGACTGACGGCGGCGAAGCGAACCACGAAACCAGCGATCGCGATCGGGCGAAGTGGCAGCCGCTGCTCGCGTTGATCCGTCGTCAGTGGAAAGGCCTGTCGCTCGGCGTCGGTGTCGGCCTGCTCTGGACCGTCGGCAAGGTCGCGATCCCGTGGCTCACCGGGCGTGCCATCGACCGGGCGATCGAAGGTCCCGGGAGCTCGTGGGGCTGGGCGATCATGATCGCGGGCGCCGGACTGATGACCGGCACGTTCACCGCGCTGCGTCGCTACGTCGCGTTCAGCCAGAGTCGGTTGACCGAGCGGCGGCTGCGGGAGCAGCTGCTCGAACACATCCTCGGGCTCCACATCGGCTACCACGACCGGGCGCAGACCGGCCAGCTGATGAGCCGGGCATCGAGCGATCTCAACCAGATCCAGGCGTTCGTGGTCATGATCCCGCTGACGCTGTCGAACGTGGCGCTGATCACCGCGGTCGGGATCGTCCTCGTCGTGATCGACCCGCTGCTGGCGCTGTGTGCGCTCGCTGCGTTGCCGTTGCTGAACATCGCCGCCAAACGGTTCTCCAACCGAGTGCACCCGGCGGTGCGGGCGGTGCAGCAGGAGCAGGCGCAGCTCGCGAGCGTCGTCGAGGAAACCGTGTCGGGCATCCGGGTCATCAAGGGCTTCGGCGCCGAACGGGTGCAGGCCGACAAACTCGAAGTCGAGGCCGACGACATCCAACGCGAGTCGCTCGTCGCCGCCAAGGTGCGTGCCACCTACCTGCCACTGATGGAGTTGCTCCCGGCGGCGGGGATCATCGCCGTCCTCGCGGTCGGCGGCCACCGGGTGCTCGACGGTCAGCTGACGATCGGCGAACTCGTCGCGTTCAACTTCTACGTGCAGCTCCTCGTGTGGCCGCTGCGCACCATCGGCATGACCGTCGCGTTCGGGCAGCGGGCGACGGCGGCACTCGAACGCATCGATCACGTCCTCGGAACCACGCCGGCGATCATCGACGGCCCGGTCGTTGGGCGGCTGCCCGAGCGAGCCGGTGCGGTGCAGTTCGACGACGTGGCGTTCGGCTACGACGTCGACGAACCGGTGCTCGACGGGTTCACCATCGACATCGCACCGGGGACGTCGGTCGCCCTGGTCGGCGGTACCGGTTCGGGCAAGTCGACCGTCGCCCGACTCCTCGTGCGGTTCTACGACCCGCAGCGCGGCACGATCCGGCTCGACGGGGTCGACCTGCGTGAACGAGCGGTCCACGACGTTCGCCGGGCCGTCGGTCTGGTGTTCGAGGACACGTTGCTGTTCCACGACACCGTCGCCGCGAACATCGCCTTCGCCTGCCCGGAGGCCGACGAGGCCACGATCCGCCGGGCGGCCGAACTCGCGGGTGCCGCCGACTTCATCGACGAACTGCCGTACGGCTACTCGACGATCCTCGGTGAGCGCGGGTTCTCGCTGTCGGGCGGTCAGCGTCAGCGCATCGCGATCGCCCGGGCGGTCGTCAGCGATCCGAAGGTGCTGATCCTCGACGACGCGACCAGCGCCGTCGACCCGTCGAAGGAACACGAGATCCGTGCCGCGATGCGCACCGTCATGGAAGGTCGCACGACGATCGTGATCGCTCACCGACCCGGCACGATCGCCATGGCGGATCGGGTGGTCCTGGTCGGCGACGGCCGCGTGCTCGCCGACGGTACCCACGACGAACTACTGGCCACCGACGACCGGTACCGCGAGGTGCTGGCCGCAGCCGGTTCGGTCGAGGCCGCTCCGACGCCGACGGGGGGCGACTGACATGTGGGCCGCGCATGCCGTCAGCGAGGACGACAAGCTCGATCGAGCGCAGACCAAGCAGGTGATCCGGCGCGCCGCCCGGCTCGCCAAGCCGCAACGCAAGCTGGCGCTGGCCGCGCTCGGGTTCGTCGCGATCTCGACCAGCACCACGCTGATCGGGCCGCTGCTGCTCCGTTACGGCATCGACAGCGGCATCCGAGCCGACGACCGCGGTGCACTCAACCTGGCGATCGGCATCTACATCGCCGTGGCGATCATCGCGTTCCTCGGGGGTCGCCAACAGTTCGTGTTCGTGAACCGGGCGGGCGAGGGATTCCTCCGTGCGCTCCGGCTGCGCCTGTTCGGTCACATCCAGAAGCAGTCGCTGGCGTTCTTCGACCGCAACCAGGCCGGCGTGCTCGTTTCACGCATGACCGCCGACATCGAGTCGATGTCGGAGCTCGTGCAGTGGGGTCTGCTCCAGTTCGTGTCGGCTGCGATCCTTCTCACGTTCGCGCTCGTCGTGCTGCTGATCATGTCGTGGCAGCTCACGTTGCTGGCGCTGCTCGTCCTGCCGTTCATCGTCGTCGCGTCGATCCGGTTCCAGCGCGACTCGAACCGCGCCTACCTGTCGGTGCGTGAGCGTGTCGGCGAGAACCTGTCGGCACTGCAGGAGAACATCACCGGTGTCCGGGTGATCCAGGCGTACGCCCGCGAACCCGAGCAGACCCGCCGGTTCCGGGTCATCAACCGTGAGCTGTACGACGCACACGTGCACAGCGTCAAGGTGTCGACCTGGTACTTCGGGGTCGTCGAGTTCTGCGGCGTGCTCGCCACCGCGATCGCGATCGGTGCCGGCGGATGGTTGGCCAAGAACGGTCAGGTCACGGTCGGCACCGTGGTCGGGGTGGTGTTGCTGCTGTCGAGCCTGTTCGAACCGGTGCAGCAGCTGAGCCAGCTGTACAACACGGTGCAGTCGGCCACGGCGTCGCTCGACAAGATGTTCGAGATCCTCGACACCGAACCCGAGGTCGACGAGGCCCCCGACGCGGTCGATCTCCCCGAGCGCGGGCAACTCGACGTCGACGCGGTCACGTTCGTCTACCCGGGCACGACCGCGCCGGTGCTGTCCGACGTGAACCTGTCGATCGCTCCCGGCGAACGGATCGCGCTCGTCGGCCCGACCGGAGCCGGCAAGTCGACGCTCGCCAAGTTGATGGCCCGCCTGTACGACCCCCGGCAGGGAACGGTCCGGTTGGGCGGCGTCGACCTGCGCGACGCCACGCTCGAATCGCTGCGGAACCGGATCGTCGTCGTACCGCAGGAGGGATTCCTGTTCGACGGCACGGTGGCCGACAACCTGCGACTGGCCCGGCCGGGGGCGACCGACGCCGAGCTGCGTGAGGCGTTGGTGGCGATCGACGCGCTCGAACGGTTCGAGCAGTTCCCCGAGGGGCTCGAGACCGAAGTGCGCGAGCGGGGCTCACGATTGTCGGCCGGCGAACGCCAGCTGGTGTCGCTCGCCCGTGCCGCGCTGGTCGACCCGGCGGTGCTGGTGCTCGACGAGGCGACGTCGAGCCTCGACCCGGGCACGGAGGCGCTCGTCGAACACGCACTCGAACGGCTGATGCGTGGTCGCACCACGATCGTCGTGGCCCACCGTCTGTCGACCGTGCGTCGAGCCGATCGCGTCGCCGTGGTCGATCACGGCCGGCTGGTCGAGCTCGGCACCCACGCCGAACTCGTCGACCGAGGCGGCCGCTACGCCGCCCTCGCCGCCGCCTGGGAACAGAGCCAACCCGTCTGACCGAACGGAGCGAACGGAGCCAACCAGCTTCGCGCCGTTCGCAGCGCCGCCCCCACGGCCACCTGGAACGAGGTGGCGACGGCACCCGTCTCGACGCGATCGCCGACCGGCTCGGAGGGAACCGAACCGGCATCGGTGAGGGGCGTTGTCGGCGTGAGAACACCGACCGATCTCGACGGGAGCCCAACCGGAGGAGCACCGGCACCACGCCTGAGTGCGGTCGATGAGCGCCTCCAGGGCCCGCCAGCCGAACGATCACGCTGACCGAACCGGCGGCCCGTTCGGCGATTCAGGCGAGGTGTCCGAGGGCGGCGGTGACGACCGAGTGGTAGCGGGGGAGGCAGGTCTCGAGCCAGGCCGGGTCGTCGTCGAGGAAGGCGGCACGGACCTGGTCTCGCACGTCGCTCGCTCCGTCGGCGGTCGGGTCGCCGTGGCCGTGGAGCACGGCGTCGGCGCGCAGGCTCTGCAGGACGGTGATCGGGTCGACCGTGCCGTACTCGATCGCCACCCCGGTGATCTCGGTGCCGGGAGCGAAGTCGGCCGCCACACCCAGCCAGTCGCCCTCGAGCGCGGCGGACACGCTGGCGTCGTCCATCATCGAGATGACCTCACCCCACCACGACTGCTGCCGTTCGAACGTGTCGCTGCCGGGGCGCTCGCTCGAGATCAGCTCGCCGTGTCCCCACGGTCCGAGGCCGGTGTGCAGATCGATGATCGCCGTGCGACCGACCCCGTCGAGCCGTCGGGCCATGAACGCCCGGAGCCACTCGTTGGACCAGGTCGGGCCGGTGCCGCCGTAGAACACGCCGGTCGGGTGGTCGTACTGGCCACCCGACACGGTCTGCTGCAGTCGCTCCAACCCGAGCGTCTCCATCTGCGCCATCAGCTCGAGCAGGGTCCGTTCCTGTGTCTCGGCCGACCAGTCGGTCGGCACGAGTGCGTCGGCGAGGTCGGCGTAGCCGTCGTTGGTCGGCGGCGGTTGCGACCAGTCGACGAAGTTGCGGTTGAGGTCGACGTTGTCCTCGTTCACCCTGCGCACCCACGAGAACCCGAACGGGTTGAGGGCGTGGACGAACACGATCGCCGGCCCGGGCTCGCGGTCGGTGTCGTACGTCTCGAGGTGGTGACGCTGGAGCGCCGAGCCGAGGTAGCCCTCCACGCCGTGCGTGCCCGACACGACGATCACGACGCGGTCGGCGTCGGCGGGCCCGACCTCGGCGACGTCGACGAACAGCTCCTCGCCCGTCAGCCCGGTGCGCGGATGCGCGAACGACTCGATCCGCGCCCCGGCGGCTGTGGCCGCGGCGATGAACGCGGCTCGGGCGTCGGCGTACGAACGGGACAGGGGAGCGATCACGCGGGCGAACCTAATGGGTGGTGATCATCCGGTTCGAACGATGGGGCACCCGGTCCGCTCCGTTCGGGTGATCAGGCGGCGGGTTCGAAGACCAGGACGAACTCGAGCAGGCCGTTGTCCTCGGTGGTGATGCCACCGGTCGACGGGTTGGCGATCGAGTAGTCGGCGAAGACGACGGGGATGTCGCCGAGGACGCCGATCTTGCCGTTCTCGAGTCGGGCGCTCACGTCGAACGTGACCGGATTGGTGACGCCCCGCAGCGTCAGCTCACCGGTGGCGGTCGTGTCGACCGTCGCCCCTTCGGTCGCCTCGGTGCCGAGCTCGATCGGCTCGGTCAGCGTGAAGACCGCCTGGGGGAACTCGTCGGTCGACATGATGCGACCGCGGAACTGGTTGTCCCGCCGACCGTCGTCGCTCTCGATCGTCGCGACATCGACCACGAACTCGGCGTCGGTGACCTGTGTGCCGTCGATCACGAGTGAACCGGTGATCTGGTTCGTACGACCGACACCCTCGGTGTCGACACCGAACAGGATCTCCTTGACGCGGTACCCGAGCTCGGAGGCATCGGTGATGTCCCAGACCTCACCGGCTGCCGCTGGAGCGTCATCGGCCGGCGCCTCGGGGGCTTCGGTCGTGACAGCCCCGGTGGTCGGCGTCACGGTTGATGCGGTGTCGGACGGGTCGGTCGTCTCGTCGTTCGCCCGTTCGGCTTCCTCGGTGGCGTCGTCGGCGAGTGCGGCTGCGAGGTCGGCGTCGCCGAGTTCGTCGGGGCTGTCGTTGAGGACCTTGGCGTACAGGAAGATCAGGCCGTACCCGACGACCAGGACCGCCAGCGCACCGAACAGGCCCCACTTGAGCCACTTCGGGAAGCCGCCACGGCGGTCGGTGCCGGCCGCGGTCGGATCGTCGATCATGTCGGCGTCGGTCGTGTTGTTGTCGTTCATGTCGTCCTTGGGGGTGGGAAGCTGTCCTCGAACGACCAGTACGGTACGGCGGTGTTCCCGGTTCGCGGGGTCGCGAGATTTCGTCACGTTCCGATCAGGCCGACGACGCCCCACACCAGCGGGAGTACCGACCTCGCCCACGATGGGCTTCCGACACGCCGAGCATTTCGATGATCACGGGTTCACGGGGGAACACGTCGAGCAACCGGTGCGACTCGGCCGCTGGAGGTCGGAGGCTCTGGCTCGATCGTCAGTTCCGGACGACCAGCTCGCGAACGACCAGCTCGCGAACGACCAGCTCGCGAACGACCAGCTCGCGAACGACCAGCTCGCGAACCTCCATGTCGCGATGTCCATGCCGGAACCGCTGCACAGCGCGCCGTCGCCGTCGGGTCGAGCATTGGGACGTCGAGCTCGGGAGTGGGTCACCGGTTGGGCTCGGTCGAGAAGTGCGACCCGGTGCCGCCGTGATCGTCAGTCGTGGTCGGCGGCGTTGATCGCCCAGGCGAGGCCCTCGGCGTGGTCCTCGACCACGAGCTGGAGTCGCCAACCGCCGGCCGGTTCATGGGCGTCCCACCGAAACCAGCGGAGGTTCGCGAGGAGCTCGGCGATCTCGTCGTCGGTGGGTGGCCAGTCGTCGTGCAGATCGCCGATCGCTCCGAGCAGCCACCAGGCGGAGAACCGGCCGATCGCCATCCCGCGGCGCCGACCCTGCGCGCCGCCGGAAGCACCCGCCCAGGCGAGCCGGGCGACCGCCTCGGCGGCCGGGATCTCGGCGACCCGCGCCGATCTGACGCCGAGCGCCGAGAGCGCGGCGAGGTGGTCGCCCTCCACGCACACGGTCTCGGCGCGGCCGGTGGAGGCAGCCGTCCAGGCCTCGAGGAGTTGCCGAACCGCGAGTTCGGTCGAGTCGTCGTCGACGATCGTGACGTCGTCGGGCGTGGTGACGTCGACAAGGTCACCGGTGGCATCGGGCTCGGGGTGTTCGGCACCCGCGTCGGTGTAGGTCGACACCGGATACGCCGGTTCCCAGGGCTGGAGGTCGGCAGGTATGTCGAGTACCGGCGGAAGTGCGGTCAGCTCGCCGGGAGGGATGTGTTCGCCCCGAATGGCTCGCTCGTGGGCGATGAACGTGGCGATCGGCACCGTGTCGAGGTGTGGCGCGAGCCCGGCCCACGTGTGCCGCACCGCAGTCACCTCCGAGAGTGGACCGATCGTGAAGCGGCCCGACTCACCGTCGAGCACGGTCGCCGCCCACTCGTCCGGCGCCAGCAAGGCGAGACGGTACTCGGCGAGCGTCGCCGCCGGCCACAGCTGGCGTCCGGTCTCGATGGTCGCCGCGGCGCACCGGTCGCGGAGACGGAGCAGTCCGGCCCAGTCGTCGGCATCGCACCGGGCATCGACCATCCGCACCAGCCCGTCGAGGTCGACGACCCGGATCAGGTCGTCCAACTCCTGGTCGTCCAAGTCCTGGTCGTCCAATTCTCGGTCGTCGACGGGTTCGGTCACCGGGACAGTGTGGCAGCGATCACGAGTTGTGCCAGGCGCTCAGCGGATTGGTCGCTTCGCTCCCATTCATTCCGCTGAGCTGCCCCGTGACGACTGGTCGCAGTTCGTCTGTCGGCTCACGCTCCAGGCACAACTCGTGATCGTCGAGCGGTAGCGTTTCGCCGCCATGTCACAGGTCCTCGACGCCATCGCTCCGCCGCGGTTCGGCGACGGGTTCCGTCGTCTGCTGGCGTCCGCATGGGCGAGTGATCTCGGCGACGGTGTGGCGCTGGCGGCCGGTCCGCTGCTGGTCGTCTCGCAGACGCGCGACCCGTTCCTGATCGCGCTCGCGACGCTGCTGCAGCGGCTGCCGTGGCTCGTGCTCGGGCTGTACGCCGGCGTGGTCGCCGACCGGCACGACCGGCGGTTGATCATCGTGATCGCCAACAGCGCACGAGCGCTGGTGCTCGGCGTGCTCTCCATGCTCATCGTGACCGAGAACGTCTCGGTGCCGGCGGTGCTGATCGCGCTGACGGCGCTCGGGACGGCGGAGGTCTTCGTCGACACGACGAGCGCGACCTTGCTGCCGATGCTCGTCGGCAGGAGTGAACTGGGACTCGCCAACAGTCGGCTGATGTTCGGTCGCTTGACGATCAACCGGTTGGGTGGCCCGGCGGTCGGCGCGCTGCTGTTCGCCACCGGGATGGCGGTGCCGTTCGTGCTGCAGGCCGTCTGCGTCGTCTTCGCCGCGCTCGTCGTGCGCAGCATCGCGGTCGACCGACCCGTCCGTCCCGAGGTGTCGTTGACCGCCCGGTCCGACATCGTCGCCGGCCTTCGGTGGGTCTGGAACGACGCGGCGGTCCGGACGCTGACGATCACGATCTTCGCGTTCAACCTGACGTTCGGAGCCGCCTGGTCCATTCTGGTGCTGTACTCGGTCGAGCGCCTCGGGTTGGGCAGCGTGGGGTTCGGACTCCTGACGAGTTTCGGTGCCGCCGGAGGCGTGCTGGTCGCGCTCACGTACGGACGGATCGAACGACGCCTCGGCATGGCCAACATCATGCGGATCGGTCTGTCGATCGAGGTGCTGATGCACCTGTCGTTCGCGGTCAACACCACCCCGTGGATCGCGTTCGCGGTCTTCTTCGTGTTCGGCATGCACGAGGCGGCGTGGGGCACCACGTCGGTGACGATTCGGCAGCGTGTCGTGCCGGCCGAATTTCAGGGCCGGGTGAGCAGTGTCAACGGCGTCGGTGTGTTCAGCACGCTGGTCGTCGGAGCACTGCTCGGTGGCGTGATCGCCTCACAGTGGGGCGTGACCGGGCCGTTCTGGTTCGGCTTCGTGGGTTCCCTGCTCACGCTCGGCGCGATCTGGCGCCAACTCGGATCGATCGCCGTCGCCGACTGACCGCGTCGGCCTGGATCACGAGTTGTGCCAGGAGGATCAGCGGATAGGTCGCTCCGCTCCTTTTCATTCCGCTGATTCCTCCCCGTATCCGTCGGGGGTGTCGAGCGGCCAGGTTCGGCAGAGCCTCACCTATCCGCTCGACCTCCAGGCACAACTCGCGATCAGACGAGCGGCCAGGGGTAGCGATGGTCGCCGCCCTCGTCGGGGAGTCGCCGTTCGGTGACCAGGGCGGCCGCCCGGCGCTGCATCGCCTCGATCTCGTCATCCGCGAGCAGCGCGGCGATGTCGACCGGGATCCGTTCGACCATCGGAGCGACCCGATCGAGCACGGCGTCGTCGATCGCCTCACCGGCGAACTCCCAGATGACCGTGCGCAGCTTGTACGGCGAACTGAAGCACAGTCCGTTGTCGATCGCCCAGACCCGGTCGTGGGCGAGCAGGCAGTGCCCCGACTTCCGGTCGGTGTTGTTGGCGAGGATGTCGAGCACGGCGATGTCGCGGCACTGGTCGTGCAGGTGCTCGTGCTGCTCGAAGATCGTGAAGTAGTGCTCGCTGTGGTCGGCGTCGACGAACCACTGGAACGAACCCTCGCCGAGGGGCCCGTCGCGGATGACGGTCGGCGGCACCACGCCGACACCGAGCCGCTCGCTCAACAGGTAGGCGGCCCGCTCGCGCTTGTGCAGCCCGGGCTCGAAGTCCCACAGCGGGCGCTCGCCGCGCACCGGCTTGTAGATCGCTCGCTGCTCGATCGGGCCGTCGGTAGCGTCGACACGCATCGTCACCAGAAACGTGGCGTTGGAACTCCAGGGCATCCGTCCTTCGATCTCCGGCTCGGCGTTCATCAGGAACGCGACCGGGTCGGGGATGTCGGTGTCGGCGAGCCGCTGGTCGGCCGAAACCCTCAGTTCATTCTCGGGCATGCGTGTCCGTCGGGATCGATCGGCAGGTCGCACCACTGGCAGTCGGGTCGACCCGCGGCGACCACTCGTTCGGCATGCTCGCAGAACGCGGCGGCCTGCGCCCGGGTGACGTACACGCGGATGTGACCGTCGCGGCCCTCGATCGGGTCGCCGTCCTCGTCGTAGGCGCCGACCTCTTCGAGTTGCACGATCATCTTGTCGGAGCTGCGGTCGTAGCCGAGCCCGATCGGGCCGAGCACGAAGACTTCCTCGACCGGCGTGGCCAACTCGAGTGCGCCGGACATCGGCTTGTCTTCGGGCGGTGGGAGGTCGTTGAGCACGCGCTGGAGGTACTGCACGATCGCAGACACCTGCTGCTTCTCGCACTTGACCGCGACGCGCTGGCGGCCGTGGCGTGCCTGCAGGAAGAACGTGCGAGCACCCGGCTCGCCGATCGCACCGGTCGTGAAGGCGTCGACCTCTTCGAACTCGTAGAACGCGCTCACAGCGCTTCGCCTCGTGCGAGGGGGTGGTCAGTCGCGGCCTGCGTGGCCGGGGAACGCCGCGGACAGTTCATGACGGTGTGAGGTCGCGGAGCGACCCGCCGGTCGAGTTGACGGTGAGTGCGACGGGGCCGTCGGTCGACCAGGCGATGCCGCTGATCGAGCAGGTGGAGATCACGATCCGTTGGAACAGGTCGAGGTGGGTGCCGAGGGCGTGTGCCATCGCCGCCTTGATCGTGTCGGCGTGGCTGACGCACACGATGACGCCACCGGGGTGCTCGGCGCGCAGCTTGTCGAGCGTCGTGACCATCCGGACCTGCATCTCGGTGAACGACTCGCCGTTCGGGAACCGGAACGTCGACGGCGCTTTCTGCACGGTGCGCCACTCGGGCAGCTTCATCAGCTTGGTGAGTTCGGCGCCGGTCCAGTCGCCGAAGTCGCACTCGATGAGACCCCTGACGACCTTGGGGCGGAGACCGATCGCCTTGCCGATCGGGGCTGCCGTTTCGCGGGCCCGCTCCATCGGCGACGTGTAGATCGCGTCGACCTTCACGAGCTCGGCGATGCGTTCGCCGGCGCGCTCGGCCTGCTGCACGCCGACGTCGGCGAGGTGGAGCCCGGGTGCACGGCCCGGCAGCAGCTTGCCCGTGGTCGGTGTCTGGCCGTGGCGCACCATCAGGATCGTCGTCGGCTTGACGCCGGTCGACTGCTTCCCGGTCGACTGCTTCCCGGTCGACTTCTTCGCTGCCGCTTTCTTCGTCGCCATGATGCCTGCCAACCTACTGGCGATGGCTCCTCGACGGCACCGCGAACTCGCCCGACTCGAACGCGAGGTGATCGGGTGCGTCGCGTGTCCGCGCCTGCGGGAGTGGTGCGAGCTGGTCGCGGTCGAGAAGCGGGCGGCGTACCGCGACGAGGAGTACTGGGGCAAGCCGATCCCTGGTTTCGGGGACCCTGACGCCCGGATCGTCGTGCTCGGCCTGGCACCCGCCGCGCACGGCGCGAACCGGACCGGCCGGGTGTTCACCGGCGACCGCAGCGGCGACTGGCTGTTCCGGGCGATGTTCCGTGCCGGGCTCGCCAACCAGCCGACCTCGGTCTCCGCCGACGACGGCCTGCGGCTGACCGACGCCTGGGTCACGGCCGCCGTGAAGTGTGCGCCACCGGCGAACAAGCCGACGCCGGGGGAGCGCGACACCTGCGCTCCGTTCCTCGAGCGCGAGTTCGAGTTGCTGGCGAACACGAAGGTGGTCGTGTGCCTCGGGGGGTTCGGCTACGACGCCGCGTGTCGCCACTTCGGTGTACGGCCGCGACCGAAGTTCGGCCACGGGGTGGAGGTGCCGCTCGACGGCGGCATGACCCTGCTCTGTTCGTTCCACCCGAGCCAGCAGAACACGTTCACCAAACGTCTCACCGAACCCATGCTCGATCGGATCTTCACCCGCGCCGTCGAACTCGTCACGTGACGCATCTCGGCGCAACCGGTCTGGCCGACGAGCGACCAGACCGGTGACACCAGCGCGTGGAGCGACCTGATGATCAGTCGACGGTGATCACCAGATCTCGACGCTCAGTAGATCTCGATGAGGCCGGCTGCGCCTTGGCCTCCACCGACGCACATCGTCACGACGCCGTACTTGGCGCCGCGGCGCTTGCCCTCCTGGAGGAGGTGGCCGGCGCAGCGGGCACCGGTCATGCCGAACGGGTGGCCGATCGCGATCGAGCCGCCGTTGACGTTGTACTTCTCCGGGTCGATGCCGAGGGTGTCGCGGGCGTACAGGCACTGGCTGGCGAACGCCTCGTTGAGTTCCCAGATGTCGATGTCGTCGATGCTCAACCCGAAGCGCTTCAACAGCTTCGGCACGGCGTAGATCGGGCCGATGCCCATTTCGTCGGGTTCGCAACCGGCGACCGCCCAACCCTTGAACGCCCCCATCGGCTCGATGTTGCGCCGCGAGGCCTCCTCGTCGGACATCATGACGACGGCCGCAGCGCCGTCGGACAGCTGGCTCGCGTTGCCGGCCGTGATGAAGTTGCCCTCACCGCGCACGGGCTGCAACTTGGCGAGCCCCTCGAGCGTCGTGCTCGGACGGTTGCACTCGTCGCGGTCGACCACGTAGTCGACGATCGACACTTCCTTCGTCTCCTTGTCGACGAGCTTCATCTTCGTCTCCATCGGAACGATCTCGTCGACGAACAACTCGTGCTCCTGCGCCCGGGCCATACGCATCTGCGACTCGTAGGAGTACTGGTCCTGGTACTCGCGAGACACGTTGTAGCGCTCGGCCACGATGTCGGCGGTCTCGATCATCGGCATGTAGATCGCCGGGTACGTGTCGGTGAGGGCCGGGTCCATCGCGTCGGGCCCGCCCATGCCGGGGCTCTGGATGGAGATCGACTCGACGCCACCGGCCACGACGACGTCGACGCCGTCGGTCTTGATGTTGTTGGCCGCGATCGAGATCGCGTTGAGGCCGGACGAACAGAACCGGTTGACCGTGGTACCACCCGTGGTGATCGGCAGGCCGGCGAGGAGGCCGGCGAGGCGGCCGAGGTTGCCGGCACCGTGGGCGACGTTGCCGATCGCTACGTCGTCGACCAGTTCGGGCTCGACGCCGGCCTTGTCGACGGCGTGCTTGATCGCGTGCGCCGCCATCGTCATCGGTGGCGTGATGTTGAAACCGCCGCGGCCGGCCTTGGCCATGCCGGTGCGGGCGTAGGAAACGAAGACTGCTTCGCGCATGTGAGGGGAGCTCCTGTCTGGGATTGTTCGACTGCTCGACGAACGTTGTGTTCGACGCTAATGAACCGAGGCCTCAGAATCCTTGCCGGAGCGGGGGAGCGCCCGTCGTGCAGTGCTGCCGATAGCCTTCACGCACTGTGAAGTCCCGTCGTTCGATCATCGCCCTCGCCGCCGCCTCCGTCACCGTGCTCAGCGCGTGTGGTGCCTCTGCGCCGCCGGCCAAGGAGTTGGCGACCGAGATGGTCGACACACTCGATGTGAGCGACGATGTCAAGGACTGCATGCGCCAGGAGATCGAGGACTTCAGCCTCACCGAGGAGCAGGCCCAGGGGTTCAGTGACTTCGACGACGTCGCCAGCAAGGCCGACGGCGGCAACGAGCTCGCCTTGCAGATCCTGGGCGACTTCCAGGCTGCCCTCGCTGCCTGCAACTGATTTGGCGGGCGCGTCCGTGACGTGACTCCCGTCCCGAGCTCTCGATCGACGATGATTCGGGTCGACGATGATTCGGGTCGACGATGATTCGGACCGGCCATGATGCGGTCGACGATGATTCGGGTCGGCCATGATGCGGTCGACGACGGTTCGGTCGACATGCCGCCCTCTTGGCCACTGACCGTCGCTCGAGCCGTGCCAAGTCTTGGGGGCGCGCTGCCGACCCGCGGCTGAGCTTCTCGACGGTCAGGACGCTTGTTCGAACAGGGTGTCCGCGGGTGGGCGATGTCGTGGGCGAGTCGTCATGTTCGATCGCCCGGTTCTCGGAGGTCCGTGGTCGGTCTGCCACACGGTGCCGTCGGGTTTGACCCACGTCACGCGTCGATCGGGATCGATCGTGAGGTTCCAGCCGCCCTCGTGCACGAGGTGATGGTGGGTCTCGCACAGCGGGAGGAGATTCGCCATCACCGTGCGACCGCCGCGCGTGAACCACTCGACGTGGTGGATGCGGCAACGGGAGAACCCGACCTCGCAGTGTGGGTGGGCGCAGGTGCGATACATCGCGGCCAGCATCCGCCGCTGCTGACGGCTTGCGGTGCGCTGTTCGGCGCAGATCTGGTCGACGGTGCCGTCGGGTCGGACGATCACCGCCTGTAACACGGCCTCGCAGCACAGTCGTTGCACGGTGGCGACCGGCAGGGGCGCCCCGTCGACGGTCTCGCACAGCGTGTCGTCGTGGCGGCCGTGACACAGGCTCGATGCGTCGGCATGGACGACGACCCGTGGCACTCGGGCCGAGGACGAGGTGTCGTCCGGACCGACGGCGCTGACGGCGGCGACGACCGCCTCGACCTGCAGCTCGGCGAACGGCCGCTCCTGGTTGGAGGGATCCTGCCGAAGCGTGGCGAGGTGATGATCGATCACGTTCCAGATCGCGGCGTCGCGGAGCGGGTCGAGCGCGAGGTGGGTGTGCTTCATACCGGTGTCGCGGTCGGTCCAGCGCTTGACGTTCGACCGCTTGCGCTGCCGTTCGAACTCGTCGACGTCGCTGTTACCGCGATGCATGTTCCGGATTCGATCGACGATGCTCCTGGCGTTGCGGTCGAACAGCGCAGCGGGCTCGTCGGCAGCATGGCTCAGCAGATCGTCGACCACATCGCGCACGTCGGCTCGCTCCTCGTCGGTGAGGTCTTTGGTGTGCCTGGCGAGCGAGTCGAGATGGTCGGCCGTGCAGTCGCCGTTGGCGAGCGCGTCTTCGAACTGCGGCAGCGTCTCGCACACCCGGTCGCGCTCGTCGGTCGACTTGGCGTCCTTGCCCGACAGTCGGCCCTCGTCGATCAGCACGTGGTCGGACGAACGGTCGCCCTCGGCCGCGAGCTGCCGGGTTCGGCGGTTGATCTGCACGTCGGCGAGGTCGACGAACGCCCGCAGCCGACCGGCGGCCCGAGCCGCATCGGCCAGCTCGGCGTGATCGGCAACGGACAGTTCGGTGCCGACCAGTACCTCCACCGATAGGCGAACACCCCCGTCGTTCATGGTTCCCATCATGACGGAGGGGTGTGGCAGGGTTTCCGAGCCCGAAGCGGGTTCTCGTCAGGTCCAGTTCAGCTCGTCGAGAGCATCTCCAACGGCGCGAGCGGCACGATGCCCTCGGCCTTCGCGGCCAGCGCCGGGTCGATCGTGACGAGCGCGTCGGCCTGGAGGCGGCACACCGCGAGGTACTCCGCATCCAACGTCGTGTCCCACCCGTGCTCGCGTGCGATCTTCCACGCGGTACGACGCGAGACCCGATCACCGAGCAGCCGCATCTTGAGTTCGGTGAGCCGTTCGTGGAGCCGGAGCGCAGCGTCCTCGGTGAGGTCGCCGTTCTGCACGTCCTCGAGCAGCAGGGTGAGCGCCTGGGAGCGGATGAGGTTGGGAGCGACGAGTCGATGACCAGGATCGATGTCGACGTCGTCGGACACGATGTGGAGCAACGTCCGAGCGTCGATCACGTAGCGAGCCACGAGCGCACCGTACATCCCGAGATCGGTCCCGTTGACCGATCAGCCCTGTCGTTCGACCCGCACGAGCTCGCTCTCCCTGCCGTGGAGGTCCTGGGATCCGAAACTCGCACTCGGGTGCGCATCGGGGCAACTGGGTCGACGCCGTCGCCGGCGTCGGTGGGATGACGGAGCGGCCGATGTGCGTGGACCTCCCAGGACGTCGGGTCTGCCCGAGTTCTACGATCTTGCTGTGGCCCCGAGAATCGTCCTTCACTTCCATCCGGGTTGGGGCTTCGGCGGCGGGACGGTGCTGGAAGCGATCGCGGGCTCGGGCTGGTATCGCAGCCAATGGCAGACCGGCACGTCCAACGGTGGCTTGACGGCCCATCGTGGCGGTGACCGTTGGCGATGGGAGAGCGAGATGTTCGAGGGGCGCTACGACGATGCGCCTGCGGTGGCGCGGCCGGTGTACGGCGCGTGGAATCGACGAGACGACATGTACGGCGCAGCACCCCGGTTCGGGTCGGCCTATCTGAGGTTGCGGCCCGAACTGGAAGAACGGTCCACGTTCTGCTGGCCCGACAGTGTGTACGAGCCATCAGTGGTCGGAGGCCCGGAGCGGCTGGAGCAGCTGTGCGAGCTTGCGGACTCCGGTGGGGTCGGTCTGAGTGAGCTCTCGGCTGTTGTCGATCTTCCGCTCGACGATCCTCTCGACGACTACGTGGAAGCGCATGTTCACGGAGGGCTGTCGATCGCCCGTGACGTGGAGGCCGTTGTCGTCGACCCGACGGACCGCGAGGCGCACTCGTCGATACTCGGGCGACTCGAGTGCGACGTGGAGGAGCACGCCGGGTACCGCGTCACCGTCGATGCGATCGAAGCTGGATATCGCAGTTCGGTTCCGATCGAGCTGGCACGAGTGCTGGGTGGCGAGATCACCCCCGCCCGGCTGGCAGCGGCGTCGAGGTCGGGGGACCACGATCCGCAGGCCATCAAGTGGCTCTGGCATTGCCTCGCCCGTTTCGGTCGCGACTGGCCGAGCCTCGAGACTGGCTCGCAGTAGGGGCCGCCCGCTCCGTGCCGCTGGGCGTCGCCGCACACCCGGTCAGGTGCGTGCGCGAAGGACCGCTTGGGTCTGCGTCACCTTCGCAACGAGCCGGCTGCCGTGTCGGATCTCTGTTTCGATGACCATCGTGGTGGAACCGAGGTGGAGAGGTGTGGCTGTTGCCGTCACGGTGCCGTCGACGACGGCCCCGAGGAAGTTGGTCTTCGACTCGATGGTCGAGGTGCCGGTGGCGTCCTCGGCAAGGTTGAGGAATGCTGCTGCGCCGCCGGCGGAGTCGGCGAGTGCCATGAGCGCGCCGCCGTGAAGGAGTTGGTTGCTCGTGCAGAGGGCCTCGGACGATGTCATCGACAGCTCGACCAGTTCGGGTGTCAGTGTCGTGGCGGTGATGCCGAGGGTGTCGCAGAGCGGCATGGCGGTGCGGATGAACGCGGTCGGATCGAGGTGTGGGTCGGTCATGACGGCTCCGTGGTGATTGCGGCGTGTTGGAAGTGGTTGGCAGTGGCGGTGTCGTTCGGGAAGAACAGTTCGATCGCGAGTTCGTCGAGGGTGATGTCGCGGGGTGTCCCGAAGGTCGTGAGGGTGGTGAACATCGACAGCTCGACGCCGTCGAGTCCGAGCCGATATGGCACGAGGAGATCCGGGGCGGTGGCACCTGTCGCCCAACTGGTGCGATCGCGCAGCTCGATGATGTTCGGGTAGCTCGTCACTTCGTCCTCGATCCGAACCAGTTCGGGATCAGCGGTCAGCATCACGAGGCGGTGGAGTTGGGTCAGTAGATAGGTGGCCCATTCGTCGAAACCGAGGGTGTGGCGGGCGAGGCCGTCGGGGTGGAGGCTGGCGCGGAACACGTTCAGCGTCGGGCCCGTGAGTTGGTCAGGGAGCAGCGACACGAGCGTTTCGGCGGCCGGGTTGGCGAGCACGACGTTCCAGTGTCGATCGAGCACGACTCCGGGGTACGGGTGGTGCGCGTCGAGGAGGCGCCGCAGCGACTCGACGATGCCGGCCATGTCGGGGTCGTCGAGCGAGGTGTGTCGGTAGCGGGGAGCGAACCCGGCGGCGAGGAGCAGCGTGTTGCGTTCGCGCAGTGGGATGTCGAGATGGATACCGATCGCGTCGATGAGTTCGGGGCTCGGACGTGAGCGTCCGGTTTCCACGAAGCTCAGGTGTTTGGGGGAGACGCCGACGTCGTACGCGACGTCGAGTTGGCTGCGTGATCGTCGTTGGCGCCAGTCTCGGACGAGCGCGCCGACAGCGGTCTGGGTCATGCGACGACAGTACGAACGATCCACTACGCACCGCTACTACGTGTGAGGTAAAGGGTGGTCAGCTGTCGGGCGGGCGAGTCCACGTCCTACCAGGGAGCGCGACCGTCGCCGGTCGGCGGACTACCCGACAGGTAGTAGCGACCCCGTCCCCAGGGTCGTCAGAGTGTGAACGACCCTCCGGATCCACCGGTTGGCCCGACCCACGAAGGAACCCTCATGGATACCACCATCACCAGCGTCATCGATCGTTACCTTGACGCCTACGGAGAAGCCGACGCCGACCGACGACGCCGACTCATTGCGGAGTCGTTCGCAGCCGATGCGACCCTGGCCGACCCGCCGCTCGACGCCGCCGGACACGACGGGCTTTCGGACATGTTCGCCGCTGTGCAAGCCCAGTTCCCCGATCACACCTTCGCCCGCACCAGCAACGTCGATGAACACCACGGCGCAGCGCGCTACGAGTGGTCGCTCACGGCCCCTGACGGAACCACCGCGGTCGCCGGTACCGACTTCGTCCGGTTCGGAGCCGACAACAAACTCGTCGGCGTCGTCGGGTTCTTCGGCCCGACCCCACAGCTCGAACGGTGAGCGGCGAGACGATCACAGCGATCCGTACCGGCGACGGCATCGATCTCCACGTCGCGCGTTGAGGTGACGGGCCGCCGGTGCCACGCCGGGTGCCGCGGTCAGTCGGTCTTCGGCTTGGCGTCGGCGGCCGGAGCGGCGGCCTTCTTCTTCTTGGGTGGGGGGACGCCGATCGCCGGGGCGGGGTCGGCGTCCTTCGGCCACCGGCGGCGGCTGACGATCGACAGCAGACGCAGCAACCGCATCGCGGTCTCGTCGGTCTGGGCCGGCTTGGCGATGATCGACCCGTCGGCGATCATCCGCTCGATGACCTCCTCGCCCAGCTCGGTTCGGGCGATCGTGAGCGTCCAGTCGTTGTCCTCACCGATCCCGCCCGTCGCCACGTCGGAGTGCTCGGCCGCGAAGTCGGGGCACGTGGTGCAACCCTGGCGGGTCCAGGCGTGGCACTCCTTCAGGTTGATCTCGTGGTACGAGCCGTCCTTCATCCAGATCTGGAAGACGCCCTTGATGTTCATCTTCACCATGTCCTGCTTCTTGAGGCCGTACTTGGCCTCGAACAGTTCGGTGAAGATCGCGTCGTCGAACGTCTTGGAACACAGCAGCCCGATGTTGAACAAGAACGGCTTGGACACCTTGCCGGCCTTGCGGTCCCACATCGTCGGCGGCGACGACGTCTGACACCCCATGCCGACCAACGCCAACCGCTCCATCCCACGCTCACGCGCCTCGGGCAACGCCAGCGGGTTCGCGCAGTACGTGTACCGCGAACCGGCGGTGGCGAGGATCTCCTCGCGCGACTCCACGACGACCGGCTTCGCCTTCCACTTGTCGTCGTCCTCGACACCCGACACCAGTGCCCCGTCGATGTAGTCGTTCTCACGCAACCAGATCAGCATCGCGGAGACGAGGCCACCGTCCTGACCCATCTTGTGGACCATCTCGTCGCTCGCCCGGGTCAGGTACAGCTGCCGCCAGATGCCTGCCATCTCGTCGGGCTCACGCACCCGGCCGAACAGGTGCATGTCGGCCGCCGGCTCCCACGCCCGGAAACGCGGGCACGCCCTGGTGCAGGTGGTGCAGCCACCCTCCTCACCGAACCCGTGGATGCAGTTGTCGGCACCGAGCGATTCCTCGAGGTGGAACGGGATGTACTTGCCCTCTTCGTGCTCGTACCCGATCACGTCGTGCGGGCACGTCACCACACACCCGGCACACCCGGTGCACAAGTCGTTCGTGATGACCTCCGCGTACAACTCCTTCCACTGGGCGGTCCAGCGCTCGGGCTTGGCGGGGGGAGCCGTCTCGGTCACCGTCATGCCCCGAACCGTAGGCGATCCGTGCGTCGACGGCCTCGTTCGGCGACGGGCGCCGGACGATCAGACGTCGGTGAGGACGCCGCGGAGGATCGAGCGGCCCGAATGCGCCTCGTCGCCGTCGCGAGGCTCGACGCTGATGTCGACGACCGTGTACACGTCGGGGTCGAGCGCAGCAGGCACGGCGTAGGTGCCGGGCGTCGCGGCGTCGACCAGCGACACCGGTTGGACGTCGGTGATCGCCCCATCCTCGTCGGTCGAGATCAGCCAGAGCTCGAGGTCGTTGTCGGCCGGGTCGGGGAGTGTCGCGTCGTCGAGACGGATTTCGAATCCGCCCTCGCGTTCGACGAGTCGGGCGGTGGCCTCGGCGTCGGCGCCGAGCGGGTCGAAGGCATCGGGGTCGTAGGCCAACTCGGCGGTGGCGACCACCATGTCGTCGCTCCCGCGCTGTGTGACGACGACGGCGCCGGCGACGATGACGGCGATCGCGGCAGCGGCGGCGAGCAACGCCGGAGCGAACCGGGCACGGCGGGATGCGAGCGACACCACGGGAGCCGCCGACACATCGTCGCGAATGGCTGCCTCGATGCCGTCCCACACGTCGGTGGGCGGCGGGGTGAGCTCGACGTCGGAGGTCTCGAGCTCGCGGAGCAGGGTTTCGATGTCGGCGACATCTTCATCGGGTCCGAACAGCGGTGTGTCAGACATGGGACACCGTCATTTCGTTTCGCATCTCGTCTCGAATCTTCATGATGCCTCGGCGGACGTCGCTCTTGACCGTGCCGATCGGGAGACCGGTCTGATCTGCGACTTCGCGGTGGGTCAGGTCATGCACATAGACCAGTTCGATGACCTCCCTGGTTCTGGATGGGAGCGAGGCCAACAAATGTGCGGCGAACATGCGGTCGACCACACGGTCGGGGGGAGGATCTTCGGACGGGGAACGCTCGTCGTGGACCTCGTCGGCACGCCGATCGGCATGTCGACCTTCGGACCGGATCTGGTCGATGATCCGGCGCTTGGTGATTCCGACGAGCCAGGCGCCGAGTGCCCCCTTGGTCGGATCGAACTGCTCACGTTTTCGCCAGGCGCTGACGAACACCTCCTGGGTGGCGTCCTTCGCCGCTTCGGCACCGAGGGCCCGACGACACATCGAGTAGACGAGCGAGCTGTGCTCGTCGTACACGGCTCGGAGGTCGACGGTTCCGGCAGCGAACGCCTCGTCGAGCGAGTGTGGGGCCGAAGAAGACATCGACGACACGACTCGATCGTACCCGCGAGGCGGGGCCGCCGGTCGGTCGTCGGTGAGCTGCAGGGTGAGCGTGTGCATGGCAGGGAGCGGGTGGGCGGGCGCCGGAAGGGTCGGCGCCCGCCCACGGACTCAGTTGCTCGGGGGGAGGAGCACCGAATCGATCACGTGGATGATGCCGTTGTCGGCGGCGACGTCGACCGCGACCACCGTGGCGTCGTTGACCATGACCGTCTCGCCGTCGACGGAGATGTCGACCGAGGCGCCGTTCAGCGTCTCGGCGGACTCGCCGTCGAGGGTGACGACCGTGCTGGCCGGGACCTCACCGTCGATCACGTGGTACGTGAGGATCGACGTCAGGGTCTCGGTGTCGGCGAGCAGTTCCTCGGCGGTGAGGCCGAGCGCCTCGAGGGCGGCGGCGAACGCCTCGTCGGTCGGGGCGAACACGGTGAACGGGCCACCCGTGGCGAGGGTCTCTTCCAGGCCGGCGGCCTGGACGGCGGCGACGAGAGTGGTGAACGAGCCGGCCTCGACGGCGACGTCGACGATCGAACCCATGCTCTCCTCGGACATGTCATCCGACATCTCCTCGGACATGTCGTCGCTCATCTCGTCCGACATCTCCTCGGTCATGCCGTCGTGCGGCGGCAGCAGCACGGTGTCGATGACGTGGATGATGCCGTTCGACGCCATGACGTCGGCGGTGGTGACCGTGGCGTCGTTGATCACGACGTTGCCGTCGACGACGTTGATCGAGATCTCGGCGCCGTTGACCGTCTCGGCGGTCTGGCCGTCGAGGCTGATCGCCGTCTCGGCGTCCACTGCTCCGGAGAGCACGTGGTACGTGAGGATTTCGGTCAGGGTGTCGGTGTCGGCCAGGAGCTCGTCGGCGGTGATGCCGAGCGAGTCGAGCGCCGTGGCGAATGCCTCGTTGGTCGGGGCGAAGACCGTGAACGGCCCCTCGCTCGAGAGCGTCTCGACCAGGCCGGCGGCCTGCACCGCGGCGACGAGGGTCGAGAAGTCGTCGATCGAGGCGGCGACGTCGACGATGGTGCCGACTTCCTCGCCGGTCGTCTCGCCGGAGTCGGCGGTCGACTCGGCCGCGGCCGGGGTCGAGATGGTGTCGGCGTCGTTGCCGTCGTCACCGCAGGCGGCGAGGCCGAGGGCAGCCACGGCGGCGAGCGCTGTGATTCGTGTCGTACGTGAGTTCATGTCGATCCACTCTCCAAGAGGGGGTTGGGGGGTATGTATCCCTCGTTACGGATCGACATCCGTTCACGGATGCAACGTTGTTGCGAATAGCCGGTTCACCGGGTGTCGACGTCGGCCCCCGACTGTTCGACGCACCAGTTCCACAGCTCGACTCGACGTTCGGGCGTGTCGGTGGTGCGGGTCCGGCCGATCTTGTGGATCGAGCGGGGGCGGCGATCGAGCCAGAACTCGCCGGTCGTCATGGCCGGATCCCCGTCGTCGGCCGCGAGCCAGACCATCGTGTCGGCACCCTGCTCGCTGGTGCGCAGCAGCGGCCCGACGATCTTGCGGAACGTCGGCAGCGACGCCTCGACCCCCGGCGTGTCGGCCCAACCGGGGTGCAGCGCGTGGAACACCACGTCGGACGCCGGGACCTGTTCGGCCCACATCTCGTTCAGGGTGACCTGGGCTCGCTTGGCCCGCGCGTACTGATCACTCCCGCCGTACTCGGACTCGTCCATCTGGAGATGGTCGACGGTCAACGCAGCGGTGTACATGCCGCCCGACGACATCGTGATCACACGTCCGGGGTCGGCCGCGCGCAGCGGGTCGAGCAAGAGGCTGGTGAGGAGGAACGGGCCGACCACCTGACTGGCGACCGTCGCCTCGATGCCCTGCGAGTTCTCCTGTCGTTCGTTCGACAGCGCGCCGGCGTTGTGGAGGAGGCCGTCGATGCGGTCGAAGCGCGACGTGAGATCTCCGGCCATGGCGCGGACCTGGTCGAGCTCACCCATGTCGGCGACCGCGATCGAGATCTCGGACGAGCCGGTGGCGCCCATGATCTCGTCGGCCACCTGCTTCGTCTTGTCGTGGCCGCGTCCGTTGACAACGACGTGCGCACCTCGGGATGCGAGCTGCTCGGCGGTGAACCGCCCGAGACCGGACGTCGAACCCGTGACGACGAAGGTCCGGCCGTGGAGGTCGTAGTCGTCGAGGTCGTTCCAGCCGTCGAGTCGCGAGCGAACGGCGTAGCCGATCTTGGTGAAGCTCGGGACGACGGGGAATTCGATCGCGGAATCGACGATGTCGCGCAGGTCAGGCATGTTCGAGGGCTACCCGTCGCGTCGTCGGCTCAACCCGGTCAGAGGGCGCCGACGCCCTCTTCGCCGGTGCGGATCCGGACGATCCGTTCGACGTTGGTCACCCAGATCTTGCCGTCACCGATCTTGCCGGTCGCGGCCGCTTTGGCGATCGTGTCGACGACGAGATCGCTCTGGCTGTCGTCGACGACCGCCTCGAGGACGACCTTGGGGACGAAGTCGATCTGGTACTCGGCGCCGCGGTACGTCTCGGTGTGACCACCTTGGCGACCGAAGCCCCGCACCTCGCCGACGGTCATGCCGGCGACACCGACACCTTTGAGCGCGTCCTTGACCTCGTCGAGCTTGAACGGCTTGATGATCGCGGTGACCAGCTTCATGTTGGTGTCTCCTCGGGAATGTCGACGTCGTTGTCGCCCCCCATCATGCCTGATACGCGGACTCTGCGTGTTGGCTCTGGTCGAGGCCGACGAGTTCGTCGTCGGTTTCCACCCGGAGGCCGACGGTGCGATCGATCGCGACCGCGATGACGTACGACACGGCACCGGAGAACGCGACCACGCCGATCGCCGCCACGACCTGGTCCTTCAGCAACTCTGCGCCGCCGCCGAAGAACAGGCCGTCGGCGCCGCTGATCTCGGAATCGCCGAAGAAGCCGAGCAGGACCGTACCGATCAGGCCGCCGACCAGGTGGACGGCGATGACGTCGAGACTGTCGTCGAGCCGCAGCTTCTCCTTGATCTGCAGCGCCAGATAGCACCCGACGCCGGCGATCAGTCCGATCACGATCGGCGACATCTCGCCGACGAAACCGGCGCAGGGTGTGATCGCGACCAGCCCGGCCACGGCGCCCGAGCAGGCACCGAGCGTCGTCGCGTGTCCTGCCTTGATCTTCTCGATGATCAACCAGCCGAGCATGCCGGCGGCTGCCGCGAGGTGGGTGTTGACCAGCGCCTGCGCGGCGACGCCGTCCGCGGCGAGGGCCGAACCGGCGTTGAACCCGAACCAGCCGAACCACAGGATGCCGGTCCCGAGCACGGTGAACGGCAGGTTGTGCGGCGGCATCGGCTCGGTGCCGTGGCCGCGCCGCTGCCCGATCACCGCGACGATCACCAGTGCCGCGATCCCTGCGTTGATGTGGATCGCCGCGCCACCGGCGAAGTCCTGCGCACCCATGTCGAAGATCCAGCCGCCGGTGTCCCACACCCAGTGTGCGACGGGTGAGTAGACCACGATCGACCACACACCGATGAAGATCGCGTAGCTGCTGAACTTCAGGCGGTCGGCCGTCGCTCCACTGATGAGCGCCGGGGTGATCACGGCGAACATCATCTGGAACGCGAAGAACGCCATGCCCTCGTCGGCCGCGATGTCCGACATGAACGCGAAGTCGAGGTTGCCGATGAGCGGACCGTCACCGCCGAACGCGAGCGAGAACCCGATCGTCGCCCAGATCACGCTGATCAGACCCATCGCGAAGATGTTCTGCATCAGCATGCCGAGCACGTTCTTGGAGCGGACCATGCCGCCGTAGAAGAACGCCAGCCCCGGCGTCATGAACAGCACGAGGGCGGCGGATGTGAGTAGCCAGGCGGTGTCTCCGGAGTCCATACGGGCCGGGAACCTAGGTACCGATTGTTTCCGGAGTGTTTCAGGACGGTGTGGAGCGCGTGACTCGCCGATGCCCGGGGTGCCCCTCCCGAGTGGAATCGCGCGGATGTTCGGCTACCGTCCCCGGTGCTTCGGTGACCGAACAGGTCGCCGTTGGGTTCGCAGACGGGTCTGGTTCTTTCTGTCAACGTGAACCATCGACACCCCCGAACCCCATGACATCCCGGTCGCGATCGTCGCGGCCAGAAAGCGACAGCATGTCCACCACCTTCGCCCAATTGGGCGTCCCCTCCTTCATCTGCGACGCCCTGGCGCGCCGCGACATCCACGAGCCGTTCGAGATCCAGGCGGCGACCGTCGCCGACGGACTCGCCGGCCGAGACGTCTGCGGCCGTGCGCCGACCGGCTCGGGCAAGACCCTCGCCTTCGGCGTCCCGCTGGTCGCCAACGTCGCCGCAGCCGGCAAGGCCGAGCCGCGTCGCCCGCTCGGCCTCGTGCTCGCGCCGACCCGTGAGCTCGCCGAGCAGATCATGTCCGAGCTGCGTTCGTTCTCCGGCAACGTCCGGATCGAGGCCGTGTACGGAGGCGTCGGCTACGGCGCCCAGCTCACCGCACTCAAGCGCGGCGTCGACATCCTCGTCGCCTGCCCGGGCCGGCTCGAAGACCTCATCCAGCGACGCGACGTCGATCTGCGCAACGTGAAGTTCGTCGTTCTCGACGAGGCCGACCGGATGGCCGACATGGGCTTCATGCCGTCGGTCCGACGACTCCTCGACCAGACCCCTCGTGGGCGTCAGACCGTGCTGTTCTCGGCGACGCTCGACGGTGACATCGCCAAGCTCACCGCGGAGTACCAGCAGGATCCCGTCCGTCACGAGGTCGGCGAGGAGAGCCCCGACATCAAGTCGGCCGTGCACAAGTTCTGGACCGTCGACCGCCTCGACCGCAACCCGGTCGTCGCCGAAGTCGTCAAGATGGCATGGCCGGCGATCATCTTCTGCCGGACCCGTCACGGGGCCGACCGGCTCGCCAAGCAGCTCGCCAAGCTCGACCTGAAGGCGGCCCCGATCCACGGCGGCCGGAGTCAGAACCAGCGGAACCGTGCGCTCGAGGACTTCACGAAGGGCCGGGTGCACGCTCTGGTCGCCACCGACGTCGCCGCCCGCGGCATCCACGTCGACGGCGTCGCGTCGGTCATCCACTACGACCCGCCGGAAGACCACAAGGCGTACGTGCACCGCTCCGGCCGCACCGCCCGAGCGGGTGCCGAGGGCATCGTCGTCTCGATGGTGCAGCCGGGCCAGAAGAACGAGTTCAAGAAGATGCAGCGCCAGATCGGTCTCGACGAGCCGTTCACCGCGCCCGACGCCGAGATGCTGCCCGAGGGCGCACTCGCCGGCGATCGCGAATTGGCCCCGGCGGGCCCGCCCCAGCGTGAACCGCAGGAGCGCAACCGTCCGGCGAACCGTTCGGGCCGGTCGCAGCGCAAGCACGGTGGCGGGGGCCGCTCCCGTCAGAGCGCGGCCACCGACCGCGACGGCCGCCAGCGTGACGATCGCCCCCGCGAGGATCGCGGCGGCAAGGGCCAGGGTCCGAAGCGCAAGACCAACAAGTCGGGTCAGAGCGCCAAGAACCGCAAGGCGCGTCGCGCCCACCTGCAGCCCAGCGGCAACAGCTGATCTTCGGTCGGCCGGTCACGCCCTCGAACGGCCTGACCGGTCACACCGATCCATCGTGAAAACGGAAGAACCCGGGCCACAGCGATGTGGCCCGGGTTCGCCCCTACCCCGCACGAGCGAGGTCGGTTGACGAGGTGTCTCCGCCGGTTACACCGCGTCGGCACCTTCTTCGCCGGTGCGGATCCTGACGAGTCGTTCTGCGTTGGTCACCCAGACCTTGCCGTCGCCGATCTTGCCGGTGGCGGCCGCCTGCGTGATCGCATCGACGACTGCGTCGACGTTGGCGTCGTCGACCACGAGGTCGATCGCCACCTTCGGCACGAAGTCGATCTTGTACTCCGCGCCTCGGTACGTCTCGGTGTGGCCGCCCTGACGGCCGAAGCCACGGACTTCGGTGACGGTCATGCCGCTGATGCCGGCGACCTTCAGGGCGTCTTTGACGTCGTCGAGCTTGAACGGCTTGACGACTGCAGTGATGAGTTTCATGGTGTCTCTCTCTTTCAGTTCGTGTGGTCGTTCAGGCGTGGGCGACGTCGCCGGAGTAGCCGGCGAGACCGTGCTCGAGGACGTCGAGGCCTTCGATCTCCTCATCGGCCGAGACCCGGAGTCCGATCGTCGACTTGATGGCGAAGAACAGTGCGCCGGTCGTGATCGCCACCCAGGCGAGGATGATGACGAGCATCAGTGCCTGCATGAGGAGCTGGTCGATGCCGCCGCCGTAGAGCAGGCCGGCATCTTCACGCCCGAGGAACGCGTCGTCGTACTTGGCGAACAGGCCGATCGAGAGCACGCCCCAGGCGCCGCAGACACCGTGGACCGAGACCGCGCCGACCGGGTCGTCGATCTTCACCTTGTCGAAGAAGAAGACCGAGAAGACCACGAGCACGCCGCCGATACCGCCGATGATGAAGGCGGGGAATGGATCGACCGCACCGCAGGGTGCGGTGATGGCGACCAGGCCGGCGAGCACGCCGTTGCCGATCATGGCGACGTCGGGCTTGCCGGCGACGAGCCAGATCGTGATCGTGCAGAACAGGCCGCCCGCCACCGCGGCGAGCATCGTGTTCACGCCGACCGTCATGACGAAGCCGTCGGCGGCGAGTTCCGAGCCCGGGTTGAACCCGAACCAGCCGAGCCAGAGGATGAACACACCGAGGATCGCGAACGGGATGTTGTGGCCGGGGATCGCCCGTGCCTTGCCGTTGGAGTCGTACCGGCCGATGCGTGGTCCGAGGAACAGTGCGCCCATGAACGCCGCGATGCCACCGGTCATGTGGACGATGCCGGAGCCGGCGAAGTCGGAGTACACGGCGTCGCCGACCGACATCTGAGCGATCCAACCGCCGCCCCAGGTCCAGTGGACCACGACGGGGTAGATGATCGCGCACATGACGGTGCCGAAGATCAGGTACGACGAGAACTTCGTCCGTTCGGCCATGGCACCGGAGGCGATCGTGACCGCCGTCGCTGCGAAGACCGCCTGGAAGAAGAACGACGTCGCGATGCTCAAGCCACCGCCGGCCGGGATCGCAAGATCGGCACCGCTGAGGAACCACTCACCGGAGCCGAAGAACTTGGCTGCGGTGAACACCTCCTCGCCGTCGATGACCTCGGTGGTGCCGTTCGCGGTGCCGAACGCGAACGCCCAGCCGCAGGCGAACCAAGCGGTGATGCCGACGATCGCATCTGCCATGTTCTTGGCGAAAATGTTCACGACGTTCTTGGCTCGGGTCAGGCCTGCTTCGACGAGCGCGAAGCCCGCCTGCATGAAGAACACCAGACAGCCGGCGATGAAGACCCAGATGTTGTCGAGGATCGCTTGGGTGTCGGGGCCGTCTTGGGCCAGGACCGACGAGGGGGTGATCGCGAGAATTGCCGCGACGCCGCCCAGGCCGGAGATGATTCGAAGCGCACGTTTGCGCACGAGGTCCTCCTCAAAGGATTGGTGGATAGTGGTAGGGGTTGTTCGTAGGGGTGTTCGTAGGGGTGTCAGCCCGGCGAGGGCCTCGTTGCCAGCCGGGCTGCGGCGCACCGTAGAACGATGTGATTTCCGCTCTGTCTTGCGAATGTTTCCGCCGCGTGACCACTTCGTGTGCCCGCCTGGTCGCCGCTGTGTCCCCGCGGCGGGCCGACTCGATCGGGTGATCCCGACCAGCGTGGTTGACGGTCGGTCGACCGGTCCCTATGCTCCGCGGTCGACCGCTTCGAGTTCCATGACCCGTACATGCGCACACCCGCACCCCGGCGGGATGACGCCGTTTCAGCAAGGACGCCAATGACCAGTTCCACCGTTCGCCCTCGACGCCACACGACGCGCCTGTTGACCGTGTTGTCGATGACCGCCGGCATCGCTGTCGTCGCCTCACCTGACAGGATTGCCGCCGCCGACGTGGAGCCGTACCCGATGCCCGAGCTGGTCGCGCTGTACGACATGAACGAGCTGCCAGACGACGCCGTGCTGCACGATTCCGGACCGGCGGGCCTCGACGGAACGATCGGTGCCGACGTCGGTCGAGTCATCGGCGAGGACGTCACCGCGCTCGACTTCCCCGACAACGGTCCGACGGCGGAATCGAACCCGGCGCAGCTCGCGACGGTGCCCAGCAGCGCTGACCTCAACCCCGGCACGAGCGACTACGCGGTCGAAGTGCGGTCGAGGTCGACTCGCCGCTTCGGCAACATCGTGCAGAAGGGGCAGGCCACGACGCCCGGCGGCTACTTCAAGATCGAGCAGCCCAACGGGTTCATGACCTGCCTGTTCAAGGACGCCGACGGCGGGCAGCGTGCGGTGGTGTCCGACGTCCGAACGGACGATGGTGAATGGCACACGACGCGGTGTGAACTGTCGGCGTACGGCGTCCGGTTGTTCGTCGACGGCGTGCAGATGAACCAGATTGCCGGAGACCTCGGCAACATCTCGAACGACCTGGTGCTGTCGATCGGCGGCAAGGCCGACTGCACGGGCCCCGAGGTGACCTGCGAGTACTTCCCGGGTGAGATCGATTACGTGCGGATCGAGCGCGACGAGACCGTCAACCAGCTGCCGACCGCCACGTTCACCACGACCTGCGCCGACGCCGTCTGCAAGTTCGACTCCAGCGCGTCGATCGACCCCGATCGGACCGATCCCGAAGGGGACGGCATCGTCACGAAAGTCTGGTCGTTCGGCGACGGAGCGACCGACATCGGCGGCCAACCCAAGCACACCTACGCCACAGGCGGAACCTACGACGTGACGCTCACCGTGACCGACCGCCGTGGCGGTACCGCGGTGCACACCGACACGGTCGTGGTTCCGGCTCCGCCGGTGATGGAGTTCACCGACGACTGTCGTCGACTCGTGTGCACGTTCGATAGTTCGGCGAGCACCGACGGGCCCGAGGGGACGATCGAGTCCCGCACGTGGGACTTCGGTGACGGGACCACCGGGAACGGCGAAGTGGTGTCGCACACGTATGCAGCGGCCGGCACCTATGTGGTCGAGGTCACCGGTACCGACGACGACGGTCTGTCGGCGTCGGCCAGCCGTACCGTCACGGTGGCGCCCAAGGTCGTCACCCCGCCGCCATCCATCTCCGGATCGAACCTGACGGCGGTGACTCCGTTCCGAGCCTTCGATACCCGTCCGGGCGAGGCAGCGCCGGGTCCCAAGGGTGTCGTGGCGGGCGGCAACAGCATCGACGTCCAGATCACCGGCGTCGGCAGCGTGCCGTCGTCCGGCGTCACCGCGGTCGCGGTCAACCTGGCGGTCGTGGCGCTCGAAGCCCCGAGCTTCGTCACCGCCTGGCCCGCCGGCGGTGAGCGCTCCGAGCAGTTGTCGAGCCTGAACATCGTCACGCCGGGCACGGCACGGGCCAACCTCGCGATCATCCCGGTCGGCGAGGGCGGCCGGATCAGCATCTACACGCTGCGCGACGCTCATCTGCTCGGCGACGTCGTGGGGTACTTCACCGACTCGGGCGGATCGTCGCGCGAAGGTCGCATCATCACGCAGACGCCGCAGCGGCTGTTCGACACGCGGCCTGGCCCCGACGCAGGGCCGAAGGGCAAGATCCCGGCCGGCGGCACGATCGAGATCGCAGTGGCCGAGCAGGCCGGTGTGCCGCTGACCGGAGCCAGCGCCGTGGTCCTGAACCTGACGGTGACCGAGTCGGCAGGACCGAACTTCGTGACGGTCTGGCCGGGGAGCGGAGCCACCCCGACCGCGAGCTCGGTCAACATCAACGACGCCGGTGAGTCGGTGGCGAACATGGTCATCGTTCCGCTGTCGGCTGACGGAACGGTGAAGATCTACAGCCTCACGCAGACCCACGTGTTGGCCGACGTGCTCGGATACGTCACCGACGACGAGGCGGCGCTCGCGTCGAAGGGCCTCTTCGTCCCGGTCGAGCCCAGCCGCCTCTTCGACACCCGTGAAGGCGAGCCCGCGGCCGGTCCGAAGGGTCTGATCCCTGCGAACGGATCGATCACCACGGAGATCGCCGGTGTCGGCCCGGTCCCGCAGTCGGCGGGTGCCGCCGTGTTGAACATGGCCTACATCTCCACCGCGCCCGGCTTCATCACGCTGTGGCCCACCGGAGCGGACCGCCCGTCGACGTCGAACGTCAACGCATCCGTCGGGGGCGACGTGCGTGCGAACGGTGCCATTCTCCGGCTCGGCGACGGTGGGGATCTCGACGCCTACGCGCTGTCGCAGGCGCATCTCGTGGGTGACGTGTTCGGGTTCCTCCTCGACTGACCGATCGTCGTCACGACCGACGTCTCGTCGGTCGGCCGGGCCGGGTCGGAGATCCGGGCCGGTCGACCGGGGTCGGCATCCCTCGACGAGTCAGGCGACGAGCATCCAACCGCGTCGGCGCACGGTGCGCACGCGGTCGGTGCCGACACACCGGCGGATGCCGACGATCAGCGAGTCGCATCGACGCGGGCTGAGCTCTGCCAGGCCGGCCCGACGGGCGAGTTCCTGGCGGCTCAACACCCGGCCGCAGTGCTCGGCCAAGACTTCGAACACGGCACGCTCCTGAGCAGTCAAGTGCTCGAGGGGGTGAGTTGGTACTGAGGGGATCAGTTCCTGACGCTCAGGAGCGGGCCGTGTCACGAGCACCACTCTGGCGGACGTGCGTGTCGGTGACGTTCACGACCTGTAAACGCCGTGTGAACGACCGACGGGTCGTGTCGTGCCCTGACTTGACCCGTGGGTCAAGTCGCGAGGCACAATGGTGGTATGGACCTCACCTATCCCGCCGAAGCCGAGGAATTCCGCGTCGAGATCCGGGCGTGGCTCGAGCAGAACCTGCCCGACGGTTGGTTCGACGAGGGCTTCGAGATGACCGACGACGAACGCAAGCGGTTCAACCAGGAGTGGCCGCAGAAGTTGTTCGAGGGTGGCTGGATCTGCGCGACGTGGCCCGAGGAGTACGGCGGCAAGGGCCTCACGACGATGCAGGGGGTTGCGCTGGCCGAGGAGTTCGCCAGGGCGAAGGCGCCGATGCGTGGGGACTTCTTCGGCGACACGCTCGTCGGTCCGACGCTGCTGCAGTGGGGGACCGAGGAGCAGAAGCGGGAGTTCCTCCCCAAGATCCTCGGCGGCCAGATGAGCTGGTGCCAGGGCTTCTCCGAACCCAACTCGGGTTCCGACCTCGCGAGCCTGAAGACCACTGCGGTCCTCGATGGTGACGAATGGATCATCAACGGTCAGAAGGTCTGGACCACGCAGGGTCATCACGCCGACTACTGCTTCCTGCTGACCCGCACCGACCCGGACGTCAAGAAGCACGCCGGCATCACGTACCTGCTCGTACCGATGAAGCAGGACGGGGTCGAGGTCAGGGGCATCACCCAGCCCGACGGCACCGCCGAGTTCTGCGAGGTCTTCTTCGACAATGCGCGCTGCCCGAAGGACAACGTCGTCGGCGGGGTCAACAACGGCTGGAAGGTCGCCAACTCGACGCTGGCGTTCGAGCGTGGTCAGTCGGCGACGACCGGCTACCGCAGGTTCCAGGAGGAGTACCGGTTGATGGTCGAGGCCGCGACGGCCAACGGCCGCATCCACGACGACGACATCCGGCAGCGTCTCGCGCAGTACTACACGAAGATCCAGATCCTCCGGATCAACGGCCTGCGGAACCTCACCGCGGCGGTCAGCGGCAAGAAGGAGATGGGGACCGTCGTGCTCGGCGCGACCAACAAGATGTTCTGGTCGGAGATGCACCAGCGTGCGATGGAGCTCGCGCTCGACATCTTCGGTGCCGACTCGATGCTGATCGATGCCGGTCCCGAAGGCGGCTCGTGGCCCGGGTCCGGCCGCGACCGGCGGCGCGACGGCTACCCGGTGAGCCCGATGATGTCGTCGTTCTTCTTCTCGCGCTCGGAGACGATCTGGGGTGGCACCAGCCAGATCCAGCGCAACATCGTCGGCGAGCGTGTGCTCGGGCTGCCGAAGGAACCGAAGCCGGCGAGCGAGTGATCGCTACGTCGCCTCGGGATTGACCGCGACGAACAGCGTGAGGTGCGATGCGTCGGGGTCGTCGTCGGTCGCATCGGAGCGGAACTCCTCGTGCAGCTCCCGCAGGCGACGCATCAGTTCGCGCCGACGCGGTTCGGTCAGATGGATCTCCGACAGCGAGAGCGCCGTGTCGTCGTCGCCCTCGTCGTCGGCGACCGTGAACGCCTCGCTCTCGACGAAGCGCTGGAACCCGAGTTTCGCGACGTCGAACAGCGAACCGAGGGCGGCCGAGAGCTCACGTTTGTCGGTCGAGTTGAGCAGGTCGGCGCCGACGCCGAACGAGCGAGCGACCGTCTGGTACCGACGTTCGGTGACCGCGGCGACCTGACGCGTCGCCACGACGTGGATCAGGCCGGCGTCGACCAACCGGTTGACGTGGTGGTAGAGCCGGGTGATCGGAACGTCGAGGAGTTCGGCGACGTCGGCGACCGTCCGCGGCTCCTTGAGGCGCCGCAGGATCATGCCGCGGATCGGGTGCGTCGCTTCGGCCATCAGGTCGAGGTCGTCGAGGTCGCGACGTTCCTCGGGGGCGCCCACGCCGGCGACCGGAACCCAACCATCGTCGTCGATCGTCATGCTGGTCCACCCTAGTGTTCAACCATCCTGAACATTCATTCAGGGGGCTTGAATTAGATCATTCAATCTGTTTGAATAGCGGCATGAGTGATCTTCACGCCGCCATGGTCATCGCTGCTCAGCACGAACGCCTCGCCACCGATGTCGCCGACCCCACGCGTCGTCACCGGCGCCACGTCGCCGCGCTCCGTCGCTCCCGGCGCCGCCGCCGCCGTTCGTGACCACCGACCGCGCCACCACCGACGCAACGCCGCTCGGGAGGCGCTTCCTGACCGTCTGGGCGGGGCAGACGGTGTCGGCGATCGGCACCGTGCTGTCCGGCGTCGGGGTCGCCGTCTACGTCTTCGTCGAGACGGGGAGCGCGGCGTGGCTCGGGCTGCTGGCCGGCCTGTCGTCGATCCCGTACGTCCTGGCCGCCCCGCTGCTGTCGCTCACCGACCGCTTCCCCCGGCGTTCGACGATGATCGCGGCCGACACGTTCGCCGTGATCGGTCCGGCACTGGCCTTGGTGCTGGCGCTGGCCGGGCGTCTCGAGATCTGGCATCTTGCCGTCGCCGGTTTCCTGGGCGGCCTCGGCAACGCGTTCCAGTGGCCGGCAGCGCAGGCTGCGGTGCCGGCCCTGGTCGTGCCCGAGGCGCTCGGCCGAGCGAACGGGCTGAGCCAACTCGGTCAGGCGACCGGCATCGTCCTGGGCCCGATCGTGGCCACGCCGCTCGTCGCCTGGTGGGGGATCGAAGCCGTCCTCCTGGTCGATCTCGTCTCCTTCCTCGTCGCGGTGGTCGCCACCATGAGCGTCCCGTTCGACGATGCTCCGACCGACGACGCCGTGATCGACGACGGCACCTGGCGCGCGCTGTTCTCCTGGTTGCGGGGCGACGGGCGACCGTTCGTCACGCTGCTGGCCGCCATGGCGATCGTCAACTTCCTGCTCGCCTTCTTCAACGTCTCCCTCCTGGTCGTCGCGACCGACCTCGGGGGAACGGCTCGGGCCGGCATCGTGTTGGGAGCCGCCGGTGCAGCCATGGTCGTCGGATCGCTCGTCAGTGGCCACCGTGGCGTCGGTGCCGACCGGGTCGGGACCTTCGCTCGCGGCATCGGCCTCGCCGGCGTGGGCTTCGTCGTCGCGGCGCTGCGTCCATCGCTGACGCTCCTCATCGTGGGCGTCGTCGTCGCCCTGGGTTCGATTCCGGCGCTGAACGCTGCCGCGTCGACGCTCTATCACGAACGGGTGCCGGCCTCGATGCACGGTCGCATGTTCGGGCTGCGGACGGCGATCGGACGATCGCTCGAGCCGGTCGGTGCGGTCGTCGCCGGCGTGGTCGTCGCTCGGCTGGCGGTGCCAGCGATGTCCGATGGGGGAGCCCTCGCCGGCAGTGTCGGCGCGGTCATCGGCGTCGGGCCGGGGCGCGGCGCGGCGCTCGTGCTCGGCTCGGTCGGCGTGCTGCTCCTCGTCGTCGGCGTCTCGCTCGGTCGCAGCCGCATGAGAGCGGCACTGCGCCACATCCCGTCGTCGGAGGCGCCGCGCACCGTCGAGGAGCTCGCGGCGACCTGATCCCGGCCCGCCGGTAGGGTCGCCAGGAATGGGCATCCACGTCGGCATCGAGCATCGGACCACCTACCGCTTCGATCGCCCGACCAAGCTGCACCCCCACGTGCTCCGCCTGCGGCCGGCCCCGCACTCCCGTACGCCGATCCTGTCGTACAGCCTCGACGTGGCCCCGGCCGACCACTTCGTCAACTGGCAGCAGGACCCGTTCGGCAACTTCATGGCCCGGCTCGTGTTCCCGGAACCGGCGACCGAACTCGACGTCACCGTCGACCTGGTGGCCGACCTGACCGTCGTCAACCCGTTCGACTTCTTCGTCGAGGAATCGGCCGAGTTCTTCCCGTTCGAGTACGAACCGCGCCTCGCCGCCGACCTCGAGCCGTACCTGCGGCCGGCGACCGACGACATGGGGCGGCTCGAGCGGTGGCTGTCCGGCGTCGGGCACCGCGACGGTCGCACCCGGATCGCCGACTTCCTCGTGGCGATCAACCGCCGCCTCTACGACGACATCGAGTACTCGATCCGCATGGAGCCCGGCGTGCAGACGCCCGACCGGACACTCGACCGGGGCATCGGTTCGTGCCGCGACACCGGGTGGTTGCTCGTCGAAGCGTTGCGGCGAATGGGCCTCGCCGCCCGGTTCGTCTCCGGCTACCTCGTGCAGCTGACCGGCGATCGGCCCGCGCTCGACGGCGCCGACGGTCCCGCCGCCGACTTCACCGACCTGCACGCCTGGGCCGAGGTGTACGTGCCCGGCGCGGGTTGGATCGGTCTCGACCCCACCTCCGGTTTGTTCGCAGGCGAAGGTCACATCCCGCTCGCGTGCACGCCGCATCCCTCCTCGGCTGCGCCCATCTCGGGTGCGACCGGTCCCACCGAGACCGAGTTCAGCTTCTCCAACGTGGTCACCAGGTTCCGCGAAGACCCACGGGTCACGCTCCCGTACACCACCGAGCAGTGGGACCGGATCGATCGGCTCGGTGACCACGTCGACGAGCGGCTCGCTGCCGGTGACGTCCGGCTCACGATGGGCGGCGAGCCGACTTTCGTGTCGATCGACGACATGGACGGCCCCGAGTGGAACACGACGGCCGACAGCGCTGCCAAACGAGCCCTCGCCGACGACGTCGCGTGGCGCCTGCGTGGGCGCTTCGCCCCCGACGGTCTGATCCAGCACGGCCAGGGCAAGTGGTACCCGGGCGAACCGCTGCCGCGCTGGCAGATCGGCATCGTGTGGCGCAACGACGGCCGGCCGCTCTGGCGGCGGCCGGACCTGCTCGCCAACCCGTCCGAACCGGGCGATGCGACGCTCGACGACGCGAGGACGTTCGTCGACGCGATCGCAGCCGCGTTCGGGCTCGCATCCGAACTCGTGATCGCCGGCCACGAGGACCCGGTGGATCAGGCGTGGCGCGAGTCTCGCCTGCCGGCCGGGGATCCGGTCCCCGACGAACTCGACGTCACGGGCGACGAAGCCGACCGTGCCGGCGACGCGGACGCCCGGGCCGCGCTCGTCGAGCGGCTCCAGGGGTCGGTCGCCGAACCCACCGGCTTCCTGCTGCCGCTGCACGTCGCCCCGGACGGCGACGGTTGGCGCTCGACACGCTGGAACCTGCGGCGCGGTCGGCTCTACCTGATGCCGGGTGATTCGCCGATCGGGCTCCGTCTCCCGCTCGATTCGCTGACGTGGTCGGAATTCCCGCCCGTCTACGAACGGTCGCCGTTCGAGCCGCGCGGCGAACTGCCGCCCGCCGGTGCACTGCCCGGAGCTGCAGCCGAGGTCGTCGAGGTGCACGAGGCGGCGCCGACGTCGCTCGGTGTAGAGATCCGCGACGGCCACGTCGCCGTGTTCCTCCCGCCGATCGACGACGCCGATCACGCGATCGAACTGCTGTCGGTCGTCGAGGCGGTCGCCACCCGGCTCGACCGACCGGTGATCGTGCAGGGATACGCGCTGCCGCGCGACCCGCGGCTCGACACGCTCGTCGTGACCCCCGACCCGGGTGTCATCGAGATCAACGTGCAGCCGACCTCCTCGTGGGCCGAGATGCGCACGGTCGTCGAGACGCTGTACGAGGAGGCGCGACTCGCCCGACTGGCCACCGAGAAGTTCTCGCTCGACGGATCCCACACCGGGACGGGGGGCGGCAACCACGTCACACTCGGCGGCGCGACGCCGGCCGACAGCCCCATGCTGCGACGGCCCGATCTGCTGCGCAGCCTCGTCACCTTCTGGCAGCATCACCCGTCGCTCTCGTACCTGTTCTCCGGGCAGTTCATCGGGCCGACGAGTCAGGCGCCCCGCGTCGACGAGGGTCGGGCCGACACGCTGTACGAGCTCGAGATCGCGTTCGCCGAACTCGAAGCGCAGCAGGCGGCCGACGGTGACGTGCCGTCGTGGATCGTCGATCGGTTGCTGCGACACCTGCTGGTCGACCTGACCGGCAACACGCACCGCTCCGAGTTCTGCATCGACAAACTCTTCAGCCCCGACAGTGAGCGAGGTCGGCTCGGGATCGTCGAGCTGCGGGCGTTCGAGATGCCCCCGCATCCGCAGATGGCGCTGGTGCAGGCACTGCTCGTCCGGTCGCTGGTCGCCGGGTTCTGGGAGACGCCGTACAGCGGGCCGCTGACCCGATGGGGAACCGATCTCTACGACCGCTTCCTGCTGCCGTGGTACGTGCGGTCCGACATCCACGCCGTCGTCGACGATCTCCGCCGACACAGCATCGACTTCGAGCCCGGATGGCTCGATCCGTTCCTCGAGTTCCGGTTCCCGCTCGTCGGCGAGACCGTCGTGGGCGACGTCCATCTGGAGCTCCGGCGGGCGATCGAGCCGTGGCACGTCCTCGGTGAGGAGGTGTCCGGGTCGGGTACCGCTCGCTATGTCGACTCGTCGGTCGAGCGCCTGCAGCTCGGCGTCGACGGGTTCGACCCCCGACGCCACGTCGTGACGTGCAACTCGATTCCCGTGCCGCTCCAGCCGACCGAACGCTCGGGGACCTCCGTCGCCGGGATCCGGTTCAAGGCGTGGGCCCCGTGGTCCGCACTCCATCCGACGATCGATGCGCAGGGGACGCTCGTGTTCGACGTCGTCGACCGATGGAGCGAGCGGTCGCTCGGCGGCTGCACGTACGAGGTCGTGCATCCGGGCGGTCGGTCGTACGACACCTTCCCGGTGAACGCCGCCGAAGCCGAGGCCCGCCGGGCGAGTCGGTTCCTGACGTTCGGCCACACCTCGGGTCGGATCGACGTCGCCCGGTTGGATGAAATCTCCGCCAGGGTGGCACGGGAGTACCCCAGAACGCTCGACCTCCGCCGACACCGCTCCGACGGGTGACCCGCCGGCGGTAGCGTCCGCCGGATGCAGTCGTTCCGATGCCCGGTGTGCGCGCAGCTGCTCTTCTTCGACAACTCCTCGTGCCTGCAGTGCGGGTCCGAACTCGGGTTCGACGTCGGAGGCCGCGAGCTGGTCGCCCTGCGGCGCGACGACGATGCCGACGGCATCCTGCGTCGTTCTGACGGATCGCCCGGCTCCTACCGTCGGTGCGCGAACCAGCTCGAGGCGCGCTGCAACTGGGTGCTGCCCGCCGACGAGTCTGCGCTCCTGTGCCGGAGTTGTCGGCTGACGTCGGTGCGTCCGAACGATTCCGACGCCGACGCGATGGCGGCGTTCGCCCACGCCGAGGCGGCCAAGCGACGGCTCATCGACCAGGTGCTCGCACTCGGGCTGCCGCTGCTCGACCGGACCGACGAGCCGGAACGGGGCGTCACGTTCGAACTGTTGTCGTCGCGCGGTCGATCGGTGACGACCGGTCATCAGGCGGGCGTGATCACGCTCGACCTCTCCGAATCCGACGACGCCCACCGCGAGTTCGTCCGCCTGCAGCTCGGCGAGCAGTACCGCACCGTGCTCGGGCACCTGCGGCACGAGATCGGTCACTACTTCTGGCCGCTGCTCGTGGTCGAGGGTGGCGCCGTCGACGAATTCAGAACGCTGTTCGGCGACGAGCGGCAGTCGTACCAAGAGGCGCTCGACCGGCACTACTTGACGGGCCCGGGCAGCGAGTGGCCCTCGACGCACGTGAGCCAGTACGCCACCATGCACCCGTGGGAGGACTGGGCCGAGACGTTCGCGCACTACCTGCACATCTGCGACGGGCTGGAGACGGCGTCCGAGTTCGGGATCGAGGTCGGTGACCCCTCGCGGGCCGCCGGCGAACGGGCGTGGCCGTCGGTCACGACCGAATCGACCGACGATCTGGTGCGTCGGTGGTTGACGCTCACGTTGGCGCTCAACGCGATGTCGCGGTCGATCGGGGAGAGCGACCTCTACCCGTTCGTGCTGTCACCGGCGGTGGTCGAGAAGCTCGATTTCGTCCGCCGGGTCTCGTCACCCGGGTGAGCGACACAGCGAGTCCGGCACGACCGTCCGGGGCCGGGCGGCGAGTGTGACGAGCACGTGAACTTGTCACGTCTGTGGTGAGCGAGTCTCCCGGTCATGTCCTAAGGTCAGTCCGTAGATGGATGAATTGCTGACCGATGACGGCGCACCACGTGAGCTCGCTGCGGGGCTCATGCAGCTGATCGAACGGATGGGCGAGGACGAACTCCGAGAGCGACAACAACTCGCCGAGGTCGACATCGCCGCGATGGGCATCACGTTCACGGTGTACTCCGACGGCGAGAACATCGACCGGTCCTGGCCGTTCGACATCATCCCGCGGATGATCCCCGGTGCCGAGTGGGATCTGATCGCCGCCGGACTGGCGCAGCGCCTGCGGGCGATCAACATGTTCATCGACGATCTGTACAACGACCAGCGGGTCATCGCCGACGGTGTGTTCCCGGCCGACCTGCTCGAGGCATCCGTCAACTTCAGGCCACAGTGCCGCGGTATCCGCCCGAAGTTCGGGGTGTGGGCGCACATCTCCGGCACCGATCTGGTGCGCGACGACGACGGTCAGATGTACGTGCTCGAGGACAACCTGCGGGTGCCGTCCGGGGTCAGCTACGTCATCGAGAACCGGGGTGTCACCAAGCGAGCGTTCGCCGAACTCTTCGAACGGCAGCGCATCCGGCCCGTCGACGGGTACACCGACGAACTCAACCGTCTGTTGACGTCGCTCGCGCCCGACGGCATCTCCGACCCCACCCTCGCCGTCCTCACGCCGGGAATCTTCAACTCGGCCTATTTCGAGCACTCCTTCCTCGCCGAGCGGATGGGCGCCGAACTGGTCGAGGGTGCGGACCTCGTGGTCGGTGACGACGACTGCGTCTACATGAAGACGATCAGCGGGTTGGAGCGGATCCACGTGATCTACCGCCGGATCGACGACCTGTTCCTCGACCCCGAGGCGTTCCATCCCGATTCGCTGCTCGGCGTCGCCGGCCTCATGAGGGCGTGGAAGGCGGGCAACGTCGGCCTCGCCAACGCGCCGGGTGCCGGTGTCGCCGACGACAAGGTCGTCTACGCCTGGGTGCCCGATCTCATCAGGTACTACCTCGATCAGGAGCCGCTGATCCCGAACGTGCCCACGTATCGGACGATGTACGACGACGAGCGTCGGTACGTCATCGACAACATCGGTGATCTGGTGCTCAAACCTGCGAACGAGAGCGGCGGCTACGGCATCATCATCGGCAACCGGGCCACCCGTGCCGAGCTCGACGACGCCGTCGCTGCGATCGAGGCCGACCCGCGCAACTGGGTCGCCCAGCCGATCATCTCGCTGTCGACGGTGCCGACGCTCGTCGACGAAGGGGTGGAGCCTCGCCACGTCGACCTGCGGCCGTTCGTGTTGACCGGCCAGCACAGCTACGTCACGCCGGGTGGTCTCACCAGGGTGGCGCTCACCCGCGGTTCGCTGATCGTCAACTCGTCACAGGGCGGCGGCAGCAAGGACACCTGGATCGTCGACGGTCGCTACGCACCGCTCGACACCGCACAGGACCAGTCGCAGAACCAGTTGCAGAGCCAGTCGCAGAGCCAGTCGCAGGGAGCTCGCTGATGGTCTCGCTGCTCGCCCGCACCGCCGACCGTCTGTACTGGGGTGCCCGGTACGTCGAACGAGCCGAGGACACGGCGCGCGTCGTGCGCGCGTACAACGATCTCGTCGCCGACTATCCGAGTGAGGAACTGCTCCGGTGGGAGCCGCTCGCGGCGCTGACCGGGTCCGACGAGACGATCGAGATCCCGTCCAGCGATCCGTCCGGTGAGTTCACGATCCTCCGTTCGCTGGTCGCCGACCGCTCGAACCCGTCGAGCATCGCGAGCACGGTGTCCGCCGCCCGCGCCAACCTGCGCACGACTCGTGAGGTGATGCCTCGCGAGGCGTGGCAGGCGATCAACCAGCTGTCGCAGTACGTCGACGCGACCGCGAACGGTGCCGTCGAACGCCAGCTCCGCGATCGGTTCCTGCTGCGCGTGATCGAGATGAGCCGTCGCCTCGACGGCATCCTCGAGTCGACCATGTCGCGCGGCGACGCCTACCGCATGATCCGACTCGGCCGACTGATCGAACGGGCCGACATGACCACCCGGGTCCTCGGCGTCGCGGCAGCCGGTCTCCTGCAGCTCGAGGCGACCGACCGCGACGAGCTGATCATCGACGAGGTGCGATGGATGAACGTGCTGCGGTCCGTCTCCGCGCTGCAGATGTACCAGCGAGCGGTCCGCGGGCCGATCGACGGCATGGACGTCGTCAAGTTCCTCATGTACCACTCGGCGTTCCCGCGTTCGGTGCAGGGCTGTTTCGACGAGATCCGGGAGGTGCTGGGCTTCCTGCCGAACTGCGAAGGCGTGCGGGGTGCGTTGTCGAGCGCCGAAGCGGTGCTGCACACGCTGACACCCGACGCTTCCGAGGGATCACGGCTCGACCAATCGATGGAACGGGTCCAGGTGGCCATCGCCGAGATCGCCGCCGCGCTGCACGACACGTACGTCGGCGACGTGGTCTGATGGGGCTTTGCCGATGGTCGTCGCGAGTGCGACGCTGTCGGCGTGACACCGATGCTCACCTCACACGGCCGACAGCTCGACGCTGACCTCGCGGCACGCCTCGTCGACGAGACGAAGCTGCCCGCTCGGCAGGCGCGCGCTGACCGGCTGCTCGCCGCCGAAGGTGCCGGGCATCTCGTCCACGACCTGCCAGTGCGCGCCGACGGGCGCAACGCCGGGGTCGAGAGCCGACCGTGGCGGGTCGATCCGATCCCGGTCGTCATCGATGCCACGACGTTCCGGTGGTTGTCGCTGGCGGTGGCCGAGCGGATGGAAGCGCTCGAACTCGTCCTCGCCGACCTGTACGGCCGTCGCGACCTGATCCGCGAGCGGATCGTGCCCGCCGAGTTGCTCTCGTCGACCGACCGGTACCGGCTCAACGCCGTCGGATCGGTGCCGCGGCGTTGGCTCACCACATACGCCGTCGATGTCGCGACCGACGCCGACGGGGTGTGGCGTGTCGTGCAAGACCTCACCGATGCTCCGCCCGGGCTCGGGTACTCGCTGCTCGACCGCTCGGTGATGTCACGGGTGTTGCCCGAGGTGTCGGCGCACGCCGACATCGCCAGCCTCGCCCGCTACCCCGGGGCACTGCGTCGATCGCTCGCCGCGTCGACGACCTCGACGAGTCCGCGCATCGTGCTGTTCTCCGGTGGGCTCGACCACCCCTCGTACGTCGACCACTCCTACCTCGCGGTGCAGCTCGGTGTGAACCTCGTCGAGGGTGCCGATCTCGTCGTCCGGCAGCGCAAGGTGTGGTTGCGGACCCTCGACGGTCTCGAGCCGGTCGACGTGCTGTACCGCCGACTCGACGACACGACCCTCGACCCGCTCGACGTCGCCTCCCACGGCTCGGTCGGTGTGCCCGGTCTGCTGCAGGCGGTGCGGGCCGGCGGCGTGACCCTCGCCAACGCCCACGGCAGCGGTGTGATCGAGGTCGCCGACCTGGCCGCGGTGCTCGGCGACGCGATCGAGCGACTCAGCCCGTCCGAACAGTTGCTGCCCCGACTGGTCGGTCGACCCCAGTTGGGCACCGCGCCGCTCGCCCCCGGTTCGGTGGGCCCCGACCTCTCGTCGGCGGAGGTCGTCCTCCGACTGTTCGCGGTCCACGACGGCAAGAGCGTGCAGGTGCTCCCCGGCGGAACAGGACGGGTGCTCGCGCCCGGCGACGATCCGGCGAAACCGACCGCGTGCACGGCGAAGGACGTGTGGGTGCTCGGCCAGACCGTGGCGCCCGTCGTCGGCCCCCGGCTGCCGCAGGTCGACTTCGGCCGCAGCGTTCCCACCCGGGCCGCCGACGCGCTGTACTGGACCAACCGCGCGGCCGAACGCGCCGAGGCGATGGCGCGCACGATGCGGGTGATCTCGGCTCGCCTCGAGCAGGATCCCGGTCTCGCCGGCCTCCACGGCGGGGCGTGGACGGCTCGCATGCTGCGCGTCGCCGCCCGGGTCCGTCGCGACCACACCGATGTACCGACCGCCGCGCCCACACTCGACGCGTTGAATGATCAGCTCTCGCTCGTCGGTGACGCCGTCGCGAACGAGATCGGTTCGCTCCTGACCGAGGCGACCACGGTGCGCGAGTTCCTGTCGGTCACCACGGGTCGTGTGCTCTCGCATCTCGCCGAACTGCGGTCGTCGCTCCAACAGCGGATGACGGTGATCGACGACCTCGACGCCGTGCTCGCCGACTTCGCCGCGCTCGCAGGGCTCTGGCAGGAGAGCACCGTTCGCGGGCCGGCCTGGCGCATCGGCGACACCGGACGACGCCTCGAACGTTGCCTGGTGGTGCTCGACCTGATCGACGGCGCCGTCGGCGGGAGCCAAGACTCCGACGACCCGATCGACGTCGAGATCGACGCGGCGGCGGTCGAGGTGCTGCTCGCATCCAACGACAGCCTCGTCGCCTACCGTCGCCGCCATCGCAGCGACGTCGAGATCGACGCAGCGATCGCCCTGCTGGTCCACGAACCCTTGAACCCGCGTTCGCTGGCCGCGTCGGTCGAACGACTCGTCCAGCATGCGCTCGACGGTGAACCCGCGGTCGGAGGGGCGTTCGCCGACCGTGCCCGTCGGGCGCTCGACCTGCCGACCGACGAGATGCTGGCGGAGCTGCGCGAGGTGATCGACGATGCCGGCCGACGTGTGGTCAGCCGCTGGTTCTCGACACCGGTGAACCCGATCGTGTTCAGCGCGACGGGCCGCTCGGCATGAGCACGCCGCCGACGCGGTCGTATCGCGTGTCGCACCGCACGACGTACCGGTACTCGAAGGTGATGACCGACGGGTACTCGGTCGGTTGTCTCGTCCCGAGGCCCACCGAGTGGCAGGTCGTGCACGACGCCACGGTCCGGTTGATACCGCCGGCATCGGAGTGGGACTCGTTCCTCGACGTCTACGGCAACTTCGTCAACCAGTTCGGGCTCCACGAGCCGCACGACCAGATGATGGTCGAGGCGCTCAGCGTGGTCGAGATCACCCACCGGCCGATGCCGGTCGACGCCACCCCGTGGGAGGAGGTCGTCGCGCTCGCGGCCGATGCCGGCGGCGATCTCGCCATCGACATCGGCATGTTCCGGTCGGGCTCGCCGCTCATCGACGTGTCGGCACTGGCCGGCTCGTTCGGTGACATCACCGACGCCGTGTTCACGCCCGGTCGTCCGATCGTCGAGGCGCTCGACGACCTCTGCGACTCGATCTATCACCGCTTCGAGTTCGACGCCGCGTTCTCCACCTTGTCGACGCCCCTCGACGAGGTGCTCGCTGCTCGCCGTGGCGTGTGCCAGGACTTCGCGCATCTGGCCGTCGGATGCCTTCGTTCGCTCGGGCTGCCGGCCCGCTACGTGAGCGGCTACATCGAGACGATCCCGCCACCGGGCGTCGAGCGTCTCGTCGGCGCCGACGCCTCCCACGCGTGGTGTTCGGCGTGGACCCCACGGGCGGGATGGGTCGATTTCGACCCGACGAACGGTCACCTCCCGGTCAACGATCACATCACCGTCGGGTGGGGGCGCGACTACTCCGACGTGACCCCGGTGCGCGGGGTGATGATCGGCCCGGCGGCCACGCAGGAGCTCGACGTGGCCGTCGACGTCGCCCGGCTGTGACGCATGACCGGCCCGGCGCCGGAATCCGATCGTGGATGTGGTGGTTGTACCCGCAACCATGGAGCAGGTGACGTCCGAACGACCAGACCGAGCGAGGTTGATCACCCGACCGTTCGTCTCCGTGGCGATCACGGCGTTCGTGTTCTTCTTCTACATCGGGATCGTCCTCGTCACGGTCCCGAGGTTCATCGAGGACGAACTCGGTGCGGGCGAGTTCGGCGTTGGCCTCGCCGTGGCGACGTTCGCCGGCGCGGCGATCGTCGTGCGACCGTTCCTCGGTCGCCTCATCGAGCGCTTCGGCCGACGGGCGATCATGATGGTCGGCGCACTGGTGGCCGGCGCGAGCGGTGCACTGCTCGGGCTCTCGACCACGTTGTGGCACGTCCTCGTGCTCCGATCGTTCATGGGGCTCGGAGAAGCAGCGCTGTTCGTGGGTGCGGCCACCCTGATCGCCGACCTGGCTCCTCCCAAGCGGCGGGCCGAAGCCGCCAGCTACTTCTCGGTCGCGGTCTACGGTGGCATCGGTCTCGGTCCCACGATCGGTGAATGGGTGCTGGCCGACGACCGCTACGCGCTGACGTTCCTCGTCGCCGCCGGGTTCTCGGGGCTCGCGGCGATCACCGTGCTCGGTGTGCCCCGGCGCGTCGACCGGTCGAGCACGCCGGCTCCGACCGACAAGAAGTCGCCGATGTTCCACCGTGCCGCGTTCTGGCCCGGCGTGGTCCTGGCATCGGGGATCGCCGCCTTCTCGGTGTTCGCCGCGTTCATCCCCGAGTACGCCCGAACGGTGGGACTGGCGGGCTCGGCCGGTCTGTTCCTCGTGTACAGCATCGTCAGCCTGGTGTTGCGGCTGGTCGGCGCGCGCCTGCCCGAGCGGCTCGGCGAACACCGCATGGTCACCGTGGCGCTCAGCTCGCTCGCCGTCGGGCTCGGGCTCATCAGTCTCGTCCCGCAACCGTGGGCGCTGTGGGTCGGCGCCGGCGTCGTCGGCGTCGGCATGGCGTTCCTGTACCCGTCACTGATGGCGAACGTCGTCAACCGTGTCGACGACGGTGAGCGGGCCAGCGCGCTCAGCACGTTCACGATGTTCTTCGAGCTCGGCTCGGTCGTCGGTGGTGTCGTGCTCGGCGCGATCGGCGAACTGTTCGACAAGCGGGCGGGTTTCTTCGGCGGCGCCGTCATCGCCGTGCTCGGCCTGGTCGCGCTGTGGCAGACGGTCGTCGAGTCGTCGGGTCGTTCAGCCGTCGAAGAAGTCGGCGCGGCCGAACCCGTGTCGGTCGGCCACGACTGACGACGGGAATGCCTCGACGCGACGGTTGAGGCGCTCGACCCGCGTGTTGTAGAAGCGGCGGGCAGCGGCGATGCGGTCCTCGGTCGAGGCCAGTTCCTGTTGGAGATCGAGGAAGTTCTGCCGACTGTTCAGCGCCGGATACCGCTCGCGCAGTGCGACGACGCGCCGGGCTGCGTCGGCCAGCGGCGGTTCCCACAGGTTGGCCGCCCCGGCGGTGTGTGGCGCGGCGAGTGCGGCGTCGTTGCGGTTCGCGAGTTCGATCAGGAGCTGCCGTTCGTGCGCAGCAGCGGCGCCGACGACCTCGACCAGCCGCGGGATCAGCCGGTGGCGGCGTTCGAGCTCTGCGTCGACGTCGGCCCAGCTGTCGTCGACGGCGTTGCGGGCGGCGACGAGTCTCGTGTGCGAGACCCACCAGGCGCCCGAGCCGAGCACGAGCACCGTCACGACGATCGCGATCGAGTTCTCCACGTCAGCGCCCGTACAGCTCGGTGAGCACGGTGGGGAGCTGCGCCCTGACCGACTGCGCCCAGGCAAGGGTGCCGGGCAGATCGTCGACCTTCAGCTGGTCGCAGTGGCACAGCATCCACCGGTCGCGGAACTCGAACGTCACGGTGCCGCCGCCGCTCTGTTCCGAGAGCAGGTAGGCGATCATCGGGGGGTCGAGCAGCGAGATCGCGAAGCGTTCGTCGGAGCAGCGCACGTGGTAGCGGTCGTTGAACCGGGCCGACTCGACTTCGATGTCGCGCACGCCCACGATCCGCTTCGCCTTCGACCACCAGTTCTCGGTCCCGATCCGGAGGTGGGGAGCGGTGAACGGCACCTCCACGAGTGCAGCGGTGAATCGGTACGTGGTCGAGCTGTCGCCGGAACTCACCGTGTACTGGTACTGGAACACGCTGTCGTGCTCGCCGGCCCGCCACATCTGAGCCGAGACCCTTTTCCGGCTACCCGCATCGAACAGGTCGAAACCGAGCGCCGGTGGCTTCTTCGTGGAGGTGTCGACCTGGAGACCCGCCGCCTCGGCGACGGCCCGCATCTTCGCCTTCTGGTGCTGCCGGTACGCGTGCACGGCGTAGGCGACGCCAACGCCGATCGCCAGCACGACGAGGATCGCTGCCATCACCCGACCGCCTTCGGTCGGTGCGCGACCGCCATGTCTGCCACGGCGGCAACGGTACTCGCCGTCGTCGAACCCGCGGAGGCTCCGACAGGTGGTGGTCGCCGCACCAGGATCGGTGGTGGTGCCGACCACTACCCTCGTGGCCATGACCGAGACATCCGACACCACCGTCGACATCAAGCCCCGTTCGCGCGACGTCACCGACGGCATCCAGAAGGCGGCATCCCGGTCGATGCTGCGAGCGGTCGGTCTGACCGACGACGACTGGGAGAAGCCGCAGGTCGGTATCGCCTCCTCGTGGAACGAGATCACGCCGTGCAACATGTCGATCCGACGTCTCACCGAGGCGGCCAAGCAGGGCGTTCGGGGCGCCGGTGGTGTGGCCCTCGAGTTCGGCACGATCACGGTGTCCGACGGCATCTCGATGGGTCACGAAGGGATGCGCGCCTCGCTGGTGAGCCGGGAGATCATCGCCGATTCGGTCGAGTGCGTGATGCACGGCGAACGCCTCGACGGTCTCGTCGCGACGGGCGGCTGCGACAAGTCGATGCCCGGCATGATGATGGCGATCGCGCGGCTCGACCTGCCCGGCGTGTTCGTCTACAACGGTTCGATCATGCCCGGCTACCTCAACGGCAAGGCCCTCGACATCACGTCGGTGTTCGAGGCGATCGGTGCGTGTGCCGCCGGCACGATCACCCCCGACGAACTGCACGCGATCGAGAAGAACGCCTGCCCCGGCGAAGGTGCCTGCGGTGGCATGTTCACCGCCAACACGATGAGCTCGATCGGCGAGGCGCTCGGCCTGTCGCTGCCGGGGTCCGCGTCGCCGCCCGCGGTCGATCGTCGTCGCGAAGACGACGCTCAGCGTGCCGGCGCCGCCGTCGTCGAGATGCTCCGCACCGGTCTGCGTCCGCACGACATCCTGACCAAGGGCGCGTTCGAGAACGCGATGGCACTCGCCAACGCCCTCGGTGGTTCGACCAACGCCGTCCTCCACCTCCTGGCGATCGCGAACGAGGCGGGCGTCGAGCTCGACCTCGACGACTTCAACAAGGTCGCCGGCAGGGTGCCGCACTTCGCCGACATGAAGCCGGGCGGCAAGTTCCACATGAGCGACCTCGACCGGATCGGCGGCGTGCCGGTCGTGTTGAAGCATCTGCTCGAGGAGGGCCTCCTGCACGGTGACGAGGTCACGGTGACCGGCAAGACGATGGCCGAGAACCTGGCCGACATCGACCCGCCGGCGCCCGACGGCACGGTCGTCCACCCGATCTCCAACCCGATCAACAGCGAAGGTGGGCTCAACGTGCTGACCGGGTCGCTCGCGCCGCGGGGTTCGGTCGTGAAGGTCGCCGGGCTGTCCAAGGAGCAGCGAACGTTCGTGGGCCCCGCCCGGGTGTTCGACGGCGAAGACGGTGCGATGGCGGCGGTCATGGCCGGTGAGATCAACCCGGGCGATGTCATCGTGATCCGCTACGAGGGGCCGAAGGGCGGGCCGGGCATGCGCGAGATGTTGGCGATCACCGGTGCCCTCAAGGGTGCCGGTCGCGGCGGCGACGTCGCGCTCATCACCGACGGTCGCTTCTCGGGTGGGACGTGGGGCTTCTGCATCGGTCACGTCGCACCCGAAGCGGTCGATGGGGGCCCGATCGCATTCGTGCGAGACGGCGACCAGATCAAGATCGACGTGCCGACGCTGTCGCTCGATCTGCTCGTCGACGATGACGAGCTCGACGCTCGCCGCGAGGGATGGACCCCCAACGCCCCGCGCTACACCACCGGTGTCCTCGCGAAGTACGCGCGGCTCGCCCAGGGCGCCGAAAAGGGCGCGATCACCAACGTGACCTGATGGCGACCCGATCACGATCCGTGCTCGCCTCGGCGATCGGCTGGGTCATCGTCGCGCTCGTCGTGATCTGGCTGTTCGGGTTGGTGATCGGCTGGATCAGGTTCGTCCTCCGCTCGATCGTGTGGTTCGTGCTGATCGGTCTGCTGCTCGCCGCCTACTTCGCGGTGAGAGCGCCCGACGACTGACGGTGCCGTCGGCGGTCGAGCGCCCCGGCCGCGGCTCGCCAACCGACGAGGAACACGCCGAGGAACACGGTGGCGACGACGACGAACGAGGTGGCGGTGCCGCGGTCGAACAGTGTGCGTCGGGCGATCATGCCGACGAGGACGGTGATCGGCCACACGGCGATGCCGGTCAGCAGCATCGTCGGTCGCCGCCACGCCCGCATCGCGAGCCAGGCGACGGCGAGGCCGATCAGGAACGGCGCACCGGTCTCGATCACGTCGACGAAGGCCGAACTCCCGTCGTGGTTTCGACGCCCGATGGCGACGAACAGGACGACGACGAACACGTCGAGACCGATGGCGGTGGCGAGACGACGGTCGGTGGGCACGTCGTCAGTCTGCCTGCCGCGTGCCCGGATCGTGTGTGTCGGATCGCGCGTCAGATGCCGTAGACGCGACGGGCGGTGCCCTCGAACATGGACGATCGTTCGTCGGCGTCGTATCGGGCCGCGATCTTCTTGAGCGCGTTCCACAGGACGGGGTACGAGAGCGACAACCGGTCGACCGGGAAGTTGCTCTCGAACATGCACCGTTCGGGGCCGAACGCCTCGATCGTGTGGTGGTAGTAGCGGGCCTGTGCGGTCACGAACTCGTCGGAGGTCGGTGGTCGATCGGCTGCGTGCCATCCGAAGCCGTTGTCGGGCATCGCGAGCCCGCCGAGTTTGGCGACCACGTTGTCGCACCTCGCGAGGTCGGACACGCCCTGCGCCCACTCGTCGTAGATCTCGTCGCGGCGGCCGGCGTACATCCCGACGCCGAGCGGTGTGCCGAAGTGGTCGAGGACCATCGTCGTGCCGGGGACCGCTCGGGCGAGTTCGAGGAGTTCGGCGTTCTGGTGGTGGTAGTGCCAGGTGTCGTAGACCAGTCCGCGGCGCCCGAGTTCACCGACGCCGCGGCGGAACGCGTCGTCGGTGCACTTGCCTTCGGCGGCGCGGCCGGGGATGGTCAGCGCGTCGGGCTCGATCGCGCGTGCGAGTGCGTCGCGGATGCCGACGAAACGGTCGCCGGCGGTGGCCGCGTGAGCGTCGAGGACCTCGTCGAGTTCGGTCGGCGGGAGGCTGAGGTCGGCGTGGGCGACGATGCCGGCGATCGGCGGTGCGTCGGGGTGGTCGGCGACGAGCTGTTCGTTCGATGCCACGACGAACTCGGTCTCACCGACCGGGCGCAGGTGCTCCGGGCCGTCGGGTCGGTAGCCCGCCCGGCACTCGATGAACACGGTCGCGACGATGTGGTGGCCGCTGGTCGTGTCGGCGGCGAGGTCGTCGGTGCCGTAGGGGAGTGCGCCGCCCGTCGGCCAGAGATGGTGGTGCGGATCGACGATGACCGTCTCGGGATCGACGATGTCCTCGACGACCTGGCCCGACCACTCCGGCGTGCCGGGCTGCACCGATCAGCCTTCCGACTCGAAACCGCCGAGTGTGCCCTTGAAGAACAGCAGGGGGAACGGGCCGCTGCCGTCGTGGTCGGCGTCGGCCTCGAGCGCGACGACCCGACCCAGCACGAAGTAGTGGTCGCCCATCTCGTACACCTCTTCGACGGTGCAGTCGATCCAGGCGACGGCGCGGTCGATGATCGGCGAGCCGGTCGGGCCCGGGTGCCAGTCGACGTCGTCGAAGCGCTCGCCCTCGTTGTCGCTCTTGGCGAACTTCCAGCACAGATCCGCCTGATCGCGGGACAGGACGTTCACGCAGAACGAGCCGTCCTTGGCCATGGCGTCCCAGGTCGTGCTGTTGGTCTGCGGGAGAAATCCGACCATCGGTGGATCGAGGGACACCGAGGTGAACGATCCGATCGTGAAACCGACGGGATCGCCTTCGTGGGTGCCGGTCACGATCGTCACGCCGGTCGGGAAGTGACCGAGGACGTTGCGGAAGTCCTTGGCGTCGAATGCGGGTTGAGGGGAAGGGTCTGTATCGCTCACGGTCTCGACACTAGATTGCGCCGCGTGATCGATCCGACCTCGGTGAAGATGTCGTTGCGGCGCGAGCTACGGCATCGGCGTCGCGAGGTGGTCGACGACGGGCGATCCCGGCGGATCTGGGCCGCGCTCGTGGAGTTGGTCGGCCCCTTGACGCCGGGCACGGTGATGGTGTTCGAACCCGTGCCCGGCGAGCCCGATCTCGCCGACTTCGTCGAATGGTGTCGAGCCCACGGGGTGGCGACGGTGGCGCCGTCACCGTCACCCGATGCCGACGACCCGATCGATCCGGCAGCGGTCGACGTCGTCGTCGTGCCGGGTCTCGGGTTCACCCCGGACGGTCACCGACTCGGCCAGGGAGGCGGTTGGTACGACCGCTTCCTGGCCCGGATGCGCCCCGATGCGCTGAAGATCGGGGTCGGGTTCGACGTCCAAATGGTCGGCGAGTTGCCGACCGAGGAGCACGACGTGACCCTCGACGCGGTGGTCACCGAGTCCGGTGTGGTCGGCCCGCAGCACGGCTGATCATGAGGGCGCTCGCAACGCGCCGCAGCGGCCCGGTGGGTTCGTGGCGGGGTGGGTGGGTGGTTGGGGGTGGTCAGGGGGTCATTTGGTTGAAGATGGGTTGGTTGGCGAAGTTGCGGTAGGCGTCGCCGAGTGCTTTGCCTTTGGTGGTGGTGTTGGTGAGGCGTGTGTCCCAGCGGCCGTTGTCGTTGAAGTAGACGAGGGCTTTGAGGTGGGGGTACTTGGCCATGATGGTGTTGGGGTCGACCTTGAGGACCGAGGCGGGGTCGGCGTTGCCGTCGACGTCGACGCCCCATTCGCACATCATGAGGGGTTTGCCTGGTGCTTTGGTGAGGGACCAGTTGTAGAAGCCGGGCCAGTTGAGGTCGGGGCGGTCGTCGTTGATGAGTTCGCCGAAGCCGTTGAAGCGGTTGTCGGTGGCGTAGGGGTCGTAGCACATCCAGTCGACGTAGTCGTGGCCGGGGTAGAGGTCGTCGAAGTAGTGGCGCCAGCCGTAGTAGCCCATGGGGTTCCAGACGTAGACGGCGTTGGTGACGCCGTGGGCGCGGAGCTTGTTGACGACGTAGCGGTACATGTTGCCGTAGTCGGCGGCGGTCATGCCCGAGCCGGACCAGTCTTGGACGTTGTCTTCGGGTTCGTGGAAGATGTTCAAGAAGAGCTTGTCGGGGTATTTCTTCAAGCTGTTGGCGACGGTGGCGATTTCGCTGTCGGCGGCGCCGTTGGCGATCTGGGCCCAGGTGTCGGATTTGCTGGGTTTCCAGTTGTAGAGCAGCAGGCTGCGTTGTTTGCCGGGCCGCTCGGTTTGGGCGATCTCCCACGAGGTGGGGAACTTCTGGGCGCCGGTTTTGTAGAAGTGGAGGATGTCGGGGGTGTTCTGGGCGACGTTTTCGTACTCGGCGAGACCGCGGTCGTAGTCGAACGAGCCGTCACGAGACGGGGTCGTGGCACCCAGCCACACACCACACGACGGCACCAACAGATCCGACACGACGCACTCGGTCGGAGCAGGCGGTGTGGTCGTCGCGGGCGGACTCGTCACCGGCACGGTCGTGGTGGTCGTCGTCGTGGGGGAGGTCGTCGACGGGGGAATGGTCACGATCGGGAGCGTCGTGGTCGTCGTCGTGCTGGTCGTCGTGGTGGTCGTCGTGGTGGTCGGCGGCTGCGTCGTGGGGGAAGTCACCGCAATCGTCGTCGTCGTGGCAGGAGGGATCGTCACGATCGGCACGGTGGTCGTCGTCGCTGCCGTGTCCGAGGCCGCGTCGACGGCGGCGACGATCGCGAAGCCGACGGTGTCCGAGTTGTCGGGCCAGATCTGCTTGTCGGTCAGTCCCCATGGGCAGCCGGCCACTTGGGTGCATCGGTCGCCTTCGACGTCGTTCGGCACCGAGGTGATCCGAGCGCCGACCGGGTTCGGATAGGCGCCGCGGGTCTGGAAGGTGGTGGTGAGTGGCGCATCATCGGTCACGACGAGCGTGAGTTCGTACACGCCCATGGCAGCCGGAGGGATCTGTCCGGCGATCTCGAACGGAATACTGCGTGTTCCCGGGTCGGGCGTGCCCGTGGTGACCGTGCGCAACGCGGGGTGGTTCGTGTCGGCGCTCTCCAGCGACACCATGGAGGTGCCCTTCGGGAGCACCAGGTGCCCGGAGGGATCGGTGACGGGCTCGGTGCCTTCGTTGTAGACCTGGACGAGGAACGACGGCTGGTCGCCGATCGCGCACGCCCGGTTCTTGACCGTGGTGGTCCGGAAGCAGTTCGAGGTTCCAGCGGTTCCGGTGGGCGATACGAACGAGACGCGAACGGCGACGTCGTGAGCGCTCGATGGGATCGGCGTGGCGGGGATCGGATAGCCGCCCGGCCAGTCCGGCAGCAGGCCGACGTCGAGGCGACGGGTCTTGGAGTACACCTTCGCCTTGATCGCCTGGTAGGCCACCTTGAAGTCCTGGTCTCGACCGGGACCGGACGTGCAGGTGGTGGTGTCGCACTGTGATCGGTACCAGCCGGTCATCACTTCGACGGTGGAGCCCCGCGGCACTCGCATCTTCCACGCGCCATCGGCACCGGTCACGGTGGTGCGCCCGCCGGCGGTCACGACGACGTCGGGGATCCCGGCTTCGTTCCGGCCACGTACTCCGTTGTTGTCGGCGTCGTGGTACACCACGCCGTAGACGTTGTTCGAGCGCTGCGCTCCGAACGACGTGCCGACGGTCACCGTCGTGGTGATGACGACCGCCGTCGCGGCGGCCCATCCGATCCTGCGAACGATGGTCATGGTGAAGGCTCCTCGTGGTCATCTCGTGATGCGCCCGCATCTGCGCCGATGTTCGGCGACCACCACGAATCGGGCCGGGCCCGGAATCCCTGAAGCTGGTTGACCAGCATTTTGCAGTCCGAGAGAATTTTTGTGTGGAACGCGAGGCGGGCCACGATCTATGCCATCTCAGGGCCCAGTTCTGTCAAGATCGACCCCTCACCCTGCACTTGAGGGTTGAGGATGCGAGATACGAGAACCCCCAGGTCAGGCAACTCTCCGGCGGGGTCGGTCCACGGCTGACGTGCTGAGTGGGCCCCGAGCGAGACCGATTTGCCACGGAGAGTGCATGCGCCGCCACGGCCACTTATGGGGCCTGAGCAGGTGAAACGCGATGAGGCCTACCGAGAATGGGGTCGACAACTCGAAAACCGGCACCTAGAGTGGCGGCTGCCTCGTCGTCGGGGGCGCGTTCAACCGGAACGTGGCCTGGCGAGGTCAAGTGTTCACCGAAAGGCGGAAGTGCAAATGAGGCGGAATCGTGTATTGGTCGTGGTGCTGTCGTTGATCGCCACGACCCTGGGTATCGGAACGTCGCAGGCATTCGCCGCGGCGCCGGTGTTCCGGGGGGCGTCGAGCGTCAACGTCAACAGCCAGAGCCCATCGGTCACCCTGCCGAGCGAAGTGCAGGCCGGGGATCAGCTCGTGATGGTCGTGTCGACGAACACCGACACCGCCATCGCAACCCCGGCCGGCTGGACGTTGCTCGGTACCGCGCTGGATGGTCGCACGATCACCTCGCCGAACATGACGTCGGCGGTCTTCACGCGGACGGCCGACGGTGCCGCCGGTGGTGCCACCGTCGGGTTGTCGTTGGGCACGATCAGCAAGACGGCGATCACGGTTGCCGGATACGCAGGTGCGCAGCCGGCCTCGTCGGCGAACGCGACCACGATCGACTCGGCTTCCGACACGCTGTCCACCTCCGCACTGGTCGCCGGCCAGGACGACACCATCCTCATCGACTATTGGGTCGACAAGGGTGCCAACACCGGCTGGACCGTCGAAGGCGTCGACGTGCGCGCGACGTCGATCGGATCCGGCGGCGGTCGAGTCACCGCATTGATGGCCGATCGTGTCGTGGCTGCCGGGCCCGTCGACGGCGTGACCGCCACGTCGACCGACGTCGGTACGAAGGGCATCGCGTGGACCATCGAGCTGGCTCCGGTCGGCGTCGTCCAGGCCACGCCGACGGCAGCTGTGACCGGTGACTGTGTGGATCTGACCTGCTCCTTCGACGCCGGCGCTTCGTTCGACGCCGACGGCACGATCGTGAGGTTCGACTGGGACTTCGGCGACGGGACATCGATGCCCGATGCCGGGCCCGCCCCTGAGCACGTCTACGCCGCGGCCGACGACTTCACGGTGACGGTGACGGTGACCGACGACGACGGATTGGACGACGACGCGAGCGTCACGGTCACGACCACCCACGACGGACCCAACGCGACGCCGGTTGCGTCGTTCACGGTCGGCTGCACCTTCCTGTCGTGCACCTTCGATGCCGCAGCGTCCTCCGATGCCGACGGGTCGGTCGTCGACTACACCTGGGACTTCGGAGACGGTGCATCGGGCGCGAACGTCGTCGACCCGACCCACATCTATGCCAGTGCCGGCGACTACACGGTCACCCTGACCGTCACCGACAACGAAGGCGCTGTGTCGCCACCGGCGCAGCTCGTCGCACAACCGAGCGCGCCACCCACAGGAACCGCACCCGCGTTCAGGGGGTCGAGCTCGAACAACCTCAACAGTCTGGATCCGTCGGTGACGGTGCCCACCGAAGTGGAGCCCGGCGACCAGATGGTGCTCATCGTGTCGACCAACACGACAGAGTCGATCGACACGCCGACCGGCTGGGACCTGCTCGGCTACGAGGTGGACGGACGAACCGCGACGACGCCCAGCATGTCGTCGGCGGTCTTCGGTGCCACCGCCGATGGCGGGAGTGCGGGTTCGACGGTGACCGTCGACCTGGGTGCATACAGCAAGACGGCACTGACGCTCGTCGCGTATTCGGGCGTGTTCCCGGCAACGACGGCGACCGCCACGACGATCGGCGCATCGTCGGCATCCCTGACCACCGCCCCGCAGTCGGTGGCCCAAGACGGCACCGTCGTGCTCAGCGCGTGGGCCGACAAGGGTTCGAACACCGGTTGGACCGCGCCAGCCGAGGTCGACGTTCGGGCGACCTCGATCGGTTCTGGCGGAGGCAGGGTGACCGCACTCGTCGGCGATCGCATCGCCTCAGCGGGCGAGTTGCCTGGGGCGACTGCGGTCTCGACTTCCTCGGGGACCAAGGGCATCGCGTGGACGATCGCCCTCGCTCCGATCCTGGTCGAGAACGTGCCGCCGACGGCGTCGTTCACGGTGGACTGCACGTTCTTGTCGTGTGAGTTCGATGCGTCGGGGTCGGTCGATCCGGACGGATCGGTGGATTCCTACAGTTGGGATCTCGGTGATGGGACGCTGTTGCCCGCTGGTGATGTCGTGCAGTCGCATGCGTATGTCGCGGCTGGTGAGTACGACGTGTCGTTGGTCGTGACCGACGACGATGGTGCGGTGTCCGAGGTTGCGGAGTCGGTGGCGAATGCTGTCGAGAACGTGGCGCCGGTCGCGGCGTTGGCTCCTGGGACGTGTGTGGATCTGACGTGTTCGTTCGATGCGTCTGCGTCGACGGATTCCGTGGGTTCGATCGTGTCGTACGATTGGGACTACGGCGATGGCACGGTGGAGACCGATGCCGGTCCGACACCGGAACACGTGTACGCGACGGCCGACATCTTCACGGTGACGGTGACGGTCGTCGACGATGGTGGTCTGCAAGACCAGGCCTCCGTCGACGTGACGTCGACCGAACCCGTGAACGTGCCGCCGACGGCGTCGTTCACGGTGGACTGCACGTTCTTGTCGTGTGAGTTCGATGCGTCGGGGTCGGTCGATCCGGACGGATCGGTGGATTCCTACAGTTGGGATCTCGGTGATGGGACGCTGTTGCCCGCTGGTGATGTCGTGCAGTCGCATGCGTATGTCGCGGCTGGTGAGTACGACGTGTCGTTGGTCGTGACCGACGACGATGGTGCGGTGTCCGAGGTTGCGGAGTCGGTGGCGAATGCTGTCGAGAACGTGGCGCCGGTCGCGGCGTTGGCTCCTGGGACGTGTGTGGATCTGACGTGTTCGTTCGATGCGTCTGCGTCGACGGATTCCGTGGGTTCGATCGTGTCGTACGATTGGGACTACGGCGATGGCACGGTGGAGACCGATGCCGGTCCGACACCGGAACACGTGTACGCGACGGCCGACATCTTCACGGTGACGGTGACGGTCGTCGACGATGGTGGTCTGCAAGACCAGGCCTCCGTCGACGTGACGTCGACCGAACCCGTGAACGTGCCGCCGACGGCGTCGTTCACGTCCGATTGCGTCGATCTGTCCTGCACGTTCAATGCGGCTGCATCCTTCGAGCCGAGTGGCACGATCGTCACGTACGACTGGATCTTCGATGGCACGTCGATGCCCGACGCCGGCCCGACACCGGAGTTCGCGTTCCTCTTCGGCGGGGACTACGACGTCGAACTCACGGTCACCGACGATGACGGCGAGCAGGACACGTTGGTCTCGACCACCACGGTGACCGCTCCGGCACTTCCGGCTCAGCTGTTGCCGCCGGACGTTCCTCGGCGCAACGTCCCGGTGATCAGCACCGGCGAGATCACCGACCTCGAACTGATCGGCAATCGTGTGTACATCGTCGGCGGGTTCAGCTCGATTCGTAACAACGTGCCGGGCAACAACACGACGGTCGACCAGCGCTGGGTGGCTGCGTACAACATCGACACCGGGCTGGTCGACACGAACTTCCGTCCGACGTTCGACCGCAGCGTCACGGAGATCACGAGATCTCCGGATGGTTCCCGGCTCTACGTCGTTGGCCGCTTCAACACGGTGAACGGCATCACCCGCCGCAAGATCGCGGCGATCGACCCGGTGACCGGAGCGACGATCACGTCGTTCTCGGCGAACGCCAACGCGGCGGCGACGTCGGTGGCCGCCACGGAGTCAACCGTGTACGTCGGCGGTCAGTTCACGACCGTACGCAACACTCAGCGCGTCGGTCTCGCAGCGGTCGACGCGACGACCGGGCAGCTCGTCGGCAGTTTCGTCAACGACCTCTCCGGCGGCATCGGCGTCGATGGTCTGTTGACCGTGCAGGCGATGGATCTGACTCCGGACCGTGACAAGCTGCTGGTGGTCCACACCGGTCGCCAGGTCAGCGGTCAGGACCGTTACGGCATGGCGCTGATCGACACGCAAACGAACGATCTGCTGCCGTGGCGGAGCCGACTCTGGGACGACAACCTGGCACGAGTCGGCGGCGTGACCCGCATCTTCACCGGTTCCATTGCCCCCAACGGCGAGTACTTCGTGGTCGGGTCGGGCTCCGGCGGCGACCGCCCGCCGATCAGCGACACGGCCATCGCGTATCCGATCGAGGGTGGTGACTTCGTCGAACCGCTCTGGATCAGCCGCATGTTCGACAGCATCTACTCGATCGACATCAGTGATGACGCGGTGTTCGTCGGCGGTCACATGAACTACGTGGAGTCGCAGACAGCGCCCGACCCCTGGCCCGGTCTCGACAACGTCGGCTACGGCCGAGGGCAGGGTCTGGCCGGCTACGGCCTCGGTGACGACATCGTGATCCGCGAGCACATCGCCGCCATCGACCCGGCCAATGGCAAGGCGATCGAGTGGAACCCCGGTTCCAACTCCTATGAGGGCAACAAGGCGATGCTGTGGACGCCCCGTGGGCTCATCACCGGCGGTGATGCGACGACCCAAGGCGGCTACAACGTTGGGCGAGTGGCGTTCTACGACCTCAACGATTTGAACAACGTCGGTCAGACGGAGACGAAGATTCTCTCGCCGATCGAAGGTCGGGTCGAGAAGAGCGACCAACCGTTCGTCATCGGCGGGACCGCCACGGCTACCAGCGGCGTCCAGCGGGTCCAGATCGAGGTCATCGACGGCGCCAACCGGTATCTGCAGGACGATCTGCAGACCTGGGGCTCGTGGAACTCGATCATCGTCTCCGACCTCTCGTCGCCCGGAGCGACGTCGACCGAGTGGGCGCAGTACCTCACCGTGTCGGGCAACCAGCAGATCAGGGTCCTCGCACGAGCGTATGGCAACAACGGCACGAGCGATCCGGTCAAGGACATCCAGCGGTTCGAGACGTTCGGACTCGACGACGAGACGCCGACCACCGGGATCTCCGAACCGCGCGGCACGGTGCCGACGCTCGACTTCACGGTCTCGGGTACCGCCTCGGATGACGTCGGCGTGTCGGCGATCCGGATCTCGCTCCGCGACGCTCAGGATCGGTACATCCAGGACGACGGCAGCGTCAGTGCCGCCTACAACACCTTCACGACGGTGCCCGACGTGATCGGAGCCGTCGACGCGACCTGGTCGTACGAGGTCAGCGTTCCGTACGAGGGCGAGTGGTCGATGCAGGCCATCGCGGTCGACGTCGCCGGTCAGTCCGACCTGCGCAGCGCCGATCGGACCTGGATCGTCAGCGCGACCGCGATCCGCCCCGAAGTCGCGATCACCTCGCCGGTGCTCGTCAATCCGCCGTTCGACGAGGTCCATGTCGTGGCCCCCGGTGCGCCCCTCACGCTGAGCGGCATCGCAACGGATGACGAGGGGCTTCGTGACGTGGAGATCCGGATCCGAAACAGGATCACCGACGAGAACCTCGACAGAGCAGGCCTCTGGGGCATCGGCCTCAACCGTGGATGGCACCGCATCTCGCCGGTCGATATCTCCGGAACGAGCTACAACTGGACGTACACGACGCCGTTCACGCTCGAACAGGGTCGTTACGAGTTCGAGATCCGAGCGACCGACGATCTTGGGCTCACGACGTCGGGCACCTTCGAAGCAGAACTCGACGTCGACGTCGAGATCGAGGGCGACTCGCCGCCGGATGCGCGCCTCGACGTGACCGGCACCATCACCGATCTCGACGTGCTGCAGCTCAGCCTCACGGGAACGGCAACCGACGACTTCGGCGTCGCCGATCTGCGGTTCGAGTTCCGAGACCTCGACACCGGGCTGTACCTGCTCGCAGACGGCACCACCGGCGGAGCTCGAACCCGCCTGCCGGTGACCGCGATCGAACCGGCAGATCCGGAGAACCCGACCGACCTGACGTCGGTGACGTTCCGCATCGATGTCGAACTCCCCAACGAAGGTGATTGGTACGTCGAGGTGTACGCCTACGACACGTCGGGTCAGATCGACACGTCACAGACGGGTGCCACGGCTCGGTATCAGCTGTTCCCGGGCGACACGGCCCCGATCGTCTCGCTCCTCTCACCGCCCGCCGGCACCGTCTTCAACGACGCCCGGCTCATCGTGACCGGGCGGGTCGAGGACGACCGGCAGATCGCCGGCGCACAGGTGGCGATCCAGAACAGCGACGGCCTGTACATGAGCTCCAGCGGTGCGTTCACCAGCGGCTCGCCGAACTGGCGTGGTGCGTTCCTGACGAGCCCCGGCTCGCCCGGTTCGAACTTCTCGTACACCTCGCCGCCGATCCCCGACGGTGACTACACCATCTACGCCCGGGGCTACGATCAGCGCGGCGCTGTGACCGAAGTGCCTCGAACCACGACGGCAACCGTGACCAGCCCGCCGAACGATCCGCCTGTCGCCGCCGATTTCGGCATCTCGTGCGACGAGAACGTGTGCACGTTCGACGGGCGTGATTCGACCGACGAGGACGTCGCGACGTTGTCGTACTCGTGGAGCTTCGGTAACGGGTCCGGGTCCGGTCCGCTGCCCACGCGGACGTACACGGCCGAGGGGACCTACACGGTCACGCTCACGGTGACCGACTTCTATGGCGTGTCGTCCCAAGTGGTGTCGAAGGACATCGTGATCTCCACGCCGGTCGGGAACCAGGCTCCGACCCCGGTCATCGCTGCGGCGTCGTGCACGCTGTTGCGATGCAACTTCTCGAGTCTCGGAACTGCGGAGCCCGATGCCGGCGACTCGTACTCGTTGTCGTGGGACTTCGGTGACACGACGACGAGCACCTCCTCGTACCCGTCGCACACGTTCGATGCTCCCGGCATCTACACGGTCACACTGACCGCAACGGATGGTTGGGGCGCAGCAGCGAGTGTGGATGTCGTCGTCGACGTGTCGGTCCCGGTCGGCAACGTCGCCCCGACGCCGGTGGCCGACCCGACGGTGTGTACGCAACTCTCGTGCCAGTTCTCGAGTAGTGGCTCGTTCGACTCGAATGCCGGCGACACGTTCACGGTGTCGTGGGACTTCGGTGACGGGGTCACGAGCGGCCTCGCTGCCCCCGTGCACGTGTACGCGGCGCCGGGTACGAAGACGGTGTCGCTCATGGCGACCGACGTGTGGGGGGCGTCGCAGACGATCTTCTTCGATGTCGTCGTGACCGAGTGAACGTTGCGGTGACCCGCCGCTGAACCGCGCAGCTGCCGCCGCATTTGCGGCGGCAGTTCGCGTTGCCGGCGACTGCCCCGGGGCACCCTGCCCCTGACCGTGGTCTCCGAGCGGAGTCGGCGGCCCCGTCCACGGGGCTCACGATGGGCGACCGGCTTCGTCGGCGCTACGTCCGAGAACTCGTTCGGTGCGGCGTCTCAGGTCGACAGCGCGAGTTCGACGGTGGTGCCACTCTGTGGCCACAGCGGCTCATGCGCGGCTGCCCTCGGACTGCTCGATGGCATCTGTTCGACCAGTCGATGACTCGATGAGATGAGTGGGGAAGCCGACCCGACCGCGCCTGTCGCCGAGGGTCGAACATGGCGAGTCGGCTCGACGGCTCGGACAACTCGGGATCACCAGGACGGTGGTGCCGGGTGCGAATCGCGGATCGCTAGGGCGTACCCGGCGTCGGTGTCATGGCGAAGTACTCGTGCGATGCGACCTCGTTCAGGGCGTCGGCGAACTCGTTCGCATGAGCAGCATCTCCGCTCAGCCTGGCATCGATCGAACGGGCGCGGTCGTTCCAGTAGACGAGTGCTTTGATGGCGGGGAACTGCGTTCGGAGCGTGTCAGGGGCCTCGCGAACGATGTCCGCCGCTCTGCTGTTCGTAGCCAGGTCGAAGCCCCATTCAGCCAACATGATCGGCGTTCCGGGCATCTTGGCCGTCGCCCACTCGTAGAAGCCGGGCCAGCCGGCATCGTTCGGATCGTTGAGCATGTGGGCGAACGTGGTGTGGCGTTCGAATGCGTATGGATCATACGCGATCCAGTCGACGACATCGTCGCCCGGGTAGAGGGCATCGACGATCGGGGCCCACCGTTCGAAGCCCATGTAGTTCATCACGTAGACGACGTTGTTGACGCCGGCTGACCGCAGTTTGCCGACAACGTGTCGATACATGTCCACGTAGTCGTCGGCCGTCATCCCCGCCGTGCTGTCGTCCACGACGTCATTCTCCGGCTCATGATGGATGGTGAGGAAGAGTTGACGTTCGTACGCCGAGAGACCCGACGCAACCCGATCGATGCCCTCATCCGCTTCGCCCGCGGCAATGCGCCTCCAGCTCATGTCCGTGGCGGGTTTCCACGCGAAGTGGAGGATGCTGGGCTGCCCGCCGGCGCGCTCGGCCAACGCGATGTGCTCAGGTGCAGGAAATGGTTCGCCTCCTCGTTGGTAGAAGTGGAGGATGTCGGGCCGCTCGTCGACGCGCGCCTCGTACTCGGCGAGACCTCGAACGTAGTCGTACCGGCCGTCAGCGGACGGAGACGATACGCCAAACCATGCGCCACACGTCGGCACCAGGAGCGGGGTGACTTCACATCCCGTCGTTCCGGTTGCCGAGGAGTCGGTGTCGAACGTGTTTCGAGTCGTGGACGTCGCGTCGCTCTGGATCACGGTTTGGGTGCAGCTTGTCATCAAGCTCAATGCCACCGCAGCCGCCGCCGCTCTCGGCCGAAACATCGCTCGAACTGTATCGCAGAGAACTCCCGGCCCGGTGGTGGTCTCGCGGCAACCGGAGCTGCGTCGCGACACCGACGGTTGCTCGATGGCTCGTCGCACGCGGTTGTTGGGGCGCGAGCGGGCCCATAGCCTCCCGGGGATGGTGCGAACCTCGGACAGTCGCAGCTCGGCGGACGGGTCCGCCGCTGCACCCAAGATTTCGGTGGTGATCGCCACGCACAACCGCCCGGAACTGCTCCGGAAGGCGATCGACGCTGCGCTCGGGCAAGAGTACGCGGGTGAGATCGAATGTGTGATCGTCTTCGATCGAAGCGAGCCCGATCCCGGACTCGAGACAGTACCTGCGGCGGACGGACCTCGACGCTCCGTCAAGGTGACGACGAACACGCGCTCGCCCGGTCTCGCTGGAGCGCGCAACTCGGGGATCTCGCTCAGCGATGGTGAGTTCGTTGCGTTCTGTGATGACGATGACGAATGGCTCCCCGGGAAGCTGAACGCTCAAGTCGCCCTCTTCGAACCGGGTGTTGTCGCAGCGGTGAGTGGGATCCGGATCCAATACTCGGACAGCACCACCGATCGGGTTCCGGAGGGATCGACCCTCGAGCTCAACGTGCTGATTCGGTCGCGGGTGATGGAAGCCCACCCGTCGTCGGTCGTCGTCCGGCGGCACGCACTGATCGACCAGATCGGGCTCGTCGACGAACAGATCCCTGGCAGCTTTGCCGAGGATTACGACTGGATCATCAGGGCAGCCAAGGTCGGTCCGATCGCCATCGCTCCTGCCCCGTACGTGATCGTGCGCTGGGGTCAGTCGCTCTTCTCGAGCAACTGGCCGGTGATCATCGAAGCGCTCGACTACCTCGTCGACAAGCACCCGGAATTCCGTGAGAGCCGCTCAGGCTACGGCAGAATCCTCGGTCAACGTTCGTTTGCCCTGGCGGCGGTGGGGCGCCGTCGAGAGGCGGCCCGCGACATCGTTCGAACGCTCGTGCGGCGTCCGTTGGAGCCGCGAGCGTACTTGGCGGTCGCCGTGGCTCTGCGCCTCGCGAATCCCGAACGAATCAAGGCGTGGGCCCACCGGCGGGGCCGCGGGATCTGAACTCAGGCGACCGCTGGTGACTTCGGGGATCTCCGGATGTCTCGCATCAGCTGATCGAGAGCGACTCGGCTTCGAAGCTTCCACAGTGTGACGCCGTAGAGAACGAGCGCGATCGCGAATACCCCGAAGAACGGAGCGACACCGGTCCCGAACATCAGCCGGGTGAGCGCCATCGGAAGCGCGATCGTGGCTGATGCAACGAGAATTGCCGTGGCGAGCGGACGTCCGAGCGGAGACAACCCGTGACGCTGCACCTGAAGGAGGGGAAGCAGGTTGGTGGCCAAGATGGCGGCCAGCCACCCGATCGCCGATCCCACCATTCCGTACGCCGGGGCAAGGATCAGGTTGAGCACGATGTTGAGCGCGAGAGCGATCAAGATGTTCACCGTCGAGAGCCAGGACTTACCCAGCATCAGGAGCACGACGTCGACGAGTCCACATGAGGTGGCGAACAACATTGCGACCGAGAGGATGACCAACGCTGGCGCTCCACGCTCATATCCGTCACCGAAGACGCTCAGAACCAGAGGCGCGTGCGTCATCATGACGATGTAGACGGGCCAGCTCACGAGCACCAACCAGGTCGTCGAGAGACCAAACAGGCCTCGAACGGAATCCTGGTCGCCCCCCACGACCAAGCGGCGAAGCTGTGGCTGGATCGTCTGACGCAATGCCGTGGCCACGAATACCCCGGCGATCATGCAGCGTGAGACCGTTCCGTAGATACCGGACTCCTCCAGCGGATACACGGCGGCGAGAATGAGAACATCCAATCGCTGTGTCAGCGTCTGAGCGGTGCGAGCGATCGACCGCGGGGCGGTGTAGCGCCAGAGCATCGATTGAGACACGTGTTCGTCGGGTGTGCGCCGACGTTCGACGTGAGTTCGCGTCAGCAGGCCGAGTGCCACGATGACGACCAACACATGAGGGACAGCCCACGCGAGCGTCACGGAGCGCGCTGACGCAAAGTGCAGCCCAGCAGCGATCATTCCCCCGATCTGAACGGTTGGCCGGATGATGCGGTCGAGCACCATCGCGACCAGCACCTCGTCGCGCGCTTGCAGCGCTCCGAGCGTGATTTCGTAGAGTCCGGCAAAGGGCAGGGTGAGGGCGATGACACGGATCACCGACGCCGTGTTCGACTCGCCCGCGTCCGACTCCGAGAGGAGGCGTCCGACCGGGCCGGCCAGCCACCAGACGGCAGCGGCGAGCAGGGTCCCCGCCAACGCAGACCATCCCACCACGATGCCGATCATTCGGCGAGCCGCCGACGGGGACATCGTCGGCACGAAGTACTGCAGCGCGGTTTCTGCACCGAAGGAACTCAGTGCCTGAACGATTGCGAAGACCGATGCGGCGACGAAGAACTGACCGGCGTCCGATCTCGTCAATGTCCAACTGACGATGAGCAGGGTGGCGATGGTCGCCACCCCGCTGATCCCTGCCGAGACGAGGGCGAGGGCGCTTCGCCTCCCGAGGCCTGTGAGGCCGTCAGCCACGACGGAAGTCGAACTCGGCTCCGAGCATCTCCACGAGCCGTTCGTTCGACTCGTCGAACAGTCTGGCGAGCCGTTGTTCGGTAGCCGGCTCGATACCCTCGTAGGTGCGAGCGTTGTGCACCCTGAATTGGGCGGAGAACGGGCTCAAACCGAGAAATTCCAGTGTCTTGGAGTAGGCCTCGGAGGGCTCGGTGAAGAGTTCGTTCGACGACAGGATCAGAACTCGATCTTCACCGAAGACGTCTCGAAGACGTGTGACCTGTTCGGCGTACTGGCCACGCGCCACATACGAGTGGTGTTGGTGGTGGAAACTGTAGCCGGTCGGCTCGGAGAGGAGCTGCGCTTGACCTTCCAAGCGCTCCTCCTCTGCGTCGAGCGCTCGTTCGAAGGAGAGGTCCTCGAATCCTCGAGCCGTTTCGTGGGCCCAATGAGAATGAGCCCGCTCGATCGGATCTCGAAGTATTGCGATGATCTTCGCCGATGGAAGGGTGGTGTTGATCCGGGACGCGCACTCCGGATGAAAGAGATAGTACGGCGCGCCCTCGCCGACGTGAGTCGGGCGCTGCCCGAACGGCACGACTCCCGGGCGGAGCGGAAAGTGTGACCGATACCATGCGAGCGACTTGTCGGCGTTCGTGTCGAAATAGTGAACCCCTTTACCCAGACGGACCGAACCGACGTCAGGATGCTGCGTGAGGTACTTGTAGAGCGAAGTGGTGCCCGCTCGCTGAGCGCCGACGATGAGGAAGTCCGGCAACATTCGCCACGTCGAGGTCGCGATCCCGATGGGAGCGGTCAGTTGACGACCGAGTTCGGCGGCGGTCTGTCGGGCTCGTTTCTTGAACGTGTTCATGATGTCTCGAGTCGTGTCTGGAGGGCCTGGTGAAGCATGTTCGTCCACGTCGCCAATTGGGCTGATGGGTGTGCGCCGCCGTCCCGTTCGTAGCGACCGAGCAGATCGGCAACGTACCAGTCGAAATGAACATGTCGATCGATGGGATCGAGTTCGGGCACGATCTCGTCCAAGTTCGTCCGAACGTCACTCAGGACATCCGGTAGCGCTTGCTGTCGACGGTGCATGCCTGTCTGCACGCGGAAATGGAATCGGTCGAAACCGGCGGGGGCCTCGAGGCGGTAGCGCTCCCAGTCCCACACGGCGGCCTCGGGGGCTCCGGACAGGATGTTCCAGGGGACGAAGTCGCCGTGGCTCGCGCCACATTTCAACGCCCGATCGGCGTGCTGTGCCGTCAACTGTGCCACCGCCGGGCCGGTGAGACGCAACGACATCGTCTCTCGTCGAAGCAGTTCGACAAACTTCGACTTCTCGGTCGAATCGGCGGAGGTCACACCGGTCGCTTGGATGAGCCGGGCGAGTTCATCGTGCGCGTCGAGCGTCGGCGGCCGGTGATGAAGGGTGCTCACGGGAGTGAGCGCCAGCCATGTCGCCGCACCGAAGTCGCCGGTCGCCACGACTTCAGGAACGGCGAAGCCGCGTGTGGACGTCCGAGCGAGATGCGTCAGGGCATGGAGTTCTGACCGGAGCAGCCGACGGGTGAGGTCGCTCCAGGCGACCTTGACGTACATCAAGGTCTTCCCGCGCCGGTCGTACAGCTGAACGACCGGCTTCTGGTTCGCCCGTTCGGGCCCACACAAGACCGTCGCAAGGGGTTCTCCGAGTCCGAGGACCTCCGCGATGTGGGCGACCAGACTGTCGTCGTCACGGACCTGCAACCGACGACGCGAGGCCAGCGCCCCGATGCTGAGGAGACCGGCCAAGCCGGCCGTGTCGCGCCAGATTCGGGAGCGAGGCCGATCATCGCTGCGGCGCGAGGCGGTCGCCCGAATGCTCGCCCAGTGCCATGGGTGGAGCTGTCGGGGTCGTGCGGAGTCGGGCAGGGCGACGAGCCGCTGCGAACGGGTGGGGCCGCTACCGGTCGGCTGCCCCACCTCGTCGGGCCACAGTACTGCTACCGCATCCAGGCTCACGGTGTCACCGTTCGTCGAGGGCGGGCACATGAGGCCTCCGGGATCGTCGGGGTCGGTCGGTGTTGGGGCCCTCGAGGGCCTGGTCGCTCCGGTACAGCAGACCGATCGCGGTCAGGATGATGGGGAGCGGCGCCGGGAACATGTTGTAGAAGATCATCTGCACGGCGGCCACGAACACGACGCTCGCCAACATGATGGATATGGGATCCGTCCGCATCACCGCTCTCCACATCGCTCCGCTGAGGAACACAAGGTACAGAGCGAGTCCGACAAGCCCATGCGCGAACATTGCATACCAGATGTGGCCGTGCGTTCCGACGGCCGGCGAGAACGGATTGATCGAAGGTCGGGTTCCACCCCAACCCACGATGGGAGACTGCTTGGCTCCCTCCCAGGCCTCCTGGTAGATCCCGGCCCGGGCGCCGGCGTCCGACTCGCTCAGCCGACCGGCGACGACGTCACCGATCGGCGTGAGGGCAACAAGCGCGGCCAGGATGGCAACGCTCGCTGCGAGAAGCCTCAGCGGTCCCGTCCGACCGACGAGAAAGCTCCGGACAGCGACTGTTGCAAAGATCACGCCGGTACTGATCCAGAGTCCGCGATTCAGAGACAGGACCATGGGAGGTATGGCGACCAGCAAGCCCACAATGCCGAGACGTTGTCGGCGGGGATCGTCCGAGTACAGCGTGGCGGCAATGAAGAACGGGGTCAGCAGACCGACCGCGCCTCCCCATTCGTTGGTAAAGGCGAACAACGTCGAGGGACGCGGAATGTCGATGCCGAAGAGGTTCTGCACTTGGGCCAACCGGGGCTTGGCAAGACTTGCGATGAACTCGTCGTTGGCGATCGAATCGGGGAGGACGAGACTGACAGGAGTCTTCGTCAGTCGCACGTTGGGGAAGAACAGTCCGAAGTACCCGCCGACGATCGCCCACACCCAGAGCATTGCTATCCAGTCGATGAACTGGCGCCGACTGACCCGAGACTCGTTGTAGACGTAGATCGCCAACCCCAATGCAGCGAGGTACTCCGCGTATCGCATGCCGAACACAATGAGCCGAGTGAACCGGTCGACGCTGATGACCGAGAACGCTGCCCAGCCCACGTAGACGGCGAACAGCCAGACGGAAGGCGGCCAACGAAGAGGCGGTCGAAGTGCGATCCAGACCCAGAGGGGCACGGCGGCACCCGCCCAGATGAAGCCGCCCAACCCCATGGCCCAGAGGAGCGGGTTCAGTGTGAACAGTCCGAAGACGATCCATCCGGGGCGGAGCCAGACCGACCGAGGTCTCGACCGGCCGCGAAAGGGCTGAGCCGGTGAGGGCCGTGACCTGGCGGAGGTGTCTCCGACGGCGACACCTGTGACCGTCTCAGCGGGCATACCACTGGCGGAGGGGAGTGGTCAGCAGCTCGATCACTCGACGCGACCCGCTGGGCAAGCTGGAACGCCACGCCTGATCGGAACGGATCGTCAAGTTTCCGGATCTGAACCGCATCGGGTTACCCGAAGCGGTGTGATCGATGCCGAGTTCGACGAGGTTGCCGGCCAGGTCGGGCACGGAACCGAGCGAGTCGCCACCCGACAGCAGCGCCTCCGCGCGCCGGAACAGTTCTGTTGGATCGGCCGTGAACTGTTCGTACGCCAGGCGCTGCGTCGGCACCCTGAGCCAGGACGCCAGTTGAAACAGCAGGTTGTGGCTCGTCCAACGTCCGACCGCCGACACCGTCCCCAGTCGCTCCATGTCCTCCGACGACTCCGGGCGGCTGACGCGTTTTGTCCACGAGTGGGCAACGCCGCGTGGGTCCCGGACGACGTGTAAGAGTCGTAGCTGGTGAGAGGGCAGTGCCCGGAGTAGGAACAGGTACGACGGGTGCTTCGACGAGTCGACGAGGACGACGTTGCCAGTGTCTGTCGCCACCTCACCGATCGCGATGTAGAGCTGATCGAGCGTCCCGATGAGTCGGTTGCGGGCTTGCTGGAACGGCCTCGGGGCCAGTCGAGGGGCGATCAACCACGGGATGTAGCGGTTGCGGTCGACGCGGCGGCGGTCGCGTCGGAGTTCGTCGAGGTCGACCAGATCCCAGCCTCCGAATGCTCGTCGTCCGACTTCCAGCCAGAAGGGGCACGAATGAAACGGCAGCCCGCACCCGCAAGGTTCGTTCAGCCCGACACCGCGATCCCAGAGATGGACGAGCTCGCCGAGTGCCGCTGCGCGCTCACATGTGGCGAGCGTTCGTTCGAGAAGCGTCGTGCCGCTGCGACCGACGGCCCCGATGTAGACGATCGTGCTCATTTCGTGCGTCGGATCAGCACGCGATCACGCAGCCGGCGTTTCGGGGCCGTGCCGGCGAGCAGATCTCCCACGAGGCGCTCGAACTCCGAGACGGCCGCTGTCGATCGACTGACGTCCGGCACAGATACTGGCCGTGGCTCGCTGAGCATGCGGATCAGATCGACGGACGATCTTGCGATGTCGATCACGCCCTGACGTTCGAGTTCGGCGGCGTATCGCATTTGGTGATCGTCGACATGTTCCCCGCGGCTCGGGTTCCGGGGTACGACCACGGGTCGGTGACCGTGCTCCATGGCCACCGCGATGGTCCCCGGGCCGCCATGGCAGACCACCGATTTCGTCGAACTCAGTTCCGCACGGAGGTCGGGCTGCGAGAGGTAGTCGACGCTTCGTAGGTTGTTTCGTGCCGGCGTCGCGCCGCGCTGTACGAGTACATCGAGTCCCAACTGGCCGTGAAGCATCTCAGCCCAGTCGAGCATACGTTCGAAGGGGTGGTGGTCGGTCCCGACCGAGACGAACACGTCGCTCACAGCAGCGTTCCGATGAGATGGCTCCCGGGGAAGAGCTCCAGCTGTGGACGTGTCTGCACCAGGACCAGGTCGGTGACGGGGGAGACGAGTCGAGCCGTCATCGTGCGAGTGTCGAACCGGTCGATGACCTCGATGTAGACGGTCTTCGCGCCGAAGAGCTTCGCGACCCAGAAGAACGGAACCGCGATGGCTGCGCCAGAGGAGATGACGAGATCCGGTCGGCTCCGGCTCACGGTGCGAATGGCCAACCAGGTGTTCCGAAGCAGGTTCTTGATGTTCCGGGTGGTCGGGTGATACGCCCAGACGACCTTGCGGCCCTCGAGGTTGCTGACGGCGTCCGGAAGCTCGAACGTGACCCACGTGACATCGTGCTGGTCCGACCACCGCTCGAGGCGCAGAAGCTGAGCGAGGTGTCCGCCTGCGGAACTCGCAATGAGAACCCGCTTCGCACCGACGTGTGCTCGAGCCTCGCTCATTGGGTCCTCAGTCCGTCCGCCACCATCACCAGACCACAACATACCTGAACGTCCATCTGAGCCACAGGTGGTGAAGCGCGAGTGGCCGGGGGTGTGAGTGGGTCGGCGCCCGCCGTAGCGGTGTGGTGGGTTCGTGGCGGGGTGGGTGGGTGGTCAGGGGGTCATTTGGTTGAAGATGGGTTGGTTGGCGAAGTTGCGGTAGGCGTCGCCGAGTGCTTTGCCTTTCGTGGTGGTGTTGGTGAGGCGTGTGTCCCAGCGGCCGTTGTCGTTGAAGTAGACGATGGCTTTGAGGTGGGGGTACTTGGCCATGATGGTGTTGGGGTCGACCTTGAGGACCGAGGCGGGGTCGGCGTTGCCGTCGACGTCGACGCCCCATTCGCACATCATGAGGGGTTTGCCTGGTGCTTTGGCGAGGGACCAGTTGTAGAAGCCGGGCCAGTTGAGGTCGGGGCGGTCGTCGTTGATGAGTTCGCCGAAGCCGTTGAAGCGGTTGTCGGTGGCGTAGGGGTCGTAGCACATCCAGTCGACGTAGTCGTGGCCGGGGTAGAGGTCGTCGAAGTAGTGGCGCCAGCCGTAGTAGCCCATGGGGTTCCAGACGTAGACGGCGTTGGTGACGCCGTGGGCGCGGAGCTTGTTGACGACGTAGCGGTACATGTTGCCGTAGTCGGCGGCGGTCATGCCCGAGCCGGACCAGTCTTGGACGTTGTCTTCGGGTTCGTGGAAGATGTTCAAGAAGAGCTTGTCGGGGTATTTCTTCAAGCTGTTGGCGACGGTGGCGATTTCGCTGTCGGCGGCGCCGTTGGCGATCTGGGCCCAGGTGTCGGATTTGCTGGGTTTCCAGTTGTAGAGCAGCAGGCTGCGTTGTTTGCCGGGCCGCTCGGTTTGGGCGATCTCCCACGAGGTGGGGAACTTCTGGGCGCCGGTTTTGTAGAAGTGGAGGATGTCGGGGGTGTTCTGGGCGACGTTTTCGTACTCGGCGAGACCGCGGTCGTAGTCGAACGAGCCGTCACGAGACGGGGTCGTGGCACCCAGCCACACACCACACGACGGCACCAACAACTCCGACACATGACAACCCGACGGCGACGGTGCGGGTGCCGGCGGCGTCGGGGTGACGCCCGGCGGGGACGGTACGGGCTTCGTCGGCGCAGTGGGAGCAACGATCGCCGCTTCGTCGGCGATGAAGTAGCCGAACTGGTCGTAGACGTAATGCGACGTGTTCGACGAGAACACGCTGACGCCCGACCTGGATGCCCTCGAAACGACCATGTTCGCGATGAACGACTCGCTGGTGGCGTTGATCGAGGACGTGATCGGCTGCTCGGTGCCATTGGCGTAGAGCGAGGCGAAACCGGGGCCGAAGGAATCGACCATGGCGAGCGAACCGACCGTGACGCCTCCCTGGACGTCGAACGCTCGTGCGGTGCCGGCGTTGACGGCGCCGCTCTCACGAGTGTCGATCCGACGGGTGGGGGTCGTCGGCACGTACAGCCCCTCTGACGACATCTCGCCGTAGGGGCTCGTGAAGAAGCCGATCACATCGACGATCACGTTGCCGCCGTGCGAGGAGTACAGCTTCATGTTCTTCTTCGAGATCGGTACGATCGCGGTCGTCGCCCGTGTTGCGCCGGCCGTCGGGACATTGACCGTCGAGGTCTCGGGACGTCGGCCCTCGGCGTATGCGGTGAAGTATCCGGGCACGTTCGGGGGAGTGACCGTCAGCGTGACGAGCGCGCCGGTCGCGTTCGTCCACGCGACGGGGATCTCGACGTCACGGGTCTCACCAGCTGAAAACGCACGGGTCTCCCGAGTGTCGAGGGCCCGGAGCGGATCGACACCGATGAAGCGGCCGCCGCGAGACTCGGTGACCGGAACGAAGGCGCCGGTCACGTCGATGACGATGTCGACCGGGGTGAGCGTGTACACGTCGATGGCTCCGCCATCGCTGAGCTCGACGATGGCTCCCGTGGAGTAGGTCTCGCCGACCTCGTAGTTGATGTTCGAGGCGTTCGGTCGAGTCGATCCGGCTCGGTAGGTCAGAGCGTGCCCCGGCGCCGTGCCGTTGGTGGCCACGATCGTGACGGCAGCAGCCGTCGCATCGGCCGGAACACCGTTGCGGCCCGCGATCTGGAGGCGCATGGTGTGGTCGTCGACGCGGGTGAAGCCGAGATCGATCCGGGTGTCGCCGGCGCGGAATGGCGTCACCGGGCGGTATGCGGATGTGTCCGGAGCGCCGGCCACCTGGTTGGCCTCCCCGACCACGATGCCGGCGGCGGCGATCGCCAGGGTGGCGACCAAGAGGCTGAGTGCCCAGGACCTCTTGCGGCGCGGAGTGACGCTGTTATTCGAGTGTGCGGTGTACATGTCGTCCCTTTTGGTATGGCGCTCGACGTGCGATGCCGTCGAGCCAGTGCGATGGCCCGTCCGCTGGCCCGCACAAGTATGGGGCGTCTTTGTGTCGACGCTTGGTCAATTATGTCGGCGGGAAGTCAAATGTTTCGATTTCATGACGATCCGTTGTCGATGGTTGAGAACCAGGCCGCATCGGTTCATCGGCCAGATCCGCCGTGACTTGAACGAAACGCCGACTGAACGTGACCTGGCGAACGGACGTTCCACGTGGCCGTAGCGCCGGCTTGTTACAATCCGCCGCACTGTGGTGGACCAATCGACAACCAGCCGCTCGACGACGGCGAATGAACCCCAACCCGAATTGCTGCCGGCGCTTCGGCGCCAGTGGGCAGTGATCGCGGTGGCCGCGGTCCTCGGCACGATCGGTGGACAACTGTTCTACGCAGCCCAGGCGGAGCTCTATCGTGCGCAGTCGACCCTGTTGTTGATCGCCGCCGGCGACGAGACCTCGCCGGGCGGCGGGCGCGACCGGACGCTCGACGTCGACACCTGGGCGACGGTGGCGCGCTCGACCGAGTTGCTCACGGAGGTCGCGGACGCTCTCGATCTCGAATTGGACGCCGTCCGGGAGCGCTCGACCGCCGTGTCGAACCCGACGGGGGATGTCTTGCTCCTCACGTTCGAAGCGGAGGACGAGGACGCAGCCGTCGATGGCGCGACCGTCTACGCAGATCTGTTCCTGGCGACCCGCGACAACGCGATCAACTCGGTCACCCTGGATTCCGTGCGACGGCTGAATCAGTTGGCGTCAGACGTCCAGGGTGAGATCGCCGTCATCGCCGATCAGATCGACGACGAAGAGGCCAAGGGTGATGAGGCATCCCAGAGCCGGCTCAGCGTGCTCATCGAAGCGCAGCAGCGCGCCAATGAGCGTCTCTCGAGCATCGAAGCCGACCTGACCACGTTGGACCTCGGCGTCGACACGGGCCGCGTGCTCATCGACCCTGCGACCGCTGTATCGCGCGCGGGTCTCGGCCTACCCGTCATCGTCGTCTCCGGTCTGGCGTTGGGGACGCTCCTCGGGCTCGTCCTAGCGCTCGTGCGAGATCGGTCCGACGATCGATTCGCCAGTGCCTTCAACGCCGAGGCGTCGGGGATCCGCGAGGTGGGCCGCGTCGAATACATCGACTTGCGGAGTTCCCGGCAGCCCGAGTTGCGGGGCTACGACCGCTTGGTCACCAAGTTCGCCCGTGGGCGCAGTGGGGTGTCGGCGGCAGGTTGCGTCGTGCTCCTCCTCCCGGTCGAGAGTCGAACCCTGCCTGCCGACGCAGCGCTGGCAGTGGCCCGAGGCATCGAGATGACCGGACCCGACGTCGCGATGTCGGTCGAAGTCTGGAAGGGCGCCCCGTGGGGCGAACGAAGTCGCGAGTACTGGGCGTCGACGCGTGAGTCGCTCGAGGCGCTGAGTTCTGAGACGGACATCGTGCTCGTGCCGGCGGCGCCGATGGATGCCACGTCGATCGGCCTGGGTTTCGCTGCGGTGGTCGACCGCGTGGTGCTCGTGATCTCCGCTGACACGTCGATGCGGAGCATCGCGGCCGCGCTCGATGACCTCGACAGCGTCGATGTCGATGCCGGCGACGTGGTCGTCCTGACGTCGGTCCACCAGCACCATCTGTCCAGGGGCCGGGTTGCGGCCTCGGGCGTCACCCAGACCGCCTGATCGATCCGGGCCGCCTTCCCCTGACCGGGCGGGCGATGCAGGGTCCGTTCGACGCGATCGCTGTACCCGTCGCCCGGTGAACGCACCTCACCGGTGAACGGGGTCCCGAACCTCAGGTGTCGGCGTGCAACGCGAGGGAGCGTCATGGGCGCCCGAGCCGCTTGCCCTCTCCGAGCGTCCGTGGTCAGGGTGCCGGAACGATGACGTCGAGGCGATCGCCTTGCTGCCGCTCACGGTGCCCGAAGGGGTCGCTCCTGGCCACGTCCAGACCGGCGGCCTGGTCACGCGGCTGTCCGTCGATGATGGTGAGTCGCCGATCACCGTCAGGCGGCCGCCGTCAGGGGCGTGTCCATCTTCGCGAGCTTCGTGAGGCCCCCGACCAGGTTGCTCAGCGAGCGCCGCGAGCCCCGAGCACCACGCCGACGGTTCTGAGACAGATCGAGATGTCGTGGCGGATCGACCAGTTGTGGACGTAGAACAGATCGAGCCGCTTGTAGGCGTCAAACGAGGCGTCGGATCGTCCGGACACTTGCCAGAGACCGGTGAGGCCGGGGAGCACTCGCAGGCGATCGCGGGTCGCGTCGTCCCACTGCTGGACTTCGCAGGGCAGTGCCGGACGCGGGCCCACCATGCTCATCGTGCCCCGGAGTACGGCGAGCAGCTGCGGGAGCTCGTCGATCGACGAGCGGCGGAGGAAGCGCCCGACCTTGGTGATACGTGGATCGTGTTGGATCTTGAAGAGCGGGCCGTCTGCCTCGTTGAGGCCGGCGAGGTCGGCGAGACGCGCTTCGGCGTCGACCACCATCGTGCGCAGCTTCACCATGGTGAACTCGTCGCCGTCGAGCCCGACCCGGGTCTGCTTGAACAGCACCGGGCCACGCGTGGTCAGCTTGATCGCTGCCATGGCCCCCAAGATGATCGGCGCGGTCGTGATCAACAGGCCGGACGCTGCCACGAGGTCGAACACCCGCTTGGCCACGACGGTGGCACCGGTGCGAGCGACCGGCTCGACGTACAGGATCGATCGGCCGTCGACGCTCTGGGGCCGGAGGCGTGTGATGTCGATGTCTTGGAGGGTGGCCGAGATGGCCACGTGGTAGCCGGCGTCGGTGAGGTCACGCGTCATCGAGTTGAGTTCGCTCTCGCTCATCGACGACGGCGACATGACCACGCCGACTGCATCGTTGGCGGCCAGTGCCGCCCCGACGTCGGCGAAGTCGCCGAGCACCCGGTCTCGGAAGAGGAAGTCCGGGTCACGCTCGCCGACGAAGCCGATCACCTCGTAGCCAAGGCTCGCGTCGTGCTCGAAGACCTGGTGGAGACGGACGGCGTGGCTGTCGGTACCGACGATCACGATGCGGCGACGCATGCGCCCGTTGACGCGGAGGCGGGAGAAGATCCGTCGAGCGATCGAGCGCTCGATGGTGAGTGCGACGAGTGTCGATGCGGCGATCACGCCGACCCACGCCCGGGACAGGTCGTTCATCTGGGCGCCGAACGCCAGGCAGATCATGAAGACGGTGCCAATGAGCACGGTCTTCAAGATGTTCTGGAATTCCCGCGCAGTCGAGTCGTTGGCGCGGGCTCGGTACATCTGGCTCACCACGGCACCCAGGGCGAAGGCCGGAACGCTGGCGACGGTCAAGAGCAGGTGTCGGCCGAGCGGCGCGGTGCCCATCGGGTCGAGCCAGAGCATGATCCGGATTGCGGCGGCGGCAACAACAACCGCAGCAGCGGCATCGGCCACCATGAGGCGGCGCCGAGCGACGGAGGGTCGCAGCGAGGAGGTCGGCGTCGGGTCGGGGCTCGGGGCACCCGTGTCCCCTGGGGTGCTCCTGGCGTCGGTCGGTGTCGCAAGATAGACGCCTCGTCGCCGGTTCGCGACGTTCGGCGAACGGCGCTCCACCGTGACGACACCGCGATCTCGATTGTCAAGTCCGAACTCCGCCACTCTCGCGCCCGCTTTCCCTCTCCACTCTCCGCCGCCGTCGAATCGTTGATTCGACACCCACGTTCTTATCAGCGTTCACGTGAGGTTTTCCACGAATTTGTGCTGGAGAGTGGTACATTTCCGGCCAGAAGCCACGTAAAGTGGTTGCGTGTGCCCGCTGAGCGTAAAGATCGTCGGCGTCTTGTAAATGCGTCAACAGCACCTACTCTGCGTCACGGCAATGTGAAGTGGCTCTGTGGTCTGCCGCAGCCCGCGACTCGAAGCGCGGGTGCGGCGAATCCGCTGTCGTGCCCGCCGACGTGAACCGCCGGCCCCGTCGCGTCAGCCTGCTTCGGAATGGGTGACGGGCTGCTCACCCATCCACTCGCGAAGCGTGTTCTTCAGCTTGGTCTGCTGGATGAAGAGGTCCTGCTCGGCGGGGCTGTCGCCCGCGGCCTGCGGCGCCTTCAGGTAGAAGCTCAGCCACTCCTGCACGCCGCTCTCGCCGGCGCGGTGGGCGAGGTCCATGAACAGGGCGAGGTCGAGCACGATCGGAGCGGCGAGGATCGAGTCGCGGCAGAGGAAGTCAACCTTGATCTGCATCTCGTAGCCGAGCCAGCCGAAGATGTCGATCGCGTCCCAGCCCTCCTTGTTGTCGCCACGTGGCGGGTAGTAGTTGATGCGCACGACGTGGTCGACGTTGCCATACAGGTCGGGGTAGACCTCGGGCTGCAGGATGCCGTGCAGCACGCCGAGCTTCGACTCCTCCTTCGTCTTGAAGTTCTCCGGGTCGTCGAGCACCTCGCCGTCGCGGTTGCCGAGGATGTTCGTGGAGTACCAGCCGCGCAGGCCGAGCATGCGCGCCTTGAACCCGGGGGCGAGCAGCGTCTTCATCAGCGTCTGGCCGGTCTTGAAGTCCTTGCCGGCGATCGGCACGTTGCGAGCCTTCGACAGTTCGATCATGCAGTCGAGGTCGGTCGTGAGGTTCGGTGCGCCGTTGGCGTACGGCACATCGGACTGGAGCGCGGCGTAGCAGTAGATCTGGCTCGGCGAGATGTTGTCGTCGTCATCGCGCAGGCCCTGCTCGAACGAGGCCACGCTGGCGTGCACGGCGCTCGGCTCCTGGAACGCCTCGGTCGATCCGCACCACACCATCACGAGGCGGTCGCAGCCGTTCTCCTCTTTGAAGTTGGCGATGTCGTCGATCAGGGCCATCGCCTGGTCCCACTTGTTGGCGATGTCCTTGACGCGGACGCCGTCGAGGCGGCTGACCCAGCGCTGGTCGAACACGGCCTCCATCGGGATGATGCCCTCCATCTCCTTCGAGACGGCATCGAGGTCGGCGCCTTCGAGCACGCCGGCGGTCTTGGCGGCCTCCATGGCGTTCGGCGAGATCGGGTCCCAGCCGCCGAAGACGATGTCGTCGAGTTCGGCGAGCGGCACGAACTCCTTGATGCGGGGGTTCCGGTTCTCGTCCTTGGTGCCGAGGCGGATGTGCGCCATCTGGCTGACCGAGCCGATCGGGGCGACGGTGCCGTTGCGGGCGGCGATGACGCCGGCGATGAAGGTGGAGGCCACGGCGCCCATGCCGGGGGTGAGGACACCGAGCTTGCCGGTGGCGGGTGCGATCTGTCGTGCTGTCATGGGCGGTGATCGTAAGAAGTTCTTGTGCGATTCCTGTGACAGTTCAGAAAGTCTGAACTATCGTGCGCGGGGTGCGCCAGCTCCCCGACATCTCGATCCGGCAGCTCGAGTACCTCGTCGCGGTCGCCGATTCCCCGACCTGGGCCGTGGCTGCGGCTGACGTCGGTGTCAGCCCGTCGGCGCTGTCGCAGGGGCTGGCCGAGCTCGAACGACGGGTCGGCGTCGATCTTTTCCGGTCGGCGGGCCGGCGAAGGGTCGTGCGCGAGGCTGCGTCACCGGTGCTCGACCATGCACGGCAGGTCGTCTCGCTGACTGGCGACCTGCAGGCGTGGTCGCAACGGGTTCGTGGTGCTGCGGTCGGGTCGGTGCGGCTCGGCATGATCGACGTCGCTGCGCTCGTCCACTTTCGGTCGGTGCTGGCCGCGTTCCGGGCCGACCGGCCGGATGTCGACGTCCATCTGACGGTTGCGCCCTCGCGCGGTCTGCTCGACTCCCTCCGGATCGGTGACCTCGACGTCGTCGTGTGTGTGGAGCCGGCGGAACTCCCGGTCGGTGTCAGTGCGACGGTGGTCCTCGAAGAGCCGCTCGTGATCTATGCGCCGCGGGGTGTGTCGATCGATCATCCCCAGCGGTGGGGTCCGTGGGTGCTCTTCCCCGCCGACTCCCACTCCCGCCAACAGATCGAGGCAGCGCTGCGGGCGTGCTCGGCGCCGATCGTGGTCGCAGCAGAGAGTCACCAGCCGGACGTCCTCCGGCACATGGTCGGCCTGGGTCTCGGGTGGACGGTGCTACCCGAGGTGCAAGGTCCGAGCGGTCGGATCGCGGTCGCCGGCCCGGAGTTGCTCACCCGTCGGATCGTGCTCGCCCGTCGCGAGGGAGCGGTGACCGATCCTGCAGCCGACGAACTGGCGGTGCGCCTCCTGGCTTGAGAGCCTGGTGCTCGCTCGCCGTCAGGTGTGCGTGGCGATCGACCACGTGCGGATCGTGCCGTCGCTCGACGAGCTGACGAGGTACGAGCCGTCCGGGGCGAATGCCAGGCCCGTCACCGTAGCGGTGTGGCCATGTGCAGTCGCCAGGTGTCTTCCGGAGTTGGCCGACCAGATGGCGACGCCGGCGTCGGTGGTCGGGGCCGCGACCAACGAGCCGTCGGGCGAGACGGCGATCGCGGACGTGCGGTGGTCGGCGCCATCGAGCGAGCCGACCACGGCACCGGTCATCAGGTCGACGAGCGAGATCGCTCCCGTGATGTCGGTGGCGGCCATCGTGGCGCTGTCGGGGAGGACGCCGATGCCGAAGTAGCCGCCCATCGCGCCCTGGTAGGTCGCGGCGACGGAGAAGTCGCCGGTCGACCAGACGGTGACCTCCGAGTTGTCGTACGTGGCGACGAGCAGGTCGTCGTCGGGGCTGAAGGCCAGGTCGAGCACCGTCGTGCTGCCGGGCAGTTCGTGGAGGACCTCGCCGGTCGTCGAGTCGAGGACGAGGACGGAGTAGTCGTGTGACGTCACCGCCACGAGCGATCCGTCACCGTTGTACCGCACCCGGCTGAAGTAGAACGCACAGCCGGCGACGTCCTCGGCCTCGCCCCCGACCCGGAACCGCTCGGTGCCGCCCGCCGGATCCCAGAACGCGACCGTGTCGTCGAAGGCGAGGTCACCCACCCGTTCGGCCACGCCGGCGGTGACCGCGCCGGACGATGGATCGAACGCGATCGCGTCGACCTTGCCGCCTTCGCTGGTTGCCGGCGTCGACCAGCGCTCGGTGAGATCGGCACCGAGCACCGAAATGTCGCCGGTCGACGAGGCGACACCGATCTGCGACCCGTCGGCAGAGACGGCGACACCGGTCAGTTCGCCCACAGCGAACCGATCGTCGTCGGTGATGACGACGCCGTCGGCGGCGGAGCGGGTGGTGACCCGACCGTAGAAGTCGACCGCCGTGAGTGTGTCGCCGGACGCGTCGACGCTCAGGTGAACGAGGGTGATGCCGCCCGGAGCGATCACGGTGGGCGACCAGGTGTCGGTGGGCCATCTCACGAGTGTGCCGTCGCTGTGCGCGCTGACCAGCGCGCCGGCGACCTCGTGCACCGCCACGATCGGACGGTCGGTCGGTGTCTCGCCGGTGGTGATCGGCTGCCCGTCGTACGACCAGAGAGCCAGCCCGGGGCCGTTCCACGCTGCGATGGCCGCATCGGTGGCAACCCATGACGGGTCGTCGAGCAGCATGCCGGCGTCGATCGTCGCCAGCGGTTCGAACGACGTCGGGTCGAGGACGACGATCCGGTCTTCGCGTTCGAACGGGTTCTCGCCGATGCCGATCGACACGGCGAGTCGTCCCGACGCCGACGCATCGGCGTCGAGCGCGGTTGCCCCGTCGTCCAGGTCGAGGGTGTAGTCACGGCGCGTGCCGTCACGCAGTACCACGAGCGCGGCGCTGGCCCGGACGGGAGCGGCGACCGTCGCGTCGGCGAGCAGTGCCATGCGCCCGGCGGGGGCATCGCCCACCAACCGCAACGGCTCGGCGGCGAGGCCGTCAACCCAGACCAGTGGCCCAGCCGAGGTGTCGGCGACGAGCACCCCGTTGTGGTTGTACGCCAGGTCGCGAACGGAGATGTCGAGCGGCAACTCCTGCTCGGCTGCCAGCCCGCCGGTCGCGAGGTCGACAGCGCGGATCCGTTGGTCCGTCGTCGCTAGAGCGAGGGTGCCGCCTTCCGCATCGACAGCTGCGGCCGTGACGCGCAGCGCACTCGAGAAGCGGTCTGCGCCGACCGGTGCCTGTCCGTCCTGTTTCGTGAAGACCCCCGTCGTCGTCACGATGCTCGTCGTGCTGCCGGTGTGCGACGCCCACGTCGCCCGGCCGTCGCCCCAGCTCCGTCCTGCTTCGACGACCGCTGCGCCGACCTCGCCGGGTGATTCACCGAGGCCGGCATTGCCGAGGTCGGGTTCGTCGCCCGCTGAGCAGCCGACAAGACCGAGCGACAGGAGCACTCCGACCGCGACAGTGCAGATGGACGATCGAGGCCCGGGGCTGAGCGTCACCAGCGTGCGCTGCATCGCCGAGACGATATCGGGGTATACCGCCGGCGTCGGGGCACCGGCACGACGGTTCACTTCACGGAGATGGTGTCCCAGTGCCAGGTGTGGCCTGCTGGGGTGCCGTCTTTGTCGGGGGTGTAGCTGTGGTCTTTGAAGTAGACCTTGAACTCGTCGGGGAACTCGCCGGGATAGGTGTACCTGTCGCCGAGGTAGTCGACGGTCACGGTGCCGTTGCGGTTGTCGGTGATCGTGAACGTGCGTCGGATCGCTTTGGAGTCGCAGCCTTCGGGGTCAGCGCCGCACACGTGTGAATATCCGAGCGGATCACGATCGACACCTTGTGTGTAGATGTTGCCGTCGTTGCCGAACGGGCCCTTGCCGACGACGATCGAGCGTCGGTCGTAGTAGTCGATCTCGGCGGTGTCGGCCATCCAGTCGATCGACGCGAGGAATGGGGTTCCGACGGGGACGATCGAGACTTCCCACCATTGGCGGTTGCCGAGGTCGGTCACGTTGACGTCCCACGAGACGCTGGTGTGGGTGCCTGCTTCGAATGTTTGTTTGGGTGCGAACCAGGCGATCGAGTAGCCGGAGGTGTCGCCGACGCTGGTCATCATGTGGTCGCGGCACATGTAGAACGATTCGTCGGGCCGGTCGCGGTGGATCAGGCGTTGTGTCGACGGGTCACCGCAGTTGGTGTCGTGGTCGCCGTACCACTGTGTGTTGGCGACGAGGACGTCGTCACGATGGAACATGCCGGTGTCGAAGTTGTCCATCCCGGTGTTGCCCGTGAAGTCCTCGAAGAACGCATTGTCGGGAACCGACGGACTCGGGATCGAGGACGCGGGCGGTGTCGTCGAAGCAGGATCTGCGACGTCAGAGGACGGGATGGTTCCTTGTGCGATGTCGACTTCGTCGACCATGTCCCGTTGGTCGACCACCTGCGGGTTGCCGCCGGACGAGCACGCTCCGAATCCGAGGGTCGCGATCAAACCGAGCGCGACTACACGACGTAGGGAGCCGACGCGCCTGATTCGTGCCTGCGACGGAGTTTGTGCCATCGATGGGGATGCTACCCCTCGCGGCCGGCTGGCATGGTGCGGTCTGACCCCGCCGTCATCACTTCACGACGATGTTGTCCCAGTGCCAGGTGTGACCGACCGGCTTGCCGTCCTTGTCAGGCGTGTAGTTGTGATCCTTGAAATAGACCTGGAACTGCTCGGGGAACGTCCCCTGGTACGTGTACTTCTTCCCGAGGAAGTCGATGCTGACCGTGCCATTCTGGTTGTCGGTGACGGTGAACGTACGCCGAATGGCTTTGGAGCCGCAACCTTCCGAATCGGCCGCCCAGTCCCCGCAGACCTGTTGCCAGCCGAGCGGGTCACGCTGCTGGCCGTCGGTGACGATGTTGCCGTCGTTGCCGAACGGGCCCTTGCCGACGACGATCGAGCGTCGGTCGTAGTAGTCGATCTCGGCGGTGTCGGCCATCCAGTCGATCGACGCGAGGAATGGGGTTCCGACGGGGACGATCGAGACTTCCCACCATTGGCGGTTGCCGAGGTCGGTCACGTTGACGTCCCACGAGACGCTGGTGTGGGTGCCTGCTTCGAATGTTTGTTTGGGTGCGAACCAGGCGATCGAGTAGCCGGAGGTGTCGCCGACGCTGGTCATCATGTGGTCGCGGCACATGTAGAACGACTCGTCGGGGCGGTCGCGCCGGATGGTCCGCTGGGTCGATGGGTCGCCGCAGTTGGTGTCGTGGTCGCCGGTCCAGCTCGTCTGGGCGACGAGGTGGTCGTCGCGATGGAACATGCCGGTGTCGAATCGCTCGAGGCCGGTGTTCCCGCTGAACGCCTCGACGAAGGCCCCGCCGTTCGACGATGGAGGCGCCGACGGGGATGCGGTCGTCGTCGGTGCTGTCGTGGCCGGTGGGGTAGTGGTGGTCGGCGTGGGCGTGGGGGCCGATGTGGTCGACGGTGCGGTCGTCGCCGGAGCGGTCGTCGCAGGTGCCATCGTGGTGACGGGTGAGGTGGTGGGCGGCGTCGTGGTGGGCGGCGTCGTGCTGACCGTCGTCGTCGGAGCCGGTGTCGAAGTTCCGAGACTGCTGAACGACGGTTGCTCCCATGTCCGCCGGGCGAGGGTTTCATCGAAGCGCTTCATGTAATCGGTGGCGGCGTCGGTGTACCAGCGACCCGAGAACCATGCGCCGAGACAGCCCTTCGCGTCTCCCGCCTGGTATGTGGCACCACGTTGGACGTCGTTCAGCCATCCGAATCGTCCCTCGTAGCACTCGCGCCAGACGGCGTAGGTGTAGTCGAGGTTGTAGGCGCTCGAGTTGACGGCGTTGTCCTTGGCGAACGCCGACGTGTGGTAGAGCCAGCGGATCTGTCCGAGCCCAACCGACTCGGGGCACTCGCCCCGGTGTTCACGATCACCGCCGTACTGGGGCGGATAGTTGCCGATCGCGAAGCGCGGCGAGCAATCCGATGCGTTGGTGCTGAAGTCGCCGAGCGCCGTCTGGTGCCAGTACGACTCGTTGACGAGCTGGGCCCGTACCCAGTCTTCGTCGATCCCCCACTTGCAGGCGGTCCACTGGATGATCTCGTCGGTCGTGCCGACGAAGTCGCCGGTCACCCGCGGGTACGTGGCGTTGGCGCTGAGACCTCGGGTGGAGTTGTACACGGCGTTCTCAGGGCGGATCTCGGTGGTCGGACGGACCCAGCTCGCGCACTCGGAATCGGAGGGGAGAGCAGCTCCGACCGGTCGGGTCTCGAAGCGAGCGGGAGCGGGCGTTCCTGGCTCCGTCGTTGAGGGCGCTGCCGTCGTCGGCGGCCTGACCGTCGTCGTGGTGACGGCATCGCAGTTCGCCGCACGCGGCGCAACCTTGTGCGGCACGTACAACCGGTTCTGCCGCCCTTTCGAGTTGTAGCCGACGTAGCAGCCCGGACCAGGCGTGCAGTCCTCGAGGTCCACACCCTTCGGCGCGATCGTGCGGTACATCCGCGTGCCTCGGTTGTTGTACTCGTCCCAGCAACTCGACTGGGACGAAGCGCCGAGCGTGACGGCGGCGCCGATGGAGACGGGAGCGACGAGGCCGACAACGAGGCCGACGAGTAGTGAGCGCTTCATGGGATCGCGGATCCTTTCGAGCAGCGGGTGCGGTATTTCCACTCGTTGGAGCGGTTCCGTCTGTTATCGCCGTCGTTCCACTCGGCTTGAATCCACTGCACAAACTTGAGATATCAAGACACGAATTTGTGCCGACTTACGCAGAGCGCAAAGTCGTGTACTTCGTTTCCATGTCGGGCAAGGACCGAGCCGCAGTGAGCGACCGTTGTCAGCGCACGAGGATGGTGTCCCAGTGCCAGGTGTGGCCTGCTGGGGTGCCGTCTTTGTCGGGGGTGTAGCTGTGGTCTTTGAAGTAGACCTTGAACTCGTCGGGGAACTCGCCGGGATAGGTGTACCTGTCGCCGAGGTAGTCGACGGTCACGGTGCCGTTGCGGTTGTCGGTGATCGTGAACGTGCGTCGGATCGCTTTGGAGTCGCAGCCTTCGGGGTCAGCGCCGCACACGTGTGAATATCCGAGCGGATCACGATCGACACCTTGTGTGTAGATGTTGCCGTCGTTGCCGAACGGGCCCTTGCCGACGACGATCGAGCGTCGGTCGTAGTAGTCGATCTCGGCGGTGTCGGCCATCCAGTCGATCGACGCGAGGAATGGGGTTCCGACGGGGACGATCGAGACTTCCCACCATTGGCGGTTGCCGAGGTCGGTCACGTTGACGTCCCACGAGACGCTGGTGTGGGTGCCTGCTTCGAATGTTTGTTTGGGTGCGAACCAGGCGATCGAGTAGCCGGAGGTGTCGCCGACGCTGGTCATCATGTGGTCGCGGCACATGTAGAACGATTCGTCGGGCCGGTTGCGGTGGATCAGGCGTTGTGTCGACGGGTCACCGCAGTTGCTGTCGTGGTCGCCGTACCACTGTGTGTTGGCCACGAGGACGTCGTCACGATGGAACATGCCGGTGTCGAAGTTGTCCATCCCGGTGTTGCCCGTGAAGTCCTCGAAGAACGCATGGCCAGGAACCGTGACGGGGGGAGACGGCGTGGGATCAGGAGTCGGCGCTGGGCTGGGACCCGGTGTCGGCGGCCGCGTGGGAGCGGGATCCGACGTGGTGGTGCGGGTGTCGAGGAATCGGTTGGGGGTGATGGGGGTGTAGTCGGCGTTGGCGGGGTACCAACCGGTGACGTCGACGATGATGTCGGTGGTGGTGAGGGTGTAGAGGCAGATGTTGCCGTCGTCGCCGATCTTGACGATGGAGGAGTTGGAGGTGGCGGCTTGTGTGAGGTGGTTGACGGTGGATGCGGTGGGGCGTTTGGTGCCGCAGGGGTAGGCGGTGATGAAGCCTGGTTCGGTGGGGTCGACGGCGGCGAGGTTGATGGCGACAGCGCTGGCGTTGTGCGGGATGCCGGCGCGACCCGTCACCTGTAGCTGTCGGGTGTTTCCGGCGGCGTTGGATGTGGTGGTGCGGGTGTCGAGGAATCGGTTGGGGGTGATGGGGGTGTAGTCGGCGTTGGCGGGGTACCAGCCGGTGACGTCGACGATGATGTCGGTGGTGGTGAGGGTGTAGAGGCAGATGTTGCCGTCGTCGCCGATCTTGACGATGGAGGAGTTGGAGGTGGCGGCTTGTGTGAGGTGGTTGACGGTGGATGCGGTGGGGCGTTTGGTGCCGCAGGGGTAGGCGGTGATGAAGCCTGGTTCGGTGGGGTCGACGGCGGCGAGGTTGATGGCGACAGCGCTGGCGTTGTGCGGGATGCCGGCGCGACCCGTCACCTGTAGCTGTCGGGTGTTTCCGGCGGCGTTGGATGTGGTGGTGCGGGTGTCGAGGAATCGGTTGGGGGTGATGGGGGTGTAGTCGGCGTTGGCGGGGTACCAGCCGGTGACGTCGACGATGATGTCGGTGGTGGTGAGGGTGTAGAGGCAGATGTTGCCGTCGTCGCCGATCTTGACGATGGAGGAGTTGGAGGTGGCGGCTTGTGTGAGGTGGTTGACGGTGGATGCGGTGGGGCGTTTGGTGCCGCAGGGGTAGGCGGTGATGAAGCCTGGTTCGGTGGGGTCGACGGCGGCGAGGTTGATGGCGACAGCGCTGGCGTTGTGCGGGATGCCGGCGCGACCCGTCACCTGCAACTGCGTGACCGTGCCGTTCGAGACCGCTGCGTCCAGCGGCGATGCCTGATGCGCGCCGATCATGCTGGCGATCAACGCGATCGCTACACCGACCCGGCGAAGGGAGGTCGTTCGGACACAGACAGACTTCATGACGGTTACGTTACGATTTCGGACCGGATATTGCGAGCCGCGCGCTTGACAGTTTGCACACATTTTGATCGGCCGGGGATCGACAACACTTGAGGCTCGCGTGTCGCCTGGCCGCTGCTCGAAGTGGAACTCAATCATTCCTTCCGGTCAGCGGATGACGCGCCATGCCCACCTGTTCAGAACCTGTCTCGTCGCCGGTGCCGGAAAAGCGTTGTTCGCTCGATCCGTCGACTATGGCGACGACCTCGTCGACGGTCAGAGAACCGGCTCGATGCGTCTCATCCGTGCACGCCGCCTCGGTGACGCGAATCAGGCACTCATCCCGGGAGCGCAAATGCGGAGGTTCGGAACGCGCGCACGTGTTCCCGTTCGCAGTCGGGGTCGCGGCATTCCACCATTGCCGCATCGTGGAGATGGGACATCGCGGTAGTGTCGTCCACGTAGACCGTGTTCGGCGATTGCGAGGATCAGGGCCAGACTGAAGGCGGCCGGGGTCACCATCTCGAAGAATTCCTCTACCACCATCATGGCGGCGTAGCCGTCGACCTGCCAATCGGCGGTTCCCCACTGCAGAGGTTCGAGCAGCAGTGCGATGGCGATCGACGCGCCGCCGCCCACCCAGAGCCGGCGCGCCGGGTTCGGCCCGGTGGGCAGTTTCCGAAAGATGAGGACGAACAGCACCGCCCCACTCGCGGCAAGCGGGGGATACGGTACCTGCCAGTCGACGCCCGTCGTCCACTCGAGCCACTCATGGATCTGGCGCCAGTCGTCCGCGGCGAGGAAGAGGAAGAGGCCGGCGAATATCACTCCGACGCGCTCTCTGCTGTGTCGTGCCCACCGGCCGGCCCACAGTGCAGTTCCGGCCATCAGTGCGGCGGTCGTCACAGCCGGAACACCCTTCTCGCCGTCGTTATACTGCCCTTCCGAGTTCTGCTCAGAGTCGGAGCGGAAAGGGTCACCGACCGCTACTGTCTGCATGTGGTGGCGGTTTATCGAGGACGACGGCGCATGGCCCTGCTCGTGAGCATCGCGACGCTCGTCGGTTGCAGTGCGGATCGACTGCCCGCAGCCGAACAAGGTCCTGCGTCGACCACCGAGCACACGGCGCAGACAACCGACACCGACTCGCCGTCCCCCAGATTGTCCGGGGACGCTGCCGGCCCACCGCCCACCCCTCCCGACGAGGCATCCTCCGCAGCATTCGCGATCGATCTCACCGCGCCGGGACGACCGATCGACGACCGGGTGTTCGGCACCAACGTGCCCGCGTGGCTGGGTCCCGACACCCTGGCGTCCGACTGGTTCCGTACCGCGCTCGCGGAATCGGGTGCCACCACGATCCGGATGCCCGGAGGCAGTTGGAGCACCGTGTACGGCTGGTCGGCATGCGAGCGACGCCTGGACGACGGATGCATCTGGGAGGGCGCGGCCCGGCCATCCGACTTCGCCGCGTTGCTGTCTGCCTCCGGGCTCCACGGGATCTGGACGGTGTCGCCCAACGAGACCGCCCAGAGCGCGGCAGCGGTGGTGTCCTTCTTCAACGGCGATCGGGACGACGACACCGTGATCGGCGTCGATCGCAACGGCGTCGATTGGGGCACGGTGGCCGACTGGGCGGGCCTCCGAGCCGAGGGTGGCCATACCGAGCCGGTGCGCGTCGCGATGTGGGAGGTCGGCAACGAGGTGTACGGTGCCCGCCAGTCGACCGGGGGCGGTGACTGCGCCCCGTTCGGGTGGGAGGAGGCCTGGACCTGCGACGGCGCCGAGTACGTGACCGGCAACGAACTCCATGACGGCTACCTCGACATCCGTGCCGAGATGTTGGCAGTCGACCCGACGATCGAGGTGGGCGCCGTCGGTGTGCGCGAACCGTCGAGTTGGGGCGACTGGGGCAACGAGGTGCTCGAAGCCGCTGACGGTGAGATCGACTTCTACATCGTGCACCACTACGCGTACGACCAGCCGCCGGACATCGCCGACGCCAGCCGTGCTGCGACGCAGTGGCCGGACGTCGTCGCCGATGCACGCGAAGGGCTGCCGGACGACGTGCCCCTGGCGATCACGGAGTACAACCTGGTCGCGTTCGAGGCGGGCGACACGACCCAGACGATGACCAAGGTCGGCAACGCCTTGTTCATCGCCGACACCCTCGGCCGGTTGGCGTCGGCCGGTGTGCCGATCGCGAACCAGTGGAACCTGGCCAACGGCACCACCGAGAGCGGCACCGACTATGGATTGGTGAGCGCGGACGGATCGGTGCGATTTCCGCAGTTCCATGCACTCGCCACGTGGGCCGGCCGCGGCCCCACGCTCCTCGAGGTCGACCGCGGCGACCAGGGCGACGAGGTCGAGGTCTACGCGACGCAGCGCGCTGACGGCACGCTCGCGCTCATCGCGATCCACTTCAGTGACGACGTGACCTCGGTGCCGATTGTCTTGGAGGGGGCCCCTGCCGCCGACGGCACCATGCGGGTGACCGCACACGTCGGCGAGAACGCCGATGCCGAACAGTTCGCCCAGGCGGTAATCACTGACGACGCGTTCGGGTCGGGTGCCCTCGAGGTCGAGCTGGGGCCATGGTCGATCAACCTCATCGAGTTGCGGTTCGATGGGTGAGCGGCGTCCGGTCCTGCTGACCGTCTCGGGCACGATCCCGGACGATCTCGACGAACAGGTCGCGGCCGGGCGTCGACCCCGCGCCGACTACCGCGTGCTCGCCGACCGAGTCGACGCCGATGTGGTCGACGTTGCCGCCGCACTCGCCGCCACCGGGCGGATCGGCCGAGTGTTGCATCGACTGGGCGGTGCCGGCCCGTTGTTGGCCTGGTACGTCTTCCGTCGGCGACGCCGGTACCAGGTCGTCCTCACCGACGGGGAGCAGGTCGGGATCCCCCTCGCCCTGCTGATGCGGATGCTGGGAACCGGGGGGCTCCGCCACGTGATGATCGTCCATGTCCTGTCGGTGCCGAAGAAGGCCCGCGTCCTCCGCTGGGCCAGGCTCGCGCCGCTCATCGGCCGATACGTCGTCTACTGCACGGCGCAGGCCGAGTGGATCGAACGCCAGTTGGGCGTACCCCCGACACGGATTGTCGTGACTCCGTTCATGGTCGACACCACGTTCTTCGGTCTGGGGGCCGTCGACGTGCCCCGGCGGCGGATGATCTGCTCCGCAGGGCTCGAACGACGCGACTATCCGACCTTGATGGCCGCCGTCGACGGGCTCGATGTCGAGGTCGTCATCGCTGCGGCCAGCCCCTGGTCCAAGCAGCCCGACTCGTCGCGAGCGACGGTCGTGCCGACCAACGTGACGATCGAACGGTTCGACCTACATGCGTTACGTGAGCTGTATGCAGCGTCACAGTTCGTCGTCATGCCACTCGTCGACGTCGACTTCCAGGCAGGAATCACCACCATCCTCGAGGCCATGGCGATGGAGCGCGCCGTGATCTGTACCCGCACACAGGGCCAGAACGACACGATTCTCGAGGGCGTGACCGGGTGGTACGTGTCGCCGGCCGACAGCGAGGAACTCCGAGCCGCGATCGTGCGACTGCTCGGCGACCCGCCGCGATCGAACGGACTCGGCGAGGCGGCTCGGAACTGGGTGGAGGAGCACGCCGCGATCGAACGCTACGCCGACGTCATCGAGGGCGTCGTCCGATCGGCGACCGACTGATCCTCGGCTACGGCCGACATCTCGCGCGGCTCGGGCGCCCGGGCGCAGATGGCGAGCGCGAGACCGAGGAACACGGTGTTGCGGGCATCCCACGAGATGTCGACCCACGTGTACACGGCGAACATCAGCACGAACGCCGCCGCTGCGATCGAGACCACCAGGTCGGGCCCGTGCGCCATGCGTCGGACGCGTTCGGCGCCGAGCATCAATGACTTGGCGAACAGATAGATCATCGCCGCGAATCCGCCGAACCCGGTCTTGATCCAGAGCCACAGGATCGAGTTGTGCGGCGTGTACGCGGCGAGGTCGAACGTCGTGATGTTCGGCAACTGGACCGGCTGGTAGAAGGGCAAGCCGAATCCCAGGCCGAACAACGGGCTCGACCGGATCGTGAAGTTGACGTTGAACGTCTCCACCATGCGGTACAGATCGGAGCTCTGATCTTTCGCGCTCGCCTGGTCTGGAGCGACCACGGTCTTGATGGCCTGCGCCGGAAAGCCGATCGACGACGCAGAGTTCCAGAACGCCAAGGTGTACCCGACCAGCAGCACAGTGGCGGCGGGCACGACGAACCAGAAGCGCCGAGGCGACCGCCAGAACAACACGACGGCGACAAGGCCGAGAGCGACCAGCAGCGCAGCAACACCTGACCGTCGCTGCGACAGAAGGTAGACGTACATCGTCGGGATGACGGCGATGGTGAGCCCCCACCGCCACTGCCACGCCCTGACACCGAGTACAAGGAAGACGAGGAGCATCAGGATGACGAGGTTGTGCCCGAGCGAGGAGCCGTGTTCGGTCAGGGACTCCAGATCGGAGCGGACAGCGGGATCGATCCGGTTCAGGTACTCGAGCGACAGCAGCACCTGTACGAGGACGCCGGCAAGAACGGCTGCGACGGCGCGTCGGAGGTGAGCGTTCTCGGTGCACTCGTTCACGACGATCGCGTACATCAGCCCGATGTACACGAGTCCCCGTCCCTCGAGCACGGCGATCCGGAGGTCGCCCCCGAGCATGATGCCGCGCAGAAATCCGTAGCCTACGAACGCGCTGAACACCACGACCGGACGGGTCAGTGGCGACGGTCGCAGCACGCGGCCGCTTTCTGCGTATCGACGTACGAGCGACACGACGAAACCGGTGCCGAGGGCGAGTTCGAGCGGGCTGACGGTGAGTGCGTCGGCCACGTACGAGATCGACTCGGCGCTCGAAAGGTTCTTCGCGAACGGAAACCACCAGACGGTGACCCGATCGCTGATCGCGGTCAGGAAGAGCACCGTGTACAGCGTCGCGAGCGGACGTATCACCCACCCGAGCACGAGTGCGACGACGATCGCCAAGCTCAGGCCGAGAAACGGTGCGTCGTACTGGCGGCGGGCGTACGCCGCGATCACGAGTCCGGTAACGACGACTGAGACGTACCCGGTCCACCACACGAGCGTGTTGTGACGCGTCCGGAACGTTACGTCCTCGTTGTTCACAGGATCACCCGCAAGCTGTACATGCTCGCCGCGACCACTGTCGCCACACCGGCGAGCAGCATCGGATGCTCACGGAACGGTCGACCGCGTGCTGCGCCGCCGAGGACGAACGAGCAGAGCAGGAAGGCGAAGAGAACCCGCACGGATCGTCCGTTGCTTCAGCCGCCGAGTTGGCGGCGGAGAAACGCCGGCACGCTCGGCTTGAAGCGATTGAGCACCACGCCGAGGATCGGCGTTGGCTGGATGGCCGTGAGCGCCCGTTCGACCTGTCCCACGGACGTCGAACGGTGGCGGACGACGAACAGGGCTGCGTCGCACCGTCGCAGCAGGGCGAGCCCGTTGGCCTGGTCGAGAATGGCAGGCACATCGAAGATCACGTGATCGAACTCGTCGATCAGCAACTCCAACATCGCTTCGAACTCGGGAGCGCGGACGATCGAATTCCGACGGTGTTCGGGCACCGGGCGGGGGGCGAGGCACAGGAGCTGCGGCAAGTCAGGGACCGATCGCAACGCGGGGACGATGCGCGACCGATCCTCCAGGATCTCCATCAGATCGGGTTGCTCGCTCATGTCCAGGCCGTCGGGCTGCGGAGCGAGCCAACTGCAGTCGAACCAGCAGACGACGGCACCGGTCTCCTGCGCGATGAGGCTGGCAAGCGTCTGAGATACCGTCGTGACGCCGTCCCCCGGCGTCGCGGACGTCACTGCGATCGATCGGGGCAGCGGCTCGCCGGTCCGGAGCTCGTGGCGGTTGATGATGGCTCGGACGGCCTCGGCGAGCTCCGCGGGGATGTCGTCGTACGCGATGACATCGACCGGCCGGCCGGCAGGCGGCGGCGTGGTGTTCCGCTTGGCTGGAGAGTGCTGATCGGCTTCGTCCCGAGCCGGTTGGAGACGCTTGCCCTTCCGCGACGTCGATGACGAAGTCACGTCGAGGCTTCTTTCATCATGCCCATCCGCCATATCCAAACCCGCCAACCTCGGACGGGCCGTGGTAGGAGGGCCGCAGCACGGGGAGCAGTGGCGACGACGGACACGCCGTCGAGCGCCAGAAGGTCGGCGGGTGAGGCGACGCTCCGATCGAGGACGGTCGTGACAACCAGGGCGGCGGCTGCGATGACCATACCCAGGAGCAGGTAGCCGAGCGCGGTGACCGCCCGATCGACGAGCGCCGACACTGGGGCGTCGGGCACGGCCGGCGGGTCGATCATCGAAAAGCCACGACCTGCGTCGGTGGAGAGCTGAGCTTGCGTGAGACGTGCCAGATCGATGTTCTCCTGCGTCTCCTCGATGCGGTCGACGACGGAGCGTACGTTTTCGCTGAGTCGTTCGAGCTCGATCTGGTCGAGGATCGTGATGCCGCCCTCGGCTGGGAGTGTCGCCACGAATTCGTCCAGTTCGTCCGAGGCCGTCTGCTGCTCGATCTCCAGCGCGGCGAGCTGGTCGATGTAGAAGACCTCTGCTTCGGCGGAGTCGTTGGCGAGCGTGTCGGAGAGGAAGGCCTGGTAGGCCGTCACGGTGCCCTCGACGAGTTGATACGCAGTCTGTGGATCGTTCCATTGCCCCCTGACCGAGATGATCGAGCTCCCGCCCGCTCCGGCCCAGATGCTGGTCCTGATCACGTCGAGTCCGACGAGCCCGGAGTCGACAGCCGGGCCGAGGCCCGCCTGTTCGGCGATCGATGTGATGAAGCTGTCGGTCCGCAAGCGTTCGTTGATCATCCGGGCACCCGCGTCGGCTTGCGACTCCCAGTAGTTGGCCGATACGCCGCCGGCATCCTGGCTCGGAACGAGCGGGTTGCCGGTGGTGCTGAGAGTCGCCGAACTCTGATACAGCTCGGGTGTATTGCGAGCCTGCGAGAAACCGATCAGTCCGAGGATGACGATCGGCACCAGGAACCACACCAACCGACGAAACAGATTGTCGGTCAGACGGAACCAGAATGCGGGACCACCGGCGCGTCGTCGAGTGTCCGCGGACGATTCGCTCAGCACACCTTCAGCCTACCGGTACCTGTCGAGCGGGAACGGTCGACGAATGATCAAGAATCCGCACGGGGCAACCCGGAGAGTGGTGGACTCGACCCGTCACGTGTCGAGCAACCGGGCACTTGGCACGTGGAGGGCTGCGAGCGAATTGCGGACGTCCTCATCGGCCCAGAGCACGGGCACGCCGCGATGGGCCGCAGCGCGAAGGAGTCCGACGAGGAGGGCGAACGACGCCGAGTCGAGCGCACACGCCTCGCCCGTGACGGTGATCGAAGCACCGTCGGACACCCGATGGAAGGCCTCGTGCCGCACCTGCGGAGTGGGCGGCAGACCCCCGAGTTCAATGACGAGCACCGGGTCGTCGTCGGCCGCGCGCAGGCCGAGCGTCGCGTGGCCGTTCCGACTGCGCGACCACTCGCGGAGCATTGCCGGGGTGAAGACGCCGAGATCCTTGGCGTATCGCGGAATCAGGCGCGTCGGCTCCTGCGCCGCTCGTGCCAACCACTCGAGGCCCGTCCGTTGCATCCAGCGTGGTGCTCGTCGGCGTTCCCCGACGAACAGGTCGAGCGATCCGCCGACACCGATCATCACCGGTACACCCAGCCGATCACGGTGGGCCGCGATGAACCGTTCCTGCTTCGGGTGCCCAAGGGCGACACAGAGGATGTCGGCGTCAGTCGCCGCGATCGAGTCCAGAACCGCTGGATCGATCTCGGTCGGGTCCTGGATGATCGGACCCGGGTCGATGGTGACGCTCGCCGCGGGGTGTGCTCTTGTGATGATGCCGGAGGCTCGCTTGGCGACCTCGGGCGTCGAACCGAAGACGTGGATTCGCCACCCGGTCGTCTCCGATTCGCTGATCAGCCGGGGCAGGAGATCGGAACCGGCGACGCGTTCACGCAACGGCATGCCCAACAGACGAGAGCTCCACACCACCGGCATCCCGTCGGCGATGCAGAGATCGGCATTCTGGAGGATCTCGATGAGTTGCGGGTCGCCCAACGCATTGACCAGGAAGTCGACGTTCACCGTCGCGACCTGATGCGTCGTGCTTCGACGGCGGCCGTCTCGGACGAAGTCGGCGACCGTCCCGATCGTCTCGCTCATCGTCTGGTCGGCGATGGGGATACCGAACAGCACCGCAGGAGGTCGCATGCCCCTCATGTTTGCGTGCCCCCACTGTCGGTCCGTTCGTGGTTTCGGACGGTGCGAATCCAGGAGATCTCAGATCCGCCGCACAGGGTGCGGAGCCACAGAGCAACCTTCCAAGCCACGATGCGCGGTGCGGCGGCGAGATTGCGGAAGTGGATGAGCGGGGCCCGGACCGCGACCAACCCCGCGATGGTGTGCGCCACCACGACCGACAGCCCGGCCAACTGGCACCTCACGATCAGCCGATGTCGACGCGAGCCGAGCACGGCCTGCGGCATCGACGCGACGGCGCCGAACGTCTGCGCCGCTACCAGCACCGAGATCGGTGGCAGCAGCAGGTCGATGATCCCATCGAGTACCGCCAATCGTCGCCCCTTCGCTCGCGGGAACTGACGGGCCAAGCTTGGCACAAATCGCCCGATCAGGTCGACACGACCACGTTCCCAGCGTGCATTCTGCGTGACGGAGGCGTCGAGCGTGTCCGGCATCTCGGCGTGGAGCACAGCCTCAGGGACGTACTCCACGACGAGGCCGTCGAGGAGCAACTGCATCTGGAACTCTGCGTCCTCGACGAGATGACCGGTCCACGAGCGGTGACGGAGCACGTCTCGCTCGAATGCCATGCCGTTTCCGTAGAGGCCGCACGATGCCCCGAGCCGTCGGCGTGCCAGTGGGCGCAGGTGGTGGCGGCACGCTAATGCGGCATAGCGGAACGATGCGGCCGCCGACGCATCGGGATCGCTGACCAGGTAACGCCCCTGTGCGACGACGGCGCCCGAGTCGAGTGCCTCGTCCATCGCTGTGAGGAACTGCCGGTCGAGCGATGTGTCGGCATCGACGATGACGACCGCATCGAACGTCTCCCGGGAGTCGAGCCGATCGAACAGCCAGTTGAGCGCTGGTCCCTTGCCCGGCTGATCGGGATCGTCACGTTCGTGGGCTTCCCATCCTGCGGTTCGCACTCGTTCCGTGGTTCGATCGGTGCAGTTGTCGGCGACGACGTGCACAGCGAAGCGGTCGCGCGGGTAGTCGAGGGAGTCGCACGACGCGAGCATCCGGCCGATGCCGATCTCCTCGTCGTGCGCGGGAACGAGGATCAGGAACCGGCGTCGGGGGCCGACCACCGTTCGTTTCGATGGTCGCGGCAGCCCGACGACCGTCGACACCGCCAGGTAGGCGGACAGGGTTGTCGTCGCAGCCGCAGCGCCGATGGGAACCAGACCTGCGAGGCGGCCCAGGCGACGAGCGGTCGCGATCATTCGCCGTCCTGCCCGGCGCCGGTCGTGAGCACACGCCCCGGCACACCCACGACCGTGGCTCCCGGTGCGACGTCCTCGATCACGACGGCGTTGGCGCCGATGACCGCTCCGTCGCCGACATCGATGCCTCCCAGCACACGCGCTCCCACCCCGATGTACGTCAGATCGCCGATCCGGGGCCATCGCGCGTCGGATCGCGTTCCGAACGTGACCTGCCCGACGATGGTGACGTTGTGGCCGATGGATTCGGCGTGCAGCACGCAGCCAACGGGGTGTGCGATGTAGCAGCCGCCGCCGACTGGGGTGCCGGGAGCGAGTTCGAGTCCATAGACCCGGAGCAGTCGACGCTGGACCCAACCGCTGACCCCTCGGATTCCGGCTCGTCTCGCCGCGACCGCCAGCCGGAACCACGCCATGGCGCGCAGCGGCAGATGACGATGCAACAACTTGAGCAGCATCGTCGGTGTGACCTCGGCGACATCGGAGATCGCTTCGGGTCGCACCCAGCGCGCAGCGTCGAGGCGCAGATCCGTGATCGCGTCCCTGAAATTGCCGGATCTCATCCGCTCGTCGCCCCCGTCCGCTGCATCGCCTCGTTGAGTCTGCCACGGACATCTTCTCATCCGGACGTAAAACTCGGTCTGCCGCGGCCAGGTCGGTAGCATTGTCCCGATGGTCCTGGATCGCTGGAGGCGGGTAGCGGCCGAAGAGTTCGGCGGAGCGAGGCCGAGGATGATCGTCGCCGGCGCCTTCTCCCACTTGCTCCCGGATCTGTTCGGGAACCGGATGAGGGCCGCGGTCTTTCGGCTTGCCGGCGTGTCCATCGGGGTCGGAACGGTGATCGGCGGCGGGATGCGGATTGCCGGGCGTGGCCCCGCAGAGCGTCGATTGCGGATCGGCGATCGAGGTTGGATCAATGCCGGCTGCTATTTCGACGCTTCGGCTCCCATCACGATCGGTGACGACGTTGCCATCGGACAGGGCGTGTTGATCCTCACACAATCACACGAGCTCGGCCCCTCCGAGCGGCGAGCCGGTGCCTTGACCGACGCGCCCGTGACGATCGGTGACGGGTGTTGGCTCGGCGCGCGCTCGGTGATCCTGCCTGGGGTGACGATCGAGCGCGGGTCGATCGTGGCGGCCGGCGCTGTGGTTCGGCATGACGTTCCGCCTGACACGCTGGTCGCCGGTGTCCCTGCCCGCACGATCCGCGACCTTCGTGACGACATCGATCCGACGTGACGAGACGGCGGTACGAGACGGCGGTGGCCGGCCCGATGCAACGTGTCCTCGGACGCTCGGTCCCTGTCCGCCTGGTCGCGCCGCGGACGAGATCAAGTCGGCGCGATCCGCAACCGATTAGCTTGGAGCGGTCAGACAAGCGTGGTCGCAACGACTCGGAAGGAAACTCGATGACGATGCTGCACCCGACGGCCGAGATCGACGATGAGGTCGACGTGGGCGATCACAGCAAGGTATGGGCGCACGTACAGATTCGCAGCGGGGCCCACATCGGGTCCGAGTGCGTGCTGGGGCGCAACAGCTTCGTCGATCTCGACGTGCGTGTCGGCGACCGGGTCAAGATCCAGAACAACGCCTCGCTCTACGAGGGCGTGACCCTGGAGGATGGGGTGTTCATCGGACCGCACGTGGTGTTCACGAACGACAAGGTGCCGAGGGCGATCAACCCCGACGGCCGGCTGAAGACGACCGACGACTGGGTGCTCGGGGCGACGACCGTGCGGTACGGCGCGGCGATCGGCGCCAATGCCGTGATCGTGACAGGGGTCGAGATCGGCCGATGGGCCATGATCGGTTCCGGCACCGTGGTCACCCGCGACGTGCCCGACCACGCGCTCGTCGTCGGGAACCCTGGTCGACTGGTCGGATGGGTCAGCGCGAGCGGTGAGCGGTTCGACACGCAGGACGAGGCGATCAGCACGACCGAGGCGGAAGCAATGGCCCCGCGGTGATCGGCATCGGAGTCATCGGGTACGGCTACTGGGGGCCGAACCTCGTCAGAAACTTCGCCCAGGTCGATGGAGCGGCTGTCGTCGCCGTGTGCGACGCCAGTCAGCCACGGCTCGACGTCGTCAACAAGCTGTACCCGGCGGTCTCCACGTACACCTCGGTCACCGAGATGCTGGCCAATCCGGCCGTGAACGCAGTGGCGATCGCCACACCGGTGACCACCCACTTCCCGCTCGCCAAGCAGAGTCTCGAAGCCGGCAGACACGTCTTCGTCGAGAAGCCGTTCACGAAGACCTCCGCCGAGGGCGAGGAGCTCATCGCGATCGCCGACGAGCGCGAGTTGACACTCATGGTCGACCACACGTTCATCTACACGAGCGCGGTTCGCAAGATCCACGATCTCGTGCAGGCCGGCGATCTCGGGCGCCTCTACTACTACGACTCGGTCCGGGTCAATCTGGGTCTGTTCCAGAGCGACGTCAGCGTCATGTGGGATCTCGCCGTCCACGACCTGTCGATCATGGACTACCTGCTCGGCGCCGACCCCGTGACCGTCTCGGCGACGGGCGTCGCCCACGTCGGCGGTCAGCCGGAGAACATGGCGTACATCACCTGCATGTTCCCCGACAACCTGATCGCCCACTTCCACGTCAACTGGCTGGCCCCGGTCAAGGTTCGCCAGACCCTGCTGTGCGGATCCGAGAAGATGGTGGTCTTCGACGACGTCGACATGAGTGAAAAGGTGAAGGTCTACGACAAGGGCGTGATCCTCGACGAAGCCGCCGAGCACGTGTACCAGCGTCACGTCGGATATCGAACCGGCGACATGTGGGCGCCGCGTCTCGACAACATCGAGGCACTCGCGGTCGAGACCCAGCACTTCGTCGACTGCATCAACACCGGCGAGACGCCGCTCTCCGACGGGCGCGCCGGGCTGCGCGTCGTCCGCATCCTCGAAGCCGCCCACGAATCGATGGCGCAACGCGGCCTACCGATCGAAGTCCATCCGATGCGAGAGGCACACTGATGCAGCAATCCGTTCCGTTCGTCGATCTGCAGGCCCAGTACCACTCGATCAAGCCGGAGGTCGACGAGGCGGTTCTCGCCCTGCTCGACAGCACCCAGTTCGTGCTGGGCCGCGATGTGCTCGCGTTCGAAGGCCTCTTCGCTCCCTATGCAGGATCCTCACACGCGATGGGAACGAGTTCGGGCACGAGTGCGCTCCATCTCGCCTTGCTGGCCGCAGGTGTCGGCGCCGGCGACGAGGTGATTACGACGCCGCACACCTTCATCGCGTCGGTCTCCGCGATCGACTACTGCCGTGCCACACCGGTGTTCGTCGACATCGACCCGGTGTCGTTCACGATCGACCCGACGGCGATCGAGGCGGCGGTGACCGAGCGCACGAAAGCGATCCTCCCGATCCATCTCTACGGCCAGATGGCCGACATGGATCCGATCATGGACGTTGCTGCCAGGCACGATCTGGCCGTGATCGAGGATGCTGCGCAAGCCCACGGTGCCGAGTACCGAGGCCGACGAGCCGGCTCGATCGGACTCGCCGGATGTTTCAGCTTCTACCCCGGCAAGAACCTCGGTGCCTACGGGGAAGGTGGCGCGGTCACCACCAGCGACGACGAGGTCGCCCGAACCGTCCGCATGCTGCGCGACTGGGGTGCCGAGGAGAAGTACCACCACGTCCTCAAAGGCTTCAACTACCGACTCGAAGGCATCCAGGGTGCTGTACTCAGGGTGAAGATGGCCCACATCGAGAACTGGACCGATGCCCGTCGTGCCGCCGCGACACGGTACGACGAGTGGCTCGCCGACGTCGACGTGGCGGCACCGAAGCAGCTCGACTGCCGCCGCCACGCCTACCACGTCTACGCCATCCGGACCGATGATCGAGCCGGCCTACAAGCCCACTTGAACGAGGTGGGTATCGGCAACGGCATCCACTATCCGATCCCCGTTCACCTGCAGGTGGCCTTCGCCGAGCTCGGTCACGGCCGCGGGGATTTCCCCGCGGCGGAGTCCGCGGCCGACGAGGTGCTGTCGCTCCCGATGTTCCCCGAGATCACGGCGGAGCAACAAGAGCGTGTGGTCGACGCGATCCGCACATGGTGTGACAACCGATGATCGCGTCGGCCCGACACAGGAGAGCTGTATGACTGACTACGGAAAAGTGGTGGTCACCGGTGGCGCCGGTCTCATCGGATCCCACATCGTCGACCTGTTGGTCGCCGGTCGCGAGGAGGGGACGTACGGCGACATCGTCGTGTTCGACAACCTCACGCGGGGCCGCATGTCGAATCTCGCCGAGGCGATGGCCCGCGGGCCGGTCGAGGTCGTCGAAGGTGACATCCGCGATGTCGATGCCGTCGATGCGGTGATGGACGGTGCCGATCTCGTCTTCCACCTGGCGGCGATCCGGATCACTCACTGTGCGGAGGACCCACGCCTCGCCCACGAGGTGCTCGGTACCGGCACGTTCAACGTGGTCGATGCGGCGATGCGGGCCGAGGCGCGCAAGGTCGTCGCCTCCTCGAGCGCCTCGGTCTACGGACACGCCGACTCGTTCCCGACGACCGAGCGCCACCATCCGTACAACAACCGCACGTTGTATGGCGCACTCAAGGTCTACAACGAGGGTCTGCTGCGCTCGTATCGCGACATGTTCGGACTGCCGTACGTCGGTCTTCGCTACTTCAACGTCTACGGACCCCGCATGGACACGGTCGGCGTGTACACGGAGGTGCTGATCCGTTGGATGAACCGCATCACCGCCGGCGAAGCCCCGCTGATCTTCGGAGACGGCAAGCAGACGATGGACTTCATCTACGCGACCGACATCGCGCGGGCGAACATCCTCGCCGCCCAATCCGATGCCAACGATGAGATCTTCAACATCGCCAGCGCCACCGAAACCAGCCTGAACGACCTCGCCGCCGCCCTCACCGAGGTGATGGGTGGCGACCTCCTCCCCGAGTACGGCCCGGAGCGCTCGGTCAATCCGGTGCCGCGGCGTCTCGCCGACGTCTCGGCCGCCAAGGACCGATTGGGCTTCGAGGCCCAGATCGATCTGCACACCGGCCTCCGTGAACTCGTCGAGTGGTGGCGCATCAACGGAGACCCGACGTGACCGACACCTCGATCCGGAAGGTCCCGATCGCGAAGCCGGTGATGGGACAACCAGAGGCGGATGCCGCTCAACGCGTCATCCTGTCCGGCTGGGTGACGCAGGGCCCGGAGGTCGCCGCCTTCGAGTCGGAGTTCGCCGCCTTCACCTCGGCAGAGCACGCCACAGCCGTCTCGAACTGCACGACCGCACTCCATCTCGCACTGCTCGGGGTGGGGGTGGGGCCGGGCGACGAGGTCATCACCGTCAGCCACTCCTACATCGCCACCGCGAACTCGATCACGTACTGCGGTGCGACGCCAGTTTTCGTCGATGTCGACGCAGCGACGAAGAACATCGACCCGGCGCTGATCGAAGCAGCGATCACGCCGCGCACGAAGGCGATCCTGTGCGTGCACCAGATCGGACTCCCCTGCGACCTCGCCGGGCTGCTCGACGTGGCGAAGCGCAACGGACTGCCGCTGGTGGAGGATGCTGCATGCGCGATCGGCAGTGAGATCCTCTGGAACGGCGAATGGCAGCGTGTCGGGCGCCCACACGGCGACGTCGCCTGCTTCTCCTTCCACCCCCGCAAGGTGATGAGTACCGGTGACGGCGGCATGCTCACCACGAACGACCCGGAGCTCGATGCCCGCTTCAAGCTGCTGCGTCAGCACGGCATGTCGGTCAACGACCGCGTCCGTCACAGCGCCAACGAGGTGATCTTCGAAGAGCATTCGGTGATCGGCTTCAACTACCGGATGACCGACATCCAGGCTGCGGTCGGACGGGAGCAGCTCAAGCGGATGCCCGAGATCATCGCCCGCCGACGTGAGATCGCTGCCCGCTACAACGAGGCGTTCTCGGAGATCGACGGCGTCGAGCCGCCACACGAACCCGAGTGGGCGCGCACGAACTACCAGAGTTATCTCGTGCGGCTCCCGGACGGTGTCGAACAGCGAGCCTTCATGCAGGCGTTAATGGATCTCGGCGTGGCGTCACGTCGCGGGATCATGAACGCCCACCGGGAAGTTCCGTATGCCGGCGAGTACGACCTACCACTCTCGGAGTGGGCACAAGATCGTCACATCGTCCTGCCCCTCTACCCCACGATGGACGACGCCGACATCGATCACGTGATCGCCTCGGTCCGTTCCGTGGTCGCTCGCTGAGGCGACCGGTGGTCTCGACACGGCCCCAACTCGAGGAGATGCGCCGCAGCATCGACGCCGATCTGGATGAGGTCATCGGTCGGCCGAAGTCGGTGGCGTTGCTGATGTTCCCGTTCGACGGGAACGTCGGGAACCACATGATGTGGCTGGCGATCACCCGCTACCTCGCCGAGCGAGATGTCCGGGTCGGCTACTCGGCCCATGCCGGGAACCTCGACATCCCCGCGATGCGCCGCGCGATCGGAGACGATCCGGTGCTGTTCCTCGGTGGGGTGACGATGTCGAGCCTGTGGCCGGATCATCGAGAGGCCAAGCGGCGGGTCGCGGCAGAGTGCCCGCAGAACCGGATCGTGCAACTCACGTCGACGACGTTGTTCATCGACGACGATGATCGGGAAGCCGCTCGTCACGTCTTCGACGGCCACCCCGACGTCTCGATCCTCGCTCGAGATCCGAGCAGTGCTGAACAACTCGAGTCGCTCTACGACGGAGAGGTGCAGGTCCGTCTCTCACACGATTCGGCGTTCCGGCTCGGCGCACGCGAGTCGAAGATCGGCGAATCCGGTATCGGGTGGCTCGCCCGCAACGATGCCGAGCGTCTCGCCGCGGACGGCCCGAGCATCGAGACCTTCGACTGGCCGGAGATCTACGAGCCGATCCATCGAACCACGTATCTCGCGCTCCGCACCACGGGGCTGCTGTCGCGTCTCCGTGGGAGTCGCTCGGTCGGCGGGCGGTTGGGACGCCTCGTCAATGCCTCGATCAGTCGTGGATACGGCTGGGCATCAAGTCGTCTCGTCGACTACGGCGTCGACGTTCTGAGCACTCGGCACGTGCTCGTGACCGACCGGATGCATCCCCACGTGCTCGCTGTGATGATCGGCCAGCAGGTGGTGCTCCTCCCGGACAAGTTCGGCAAGAATCGTGCTGTGTTCGACTACTCGACCCAGCGGTTCCCGAATGTTCACTGGGCCGACGACGCCGACACCGCGCGAGAGATCGCCGACACCCTGATGGGAACCGACGCAACATGACCGTCAGCCCGATCACCGATCGGACACGCGCGAGGATGGCGCCATGATCACCCAACTCCGGCGACGCCTGGGCATCACGCGGGAACGTGTTGCACACGCACGGCTCCTGGCTGAGCGGACAGCGCTCGCGCTCCGCCCCGGCGAGCCATCAGCACGGACCAGGATCCTCTGCTACCACTCGGTGGGCCAACCCGAATACGGCGTCAACGACGTCACCGCCGATCGATTCCGCCGGCAGCTCGACCTGGCGCTGTCGCAGGGTCATCGATTCGTGCCCGCTGCCGACGCGGCGACTGGCGGCGGCTCAGCGAAGGATCTGGCGATCACCTTCGACGACGGTCTTCGCAGCGTCCTCGAGACAGCGGTTCCGATCCTGCACGAATTCGACGTACCCGCCACATGTTTCGTGGTGACGTCGTGGCTCGACCACGACCACCAGTGGCAACGCGACAAGACCCTCAGCTGGTCGGGCGTCCGCGAACTCGCGGACGCCGGGGTGGAGATCGGCAGCCACTCGCTGAGCCACCCCGACTTCAGCAGCATCACCGACGACGATGCTCGCCGCGAGATGGTGGAGTCCGGCCGACGCATCAGCGAGGAACTGGGCACGGTGGTCGACTCGTTCGCGATCCCGTTCGGTGTCGCTGCGACCTGGAGCGACGAACTGACGGCGATGGCCCACTCCGCCGGCTACCACCACGTGTACGCCCAGTCGGAAGACAAACGTCCGGCCGGGACGATTCCTCGAACGTTTATCACGTCGGTCGACAGCGATCGCCGCTTCACGGCTGCGCTGCACGGCGCCTATGACCGCTGGGAGGAGTGGAGCTGACTCGACCGGTCAGCTCGAACTCCGGGCGATGCTGCGAGGAACGCGCAGCACTCCTGCGATCGCCCCCGTCAAGCGCTCACCGAGGAGCGCGCGAACGCATGCGACCCAGATCCGCTTCGACGTGAGCGCAGGCACCGGGCATTCCCGAACCGCCGCCCAACACCGGCGAAGAGCTTCGCGTCGGGACCCCCCGTAGGCCTCGGTCACGGCGAACGCTCCGAAGTGTGCTCCGATCGCGCGCCGTGTGAGTCCTCCGGTCCCGAACCCAGCCCGCTCACCTTGCTCGCAGGCCTCGGTGACGACCTGGGCGATCTCGCGCAGGTTCAGCTGCGTCTTGGACGTCGTCATCTGGTCACCGTGGAGCCGCCACGAATGCCCACAAACTGCGGCGTAGGCCAGCCCACCCGTCCGGCTCAGGTCGAACCACAGGGCGAGATCAACCGGCATCGAGATGTCTCGGCGATACCCACCGACCGCATCGTAGGACGAGCGACGAATCACCGTTCCGGAGTGCGCCGGCCACACCCCGCGTGCCATCAGTATCTCGTCGAACGCGGCCTCTGGTCCGAGCACGGTGTCGTGTTCGAACGAGGCGTGCTGTGTGCTCTCCCCGGGCCGGATGATCTCGAACCCGGTGAAGCAATAGCCGACATCTGGGTGCTCGTCGAGCATCGCGACCTGACGCTCGAACGCATCGGGACGGACGACGAAGTCGTCGGCGGAGACCACGGCCACATACTCACCGGTCGACAACTCCTCGGTGCCCTGGACCAACGATCCGAGGAATCCGAGATTCTGCTCGTGGATGATCGGGCGGACCCGCGGGTCCGAGTAGCTCGTGATCAGCTCGACCGATCCGTCCGATGAGCAGTCGTCGATGACGAACAATTCGAAGTCCTCGAAGGTCTGGGCGAGGATCGAGTCGATGCATTCTGCGAGATAGTGACCGTAGTTGTAGTTGAGGATCGTGACCGAGAGGCGGGGGGCCATCCCGTCAGCGTAACTAAGCCGACCCCGACCCCTGAGAACACCGGTACAGGAGGCCGATTCTGATTGCGTCAGACATGTTGTGCGAGTACGGTTCGACCGAAGCGATGTACTGACAGCGAGCAGGTTTCATCCAGTGCTCGCTCGATGGTTCCCGTCGCCACGGCCCTCGGTCTGGTTTCAACAATCACGACCGCCGAGCGAGGGGACCCACCATGCCTGACCTTGTTTCTATTGACGCATCCACGTTCGATCTCGTCCACGATCTCATCGGGGACCTGTTCGGATTCAGCGCGAGCGAGGTGGTCGGCCTCCTCGCGCCGCCCTGGTCCGATCCGGAGACGTCACCCGGTTGGATCCTGCACGAAGATGATCGAGCCGTCGGGTTTCTCGGTGCAGTCACCGTCGACCGTCACATCGATGGGGAACCTTTTCGCTTCTGCAACTTGACCACGTGGTATGTCGAGCCCGAGCACCGTGGATCGAGCCTGGCGATGATGCGACCTCCGCTCCGGCTCGACGGTCACGTCGTGACCGACTTCAGCCCGTCCGTCGAGGCCGAACGCATCTCGCTACGGCTCGGCTTCCAGGAACTGGAAACATCGACACGCCTGTTCGAACCGGAGACCAAACAGTCGTCGACACTCACCGTCACGCCGGGCCATCTCGGAGTCCTCGGGGCGCTCGGCCCCACCGAACGGCAGATCGTCAGCGATCACCAGTGGATCCCGACGTGCCGGTGGTACGTCGCAAGAGACGGCGACGCCGCCTGCCTGATCGTCGCGAGCAAGAGCACCATCCACCGACGCCCGTACCTCCGTATCGACCACGTCAGCAATCCAGAACTCTTCGTCGAGCATGCCGACGGGATCGTGGCGACGATGCAGACGACCGAGGGTGTGAGCACCGTCTTCGCCGGCAATCGTTTCACCTGGTCACGTGGAGCCACCTGCGCACGGCTACTCCCGGATCGGACCGTCGCACTCGTCGCCAATCCCGGCAACCTCAACCCCGAGCAGATCGACAACCTCTACTCCGAGGTGATGTTGCTCGACATCACGACCGTTCCGAAGAGCCTGCCCCCCACCCGCGCCTACCAGGCTCGGCAGGCCGTTCAGATCGCGCTGTGGAGAATGCGTCAAGTGAAGAGAGCCGCCGGCCGATTGGTCACACGGAGGACAGAATGAATCACCCATCGCCCGACATGACCGACCCGGACTCGACGACGCCAGATGACGCGTCGACGACTGCCGTTGTCACCTCGTTCGTGACGCAACGCTTCCCAGCACTGCCCGACGATCTCGCCACCGGCGACTCGCTCCTCGAGTCCGGCGCTGTCGACTCCCTCGGCATGCTCGACATCGTGATGTTCGTCGAGGAGAAGTTCGACATCATGATCGACGACGACGAGTTGACCGCCGAGCACTTCGAGACGGTGGACTCCATCTCGCAACTCGTCGACAGCAAGCGTTCGTAGGTGACGTGCCCCGCCGCATGAACTACCTGCTGCATCATCTGCTGCAGGCCAGCGCTGCACGCGATCACTCTCAGGAAGCCATCGTTGCGGGGTCGGAGCGCCGAACGTACGGCGAAGCGGCCACCGCCTGTACCGCGTTGGCGAGTGGCCTGCGCTCCGCAGGCCTCCGACGCGGCGGTCGCGTCGGTGTGCTGCTGGAAGCAGGGATCGACCAGGCGATCTCGATCTTTGCTGCGAGTGAAGCGGGCGGAGTATTCGTCCCGATCCATGTCGGGCTCTTCCCGGATCAGGTCGGCCACATCATCGCCGACTGCGGCATGTCGGTCCTCATCACCGTGCGCGAGCGGCTCACCTCCCTCATCGAAGCAGACGTCGACCTGACGCCACTGTCCTCCATCGTCATGTGTGATGGTTCGGCCGCGGCCTTCAGCGCAGCGCTACCGGCCGTCGACCTCGACGAGGTCGCGGCGCACACCGCGAGCTCACTCACAGACGTCGCGATCGGCCGCGACCTTGCCGGGCTGATGTACACCTCCGGGTCGACGGGCAGGCCAAAGGGCGTCATGATCAGCCACGAACAGGTCCTCGCCGGATCGGCGATCGTGTCCGACTATCTCGGCATTCGGTCCGACGACCGGATCCTCGGCGTGCTCCCCTTCAGCTTCGATGCCGGATTGAACCAATTGATCACCGCGTTCGATCAAGGTGCGACCATTCTCCCGATGTCGTTCACGTTCGGGCGCGAGATCGTCAACGCGATCGAAAGCGAGCGGGTCACTGCGCTCGCCGGCGTCCCCACGCTGTGGCACCTCCTCGTGCATCCGCGATCAGGACTCGTCCAGAGCGACATGTCGAGCTTGCGGTACATCACCAACACGGGTGGACACATGCCGGCGTCGATCCTCGAACAGCTCCGACAAGCCCTGCCTCACACCCAGATCTTCCTGATGTACGGACTGACCGAGGCATTCCGCTCGACCTACCTGGACCCGGCGGAACTCGACCGACGCCCCGATTCGATGGGCAAGGCGATCCCGAACACCGAGATCCTCGTGCTCCGCCCCGACGGTACACGTTGTGACCCCGGGGAGGTCGGCGAGTTGGTCCATCGCGGCCCGACGGTCTCGCTGGGCTACTGGGGTCGTCCCGATCTCACGGCACAACGGCTCCGCACGCTCGACGACGGCGAGAACTCGCCGACGGCCCAGGAGCTCGTGTGCTTCTCGGGCGATCTGGTGCGAACCGACGACGAAGGCTTTCTCTACTTCGTCGGACGAGGCGACGCGATGATCAAGACGTCGGGTTACCGGGTCAGCCCGACCGAGGTCGAGTCGGTCGCCCTGTCCCACGACGCCGTCTCGGCTGCCGCGGCCGTCGGTGCCTCCGACGATGCGCTCGGGCAGACGATCGTGCTGTTCGTCGTCGCCGCTCCGTCAGCCGACGTGGTCGAAGCCGAGATCATCGCGCACGTGGCCGCTCATCGCCCGCCGCACATGGTGCCCCGTAGTGTTCGAGTCGTCTCGAGCCTGCCGCAGACCTCCACCGGCAAGGTCAACTATCCGGAGCTCAAGGCCAGAGCCGAGGAGACGTCATGAACGAACGAACCGCAGCCCTCGTCGCACGATGCTTCCCCGGCTCGTCGGACCAACTCGTACTCGACGGTGTCAGCGCCTCGGATCTGGTCCGTGAATTCGGGAGCCCCATCTATGCCTACTCCGCAGCGGGTCTGGAGCGCAGTTGGCTGGCGTTGCGCAACGCACTGCCGAACGAGATCGACATCTGCTATTCGATCAAGGCGAACCCACACCCCGCTGTCGTCGAGCGCCTCGTCTCCTTCGGTGCCCGCTTGGAGATCGCCTCGGCCGGCGAGCTGAACACCGTGATCGCCGCGGGCGGGGATCCGGCGAAGACGTTGTTCGCCGGACCGGGCAAGGCCCCCGAGGAACTCGCCGCTGCGATCGACCATGGGATCGCCGAGATCCATGTCGAATCCCTCCTCGAAGCGGAACGGCTCTCAGCGCTCGCCACCGAGCGCGGCGTGACGACCAGAGTTGCAGTCCGCGTCAATCCCGACAGCGAAGCCCAGGGCGGAGCGATGCGGATGGGTGGGCAGCCCGCACCGTTCGGCGTGGACGAAGAAGAACTCGACCACGTCGTCGCCGCACTCGAAAAATTGCCGGGCATCGAACTCGTCGGCGTCCACCTGTTCGCCGGCACCCAGATACTCTCGGCGGACGTCCTCATCGCCCAATACCGCAAAGCGATCGAGGTCGCGGTACGGGTCGGTGATCTGATCGGCCGGCCGCTCAGCACCGTCGACTTCGGCGGTGGCCTCGGCATCCCGTACTTCGACCGTGACCGGCAGCTGGATCTCGAGGCGCTACGGGTCGGTGTGACGGCGTTGATGGCCGACCGGCCGGCGGCGCTCGCCGAGACCCAGTTCCTCGTCGAGCCCGGCCGCTTCCTCGCCGGGGAAGCAGGTGTCTACCTGGCGACGGTCCGCGACGTGAAGCAGTCGCGCGGCTCCACATTCGTGATCATCGACGGCGGCATGCACCATCATCTGGCCGCGTCCGGCAATCTCGGGCAGGTGATCAAGCGGAACTACCCGATCGTCGCTGCCGATCACCTCCTCGCAGCGGACGCACCGCCGGCCCAACTCGTCGGGCCGCTGTGCACCCCGCTCGACACACTCGCCCGCGATCTCACCATTCCGGAGGTGCAACCCGGCGACGTGATCGCGGTACTCCAATCGGGTGCCTACGGTCGCAGTGCGAGCCCGATGGGGTTCCTCAGCCACCCGGGGCCGGCCGAAGTCTGGGTCGAAGGTGGTACGGCCCGCCTGATCCGTTCGGCAGGTACCGGTCACGACGGTTTGGCCGGCGTGATCGCCCCGTGAACCGAACGAGCAATCGATCGACTCGGAACGATCACCACTGAGGGTCGCCGGCGTCAGAGCGTTGCAGCCATCTTCCGGTACAACTCGATCCTGTCCGGAAAGAACCCTGCGCTGAGCGCCGTCCGACCGTGTTCGGTCCGGAGCTGCCCGCGGATGCCATCCAAGACGTCCGACCACTCGGCGCTGTTCTCCACCAGGTCTTTGAAGATCGCTATCTCGGCCCAGAACATGGGCGGCACCTGGTAGTCCGACATGAACCCGTTCTCGCCCTTCAGGAGGAACTTGAAGACGAGCGCATGCTTCGGCACGGTGGTCTTCGTGCGATGGAACCGCTTCGGATCGATCAGCAAGATGTCACCTGCCTTGACCGTGGGGGCATCGACGCGCTGCTCGTCGACCTCGTCTCGAGACCGGGTCAGACGCTTTCGCGTCCGATAGTTGGTGAACACGAAATCCTCGTCGTTCGCCGAGACCGAATGGAAGTCGACATCGGCGCCAGCGTTCATGTCGTCGATGAACGACAACGGGCTCTCGATCTCGCCTGGCGAGAGCAGGATCCAAGCGTTCACACAACGGGCGAACGTGAACAACTCGGTGTCCATGTGCCAGGGAGCGCCGAACGACTCGTCCGAGTACAGGTAGAAGTCGTTCAGGTAGAAGACCTGTTCCCCGAGCGTTTCGTCGATGCACCGATGCACCTTTTGGTAGACGGGGGAGGCGAGATCATCGAGCATCACGTAGCTGGGGATCGGATCGTCACGTCGCATCGCTCGCTGACACGCCTGCTTCAAGGCGACGAGGTCATCGTCCGCCAGAACGTTCTCGAGGAGCGCGCACGTCTGCAATGACTCGACCATCGTGCGGGACCGTAGCAGACCAGGTCAGAGGGCATTCGGCGTGGGACGAGTCACCCGACCAGCACGCCTCGCTGTAGTGTCGGCAACATGGTCAGCGAGTGCGAATGCCGTCCGTTGAGGACTCGCGTGCTCCGCGCCGGTGACCGACGCCATGCAGAACTGGGGTCGGTATGAGCCTCGGTGTCTCCCTGTGCATCACCTCCGGTGGGCGCCCCGATCTGCTGCGCGAGACGCTCCGATCGCTCCTGCCGTACAACGGCAAGTTCTTCGACCAGGTACTCGTGACGAACGACCGAGGCGACGCCGCGACCGACGAGGTCGTGCGTCAGGAGATCGACGACGTCGTCCTGCTCACCTCCGAATCCCCGATCGGTCAGCACCGCTCGATCGACAAGCTCTACTCGCTGGTCGAGACCCCGTACGTCTTCCACTGCGAGGACGACTGGGCCTTCGATCCCGTCGAGTTCATCCCACACCTGCACGCAGCGCTGGAGGCAACTCCGGACGCGAGTGGCATCTGGGCACGCCAGACAGGTTCGATCCAGACCCACCTGGATCGAGCGCGGGTGTTCCAGCCTCCCGTCCACCACGGAGGTGCCGCCTTCGTGCAGTACGAGGAGAGCGACCCCTGGAGCGGGTACTCGTTCAGCCCTCACCTGCTGCGCGTGAGCAATTGGCGAGACATCGGGCCGTACGAGCACCTGTCGACCGAAGGCGCGGTGAACGCCGCGTACCTCGAGCACGGTCTCAAGCGATGGTTCCTCGTTCCCGGTGTGTACTACCACCTCGGTGACGAACGGCACCTCGACGACCCGCTGAATCCGCTCCCGTCGATGTCTTCAGGTCTTCTGCACCGGATACGTCGCCGCCTCGGGCGGTGACCGCGCGACCACCGGCCACCGAACCACCTCGCCCGGTACGTCCGTCCGGCTTCGATAGGGTGGCCGACACAGCAGCGGGAGGCTACTTGGACCAGCGATACTTCGGCCAACTCAACGGGTTGCGGGCAATCGCTGTGTTGGCCGTCATCGCCACGCACACCGTCGACGTCTACCACCGGCCTTGGGTCGTGTGGGGCGAGGAAGGCGTCACCTTGTTCTTCGCGATCAGCGGGTTCCTGATCACCGGCATCCTGCTCGACGCCCGAGGGTCGGCCGCATCGACGGACACGTCGACCGGCACCGTGTTGCGAGCGTTCTACATCCGGAGATTCCTCAGGATCTTCCCGATCTACTACGCAACGATCTTCGTCGCTGCGCTCTTGAACTTCGACGGGGTGCGGGCCGGCTTCTGGTGGTACCTCACCTACACGTCGAACTGGTACATCGCTTTCGACGAGCAGTGGAACGTCGCCACCCACGCCTGGTCGCTCGCGGTCGAGGAACAGTTCTACCTGTTCTGGCCGCTCGTGATCCTGCTCGTGCCCCGCAGGGCACTCCCCTGGGTGATCGGCGCGATGGTCGCCGTGGGCCCGGTCACACGTGGCGTGCTCGTCACGGCGACGGACATGTGGCGGCCCGGTATCGACATCATCACCCCGTCGACGTTCGATGCTCTCGGCCTCGGGGCGGCGTTGGCCTGGGCGTGGCGCTCGGAGCACGGCGCGTCGCTGTTCGTCCGCTGGTGCGGCATCGCCGGCGTCGCGTTGCTCGCCGTCAATCGGATCGCAGCCTTCAACGATGCCGACACCATCGCCGGCGTCACCAGGATGTCCATCCCCTTGATCTGCATCGTCGTAGTCCACGCCGCGTGTCGAGGTGTCCCAGGTCCGATCGGGAGGTTCCTGGAATCGACCCCGATGACACACATCGGGGTCGTCAGCTACGGGATGTATCTCCTCCATCCGTTCATCGAACAGTCGGCTCGAACGGCGGGCGACAAGGTGGGGGTCTCGGTGCCCGAGTACGGGGTGGTCCTCTTCGTCGCGGTGACCATGGTGACGGTCCTCGCATCGACCGCCTCGTGGCGACTCTTCGAGGCGCCGATCAACCGCCGCAAGGTGCACCATCCCTATGTTCCCGCGGCTCATCGGGCCGACGGTGAACCGGTTACGACTCGACCCACCAACTGACCCCGCCGTCCAGACGCCACGATCTTCGCTCCTGATACGGTGCGCTGCCATGCATGTCGTCGTCGCACCACACATCGACGACTGCGTCCTGTCGATGGGCGGTCGGCTGTTGGCGTGGCAGGCGCGGAACCTCGACGCCCGAGTCGTCTACGTCTTTCCGCTGTCGACGTGGACGAACCCCGATGCACCCGCGGCCGAGGCCGGGTCACGTCATGTGCCCAAGATCCGTCGGCGAGAGGCGATGACGGCCAGCGAACTGCTGGGCTTCGAAGCGAGGTTCCTCGACTTCTGGGATTGCGCCGATCGAGGCGGCCGCCGCGATCAGATACGCAAGTTCCTCATGACGGGCAAACCCGTGTACATGGGGCACCGAATGCTCCCGGCGATCAGGCGACGGCTCTCGCACCACATGAAGGCGGCCACGAACATCTATTTCCCGATCGCGTGCGGCGAGAACCCGCATCCGGACCACGTCATACTGCGAGACATCGGACTCGAGCACCGCCGGGCGGGGCTACCTGTGGCGTTCTACGAAGACCTGCCGTACGCAGCAGCGGGCACGCCTGAGCACACCGTTCCCGACGACGTCCTGTCGCAGTTGGCACCTGTCGATGAGGTGATCGACCTCGATGCCAAACTGGAACTCTCCCAGACCTTCGCCAGCCAGGTGTCCGACGCATGGCTGGACTCGGTGAGGTCGCACGCGCTTGCGCTGGGTGGGCACGAGCCGGTCGAACGAGTCTGGGCGTGAACGGCGCTTCTCACGTCTCCGATTCGCGCTGATGCGCCGCGATCTCGGGCACCTCGAGGCCCGCGCGTAGCCCGGTCCCCACGCCGCGGACGAAGGCGAGGAACCGCCGGATGTGGAGCGGCCTGCGACCACGGATCAGCCGAGTTGTCATCTCCGCCACGTTGCGGGCAATCATCACCACGCTGATCGCGGCCGCACGCCAATCACCGTGGCGAACATGCTTCCCGTACCCGACACCGATGGCGAAGAAGCTGTTGACGACCAGCCGTCGAGCGACGTCGTCGTCGAGCGTGCGCCTGCCATGGTGGATCAGCTTCCACGAGGGAACACGTCGGACCGCGACCCCTGATCGGAGTGCTCGATACGCGAACTCGCAATCCTCGCCCGTATAAAACACCCCGCCCGGTCCGAGCATCTCGTCGAACCCGCCGATTCGCTCGACCACCGATCGCTCGACCACCATGCTCGCACCCATGCCGAGCAGGGTAGGAACCAGGATCTGGCCAGGTTCAATGGTTTCGTCCGTGTCGAACTCGAGCGTCGGGATGAAGTACTCGCTCGGGTCGTGACCTGCCGCCTCGACGTTCCCGAACGCCAAGCCGACGTCACCGTCGAGCGCCGCGACCGCCCTGGCGAGCCAACCCGCGGGAAGTTCACAGTCGTCGTCGGTGAAGGCCACGATCGGAGCGGTCGTGGCCCGGAGGCCGGTGTTGAGCGCTCGGCTCTTGCCGACGCGGTCGTCGTCGATCACGACGAACCGGTCGTCGTCCAGCGTCGCGAACAGCACTCGGTTGGCGGTTCGATCGCCACTCTGATCGACCACGATGCACCGAAATCTCGGACCCTGCTGGGCGGCGACGGTGGGGATCATCATCGCCAAGTCGGTGGGACGATCCTTCGTACAGACCAAGAGGTCGATCTCCGGCTGTGCTTCGATAGTCGGAACGGTAGCAGGACGACGCGGCGACCGGCACGGGTCTGGCGTCGGTGAGTCGATCTCGACCGTTAACGTGGCAGCATGCGGACGGCGGTGGGCTCAGACGACGGTACGAGGGGCCGAGCCCCCGATGCGTGACGTTCTCAGCGTTGCCTTCGCGCTCGAGCAACACGTCGGCCACCGCACCTACGCCGAGAATCTCCGGCAGGCCGTTGACGGCCGAACCGGCCTCGATGCGACCTGGATCCCGGTGACTTACGGGGCGGACCGCGCCGGAAGCCGGCCGTTCGGTCGATTCCAACCGTCGGTCGATGCTCGACGCGAGATCCGCAGCGGACTGCGTTCGGCCGATGCAGACATCAACGTGTTCAACACCCAAGTCCCGGCCGCGCTCGGGGGGCGAGAGGCGAGGTCGCGCCCCTACATCGTGATCACGGACGTGACGCCGGTGCAGTACGACCAGATGGCCGTCGGCTACGGCCACGAGCCCGACCGGCCCGGTCCGATGCGCTGGTGGAAGCACCGGGTCAACACCCAGGTCTTCGCCGGAGCTGCACGATGTGTCGGCTGGAGTTCGTGGGCTGCCAGTTCGATCATCGACGACTATGGCGTCGACCCCGACCTCGTCTCGATCGTCCCGCCTGGGGTCGACACGGAGACATGGAGTCCGTCTCCGGATCGCCGGCCGCACGGTCGACCGAGAATCCTGTTCGTCGGCGGCGAGTTCGAACGCAAGGGCGGTGATCTGTTGCTGGAGGCCTACCGCACCATCGCCGACCGCTGTGATCTGTGGGTGGTCACCAAGTCGGCGGTGCCGTCGATGGACGGGGTCCACGTGGTGGACGACCTCGGCCCCAACGATGTACGACTGATCGAGTTGTTCCGGAGTGCCTGCGTGTTCGCCTTGCCGAGTCGTGCCGAGACATTCGGCATAGCGGCTCTGGAGGCAGCCAGCACCGGCCTCCCCGTGGTGGCTTCCCGAATCGGCGGCCTGGAAGACATCGTGAGCGACGACGAGACCGGATTCACGATCCCGGTGGGCGACGTCGACGCCCTCGCAGCAGCGCTCACACGCTTGGTCGACGACGAATCGCTCCAACGCCGGATGAGCGTCGCCGCGCGGCAGCGGGCCACCGAGCGCTACGATGCACGTCGGAACGCCGACGAACTGATCGCGATCGTTCGCGAGAGTGTGACCGCCCGGACGGGCTGAGGTTCAGGACGGGGATCTGCGGAAGATCACGAGGCGACGAAAGTCCCGAACCGAGCCCAGTTCCTCGGTGACGCCCCGGTGGTACTCCAGGCAATACTGCGCACTCAACACATAACCCATGATCTTCCGGCGGCGGCCTTCTGGGTATGCCTCCACGAGCGCCGCCAGTCGGCGGGTCACGAAGCAATCGATCGGTCCACTCGCCAAGGCCAGCTGAGTGAGCACACGCAAGGTGAAGTGGTGGGCGCTGTAGCTCTCCCTGATCACCCCGTAGATGAATCGGTGCCCGAGATCGCGGGCGAAGACGACATCGTTGTGTCCGTACACGCGAGCGGTGTCGATCCACGCCTCGTGGGAACGTTCGGCATAGTGCAGACCGACGGCGCGCGGCTCGTACCGGAATGCCAGTCCGTTGTCGTCGAGCCGAAACGCGAGCTCGACGTCCTCGGCCCGCCGGAATCGGCTGTCGAAACCGCCCGCTGCATCGAAGTCAGCCCGCAGCAGCGATGCGTTCCCGGTGTAGAACTGCCGTGCCGTCGCCGCGTACTTGCCCTTCTCCATCGCCTGGTACTGCTTCGCCAACATCCGCTGTTCCCAGACCACCCATGAGGTCATTGCGTGGTCGGGAGGGTCGAGCATCGGCCCGATGACGACCACACCACCGTCAAAGCGCGCGTGGGCATCCAGGTGGGCCTGTAGCAGGCCGGGGTCGGCCACCACGTCGTCGTCGAGAAAGAGGATGAGGCGCCCTCGGGCACGTTGGACGCCGTGGTTTCGTGTCGCTGCCGGCCCCTGGTTCTCCTGCGTCACCGCAACGACGGGTAGTGGCAGCTGCTCACTGCGGAGGTATTCGTCGGTGCCATCCGTCGATCCGTCGGACACCACGATCACCTCGTAGTCGGCTGCGACCTCCTGATTCGCCAATGACGTCAGCACTCGGTGGAGCCGCTCACACCGATTGAAGGTCGGAACGACGACGCTGATCGCCGGCTCGATGCTGCTCATCAGGTGTCTCGGGGCGGGATGGCCGACGTTATTTTGCTGGCTCCGCCGTCCGCCGACGACCGCTCGGGAACATCGATCACTGTGACCCGGCGGCGTCGCCAGACGTGTGACGAGGTTGCCACCGCCGACACACGCAGGTCACATCCGGTTCGACGCTGCGGTACAGGTTCGATTCGACCGTACGACCGTCGGGGAGATGACGCACCGACGTCGAATCATCCGGTTCTCTGCCCGCACGCTCCGACACTTTGTGGACGCCGACGTTCGTCACTTCTGTGTGGAACTGGGCCACTTCGTAGCCGAGGTGCCGATGAAGGAAGGCGGCCCCGGCCACACCAATCGACATCGCCAATCCTGCCCGACGCTGATCAGGTCGCAGTCCCAGACTGCCCTCGGCCACACCGTCTTCGTCGAACGTCATCCACGCATGACCGACGATCTCGCTTGATCCCATGCGGCGCACACCGAACATGAGGAACTCGCCGAGCCACGGCTGCGGGCGCGGGTCGTATCGCACCCGCCGGGGGTCAGGACCCATCAGGTCGGCGATCCACTCCGGCTGCCAACCGAGATAACGCTGGGCGCCGGGGTCGGTGATACATCGCTGCACCGTCCGGGTCTGACGGACCTGAGGTGTGAACAGCTCGACGCCGCCGCCCTCGATCGAGTGGTACCTCGGGTAACACCTGACGAGCCAGGTACCGTTCCGCGAAATCACTTGCCGCACACTCCCAGCCTATGCGAGCCAAGTACCACCCAGACCGCACCGGTCTCGTCGATCAGGTCTCCCGCGCTGCTCAGTGAGCCTTCCGAGCGACCGAACGTAGGCTCCGGGCGACGACGCGTCCCGCTCGCTTGCCACCGCGACCGAGACGCACCACCGGTGATTCACGGCGCCAGATCTGGAGTGGGGTGTCGCTCGCACCCATGCGTCGCTTGTACTCGACGACCTGAGGCTGATCGCCGCTGGTGTTGAGGTCGTACACCGAGTAGCCGCGTGCAGCGGCGTCTCGCATCACCTCGATGTCGGCAATCGGGATGACCCGGTATTTCAGGAACTCCCGACGGGCTGTGCCGTGCCACAGCACCGCGTGACGGTTCCAGTAGAACACCAGCCGACCGCCGGCCACCTCACCGTCGACTCGAGCGATCCACATCTTGATCAGATCGGGGTGCAGTCGGGCGGCGGCATGGATCCGCTCGAAGACCTCCCACCCGTACCCGTAATCCAAACTTTCACCCCAACGGAGGATCGCGTCTTGATACGCATCGAAGGCCGACCGGTAGTCGGCCAGACTGTCGCTCTCGGAGACCGAAACACCCTTGCGAATCCCGCTGCGGTGGTACTCACGGATCCGGCGCGGCATCCGTTGGTAGGCGGCGTCGAACCCGTCCTCCAGATCGATCAGCCAGGCGCTCTCCGGCCGTGCCGTCGCGTGAGCGGTGAACTCGGGCCCGAGTCGGTATTGACGCAATGGCGACTCCAGGAACTGGAACGACAACGTCGATCGGCTCATTACTCGCAGGTACACCTGGGTCGCCTCGTCCGGTGAGACCGGCCCGTCGGCGATCAAGCCCCCGTAGCAGCCCGTCGCTGTCGAGATGACATGCCGCATCGGTCCCGGTCGTCCGACCCCGACGAGGGGGACGACCACCCGCACTCCAGATTCGAGCTCGAAGGACCGGGTGAAATCGGATGTCGCTCCGAGTACATCGCAGGAGATCTCGGACCACAGGGGCGTCTGGAAGAACGTCGCCGCCGGGTCGGCCCGCGCCACCTCGTACCAGTGCTTGTGGTCCACGTTTCCCTCACTTCCGGTCGAACCTACCCGATCGACCACGAGCCAGACGGCCTGAGTACGGGCGCGTCGCTGTGCCTGGCCGTCCCGATCGGTACGAGGTCACAACCCGACGGACTTCCAGCGCGCCAGCCATCGCCGCCACCGCAATCGGTGACGGATCCGACCGAGATGGTCGGCGCGCGCTCGTCCGGCTTCCGTCGTTCTCGCCCCGATTCTGCTCGCGGCTCCGCCGATCTCGCGAGCGGCGGACCGCAGCCCGACAACCACCGACGCGTCGGCATCGCGTTCCTGTGCCCGGCGGATCTCATGGCGCGCTTCCGTCATCAGGGACCGCCGAGAGAGGCGCCTCCAGCGCTCCCGGGTCGCATCGGCCGCCTGGCTCCCTTCGATCGCTCGGTCGAAGGCCTTCCACCGCTCCGACAGGTTGACGGACGCATCGCCGAACTCGACGACCGACATGTTCTGATCGTGCTTGCGGTAATAGGCGAACGGAGGGCCGGCCACGTATGCCACGTCCGATGCCATCGCCGCTCGTAACCACATGTTCAGGTCGCTCGTGTGCCGACACTCGGGGTCGTAACCACCGATCGCCCGTTGTACCGACATCCGGACGAGTACTTCGGGTGAGGCGATCAGATTGATGCCTTGCCGGCAGCGTTCCGTCACCCAGTCGACGCCGCGGTGAACGTGGATATCGCCTGCTGGTCCTGGCCCGGCCAGTGCAAGGTACCGGTCCTCGTTCGGCAGGGTCGACGGATCGGTGAACTCTTCGCGCTGGCCGAAGACCATGCCGACCTGCGGGTACGACTCGAACGCCTGCGCCGCTCGAGACAACGTTCCTGGGGCGACACAGTCGTCCGCCGAGAGCACCAGGAGCAGATCTCCTTGTGCCTCTGTGATCCCGTCATTGATCGTTCGAATCAGTCCCTGATTGCTCGAATGAGAGGCGACTCGCACCGACGGAAAGTCCGCAGCCAGGGCCGCGGCGACCTCCGGCGTCTCGTCGGTGGAGCAGTCGTCCACGATGATTACCTCGACTTCGACGCCGGGCTGATGAACGACGGATACCACTGCGGCCGTCAGGAACCGGGCGTAGTTGTAACAGGGAATGACAACGCTGATCGTGGGTAGGGCCACCGTGAAACCGTACTGCCCGCTGTTACCTTGGCGCCGTGTTCGCGGGAGACCACCCATGACCCTGAGCGCTGGTGCGCATCCGGCGACAGTCGTCGTGTGCACCCGCGACCGGCCAGGCAGCCTGCCGACGACGATCGAATCGATCCTCGCCAACGACGGTGACTTCAGGCTGATCGTGGTCGACCAGAGCAGTGACGGTCAGAGCGCCGACTACCTGGCAACGCTCGACGACGAACGACTCCGCGTGGTGCCGACATCGACCGTCGGTCTGAGCCGTGCCCGGAACATCGGTCTCGCCGCGTCCGACAGCGATCTGATCCTGATGACCGACGATGACTGCGTCGTGTCGACCACCTGGGTCGCCGACATGACCACACAACTGCGCAGCGACGATCGAATCGCCGCCGTGTTCGGCGTCGTCGAAGCCGCTGATTATGACCAGACGCAGGGCTACGTGCCGGATGGCCCGATACCACAGGACCGAACGTTTTGCCGGGTGCGTCGCTACGACCCCTGCCATGGGATCGGCGCCTGCGTCGGGTTTCGGCGGTCAGCGGTGTTACAGGTCGGCGGCTTCGACCCGATGCTCGGCGCCGGCGCACCGCTCAAGAGCGCCGAAGAGATCGACGTGGTCCTGCGATTGCTGATTGCGGGTCACCACGTGCGACACAGCACGACACCGGTCGTCGTACATCACGGCTTCCGAACGTTCGAGGAGACGAAGTCGCTGGTACGGGGCTACATGCTCGGCACCGGGGCGGCGCATGGCCAGTTGCTCCGCCTCGGCCACCCCAGCGTGCTCCTGCCACTCGCCCGGGCGATCTGTGGGTCGTCGATCCCACCGGCCGTATCGGCGCTGCGAGCATTTCGTGTCCCTCCGATCCTCGGCCGAATCACCTCGACATGTCGTGGAATCTGGATCGGCGTGCGCATGACGCGGGTCATTGCGAGCGTAAGCGACGGGTGAGCTACACGGCATCCCGCTCGGGTTGTCGCTCGACGCATCCTCGCGAGGGATACCTTGGCGAGCGATGCACAGTGCGCATGACCATCAGCAGCGAATCGTCGCGATCTCTGCTACGAGATCGGCTGCTCGGTGCACGAGGTGACTGACGACGCGCCACCCGCTGCGGAGCACGGGGACTCGCTGGAGCGGGCATCATTCGGCCGAAACGTCGCACACATGATGTCGTCACAGGTGTTCACCTGGACGCTGGCCACGGTGACGTCATTCATCATCTCCCGCTACATCGGCGCTGCCGGCCGAGGTCAGGTCTCGGTCGCGACCGCGGTGTGGACCATCGGTGGTATCGCAATCGGTCTGGGACTGTCATCCGTACTCCAGCTCGAACTTGCGACGAATCGGGCAACCGGGCTGCGGCTCGTGGGACCGATACTCGTCGTGAGAACGGTCGCGTTCGTGCTCGTCGGAGGGGTGATCGCCCTCTACCTGTGGCTGACCGGTGCCGATCAAACGGTTGTCGGACTCGCCGCCATCGTGTCGGTGGGAGCGCTGCTGGGGACCTGGTCGGATGCACTCGGGTCGGTGTTCGTCGGGCTCGAACGAATGGCAGCCACCGCGCTCACCGCAGCGTCGGTGCGGGTCATCGGGACCCTCGGTGTGATCGCTGTCGTCGTGTTGGACCTCGGGATCTACGCGGTGGTGGCCGTGTCCGGCGTGGCCAGTCTGTGGGGGCTCTGCCAGCTGGCGCTCCGCTTTCGGCAGATCTCCTCGGTCCATCTGAGAGATTGGCCGTGGACAGCCCGTCAGATCGTTCGGGCCGGACTGCCGTTCGTGTCGGTGTTCGGTGCGTTGGTGCTGTATCAGCAGGTCGACGTGATCGTCATCTCTTTCGCTGCGTCGGACACGGAGCTCGGGTGGTACAGCGCATCGGACATCTTGTTCGGTTCGCTGCTGTTTCCCGCCACGGTCACGATGGGGGTGCTGTTCCCCACTCTCGGGCGTCGCTTCGCCGAGGACCCGCAGATGCTCGACGAGCTGGTCGAGAACGCCTTCTCCCGACTGCTGATCGCATCCGTTCCGATCGGTCTCGGCACCACGCTGACGGCGTCGACCGTGATGCCGCTGCTGAACGGCGATGATTACCGCCGAGCGAGCGACGTGTTGGCGGTCCTCGGGCCGGTCATCATCCTGACCTTCGGCACGATCCTGTTCGGCACGGTTGCGCTGGCGACACAACGCGGTTCCTTGTGGGCGATGGTGTTGGTTGGCGCGGCGGCGACGACGATCCCGCTGGACCTGTTGTTGGTGCCGCTGTTCCGAGACCGGTACGGGAACGGAGCGATCGGCGGGTCGGTCGCGTATCTCGTGACCGAGACGGTGCAGTTCGTGATCGGGTTGCTCCTCATCGCCCCCCATCTCCTCAATCGTCGAGTTGGCACGCGTGTCGTCAAAGTCGGTGCCGCAGGTGGTGCGATGTTCGCTACCGGATGGGCGCTCGAGGACACGCTGATGATCGCCCAAGTTGCTGTCTGTGCCGCGGTCTACGTGGCTGCGATTTTCCTGCTGCGGGTGCTCGACGACACCGAACGATCGATGGTGTCTGCCGGGATCGGACGTGTGCGATCACGATTCTGACCGTGAGGCGGTGGGCGATCGTGTGTCCCGATCAGGCAGGTGCCGAGAACGTGCGGACGACCCGGGCCGGTGACCCGACGGCAACGGAGTTCGCGGGGATGTCGTTCGTCACGATGCTCCCGATGCCGATGACCGAGTTCTCCCCGATCGTCACACCCGGGAACACGACGACGCGTGCACCGAGCCAGACATTGTCGCCGATCGTGATCGGAGCCGCGATGGGAGGGGCCAGTCGACGGTCCGGCTCGATGTGATGGAACGCGGTGTCCATGATCATGCAGTGCGGCCCGATCAGGCACCGTTCGCCGATGGTGACGCGTTCGAGCGCTACGATCGAGCAGCCGAAGTTCACGAGGCTTCGTGCCCCGATCTCGAGACGGCCACCACGCTCAGCGACGAGTTCGAGCCGAGCAACGGTGGACACGAGCTGTACTCGTTCGCCGATCACCAGTTCACCTCTGGTCACGACGACGGGCCGACCCCGCAAACGAGTCCTGCGCCCGACACTCGTTGCCGAACGCAGATGCCAGCCGGCACGAAGTGCTGCGATCCCATCGCTCACATTGCGCTTCAGGTTCGGGTCGAGATCGATCACGTCATCACGCCGATCCTGTCTCGGCGGCCGCCCTGAGTATCCCCGCGATGTGACCAGCGTTCCGACTGGCACTGTGTTCGGCGCGTACCAACGCTGAGGCGGCGGCCGCGATCCGGGTCCTCAGTTCTCGGTCGCTGACGAGCCGATCGAGCGACATCACGAGTTGCCCCACATCTCCGGGGTCGACGAGCAGGCCGGTCTGGCTGTCACGCACGATCTCAGGGATTGCTCCAACTCTCGACGAGACGAGGGCGAGCCCGGCGGCCGCGGCCTCGGGCAGGACCATCGGCAGACAGTCGCCACGTGTCGGAAGACAGAAGATCTGACATCGATGGTAGAGCTCGATCAGGTCGGCGCTGTTGGGAGTCATGGTGCTGTGCACGTTGACGCCCGGGGGTGGAGCGACCGGTCGCGGCGTCACGAGATGGAGCTCGACGTTGGCTCCGTGGATCGCTCGGAGCTGAGCGAATGCTGCCAGCAGATCGTGACCACCCTTGCGTGCCAGGTCGCCGCCGACGAACAGGATCCGTGTGGTTCCGTCGTCGGGGGTCGCGTCCGGAGCCGTCCAGCGTTCGACGTCGACGCCCGGTGGGATCACCGTGATCCGGTGCGGATCGATGCCGTAGTCATCGACGAGGCTCTCCTTTGTCCACGCTGCCCACGTAATGAGGTGGGCAGCACGCTCGAAGCATCGACGGTTCAGTTCCGTCTTGAGACGTTCGGTTGTCGGGCGGCCGACCGCGTGGTCGTAGTGCTCGCCGAGAGCGTCGTACTGCCGCGGAGTGGCATCCAGCGAGACGACCGTCGGTACGGCCTGCATCTCGCTGCGCAACAACACGGCCGGCACCTGGGTGTGGACGAGCCGCACATCCGGATGCCCGCGCCCGGCCGTGGATTCGGCTCGGAGCGCCGCCTTCGCCCGGATCCCGGCTCGTATCGTCCAGTTGCCGAATCCTGGTACTCGCCGCTTCCAACCATCGACATCGAATTCGATCGGGACGAAGTTCACGTCCAGACCGGTCTCGGGTAGCAGACGACGAAGATTCTGACTGTGCGTGACGTGGCCGAGCGTCTGCTCGACCACGACCTGACAACGGAGCGGACGACCACGCGGCGCCGGGCGGTCTGATGGGGTCACGTCACGACGGTAGCCGGGCGTACCGCTGGACAGACGAGTATCGACCCACCCGACGGCACCCCGGGGCCGACGACCGCGGCCAGAGCCGATGAGTTCGGTGTGGTGACGACGAAGAACATGACGATTGCGTTACGATTCGCCAGGGCGATGTCGAGGACGTCGGTACGCCACCGACGAAAGGAACTGAGATGCGATCTCGTACGTCTGTGGCTCTGGCCGCACTCTTGATAGCGACCTCTGCTTGGAGCGCTCAGCCCGGCGAGGTCGAAGCCGCTGTGGCGGCCGACCCTCCGCATCGGGTGCTCGACACCCGGGTGGGTCTGGGCTCGTCGGTGGGAAAGGTGCGACCGGGTGCAGCGCTCAGATTGCAGATCGACGAGGTCCCCGAGCGGGCCGGTACGGCGGTGATGCTGAACTTGACCAGCGATCAGGCGGAGGCGCCCGGATTCGTGTCGGCGTGGCCGTGCGACGAGGACCCGACCGACACGTCGATCCTCAACGTGTTCCCAGGTCGAGCCATCCCGAACGCCGTGGCGCTCGCGTACGGATCCGCCGGCTTGTGCTTCTCGTCGACGACGCCGGTGCACCTGATCGCGGACCTGACGAGCGTCACGACCTCGGGCGACTTCATGGCGACCGCGCCCGCTCGACGATTCGACAGCCGCGACGGCCGCCGGTTCTCCGCTGGCGAGGAACGCCGGTTCCGAATCGGCGGTTGGGGAGCGATACCCGCCGACGCAGCCGCGGCTGCGTTCAACGTGACGGTCGTCGATCCAGCTGCCGACGGCTTCGTGCTCGTCGAGCCGTGTGATGGCGACTCGTCGGCGTCGACGATGAACTTCCGCCGCGGGGAGATCGTCCCGCACTTCACGTTCAGCGCGTTCGCCGATGGCGACGTGTGCGTGACGTCGCTCGTCGACACCGATCTGGTCATCGACGTGTTCGGCTGGATGGGGGCAGACAGCGAAATCGAACTGATCTCACCCAACCGGGCGCTCGACACGCGCACCGGCTTCGGTGGCACCAGGGGCGCACTTCGTGATGGTGAGGTGGCCGCAGTCCAGGTCGCAGGTCGAGCCGGGACCAAGCGGGGGGCCACGAACGCGGTCCTCAACATCGTCGGGGTGGATGCGGCTGCACTCGGGTTCGTCAACGCATGGCCGTGCGACGAGCCCGAACCAAACTCGTCGGTGCTGAACCTGTGGCCCGGTGCGGTGCGGGCGAACCAGATCGTCGTCGCCCTGTCCGACTCGGGCGAGGTCTGTCTGAGCGCGATGCTCGTCGACGCGAGTCGGGTGCACGTCGTGGTGGACGTGGTCGGTTACACCGGCGGGGTCGGAGACCCGGTTCCGCCCGAGGAGCCGCCGCCCGACGACCCGCCACCGCCGATCCCGCCGCCCGACGACCCGCCCTCGTCGGGTCGGTTCGAGACGCTGCCCGCGGGTTCGGCGTTGCCGTCCGGCGCCGAGTGCGCTGCCAGGGTGCGCCCTGCCGCGGAGGTGCGGCCGGAGAACGCCGCGCAGAATCAAACGCGGGGTGTGATCCCGGCCGGCGGCACGGAGTGGCTCGATTTCCAGGAGAGCTGGTCGCCGTTCGATCGGGTCGACGGCGACTTCGTCGGGACGACCGATGAGATCCTGCAGTGGGCGGCGTGCAAGTGGGGGATCGACGAAGATGTGGTGCGGGCCCAGATCGTGACCGAGTCGTGGTGGAAGATGTCGGCGAACGGTGACGGTGGCGACTCGTACGGTCTGGGGCAGGTTCGGGTGCCGTATCACGGCAATCGGCCGGGTTCCGGCGACAACGGTGCGTTCCAGAACGACAACGCGATCCGGTCGTCCGCGTACAACGTCGACTACACGTACGCGGTGTGGCGCGGCTGCTTCGAGCAGCAGTACAACTGGCTGGGCGACACCCGTGGCGACCTGTGGGGATGCGCCGGGTCGTGGTTCAGCGGGCAGTTCCGAGACCCCGCAGGCTTGGAGTACATCGGTGTCGTCCAGGGCCATCTGAACGACCGGACGTGGGAGACGGCCCCGTTCGTCAACGGGTGAATCGTTCGGCCCGCCGTCTCATTTCGATGAGCCTGGTTGCTCTGTGTCAAGACTTTGTGAGCTGAGAGCCGCGCCCACGCCGAACAATTCACTCCATGCGTTCGGGCGAACGCGATGGGCGCCGAACGGCCCGGAAACTGAGAGAATAACCTGGATCCCCGGCCTTTCTTGGTGGTAGGAATGGTCATTGAACCCGGCGGAAGGGGCAGATGATCAAAATGAGCGGGCAGTTGGCGGTACGAAACCCGGAAGCGGGGGACCACAATACTTCACATCGAGTTGACAATCTCGAGTTCACAGATGTGACAGCGGGCGATGCCGGTGCGTCCGTGCGACGTCGCCTCGTGCTCGCCGACTTCGTGGCCGTGCTCGCCGGCTTCGCCACGGCGTTCGTCGTGCTCCAGACTGTCAGGCCGACCACCGATCGCATCGTCGCCTTCCACATGCTGCTCATGGTGCTCAGCCTGCCGGGCTTCGCCTTCGGCGCTGCCACGACGCTCCTGCACCGGGCCCGCGCCAACGAGCGGCGTTCACAGGAAGCGGTGAACATCGTCCTCACCGTCGGCATCGGTGTGGCCGTCATGGTCACCTTCGGGTTCGCGCTGAAGTTCCAGACGTTGTCCCGTCTGTGGGTGGTGGCCGTCATGGTCGCAGTCACCGGGTTCCTGCTCGTCGAGCGCGCGATCGCTCGCAAGGTGTTCGCCCGGCTCCGCCACGAAGGCCGCCTCTGTCGTCGTATCGTCATCGTCGGCACCGACGCCCACGCGATCGGTCTCTTGCACACTTATCAGCGCAACCCGGACCTCGGCTATCAGGTCGTCGGGTTCGTCGGAGACGACGACATCGGCAACCGTGGCGGTGTCGAGGTGCTCGGCCCGATCGATGCGCTCGGCGAGATCCTCGAGGCGCACCAGGCCGTCGGCGTCGTGGTGTCGCTGTCGTCGATCGAGGATCGTGACGTGAACCAACTGACCCGCCGCCTGACCGACCACGGCTACCACGTCGCGATCTCGTCGAGCCTGGCCGACATCGACGTGACGCGGCTGCGCCCCCAGGCGATCGATGGTCGCACGATGATCTACGTCGAACCGGTCATCCGCAACGGCTGGCGGGCCGATGCCAAGCGTGTGTTCGACGTCACGACCGCCGCCCTCGTCCTGTTGATGACGGCGCCGCTCTGGCTGGCGGCCATCATCGCCATCAAACTCGACTCGTCCGGACCGGTGCTGTTCCGCCAGACCCGTGTCGGCCGCGACGGCGAGCTGTTCACGATCCTCAAGCTCCGCACGATGGTCGTCGATGCCGAGGCTCGTCGGCTCGAGTTGCTCGATCAGAACGAAGCGGACGGACCGCTCTTCAAGATGGCTCACGATCCGCGGATCACCAGGATCGGCCGGCTGCTGCGCAAACTGTCGATCGACGAACTCCCGCAACTGTTGTGCGTGATCCGAGGCTCGATGAGCATGGTAGGGCCGCGTCCCGCCCTTCCCGACGAGGTGGACGAGTGGGACGAGTCCCTCCGCGACCGCCTCCGCGTGCTGCCCGGTCTGACCGGGATGTGGCAGGTGTCGGGACGTTCCGATTCGTCGTTCGAGCAGTACCGACGCCTCGACCTCTACTACGTCGACAACTGGTCGCTGTTGCACGATCTCCGCATCTGTCTACGCACCGTCGGTGTGGTCGCGCTGGGCCGGGGTGCCGTCTGATGACCGATCACGAGCGGATCGCACACGACATGACCGAATCCAGCGGGTTGCGCGTCGCCATCATCGGCACCGGATACGTCGGGCTGACCACGGGTGCGTGCCTGGCCCACCTCGGGGCGCGGGTCTCTTGCTGTGACATCGATGCGGCCAAGGTCGAACTGCTGCGAAGCGGTGAGGTGCCGATCGTCGAGCACGGACTCGCCGACCTGCTCAGGCCCTCACTCGAATCCCGCCGCCTCACGTTCGAGGTCGGCAACGAATCGGCATCCGATGCCGATGTCGTGTTCCTCTGTGTTCCGACACCACAGGACGATGACGGGTCGGCCGACCTCAGCTACGTCCGTGCGGCGGCCGCCGAGATCGGGCCGATGCTCCGACCTGGGGCGGTGGTGGTGAACAAGTCGACCGTGCCGGTCGGTTCGTTCCACATCGTCGGCGAGACGCTCGACCGAACCGACGTGACGGTGGTGTCGAACCCCGAGTTCCTCCGCGAAGGCACAGCGGTCCACGACTTCCTCCATCCCGACCGCGTGGTGATCGGATCCGACGACGAGCGCGCCGCCCAGGTCGTCGCCTCGCTGTACGCAGCACTCGACACCGAGTTCGTGTTCACCGACCCCACCTCGGCCGAACTGATCAAGTACGCCGCCAACGGCTTTCTCGCCATGAAGATCTCGTTCGTCAACAGCGTCGCAGCCCTGTGCGAACACGTCGGCGCGGACGTGGCGAGCGTGGTCGACGGCATCGGGTCCGACCACCGGATCGGTACGTCATTCCTGCAGCCGGGTCCGGGTTGGGGTGGCAGCTGCTTCCCCAAGGATTCACGTGCGCTCGTGTCGACTGCCGCCGAGCACGGCTACGACTTCTCGCTGATGCGCGGCGTGATCGACATCAACGAACAGCAGTACCAGCGGATGGTCGACAAGGTGATGCGTGCCGCCCGTCGCGGGGTTGCACTCGACGGCGTCGTGGTCGGTGCACTCGGGCTGACGTTCAAGGCGGGTACCGACGATCTGCGCGAGTCGCCCAGCCTGCGCGTGCTCGAGACCTTGCGGGCACGCGGCGCCACCATCCGGGCGTACGACCCGACCACGACCGGTGATCTCAATGCCGTGCAGCACGATCGCCTCGCCGGCTTCGAACTCCAGGCGTCGGCGCTCGACGCGATCGATGGTGCGGACGTGACGGTGGTGCTCACCGAATGGCCTGAATTCACCGAGCTCGACCTCGACAAGGTCGCCGCCGTGATGCGTGGCGACGCGGTGGTCGACTGCCGGAACCTGCTCGACGGCGCCGCCTGTCGCGCCGCCGGGCTCTACTACGACGGCGTGGGTCGGTCATGAGCGCCCACCGCTCCGTCGTCGCCGGTGGGGCCGGCTTTCTCGGGTCGCACCTGTGCGACCTGCTCATCGAGCGTGGCGACCACGTGCTGTGCGTCGACGACTGCAGCACCGGCACGACCGACAACGTCGCCCACCTCGTCGGTCACGACCGATTCCAGTTCGTCGAGCACGACGTCGTCCGGCCCGGCCTCGACGAGATCGTGCGCTCGGCCTGGGGGTCAGAGCCGGTCACCCGGGTGCTCCATCTCGCCAGCCCGGCATCGCCGCCCGAGTACCTGCGGCGCCCGATCGACACCCTCGACGTCGGCAGCATCGGCACCCGCCAGCTCCTCGAACTCGCGCGCACCCACGGCGCACGTTTCTTCCTCGCGTCGACCAGCGAGGTGTACGGCGATCCACTGGTGCACCCGCAACCCGAGACGTATTGGGGCAACGTGAACCCGATCGGTGAGCGATCGGTGTACGACGAGGCGAAGCGGTTCGCTGAGGCGCTCACGATGGCTTACCACCGCTCCCACGGCCTCGACATCCGGATCGCTCGGATCTTCAACACCTACGGTCCGCGCATGCAGGCCGACGACGGTCGGGTCGTCACCAACTTCGTGAACCAGGCGCTGCGCGGCGATCCGCTGACGGTGTTCGGCGACGGCAGCCAGACACGGAGTTTCTGCTACGTCGACGATGAGGTGCGGGGGTTGCTGGCCGTGCTCGAGGGGCCGCTGACGGGCCCGGTCAACGTCGGAAACCCCGCCGAGTTCACGATGGTCGAGTTCGCGGAGCTCGTGCTCGAACTCACCGGATCGAGCTCGACGATCGAGCAACGTGCGCTGCCGTCCGACGATCCCAAGTTGAGGCAGCCCGACATCGCGATCGCACGCGATCGTCTGGGATGGGAACCGACCATTCAACTGGGTGACGGGCTCGAACGGACCATCGCCTGGTTTCGCGAGCGTCAGCCGGCAGCAACCGGCATCGGTTGACCCCTGGCACGCCCTCGACGCGCAACCGACGCGACGACCTTCCGCTCCGTGAGCGAACGGAGCGGCGCGTGCAACTCCGACGCAGATCCTCATGGTCGGTCATCGACGACCCGGCCTGACACCGAGACGCGGGGTCGATCGGGCGACGCGCTGGTGACCAGAACGTCACGAACGCGAGAAGGCAGAACTCCATCGATGTGCCGATGTGCCGATGTGCATCGCGGAATACAGACGGAGCGCACCCTGGTGAACGACACGACCACCGTCTGCAGCGACCTGCGACCGTCGTCCCAACCGGTGTCGAAGCCGAATGGCGCACGAGGCCGACCATCGACGCACGGAGGTGGCCGGCCGCTATGGCGAACCGGAGCCCGTGGACCAGAGCCAGAAGGTCGGTCATCCGGCATCGCCGAGATGGCGACGTCGGTCGCGATGGAAAGCGAGCAGCGTCGAACCCACCACCACGAGGTGTGCGAACACGCTCCAGCCGTCCGCTTCCGCCACCTCGCGCACCGCGCCACCGTGGCTGCTCGGCGTGTTCGAGCGGCCTTCAGGATGGGCCGGAGATGTGGGAGCCGAACGGCAACATGGTGCGGACATCGGGCTCGGACTCGTCCTCGGGTGGGTGGGAGAACCGGATCGCTTCTTCGATGTCCGCCGTGGCGAGTCCGGCAAGCACGACGGCGACCGCAGCAGTGATGCTGACCGCGGCGCCGGTGAAGGTGATCAGCTCGACCTCGTCCCGCGCCTCGATCGGCTGGAGGAACCGGCCGACCCACGACGTGAGACTCAGAATCGCCAGCATCCAGAGCCAGGCCGTGGTCAGCGTCGACCGGCGGCGGAACCAGTCCTGGACCCGGACGATGCCGGAGATCGACCAGGTGGCCGTCGTGAGACAGACGAGCATGGCGAGCGAGCTGGTGCCGGGCCGGTCCGAAGTGGCCACGATCATCACCACGTTCGCGGTCGCCGCGACGCCGAACAGCGCGAGATCCCGACCCGCCGAGGTGTCCTCCGCCCCGCTCCGGCGGGACCAACGGCCGACTGCAGCTGCCCACAGCGATGCGAGCGCGAGCGAGATGGCCAACGCGCCCACGGTGAGCCGGCGCGCGAGTTCGAGTCGCTTGACATCCGGCGCAGGGATCGTTCCGTCGACGAGCTCGATCGTGACGGTGCGCGTGATCAGCCAAGCGGCCGCGGCGGCGATCGCCGCCAGCGAGAGCAGGACGAGGTATCGCACGAGCTCGAGCAGGTACAACCGCTGCACGGTCAGGCCCGGGCCAACCAACTCGCCCGGGTCGACGGGGCCGTCGAGCGAGCGGTCGGGGATCGGTTCCGCCTCGGCCGGGGGGCTGATGCCGTATCGCGCCAGTCGGTCGAGGACGGTTTCGTCGGAGTCGCGGTGCTCGCTCTCTCCGAGCCGCCGGGCGATCCGCTCCAGACGGTCGCGGGCCGGTGGCTCGACGGCTCGTCGGTCGTGGCTCCCGACGGGCTTCGCCTGTCGACGTGTGGAGTCATCGGTGGGTCGACGTGACGCTGCGGCCCGGCTGGCGAGTCGCGCGACGACGTCGAGGCGTCGGTCCGGCGGAGGCGACGGTGCTACCACGTCGACCTCAGGGTCTTCGAGGTCGGCATCGGGCGCCGACTTCGGTGGCGCCTCGGCCGCGAGGCGTAGTCGGTCGCGGATGCGGTCGGCGACCGCGTCGGCGGCAGCCTCGGCGTCGCCTGTCGAGGGGGCGGCGGTGTCGTCGGCTCGACGCTCGTCGGTCGACAGGTTGGCGGGGCCAGCGTGGGCGGTGGTTCGCTCGGCAACGGACGACTCTTGCTCGGCAACCCGTCGCTCGGCCGCGTACTCCTCCTGACGGGTCCTCAGCAGGGCCCATCTCACTTCCGGGTCCATCGGGTCGATGCCACGAAGCCGAAGTTGACGGTGTTCGTCGCGCGTGCGGAGCGCGATGGTGCGGTGCACCACCTTGGCGTCGACATCTCGCAGCAGCAGGTGCCACACGATGACATTGGTGGCGAGCGCGACCATCGCTGCTCCACCGAGTCCGATCAGTGTGTCGGCCGCGCCGAGATCCGCCTGGGTGAGCTGCCCGGGCCAGGTCCAGAGTTGCCACCACACGAGCCCGAACCCGGCCAGGTCCAAGACGAATGCGGTGCCGATCAGCACGTCGGAATCGACGCGGGAGAGCGACTTCACCAACCGTCGACACAGGGCGTACGGTCGCGCCACCGCCGCTGTGAAGATCGTGATGGCGATCACGGGGCGCACGTCGATGAGCTCGGTCGGGGCGAGCTGCAGCACGGTCGCACCGAGCACGCCCGCCCACACCATCGGCGACGCCCAGGCGCTGACACACCGCCGTCGAGGTGGCAGGCGGCTACCCAGCCGGTGCACGTTCTGCGTCAGCCGGTCGGACCAGTACCAACCGGTGACTGCGGCACCGACCGCCGCCACGATCCCGACCGCACCGACGGCCCGCACTCCGTTGCCGGCCATATCGGTGGGAGCGTTTCGTCGGACGACGACGGCGACGACCAGCAGCGCGACCGCCCACGCCCCGACAATCGTCCGGGCAGCGATCAGCGCCCGTTTCGCGCCGACCAGCGGGAGCAGCTCGGGTTCATCGTAGGGCTGCCACTCGACGCGTCGCATCGCAGCCGCTGAGGAGTCACCCGTCGCGAGGTCGAGTTGCGCCTGTTCGTCGCTGACCGCGTGCGGGTCGCGCGGCGGCAACTGAGGGGTCGCCTCGTTGCCCACCGGCCGATCCATATGGAGGACAGTACTGGCGGTCGGGAGTCGCGTCATCCCCGTCGTGCCGTGGCGAAGGGGCGTCACCCGTCGAACGTCGCGGATTGCTCGGCCGTACGACGGACCAGTTCCGCCCAGCGCGCGTATGCGGCCGATGTCAAGTGGATGCCGTCGGTCGTGTCAGCCCGACGAAGCCCGCCGGCGCCGTCGTCGAACGACGCGTGCAGATCGAGAAACTCCACGTCCCGTTCGTCGGCGAGGTGCATGATCGCGGCGTTCACCGCATCGACTGCGGCCGGGACGTCGGCGCGCGGAAGCACCGACTGCACGACGACACGTGTCGTCGGTGATCGTGTCGCCAACGCTGTCAGGATCGCGTCGAGGTGACGTACGGTCCACGACGGCGGGTGATCGTCGCGAATGTCGTTGGTTCCGGTCAGCACGAACACCATCCGCGGCTGGGCCGTAGCCAGATTCCGGGCGACGGGGACCAGCTGGGCGGTGGTGTAGCCGGAGAAGCCACGGTTGACGACCGACGGCCCCAGCAGCGACGACCAGTCGACCTGTTCGGTGATGCTGTCGCCCAGCATCACGACGCTGTTCGAGTCGAACGGGTCGTCATGATCAGGGCGCGACTGGCGTTCACGCAGCACAAGTCCTCCTACCGTCATGATCGCGACGGCGATCGCAACGATGGAGACGACGGTCCGGCGAGTCATGGTGAACCCACCCAGGGGCCGCTCCCGCGGGCGCGGCCGATGTCGCGGGAGTCGCCGAAGCGGGTCCGATAATCCGCCATGCTGCACTGTATGTCGGCCGGTCCGCCAAGGACGACGTGTCGTTGTCACTGTTCGAGTTGCTGAACAGCCGGGTCCGTCAGACGGTCCCGCACCACCTGACGGTTGGTACACATCGCCATCGGGCCAGCCCGTCGCCGACCCGAGCCCTTGGTGCCTCCGAGATCGGCCGTCCTGATTCAATCGTCCCGTGATGGCGAGGGCCGGCTGGAGCCGAGCGCCACTGTGCACCGCGGTGGTCGACACGCCCGGCGACGAGACACAGTTGACCTGAACCTGGGCCGTGGCGGCTGGCCGGCGGGCGATCTGGTTGACCCACATGACGACGAGCGCCGGCGGTGGATCATGGCGTCGGACGGCCGCCGGTGACTGCGATCGTCTCGCCGGTGATGTAGGTCGATGCGTCCGAGGCCAGGAACACGAAGGTCGGCGCCAGCTCGGCCGGCTGACCGGGGCGGCCGAGCGGTGTGTCCTCACCGAACCCCTTGACCCGGTCGGGCGGCATCGTGGCGGGAATCAGCGGTGTCCACACCGGGCCCGGGGCGACCGCGTTGACGCGGATGCCGCGATCGGCCAGCTGGACGCCCAACGCGCGCGTGAGGTTGACGATGGCCGCCTTCGTGCACGCGTAGTCGACGAGGTCGGGCGACGGGTCGTAGGCCTGGATCGACGCGGTGTTGATCACCGTCGACCCGGGCGGCATGTGGTCGAGCGCGGCCTGCGTGAGCCACACGGTCGCGAACACGTTGGTGCGGAACGTGCGCTCGAGTTGCTCGGCGCTGAGCGAGACGAACCCGTCGGTGAGCGCACACTGGTAGGCGGCGTTGTTCACCAGGATGTCGAGTCGTCCGAACCGCTCGACCGTCCGGTCGACGACCATACGACAGGCCTCGTGCTCACGTAGATCGGCGGCGATCGTCAGCGCCGAGCGACCCGCAGCGTCGACGAGCCGTGCCACCTCGGCGGCGTCTTCGGCCTCGCCTGGCAGGTGGACGACCACGACGTCGGCGCCTTCCCGGGCGAAGGCGATCGTGGTGGCCCGCCCGATCCCCGAGTCGCCACCGGTGATGATCGCCACCCGATCGGTCAGGCGACCGGCACCCTCGTACGTGTCCTCGCCGTGGTCGGGTGCAGGTTCCAGCTGGGCGCTCGTGCCGGGGTGGTCGATCGACTGGGCAGGTGGCCCGCCCTGTCCTTCGCGCGGATCGGTCGTGTCGTCCGGAACGGTTGTCTCGTCGTTCATGCCGATGGAGTACCCCACTGCGCCGGCACCGAATCCGAGGTCGACGGGGTCACGATCGAGCGGTCCAGCGCTGGTGCGGTGCCGGCCGGCACGCGGCCGATGCGGCGTCGGTGATGAGTGGGGACGTCGTCTTTCACCCGGTCGTACCTGTCGCCGCCGAGCGGGGGCGGGGCTCCGGGCCATCGTCGGAGGGGTTTCGGCACGATGGCCGCCGGAGACATTCGTGCCATGGAAGTCGTCCGGTTGTACACCGTCGTGCTCGACGACGAGGCCGACGCGCACGATCTCGACCTCACCGATCTGGGGGAGGGCACCGCGCTCGCTGCTCGTCACCTCCTCGTGACCTCGTCGTTGACCCAGTCGCGGCTCTACCACGAGATCAAGTGGCGGCTGCCGGCCGACACGGCGCTGTTCGTGGGCGAACTCGCCATCACGCCGAAGATGAAGGGTCAGGCGCCGGGTTCGGTGGCCTGGGTGCGCGAGGTCGTCGAACTGAACGGGTTGTTCGAGACCGACTGACTCAGGTCGCGAGCGACACCGCCAGCAACCGGTGCGCCCGCCGGAGCCGCCGGTGCACCATGGTCTGGGAGATCGCGAGGTGCTCACCGATCTCTCGCTGGGTCAGACCCCCGACGTACGTCATCCGCACGATCGAGCGTTCGAGATCGGGCAGGAGTTCGATCATCGACTCGAACGACTCCGCCACGTCGACGACATCCATGCCGAGGTGATGGCTCGCGGGTTCGCTGAACCGGGCCGCGCTGCACCGGATCGCGTCGTCGACGCGTCCGATGGTCCATCCCGTCGCATCGGCCAGGTCCGATCGGTCGGGCGTGCGGGCGAGTCGCACCGTCAGGTCGTCCGCCACCTGTCGAAGCCGGAGAGCGTCCTCCTGGCGCCGACGTCCGACACGGACCGCCCACCCGGCGCAACGCAGGAACTTCTTGATCTCGCCGGAGATCGTGACGGCCGCGAAGCCTTCGAACGCGCCACGAGCCGGGTCGAATCGCGTCGCTGCGCTCCACAGCGCGATGTCGGCGACCTGACCGATGTCGGCCGCGTGTGGCGTCGTCGCGTACCGCCGTGCGATCGAGCTCGCCAGGTCGCGGTGTTGCTCGAACAGCTCTTCGGCGCAGCGCCTCGGAGTCCGTCGATCGGAGTCGGAGGTGAGTGTCACGCCGGGTCGGTTACCCAACCGTCGACGGAACTACGCCGCCCGGTCGCGTTTCACCCGATGGGGTGAGCGGACCCGACGGTCAGCCCGCCAGCGGTCGGTCGCCCAGACGGTCCCGGCCGGCCGGGTACAGCGTCGCCAGCGCGTGGGCGAACCCGGTCGGCACCCGTCCCGCCCGGCGTCCGCTGGTGTCGACCACGATCGATGCGTCGGCGACCGGTTCGACACCGCGCTGTCGGAGACGGCTCCAGAGGTCGCGGTCGTCGGCCGGCCCGACATCACGGAATCCACCGACGCTCCGGTAGGCGTCGAGTCGGACACCGAGGTTGGCCGCGTGGGCGTGCGGGTGGCGACCGTCGGCCATGAGCGTCGAGCCGTAGTCGCAACGCCAACGGTCACGGAAATCGTCGGCCTCGCCGTCATCGAACAGATCGACGATCCCGGCGACCGCCATGGTGCCCGCTTCGGCATGACGGAGATACCGGCGGATCCAGTCGGGGCGGACACGTGAGTCGGCGTCGGTCGACAGCAACCACGTAGCCGCAGGGTCCTCCCAGCCGTCGGTGAGCGCCCGGATTCCGATGTGGCGTGCGGTTCCCACCCCGCCTCGCGTCGCGGAGACCAACCCGGCGCGGGTTACACGCTGCCGGATGACGTCGAGGGCGCGCTCCGCTTCGACTCGGGTCGCGTCGGTGCTGCCGTGGTCGACGACCATGACCGACACGTCGACGCGGTGGACGACCGCCGCGGCCGCTTCGCCGATCGCGACGATCGCGTCGGCGACGCGACCGGCTTCGTCGCGAGCGGGCAGCACGATCCCGACGCGCCGGATCGTCGGGGGGTGGGTTCGACGCTGGGGAATGGGCACGCCTTCGACTACCCACTTCCGGTCGACTTGACGCAGGCGCTTCAACCCGACCGGGACGGGGTAGAGCCTGTGCATGACGGAGTGCGCCGACCCGCTCGCCCCGGGGTGGTCCGACGCGATCGCACGGGCCCGACCGTGGACCCCACCGGGCGGTCGCTACCTCGTGGTGGCACCACACCCCGACGACGAAGCGCTCATGTTCGGCGGTCACCTCGCGCGCCTCGCAGGCCGAACCGACCCGGTGCACGTGATCGCGGTCACCGACGGCGGCGCCGCCTACCCCGACGTCGCCGACGGCGAAAGGCTGGGCGCGCTCCGGCGCACCGAGCAGGCCGACGCGCTCGGTGCGCTGGGACTGCTCGGTGCTCCGCTGACGCGCCTCGGTCTGCCCGACGGCGAAGTCGCGAATCGCGAACCCGACCTGGGGGCGGCCATCGCCACCGCGATCGCACGCCACGCGATCGACGTGGTGCTGGCCCCGTGGAGCCACGACCACCACACCGACCACGAGGCGTGCGGCCGAGCGGCCGCACGCGCCGCCGGCGCGGTGCCCCGGCCGGTGACCGTCGTGTCGGGCCTGTTCTGGTCGATGCTGCGCGACCGGGCAGGTGCACACGTCGAGTTGCGATCGCTCGCCCTGACCGCCGACGAGCGCGCCCGCAAACGAGCCGCCATCGCATCGCACCGCAGCCAGGTCACGGCAGAGGTCGCCGACGATCCCGTGCTGGGTGAGGTCGAACTCGCAATCGCCAACTGGCCGAGCGAGTACGTGATCGTCGGGGAGTCGGACGGGGTGGCGGTGTGACCGCACGTGGTGACCTCGTGGCCGCCGTGCGCTCGCTGCCGACCAGCCGGGTACCCGGCGACGGCGCGACCGGTGTTCGGTGGCTCGCGCTGTTCGACCTCGCCGCGGCGGGCGACGTGAGTGGAGCCCGGCTCTGCGAAGCGCACCTCGACGCGACCGCGATCCTCGCCGAGGCCGGGCACGCGCCGCGCCCGGGTGCGCTGTACGGCGTGTGGGCGTCGGTCCGGCCCGACGGCCGCGACGTCGAACTCGTCGACGGCTCCCTGCGCGGGGTCAAGTCGTTCGCCTCGGGTGTCGGGCTCGTCGACCGCGCACTGATCGAGGTGATGTGCGACGGGCGACGGCAACTCGTCGATGCCGCCGTCGCCGTCGACCCCGTGGGAGATCGGTGGCACTCCGACGACGGGCGTCGCACGGCGACGATCGACTGGCACAACCAGGGCCTCGTCGCGACCAACACGGGCACGGTGTGTTTCGACGCCGCCGACGACGTCGAGACGGTCGGTCCGCCGGACTGGTATCTCGAACGCCCGGGGTTCTGGCACGGTGCGTGCGGCCCAGCGGCCTGCTGGGGCGGGGGAGCGGCCGGCCTCATGTCCGAGCGGACGAGTGGCGGCGATCCCCACCGGCTCGCGGCTGCCGGAGCGATCGAAGCCGACGTCTGGTCGATGCGGGCACTGCTCCGGCAAGCCGGCGACGAGGCCGACCGAACGCCCGACGATCTCGACGCCGCGCGGTGGCGCGCGCGTGCCCTGCGACACGCGATCCACGAACTCGCCACCGGTGTCGTCGACACGTTCATGCGGGCATACGGGCCCCGACCCATGGTCGAGCACGGCGGTGCCGGCCGGCGCATCGCCGACGTCCAGCTGTACCTCCGGCAGCATCACGGTCGCGCCGATCTCGAAGCCCTGGCGGCCGGCACGTGAGCACGCCGGACGGCACACGGTTGCACCACGACACCGAGTACTTCCGCGACATGTACGACGGCGACGACGATCCGTGGGGCTTCGACCGTCGGTGGTACGAGCGCCGGAAGTACGCCCTGTCACTCGCAGCGCTGCCCGAGCCGAGGTACGCGTGCGCGTTCGAGCCCGGCTGCGCCAACGGTGCCCTCACGGAACTGCTGGCACCCCGTTGCGGCCGCCTCGTCGCGACCGACCTCGTCCCCGAGGTCGCCGAACGGGCGCGTCGTCGTCTCGTCGGTCAGCCGCACGTGACGGTCGACTGTGCGGCATTTCCTGCCTGGTGGCCGGACGAGCCGATCGACCTCCTCGTCCTGTCGGAGATCGCCTACTACCTCAGTGAGCCAGGGCGCGAGGTCGCGGGTGCGGAGCTGCGGCGCCGTGTCGCTCCCGGTGGCGACGTGCTCGCGGTTCACTACACCGGCGAGACCGACTACCCGATGCGGGGGTGTGAGGTCGCGTCCTGGCTGGACCGCGTCCCCGGGCTCGCCCGCGTGGTCACGTACCTCGACGACTCGTTCGAGCTCGGGGTGTGGCGCCGGACCTGAGTGGATGCATCACCGCGGACACCTTTGGGTAAATCCGTTCGGACACGCAGACACGACACACCCACGACACCGGAGGTCACCATGGCACGAACAGGTTCGAAGGCCCGAAGCGGCGAGCAGGGCGACGGCGGCGCGACGCACCAGGTCGTCGGCGAGGCCGGGGACGGCACCCGACTCACCACCCAGCAGGGCGTTCCGATCTCGGACGACCAGAACACGTTGACGGCCGGCCCGCGCGGACCACAGCTGCTCGAGGACTTCGTGATGCGGGAGAAGATCTTCCACTTCGACCACGAACGGATTCCCGAGCGGGTCGTTCACGCCCGCGGATTCGGTGCCAAGGGCTACTTCGAGACGTACGAGTCGCTCGCCGACGTCACGCGGGCTGACCTGTTCCAGCGGCCCGGAGAGCGCACCGACGTGTTCGTCCGGTTCTCGACCGTGGCGGGCAACAAGGGCTCGTTCGACCTTGCGCGCGACGTGCGCGGCTTCGCGGTCAAGTTCTACACGCAGGAAGGCAACTGGGATCTCGTCGGCAACAACATCCCGGTCTTCTTCATCCAGGACGCGATGAAGTTCCCCGACCTGATCCACGCTGCCAAGCCGGAACCCGATCGGGGCTTCCCGCAGGCACAGACCGCGCACGACAACTTCTGGGACTTCATCGGCCTGATGCCGGAGTCGATGCACATGGTCATGTGGATCATGTCCGACCGGGCGATCCCGCGCTCGTTCCGATTCATGGAGGGCTTCGGCGTCCACTCGTTCAGGTTCGTGAACGAGGCGGGTGAGAGCACCTATGTGAAGTTCCACTGGAAGCCGAAGCAGGGCCTCCAGTCGGTCGTCTGGAACGAGGCCGTCAAGATCAACGGTGCCGACCCCGACTTCCACCGCCGCGATCTCTGGAACGCGATCCAGCAGGGCGATCACCCCGAGTGGGAACTCGGCGTCCAGCTCTTCGACGACGACTTCGCCGACTCGTTCGACTTCGACATCCTCGACGCCACGAAGATCATCCCCGAAGAGTTGGTGCCGGTGCGTCCGATCGGACGAATGGTGCTCGACCGGACGGTCGACAACTTCTTCGCCGAGACCGAGCAGGTCGCGTTCTGCACCCAGAACGTCGTGCCGGGCATCGACTTCACGAACGACCCGCTGTTGCAGGGTCGCAACTTCTCGTACCTCGACACGCAGCTCAAGCGGTTGGGTTCGCCGAACTTCACCCACCTCCCCGTCAACGCGCCCCGGTGCCCGATGGCTCACTTCCAGCAGGACGGGCACATGGCCATGAAGAACCCGGTCGGTCGCGCCAACTACGAGCCGAACTCGTGGGGCGATCAGGGCGGGCCGCGCGAGGATCCCGAGGGCGGCTACCGGTCGCACGCCTCGGCGGTCGAGGGCGACCAGCGCCGTCTCCGCCCCGACTCGTTCGCCGACCACTTCAGTCAGGCCCGGCAGTTCTACGTGAGCCAAACCCCCGTCGAGCAGCAGCACCTCCAGGACGCCCTCGTGTTCGAGCTGTCGAAGGTCGAGGTCCCGGCGATCCGGGAGCGTGTCGTCGGCCAGCTCCGCAACATCGACGACGACCTCGCGGCCGGTGTCGCCGTCGGCCTCGGCATCGACGTGCCCGAGCGGATCGCGCCGGCGGCGCAGCCGATGACCGACCTGCCCGAATCGCCGGCGCTGAGCATCATCCGGAACGGACCGGAGTCGTTCGCCGGTCGCCGAGTCGGCGCCCTCGTGACCGACGGGGCCGACGCGAAGACGTTGCGGGCGCTGCGACGGGCGCTGAAGTCAGAGGGCGCGCAGCTGATGCTCGTCGGACCGACGCGAGAGGGCGTGACCGACAGCGACGGCAACCAACTCGTGATCGACGAACAGGTCGACGGTGGACCGTCGGTGCTGTTCGACGCGGTCGCGATCGTCCTCACCGAAGACGGTGCCGCGACGATGGCGGCGACCCCGACCGCCCGCGACTTCGTCGCCGACGCACACGCCCACGCGAAATTCGTGGCGTGCGGACCCAACGCCGATCCGCTGCTCGAGGCGGCCGGTCTCGACGAGTCGATGCGGGACGATGGCTACCTCGCGCTCGGTTCCACGAAGAAGTCGGCCGAGGCGTTCGTGGCAGCGTGTCGCGATCTTCGCCGGTGGGCCCGGGAGCTGCCGGCGCAGGACGACGCCTCATGAGCACCGAGCGCGACGATCTGCTCTCGACGTACCTCGAGGACCACCGGGCCGGCGCGGCCGGTGGTGTCTCGCTGGCTCGGCGGCTCGCCGATCGCTACGGCGACGAGCCCGACTTCGCATCGCTCGTCTCGCTCGCCGACGAGATCGACGACGACCGGCGCGCCCTCGACATCGTCCGCGAGGGCGTGGGGGCCGACGGCGGCTGCGTCAAGCGACTGGGCGCCGTCGTCGGCGAGCGGCTCGCCCGTCTGAAGCTGAACGGCAACCTCGTCCGACCCAGCCCGCTCTCGCGGGTGGTGGAGCTGGAAGCGTTGATCGCCGGTGTGGTCGGCAAGCAGCTCGGTTGGCGGTCGTTGCGGACGTACGCCGGGAGCCAACGGCTCGCCGGTGTCGATCTGGCCGAGCTCGACAGTCGCGCGGACGCTCAGGTCGCGGAGCTCCAGCGCCTCCATCGGCTCGCCACATCGATCGCGTTCGTCGGCGGCGAAGAATCCGACGGATCATGTGCATCGAATGCGGCGAAAGCGGGTACCTGATCGCCATGAGCAACCTGGCAGACAACGACATCACCCGCAACGGCCCGACGGAGGACGACGAGAACCTCGACGCCCCCGGCGAGCACTCGAAGGACACCGGCGACGAAGCCGACGGACCGACGGAAGACGACGAGAACCTCGACGCCCCCGGCGAGCACTCGAAGGACACCGGCGACGAAGCCTGACCAGGTGAGCACCCTCGCCGCCCTCGTGGGCGACGTCGACCGCTTCGGCCGTGAAGTGTGGGGGACGCAACCGTTGCGCACGGGTGATGCCGATCTCGCATCGCCCGTTCCCCTCACGCTCGCCGATGTCGATCGCATCATCACCTCGTCGGCGAGGGTGCCCGCCATCCGTCTCGTCCGCGGCGGTCGACGCGTCCCGTCGGCGGACTTCTGTTCACCGACCCGGATCGGCAGTACGACGCTGCGCGACGTCGCCGACGCAGCGAAGGTGCTCGACGAGTACCGACGGGGAGCGACGATCGTGTTGCAGTCGCTGCAACGCACTTGGTCGCCCATGTCGACATGGTGCGCCGAACTCGAAGCGGAGATCGGTTGGCCGGTGCAGTGCAACGCCTACCTGACCCCACCGGGAACCAGCGGTCTCCGCCGTCATGCCGACGGCCACGACGTGTTCGTCGTGCAGACCCACGGGTCGAAACACTGGGACGTCGACGGTCTCGGCGAGTTCGAACTGCGCGTCGGTGAGGTGCTCTATCTGCCCGCCGGTGTGCACCACGACGCCTCGACCCACGACCGACCTTCGCTCCACGTCACCGTGGGCGTCCACCGGCCCGGCCCGTCACGCCTGGTGCGGGCAGCGCTCGACCGGCTGGAGGTCACCGCGCCGCCGGTGCCGATCGGTCGGTCGGCACCGTTGTCGACCACGCTGTCGGCCGCGCTCGACGGCGTCCGCCGAGCGCTGGCGGACGTCGACGCCGATGAGGTCGAGCGTGCCGTCCGCCGCCCGGCCCGGCGCGACCCCGGCGGGATCATCGAGCGCGCCGTCACCAGGGGACCGATCGACGAACACACCGGGATCGAACTGGTCGCGGCGTCGGATCCGATCGTCGAGCAGGCCGGTGAGCGGGTGCGGTGTCGGTGGAACGGTGGCTCGCTGACGATGCCCGGCTTCGTCGCCCCGGCACTGGTCGCGATCGCCGACAGCGACGGCCCGGACGGTGACCGACTGGAGGTCGGTGACCTGCCGGGGCTCGATACCGACGACCGGCTCGTACTCGTCCGCCGACTGGCCGACGAGGGCCTGATCGTCCTGACGACCTGAGATCGGCCGGCGTCGCGACCGGCCGCCACCCGACGATCCGGTACCGTCGCCCGCCAGGGCACGACATCCGGCGAACCAGGAGACAACGCACCATGGCGACGAACCCGACAGTGACCGACGAAGCGGCCCCGACGCCGTTCCATCGCCTCGACCAGTTCGTCGCGATCCCGCGACTCTCGGGACTCGCACTGTCGGTCGGGGGCAGCCGACTGGTCACCTCGGTCGCGACGCTCGACGCCGACGGCAAGAAGTTCCAGACAGCGCTGTGGGAGCTGGACACCACAGGCTCCGGTGAGGCGCGGCGCCTGACGCGAAGTGCCCCCGGCGAGGCGTCTCCGGTGTTCGCCCCCGACGGTTCGCTGCTGTTCCTGTCGAAGCGTCCCGATCCCGACGCCGGGGCCGATGCCAAGGACCCGAAGCCGGCCCTCTGGAGCCTGCCGGCGGAGGGCGGCGAGGCCCGCCTGGTCGTCTCGCGTGCGGCAGGACTCGACGGTGTCGCCGTCGCCGCCGACACGGGGGAGGTCGTGGTGTCGGCCTCGATCGCGCCGACGAGCGACGACCTGGCCGCCGACACCGAGTTGCGCGACGCCCGGGAGCAGGCCGGGGTCAGCGCCGTCCTCCACGAGAACTATCCGGTGCGTTACTGGGACCACGACCTCGGCTCGTCGGTGCCACACGCGTTCTGGGTCGGCGATCTGCCCGGCGACACCGCGGTCGACGAGGCTTCGTGGCGCGACCTGACGCCCGATGCGGGCGTGCCGCATGGCGTGGGGGAGTCGGTCGTGCTGTCGCCCTCCGGTCGCCTGTTGGCCTACCCGCAGCGTGTGCCCGATGGCCCGGCGGGTTGGCGGAGTCGGCTCGTGGTCGTCGACACGGGCACGTCCGAGCTCCGTGTGCTCGGCGATGCCGATGACGCGTCGATGGAGGCACCGGCGTTCTCGCCCGACTCCTCGCGGATCGTCTTCGTCCGTCAGCAGCAGTCGACGCACGACGAACCGCCGGACCAGACGCTCGTGGTCGTCGATCTCGCTACGGGTGACGCCGACGAGCTGACGCCCGGCTTCGATCGTTGGCCCGACAGTCCGCAGTTCGACGCCGCCGGCACGGCCGTCTACTTCGTGGCCGACGACGACGGGCACCGGCCGATCTTCCGGGTGGTCCCCGGGGAGACGCCGGTTCGCCTGACCGCCGAAGGGGCCTACAGCGACCTGCAGGTGGCCGCCGACGGATCGGCGATCTACGCCCTCCGATCGACGGTCGACACGCCTCCGGAACCGGTCCGGCTCGACCCGAGCGCGGCGGGTCAGGTCCCCACGGTGCTGCCGCACCCCGGAGCGATCACGTCGGTGCCCGGCACCTTCCGTTCGGTCGACGCCGAGGCCGCCGACGGCGCGCGGGTGCAGTCGTGGCTCGTGCTTCCCGACGGTGCCTCGGCGGAGTCGCCGGCGCCGTTGGTCCTGTGGATCCACGGCGGGCCGCTCATGAGTTGGAACGCGTGGTCATGGCGCTGGTGTCCGTGGAATCTGGCTGCCCAGGGCTACGCGGTCCTGATGCCCAACCCCGGACTGTCGCAGGGTTTCGGCCAGGACTTCGTCCGTCGCGGTTGGGGCGCGTGGGGCAACGAGCCGTTCACCGACCTGATGGCCGCCGTCGACGCGGCGGTCGAGTTGCCCGAGATCGACGCGTCCCGTACGGCGGCGATGGGCGGTTCGTTCGGTGGGTACATGGCGAACTGGGTGGCGACGCAGACCGACCGGTTCCGGGCGATCGTCACGCACGCGAGCCTGTGGCATCTCGACGGCTTCGTGGGGAGCACCGACGCGTCGTTCTACTGGGAGAAGGAGTTCGGACACCCGTTGAACGAGCCCGAGCGCTACGAGGCGAACTCGCCGCACCGGTACGCCGATGCGATCGTCACCCCGATGCTGGTGATCCACGGCGACAAGGACTACCGGGTGCCGATCGGGGAGGGCCTGCGGCTCTGGTACGACCTGCAGAAGCGTGAGGTGCCGTCGAAGTTCCTCTACTTCCCCGACGAGAACCACTGGGTGCTGGCGCCCGGCAACGCGCGCATCTGGTACGACACCGTGCTCGCGTTTCTCGCCGAGCACGTGCTCGACGAGGAGTGGCGGCGACCCGAGCTGCTCTGAGACGGCGTGGTCCGGCCGCTGGTCGGCCCGCCCGTCAGCCGGGGAGCACGACGTCGCCGACGTCGATGTGGCCCGACGACGCCACGGTCGCGCCGACGCCGAGCTGGTTGTTCCGCTCGCGGATGATCGTCTTCAGCACACCGAGATCACGTTCGATGCCCGGCTGCGGTCGGGACACCATCACGCACCGTTCGATCGGTTTGCGGATCGACAGCGTGCTCGTGCCGACCGTGATCAACCCGTCGAGTTGGTCCTCGCCGTCGCCGTCGAGCGTCAGGTTCATGCGGAAGCGGCGCCCGTCCCAGTCGCGCAGGGTCGCCCGCGTCACGAACGAGATCGTCGAGCGGCCGTCGTGGAACGTGGTCCCGGCGCTCTGCCAACTCATCCAGTCGGTCTCGGTGTCGACGTCGACGGGGTTCTCGAACGTGGCCGGTCCGTCGGCGGCCGAACGGATCTCGACCGGTCGTCCCAGCCACGCGGACAGATCGTCGTCGCTCGACACGTCGTCGTCGGTCTCGGTCCGGATGTCGGGACGGCCGCCGACGACCTTCGCCGACAGGAACAGCAGCGACGGTTCGCGTCGGGCCGTGAGCACCATGCCGGTCGCCGGGTCGTACACGCCCCACGCCCGGTCGAACTCGAGCCCTCGCTCGTCGACGTCGCAGCCGGTCAGCGATTCCCCACCCATCGATTTGACCGGATAGCGCCAGATCTCCCGCACGTGCATGAACGGACGTTATTCGACGGTGCGGCCGCTCTGACGGCACCGTTCCGCGTCGATGTTGCGCGATCCGGCTTCGTCTGGCAGAATCTGGGTCATGCGCGCCGACTTCCGTGCCCTCGTAGTACTCATCGACTAGCGCACCCGGTTTCCCTCGCCGCGTGCGCCCCGACCTCCCGACACGGGAGGTCGTTTCATTTTTCCGGACCCTTCGTCAGACTCAACCCCACCCGCCCACAGGAGAAACACCATGACAACGACGACGATGACAGGAGCGCAGGCCCTGATCAGAGCGCTCGAGTTGGAACAGGTCGACGTGATGTTCGGCATGCCAGGTGGCTGCATCATGCCCGTGTACGACCCGCTGCTCGAGTCGTCGATCCGGCACGTGCTCGTCCGTCACGAGCAGGGCGCCGGCCACATGGCCGAGGGGTATGCCCACGTCACCGGGCGACCCGGCGTGGCGATCGTCACCTCGGGCCCCGCTGCCACGAACCTCGTGACCCCGCTGATGGACGCTTACATGGACTCGATCCCGATGGTTGCGATCACCGGCCAGGTCGGCACGGCCGCGATCGGCACCGACGCCTTCCAGGAGTGCGACACCGTCGGAATCACCCGTTCGTGCACGAAGCACAACGAGCTCGTGATGAGCGCCGACGACATCCCGATGGCGGTCCGTCAGGCGTTCCACATCGCGACCACCGGTCGCCCGGGCCCGACGCTGATCGATCTGCCGAAAGACGTTCTCAACGAGGAGATGACGTGGTCGTGGCCGACCGACGACGAGGTCATCGCCGCGCTGCCGGGGTACCGGCCCAACACCAAGGGTCACCCGCGCATGATCAAGGAGGCTGCCAAGCTGATCATGCAGGCCGAGCGGCCGGTGCTCTACGTGGGTGGCGGCATGCTCAAGGCGCGAGCGGCCGACGCGCTCGCCGAGCTCGTCGAGCTGACCGGCATCCACGTCGTGACCACGCTGATGGCGCGGGGGGTCTTCCCCGACAGCCACCCGCTCAACCTCGGCATGCCCGGCATGCACGGCAACGCGGCGACGACCACCGCGATGCAGAAGAGCGACCTGCTGATCGCGCTCGGGGCCCGCTTCGACGATCGGATCACGGGCAACGTCGCGTCGTTCGCACCCGACGCCAAGGTGATCCACGTCGACATCGACCCGGCCGAGCAGGGCAAGGTCCGCAAGCCCGACGTGCCGATCGTGGGCGACTGCCGCCAGGTCACCGTGGAGATCGTCAAGCAGATCCGTGCCCTGCAGGAGTCGGGGGTCGTCCAGCCCGACACGAGCGCGTGGAAGAGCCGCATCTCGGGCTGGCAGGAGACGTTCCCGACCGTCTACGAACCGTCGGAGCCGGGCTCGGCGCTCAAGCCGCAGTTCTGCCTCGAGCAGCTGCGCGACCACGCTCCGGACGGCACGATCCTGACCGCCGGCGTCGGCCAGCACCAGATGTGGTCGTCGCTGTTCTGGAAGTTCGAAGAGCCCTATACCTGGGTCAACTCCGGGGGTCTCGGCACGATGGGCTTCTCCGTCCCCGCCGCGATCGGTGCCAAGGTCGGCCAGCCCGATCGGACCGTGTGGGCCGTCGACGGCGACGGGTGTTTCCAGATGACCGCCCAGGAGCTCGTGACCGCCACGCTCGAGAACATCCCGATCAAGGTCGCGATCCTCAACAACGGCTGGCTGGGCATGGTGCGCCAATGGCAGAACATGTTCTACGACGAGCGGTACAGCCAGACCGACCTGCACTCTGGCACCTGCCCCGACTTCGTGATGTGGGCCGAGGCGATGGGCTGTGTCGGCATCCTGGTCGAGTCACCCGAAGAGGTCGCACCCGCGATCGAGAAGGCCAACTCGATCAACGACCGGTGCGTCGTCATCGACTTCCGCACCGACCCCGACGAGAACGTCTTCCCGATGGTTCCGGCCGGTAAGTCCAACGACGAGGTCCTCGTCCATCCGACCCAGCAGCACAACCGGGAGCTCTTGACGTGACCGTCTCCGATCGCACACCGCGCCACCATCACATCCTGTCGGTCCTCGTCCAGAACCGCCCCGGCGTGCTCGCCCGCGTCGCGAGTCTGTTCGCCCGCCGCGGGTACAACATCTTCTCGCTGGCGGTCGCGCCGGCCGAGCAGGAGGGCATGAGCCGGATCACGATCGTGGTCGATCTCGAGTCGGCGCCGCTCGAGCAGATCGTCAAGCAGCTGTTCAAGTTGATCGATGTCGTGAAGATCAGCGAGCTCGACCCGCGCCGGTCCGTCGAGCGGGAATTGTTGCTCCTGACGGTGCGGGTGCAGCCCGAGGAGCGCGGCCAGGTGGTCGAACTCTCGAACATCTTCGAGGGCAAGATCCTCGCGGTCGGTGCCGACGCGCTGACGCTCAGTTTGGAGGGACACCCCGACAAGCTGGATGATTTCGAAGAGCTTCTCGGCTCGTACAACATCATCGAGTTGCAGCGCACGGGTCGTGTCGCTCTCCCCAAGCTCGACCGCACGGCGCGTCTACGCCTGGCGAACTGACCACATTTCTCACATCAAACATCACTACCCCGAAAGGTTGGGCTGCCATGGCCGCCAACGTCTACTACGAGGCTGACGCCGATTCCTCCATCATCCGCGGTCGAAAGGTCGCCATCATCGGCTACGGCTCGCAGGGCCACGCTCACGCTCTGAACCTCAAGGAGTCGGGCGTCGACGTGTGCGTCGGGCTGCGCGAAGGTTCCTCCTCGAAGGCCAAGGCCGAGAACGCCGGGCTCACGGTGAAGACGATCGACGACGCCTCCGAGTGGGCCGACGTGATCATGATCCTCGCTCCCGACACCGAGCAGAAGACCATCTTCGACAACCACATCGCCTCGCACCTGAAGCCGGGCGACGCCATCGCCTTCGCTCATGGGTTCAACGTGCGGTTCGGTCGGATCACGGCGCCCGAGGGTGTCGACTCGATCATGATCGCCCCCAAGGGTCCCGGCCACCTCGTGCGCCGCACCTACACCGAGGGCGGCGGCGTACCGGCGCTGATCGCGGTCGATCAGGACGCGACGGGCAACGCCAAGGCGCTCGCGATGTCGTACGCCGACGCGATCGGCGGCGCCCGCGCCGGCGTGATCGAGACCACGTTCCCCGAGGAGACCGAGACCGACCTGTTCGGCGAGCAGGTCGTGCTGTGCGGTGGCCTCACCAAGCTCGTGCAGTACGGCTTCGAGACGCTGACCGAGGCCGGCTACGCGCCGGAGATGGCGTACTTCGAGTGCCTCCACGAGGTGAAGCTGATCGTCGACCTCATGTACGAGGAGGGGATCGCCGGCATGCGGTACTCGATCTCCGACACGGCCGAGTACGGCGACCTGACCCGTGGCCCGCGCATCATCACGGAGGACACCAAGGCCGAGATGAAGAAGATCCTCGGTGAGATCCAGTCGGGCCAGTTCGCCGACGAATGGGTGGCCGAGAGCGAGTCGGGCCGTGAGAACTACCACCGCATGCAGGACGAGGGCAAGACGCACCCGATCGAGGTCGTCGGCGCCCAGCTGCGTTCGATGATGCCGTGGATCAGCGCCGGCAAGCAGTCCGTCTCCGAAGCCTCCGGCGGCTGAGACGGGCCAGATCGTCCGATTGCTGCGTTGCGCTTCACCGCTCGTTGCCCATCAGGCAACTCGGGTTCATCGCGCCTTGCACTCGAACGATCTGATCCCGTCTCAGCAATCTCAGAATGGGTCATCACACGTTGGGATCGGCGTGTGATGACTCGTTCTCGAACCCAGGGAGTGCTCCTTCATGAGTGACGTCGACGGTGTGTCCGAGGTAGGTCGGCACGCGGGGTCGGACGACCGGCCCGTCGGTGACCCGGTTGCTGATCGGGTGCATCGGGCGACCGTCGAGTTCGGGCTCGATGCTGCCTCGGCGGAGCGGTTGGAGGCGGTGGTCGATGCGGCGGGTGATGTGCCCGATGATCTCTCCGACGTCATCGAGTCGCTGGGCGACCCCGACATCGCGGAGGCGGCGTGGACCCGATGGAGTGACGACGATCAGCTCGGAGAGCCGCTCGATGCACTGATCGACCGACTCGGTGAGCTCGAAGATCCGTCGGCGGGTGTCGCCTGGCTGCGGGCCCGTCATCTCGCCTGGCACGGTCACACCGATGCCGCGATCGAGTTGCTCGCCGCCGCCCGCTCGTCGGGGAACCGGCTCGTGCTCGCCGACCTCGGCGCGGTCGAAGCCGACCGAAGCAACGCCACGGCGGCGCGCGAACTGCTCCGGGAGGCCGGGGCCGATGTCGACATCGACCTCGACACGGCGTTCGATCCGCACGCCGCCGATCGAGGGTTCGCTCAGGAATTGGCCGAGGAGATCGCGCCCTTCGCCGCCGTGCGGCCGAGACCGATGGCCGGACGGAACGATCGCTGCCCGTGCGGGTCTGGCAAGAAGTACAAGCAGTGTCACCTGGGCCGCGAACTGCACCCGATCGCCGACCGGGCCGGTTGGCTGTACGTCAAGCTGATGCGGTTCATGCAGGTCAATGCGGCGCTGCTGCCGGCGTCGATCGGCGACGAGATCGTCGACGGGGTCACCGATCCGGAGCTGAGCCGGATGGTCCATGACTCCTACCTCACGGTCGATCTCGCCCTGTTCGAAGGTGGCGTGGCGCAGCGGTTCCTCGATGCCCGTGGAACCTTGCTCCCGTCCGATGAAGTGGAACTCCTGCGGTCGTGGATCGACGCCACCCGCTCGGTCTACGAAGTCGAGCGGTCACGCGCGGGCACGATGGACGTCATCGACCTCGCCGACCGCTCGCGCCGGACCGTGGTCGACACCCTGCCCGACGCACCGCTCGAGGCCGGCTGGAAGATCATCGGTCGACTCGTTCCGGTCGGCAGCGGATACCGGGCGTACGGCGGGTTCCTGCCCGTCAACGACGACATGGCCCCGGCGATGCTCGAAGGGTTCGCGAGCCGTGAGCTCGAGACCGTGACGCTCGCGATCGGTCAGATCTTCGAGAGCGCGGCGACGCACGACGAACTCCGCGAGGCGTTCGACGAAGGGCTCGACATGAGCGCCCTCGACGAACTGCTGGCGGAACTCGGCGGTGCCGGCGACACGGGCGAGGCCGAGCCGACCGACGGGGAGAGCGGCGTCAGCTGACGGCGACGCGGCAGGCGAGACGCATCATGTCGTCGACGCCTCGCTTGAGGTCGTCGTCGCTGATGCGCGTGGTGTCGCCCGACTCTTCGAGGATGTCGGACACGGTCATCATGGCGAGCGCCTCGATGCCGTGGATCGCAGCGACGGTGTACATCATCGCTGCCTCCATCTCGACCGCGATGTGACCCGTGCGCTTCCACCGGGCGAACGTGCCGGGATCGGGGTCGTAGAACACGCCGCTGGTCAGGATCGTTCCGACGTGCACGGTCGCACCCTGCTCGCGGCTGAGTCGGGCCGCGGTCTCGGCGAGCTCGAACGTTGCCGTCGGCGCGTACGAGTCGATCTGTGCGTACCGCAGGGGGGTCGCATCCTCGGCGGTCGCGGCGATGCCGATCACGGTGTCGCCCATCTGCATCCCGTCCTTCAGGCCACCGCTGGTGCCGACCCGCACGAGCCGCTGGGCGCCGAGCATGACGAGTTCTTCGAACACGATGCCGGCTGACGGGCAACCCATGCCGGTCGTCTGCACGCTGATCGGCTTGCCCTCGAACGTGCCGGTGAAGCCGAGCATGCCCCGCTCTTCGTTCACGGTCCGATAGCCGGGATCGAAGAACGTCTCGGCGATGTACGCGGCGCGACGGGGGTCGCCGGGGCAGAGGACGTTCGGGGCGTAGTCGCCGGGTTCGGCGCGCAAGTGGATCGGCATGCCCTCAGCGTAGAGTCGGACGGCAGCAAATCGAAAGGGAGGCGCATCGTGGCGACACAGATCGGAGAGGGCTCGGCCGGCGACGGCGTCGACGGCATCCGGGTCACCACCGTCCTCGGCGAGCGCGAGGGGCCGGTCGGAACCGCGTGGGCGACGGCGATCGCGACACCGACGATGGGGCACTCGCCATTCGTGGTCGTCGCCAAGCCGAACCTGCCCGTGGTGCCGGTGACGCTGCTCGTTCCGGCCATCGGTGTGAGCGACCAGCGCCATGCCGACCTCACGCTCGGCGCGGCGCAGGCGGGTGTCGCAGCGGCCGTGCTCGACCTGCAGATGGACGATCCCGATGGTGACCACTGCCTGATCGTGTCGGTGTGGGTGCCGCCGGGGGCCGAGTCGGAGGAAGCGGTCTTCGAGCACACCCGTGACGCGACGATGGCGTCGCTGAAGCAGGGCGCCGCCGGCGGGCCGTGGCATCCGTACCTGACCGCCGTCGAGACGCCGGAGAATCCCCACTTCCGTCGGCAACGGCGCTGATCGAATCCTGGTCGGCCGGGCCGACTCCGACTCGTAGGATGGTCGACCGTGCTGCACCTGTTTGACACCGCGACCCGAGAGATCCGCGAGCTCGCCCTGCGCGAGCCCGGGAAGGTCAGCATCTACCTGTGCGGTCCCACCGTCTATGCCCCGCCCCACATCGGACACGGTCGACAGAACATCGTCTACGACGTGCTGGTGCGCTATCTCCGGTGGACCGGCCTCGACGTGCGCTTCGTCTCGAACGTCACCGACATCGACGACCAGATCATCAAGCGGGCCAACGCCGAGGATCGCCCGTGGCAGGAGATCACACAGAAGTGCGAGCGGGTCTGGTTCGACGCACAGGCCCGCATGGGTGTGGCGCGGCCCGACGACACGCCGCACGCGACCGAATACGTCGACGAGATGGTGGCGATGATCGGTGAACTGGTCGACGCCGGCCAGGCCTACACGACCGACGACGGCGTCTACCTCTCGGTCGAGGCGGTGCCCGACTACGGCATGCTCGCCCACCAGTCGCTCGACGACATGCTCGCCGGTGGCGGCGACCGTGAGGTGCTCGGCGCCGACCAGAAGCGGCACCCGGCCGACTTCGTGCTCTGGAAGTTCTCGAAACCGGGCGAGCCGGCATGGCCGTCGCCGTGGGGCGATGGCCGGCCCGGTTGGCACAGCGAGTGCGTCGTGATGAGCCTCGACCTCCTCGGCGAAGGCTTCGACCTGCACTGCGGTGGCCAGGACCTCCGATTCCCGCACCACGAGAACGAGCGGGCCCAGGCGGTGGCGCTCGGGAAGCGGTTCGCGAACCACTGGATGCACCACGCGTTCGTGATCGACGCCGAGGGCGAGAAGATGTCGAAGAGCCTCGGCAACGTCTTGAACATGCTCGACCTGCTCGATCAGTACGACGAGCGTGCCTACCGGATGCTGCTCCTGCAGACGCATTACCGCAGCCCGGTCCGGATCAGCCTCGACAGCCTGGAGGCGTCGCAGCGCACGCTCGGCGGCCTCGACTCGTTCGCGGCCCGGTCGGTGATGATCGGCGACGGCGACCCCGACCCGGCGATCCTCGATCGGTTCCGCGCTGCGATGGACGCCGATCTCGACACGCCCGGCGCTGCCGCGCTGCTGTTCGACACGGTCCGCAAGGCCAACGCGCTGATCGACGCCGGTGACAACACGACGGCAGCGCAGGTGGCGGCGACGGTCCGCGAGATGTGCGTCGCCCTCGGACTCGACCTCCGAGCCGCCGCCGACGTGCCCGCCGACATCGCCGCGAAGGCAGCGGCGCTCGACGAGGCTCGGGCGGCGAAAGACTTCGCCGTCGCCGATGCGCTGCGTGCCGAACTGCAGGCCGACGGTTGGACCGTCGAGACCACCAAGGACGGCACCGCGGTCCGACGCTGACCAGGGCCGGCGCGCGCGTAGGCTGGCGGCGCCGTACACGCAGCGTGAACAACTGGGTGGCGCGGCACCCGTCCGCCCCATCCCGTTCGGTCGACGACCGGACGGGCCGCATCGAGAGGTCCGAACTCCGATGAACGTTGCCGTTCGCCCGCGTCGCGACGCCGCCGGCGGTACACCACGGGTTGATCCGGCGCGGGTCGGCCAGGCACAGGCCGGACCGGTCGGCCTGCTGGGGCTGTCGCTCGCCGTGTTCCTCGCCGGTCTCCTCGTGCTGCCGCCGCTCTGGTTGGGACTGGTCGGCGTGGCTCTGGTCGTCGTGGCGGTCCGGGTGCAACACGAAGCGGTCGTCGTCCCTGCACCGTCGAGATCGACTCCCGTGGTCGTCTTCGCCACCGCGGCGGTCGCACTGTGGATCTCGGCGGTGGCGCCGTTCGTGTCCCAGCCGCTCACCGGTGGCGGCTTGCTGCTGGTGGCGACGTTCGCCGTGCTGCCGATCACCGCGGTCGCCGCGTGTGCCGTCCCGGTCGATCGGCGCGTGGCGGTGGTGGTGTGGTGCGGCGCGGCCGCCGGCGCGTCGTTCGCCGGGATCTTCGGTCTCGTCGAGGTCGTCGTGTTCGGGGCGCGTCGTGCCGACGGGACGACGCGCAATGCGATCGTCTTCGGCGATCTGTCGCTGGTGATGGCCCTGCTCACCGTTGTGCTGATGCCACTCGTCCGGTCGGTTGCAGCCGAGGGACGCTACGGCACGCCGGTCGGCCGAGCCGTCGCCAGGTGGCGTCTCATCACGGCAACGGGGGCGATGCTCGGCTTGGCTGCGACCGTGGTGTCCGGCTCCCGCGGCGCGTGGCTCGCGGTACCGGTGTTGGCGGGCGTGCTCGCCGTCCGGCATCGCGACGCGTTGCGCGCCTTGGGCGCCGCCAGACTCGCAGCTGCCTGCGTCGCGATCTCTGTGCTCGTGGTCCGACTCAGTGGCTCGATGCCGATCGATCGCACGCGCTCGGCCATCGGAGAGGTGCGGGCGTACGAGGCGGCACGATCGCCGCTCGACCCTGCGGCGGGCACGTCGATCGGTGCCCGGTTCGAGGCGTGGCGTGCGGCGCTGTGGGCCACGAGCGAGCATGCGCTGACCGGCGTCGGCTGGGGAAATCTGCAGCGGCAGTTCGGCGAGTTGGCGTGGGCTCGCTATCGCAATCCGCGGATCGCGAGGTTCGATCACGCACACCACCAACTCATCAGCGCCGCAGCCAACTCCGGTCTTCCCGGCCTCGTGGCGTGGTGTGCGGTCATGGTGATCCCTGCCCGGTACTTCTGGCGGGCCGCCTGGCATTCATCCGACTCGGATCAGCAGTCGGTGGGTGCCGCCGGCCTCCTGGTCGTGTTCGGCTACGGCGTCTTCGGACTGACGGAGGCGATCTTCGAGCAGTTCGTCCCGCTGACGTTCTTCGCGATCGTGGTCGCCCTGCTCTTGTCGCAGGTCGATCAATCGGCGGAGCGATGGTCGAGGGGTGGTTCGGCGACCGGGTCGAATCGTCGACATCGTGGTCACGGTCACGGGGTGGCCGGCGCGCGACCCGGATCGGAAGTTACCGAAGAGTAGACATCTCGGTTACCGAGGAGTAACTTGGAGGTATGACCGAATTCTCCATGGCGCTGAACGAGGACCAAGTCCAACTCCAGAAGTGGGTGCACGGCTTCGCCGAAGACGTGATGCGACCCAACGCGGAGGAATGGGACGAGCGTGAAGAGTTCCCGTATCCCATCGTGCAGCAGGCCGCCGAGATCGGTCTCTACGGCTGGGAGTTCCTGGCCGAGGGCATGATGAACGACCCGTCGGGTCTCACCCTGCCGGTCGCGATCGAGGAGCTGTTCTGGGGCGACGCCGGCATCGGCATGGCGATCATGGGCTCCGCCCTCGCCGCCGCCGGCATCTCGTCGTCGGGTACGCCCGAGCAGGTGCTCGAGTGGGTGCCGCAGTGCTACGGCGACGCCGCCGACCTCAAGCTGGGTGCGTTCGCTGCCAGCGAGCCCGATGCCGGCTCCGACGTGGGTGGCTACCGGACCAGCGCGGTGTACGACGAGGCCAAGGACGAGTGGGTGCTCAACGGGACCAAGGCATGGATCACCAACGGCGGCATCGCCGACATCCACGTGGTGGTCGCGGTCGTCGACCCCGAACTGGGTTCGAAGGGGCATGCCAGCTTCATCGTCCCGCCGGGAACCAAGGGCCTGTCGCAGGGGCAGAAGTACAAGAAGCACGGCATCCGGGCCAGCCACACCGCCGAGGTCGTGCTCGACGACGTACGGGTCCCCGGCCGCTGCCTCCTCGGTGGCAAGGAGAAGCTCGACGAGCGTCTCGCCCGGGTGCGCCGAGGCGAGAAGGGCAACGCGCAGGCCGCGATGCAGACCTTCGAGGCGACTCGCCCGTCGGTCGGCGCGCAGGCGCTCGGTATCGCCCGCGCGGCCTACGAATACTCGCTGGAGTACGCCAAGGAGCGCCACGCGTTCGGTCGTCCGATCATCATGAACCAGTCGATCGCGTTCATGCTGGCCGACATCGCCACCGAGATCGACGCCACCCGCGGTCTGATCTGGCGGGCCGCCTGGCTCGGCAAGCAGAAGAAGTTCGTCAACGCCGAAGGGTCGATGGCCAAGCTGAAGGCCGGTCGGGTCGCCACCTGGTCGACCGAGCGTGCGATCCAGATCCTCGGGGGCTACGGCTACACCCGCGAGTATCCGGTCGAGCGCTGGCACCGCGACGCGAAGATCCACGACATCTTCGAAGGCACCGAGCAGATCCAACAGCTGGTGATCAGCCGGGCGATCTCCGGCCTGCGTATCGAGTAAATTTCGGGTTGGGTTCGATCGGCGTCGATAGCCGCCGATCGTCCATCCCTAGTTTCATCCCTAGTGATTCGCGCTGGCGAGTGTGACACCCCCGGCGTAGTGTCGTCGCCGTGGCGACGATGCGCGAGAAGCAGCCGGGCGTGTGGGAGGTCCGCGTTTTCACGGGCAACGACGCCCGCGGACGCCCCACGCAGATCTCGCGCACCGTGCGCGGGTCGAAGCGTGACGCGCAGCGCCTGGCGGCGCAGCTCGAGGTCGGTCCGGGGAGCGCGTCGCCCGCGGGTCGTCGGGTCGAGGACGTGCTCGACGCGTGGGTCGACCAGAACATCGACACGTGGGCGCCGGCCTCGGCGCGCGATCAGCAGAGCCGGGTGCGGTCGATCAAGCAGGACAGGATCGCCCGCATCCCGATCGCGCAGCTCTCGATCGCCGATGTCGAGCGCTGGCACACCCGGCTGCGCCGGGCGGGGATGAAAGACGCCGGCATCCGCAATCAGCACGGCGCGCTGAGCGCGGCGTTCGGTCAGGCGGTCCGGTGGGGCTGGGTGAGCCAGAACGTGGTGGCGCTCGCTCAGCGCAAGACGTCGAAGAAGCAGCCTAGGGGAGTGATGTCGCTCGACGATGTGCGGGCCGTGATCGCCGCCGCCGAGTCGTTCGATCCGGCTGCCGCCTTGGCGTTACGAATCGCCGCGATGACCGGCGCTCGGCGTGCCGAGCTCGCGGCGCTCCGGTGGACCGATGTCGACGACGACGGGATGCTCACGATCGACTCGGCGATCGAAGTGATCCGCCACGAGGTCGCGCCACGCGAGTTGCGAGATGCGCCGACCAAGACGGCGAACGCCCGACGGCTGACGCTCGACCCGACGACACATGCGGCGATCTGGGAGCTGCGCCGCGAGCGGGAGCAGTACGGCCCGTGGATGTTCGGAGTGGGGGAGGAGATGTGCGCTCCCGATCGGATCGGTTGGTGGTGGACGCGGGCGCGCAAGCTGTCGGGCATCGACAAGAAGTGGCGGCTGCATGACCTACGCCACTGGTCGGCCACCGTCGCCATCGGCCAGGGCCACGACGTTCGCACCGTTGCGAATCGTCTCGGCCACTCCAACCCGGCGATGACCTTGCGCGTCTACGCCCACGCCTTCGCAGCTGCCGACCAGAAGCTCGCCGCGAGCTTGGCCGACCTCCTCGACGCAGAGCTGGACGAGTGAAGTTGATTCCTTGTCTCGGGCTTCAGCTGACGGTGAATAGTCTTGCTGTGTCCCGACAACAGGTGTGCTGGTGCGCCCGAGGCTTCGGCCGAACCGGCGGGAGTACAAGGCGGGTCACGGGGTGCTCGCACGCGTGGCACACGATCGGTGTCCTGAATAGTCCTCGCCGGAGCCAGCCATGCGTTGACGCGCCCGTCGGTGACGTTGCGCGTCTCCGCCCGCGCCTGACCAGCTGCCGACCAGGAGATAGCGGCGAGCCCGGCCCACATTCTCGACCCGGACACTGTTGGAACGTGGTTCGGTTGGCCGCCGGTCACGTTGTTGACATTGTCTACGGACCGGGTACAGTCTGATGGCGGAGCGCAAGACGCATCCGAAGAAGGAGATCGAGAAGGCGCTCCGAGAGGCTGAGCAGGCGGGGCTGGTCGTGACCGACGCATCCGGTGGCGGTCACTCAACCCACGTCATCAGCGGAGACCAACCGCATCCGTTCCGGGTGTGGTCGACACCCAAGAATGCCGACAATCACGCCAAGCAGATCAGGCGCCACATTCGCCGCAATACCCGAGACGAGACGTGATGGACACCTACAACTTCATCTTGATCCTCGATCGAGCGGTCGACGAGGCGACCAGCGACCGTCTCTTCGAAGCTGGTCTCGACGATGCCGCTGTCACCTCGTTCGACGGGAACGCCGCGCTCGACGTCGACCGAGATGCGCCAGGTCTCCTCGAGGCCATTGCCTCCGCAGTCCGACAGGCCGAGTCGGTGGATGGTGTGCGGGTCGTCCGCGTCGAGGGCGAAGAACTCGTTTCGCAATCCGACATCGCCGAACGGACAGGTCGCAGTCGGCAGGCCGTCAACCACTGGATCAAGCGGGACGCAGACAGCTCCGGGTTCCCGCCTCCCGCGTACGGGGCGTCGACGAGATCACCGTTGTGGCGTTGGTCGGACGTGCAGTCATGGCTCGACGATGATCCGTCGGCGGATGATCGAGGTCGCATCATCGCCCTGGCGAACGCGACCCTGCTCGCGCGCCACAACCTCCACGGAGACGACGAGCGGCGGCTCGTCGGCGACCTGCTGACAGCCAGCTGATCCGCTCGATCGGAGCTGGCTTTTCGGCACGGGCCCCGAACGCGCAGAACCCGGTTCCCCTACCTACGGGCAGGCAACCGGGTCCACTTCCTACGGGTACTCACCCGAGGCCCTCTCAGCATGCGCCGAGAAGCGCGCGATCGCAAGGTGGTTCTGCTCGGACCCGCCCGGATCGACCTGCGCTGTTGCCCGGCGGACGCTTCGGTGCAATGGGGTGTCGGGGTCTGCGCGTAGAGGAGTCCTAGCCTCGGGAGGTCATGGGCTCACACTCGGAGCGCCGGTTCGCTCGCCGCCGTCAGCAATGCGTCACGTTCTGACACTGGTCGACGGCCGGGTCGTTGTCATCGCTGCGGTGCTCTTCGGGGTGTCGGCGCTGGCGGCCGTCGCGGTTCGAAGGCGCGGAGGCCCAGCCTGGCGTCTCTTCCTGGCGCTTGCCGGCACCGTCCTCATCGCCACCATGACGATCGCTAACCGCGGCATCGTCGTCTCCGACGAGGGCCTGGCGTACGACCTCACGTGGTGGAGCCGCAACTGGGACGCGCTTCCCGGCCTCGTCGGCGGTGACATCGGCTGGTGGCTGAACGTCGCCCTGTTCGTACCGGCCGCGACCGGTTGGACGGTTCTCACAGGCCGACCCGCCGTTGTGTCGGGCGTGCTCGTGGCCCTCGTCTTGGCAATCGAGACGCTCCATGCCACCGTGCTGTCCGGTGCCGGCGACCCGACCGATGTCGTCGCCAACGTACTTGGGATCGCGATCGGCGTTGGCCTGGCCATGACGACCCGAAACGCGCAGAACCCGGCTCCCCTACCCTTCCGGTAGGCAACCGGGTCCACTTCCTCCAGCGCTTTGCCGGAGGCATCACCAGTGTGCGCCGGAACTGGTCGCGCTGCAAGCGCAAATCGGCGCCCGACGCGCATGAGCCTCGGCTCCGACGATCACCAAGCGGTGTCGCCGGCTCCTCCGAGGCTCTACTTCATCAAGGCTCACGACGCCCGGTGCCGACGCGATTCTCGCCGCAACCGTCGACCGGCACAAGGTGGTTCGCGGACGACCGCAGTCGAGAGGCTCCTCGCATCCGCGCACCGGGCCTCAATCAGCGGCGCGCAGTGACGCCCGTGTGTGCCATTCATGGTCGATGTCGCGCATCAGAAGTGCGTTGTCGAACTCGACCACTCCCCGCGGGAACGAGGATCGGTCGTCGAAGAAGCTGGACTCGACGCGCGACACATCGAGCGGCGACACCTGCCATTGATCGGTGCGGAGCTCGAGCCCATCGAAGCAACCCCCTTCCCGCGTGTCGGAGAAGCCAAGCGAGCCGGCCTCGAAGAACGAGGAGGCTTCGGCGAGGCTCGCGAACACCGAGTTGTCGGGCAGACCTTCCCCGACCGCGCTCTCAACCGCGAGTCGCGTCTCGCCATCGTCGCTCCGCATCGTGACGTCGAACCGACCGCCGGTCTCGACGCTGGTGAAATCAGCGTGGTGGTGTGCTCCGGGGAACAGCCGGCCACCGACCAACACGTTGAGGCGTGAGTTCGTATCTCGCCGAGGGATGTAGACGGCGTTCGAACCGTCGGGGAGCTTGACCGCGACGCGGTGAGCGGCGTTCTCCGAGCGGAAGCCCCACTCGCCAGGGAGAAACGCCGGACGAAGATGGGCGAGCCGGATGAGGCAGACCCCTGCGATGCCGACGCCATCGACGAGTTGCGGCGTGAACGGCTCGGGGAGAACGAACGACAACGCATCGGGGTCGACGCGAAAGTTGACCAAGATACGGCGCTCGATGATGCCGCGAATCGTTGGGATCCTCACGTCGTTCAGGCTACGGGGGAGGCAGCTGCGCGTCTGAGGACCGTGTCCTCGATCTCGGGACAGCCGCACGCGCAGTGACGTTCGTCACATGCGACCGTCCGTTTCGTGTCCACTGATGTCCTCTGGTGTGCGCTGGTATCCACTGGTGCCAGCCCGTCCAGAGGCGCTCGATTGCGGCCCCTTGTCGGGCGAATGCCAGACGTGTAATTCAGATGGCCCATGTCGTCGCTGGATCACGTCGCCGGGCCGGGGGAGCGCGAGCTCCTCACGGTGCAAGAGGCGACCGACTACCTGCGCATCGGCCGCTCGCTCGGCTACCAGCTCGCCCATGAGTATCTGAACTCGGGCGGCACGTCGGGGCTGCCGGTGATCCGGTTCGGAGAGAAGTGCTACCGGGTTCCTCGGTGGGCGCTCGTCGAGCTGGCGACGACGGGCCGGGTCGTGAGGCTCTGCGATGCGGAGGCGCCCACGTCGGGAGCCTCCGGTGCCCGCTGAGCTGACCCGCCGGTCGATCGTCGTCGGACCGAAGGCGCACGAGCTCCGCCGCTACGTCGGCTCGATCTCGTGGGCGGTGCTCGAGGAGATGATGCACGTCGCCACCGGCCCGTCCGATCGTCTCGTCGCCGAGGTGTCGATCCGCTCACTGGCCGACTCACTCGGCGTGGCGAAGGACACCGTCGCACGAGCCGTCCGCCGGCTGCGCGACCTCGGCGTCATCGAGGCCGATCAGCGGCGCGCCGACAGCGGCATGTTCCAGACCGGCGTCTACCGACTCGCGGTCCCCGCCGCCTGCCTCACCGTCGCACCCGCGGCCACACCAGCGGAACTCACCCGGCCACCCGCATCCAGCGAGCGCGCGACCCGCCGCACGACCGGCCAACTCGCGCTCACCCTCGACGCCTGATCGGCCGATCCCTCATGACCGAACCCACGTCACCCAACCCGGAACCTCGAACTGACAGACAGGTGCCCGCGGGCGGTCGGGAACTGCTGTGATCCGGGTGACGAGGATCTATGCGGCGTCGGCGGGGGCGTCGGCTCGCTACTACACCGGCTACCTGACCGAGCCCGATGGCGAGTTGCCGGGACGGTGGACCGGCCGGCAGGCGGCGTCGTTCGGGCTCGGCGGTGAGGTGTCGACCGAGGCGCTCGAGTTGCTGCTGTCGGGCCGGCATCCGGTCGCCGGTCAGGTCCTCGGGCGTGAGTTGTTGGATCGGGTTGATCGGCACGGCAACGTGACGAAGGCGGTGGCTGGGTATGACGCGACGTTCTCGGCGCCGAAGTCGCTGTCGGTGCTGTGGGCGCTCACCGGCGACGACGGTCTCGCCGAGTGCCACGACCGCGCCGTCGACGCGGCGGTGGCGATGATCGAGCAGTACGGGTCGACGACCCGCATCCGTTCGAACGGGACACGGCTCCACCCTGACACCGCTGGGTTGACCGCGGCGGTGTTCCGCCAGTCGACGAGCCGTGCCGATGACCCGCAGTTGCACACCCATGTCGTGGTCTCGGCGAAGGTGCAGACCGACGACGGCCGCTGGTGGGCGCTCGACGCCCGGGTGTTGAAGCGGTATCAGCAGACGTTCGGCTACGTGTACCAGTCGGTGCTGCGTGCCGAGCTGACCACCCGGTACGGGGTGGCGTTCGACGAGATCGTGAACGGCCAGGCCGAGATCGCCGGAGTGCCGACCGAGTTGTTGCATCAGTTCTCGAAGCGGGCTCACGTGATCGCGGTCGAGATGGACGCCCGGGTCGCCGACTTCATCGGCCGCACCGGTCGTGAGCCGACCGACGGCGAGTACGCGGCGATGGAACGCGAAGCCGCCGCGGACACCCGTGACCATAAGACCGGGCTCGGTGTCACTGATCTGAGGTCGCGGTGGGACCGAGAAGCCGAGAGTGTCGGCTGCGACGCGATCGACCTCGTCGACTCCGTCCGCACGGCAGCGCGAGAGCATGTCGCCGAGACAACTGGGATGTCGGTCGCCGAGGTGTTGGAGGAGCTCGCCGAGCGACGCTCAACATGGAACCGGATGGACGTCCTGCGCACACTCGCGGGCACCGCTCGACCACACCCCGGACACGACGCGACCACCTGGGCGCGAGCGCTCGAGGCCGGTGCCGACACGGTGCTCGACGCCTGCATCGACCTCGACCCGAACATCGCCGACGCGCGTCGGCGCGGGTCTGACGGTCGGTCACTACTGATCGAACCGGTCGCCAACCAGGCCACGAGCGAGCACGTCCTCGCCCAAGAAGAACGCATCATCACCTGGGCGCTCGACGCCCAGTCCGACGACCCGGCACCGTCCACCGCGATCACCGACACCGACCTCGACCCGGGCCAGCACGCCGCGGCCCGGGCGGTCGCCGGCGATGACCGGCTCGTCCTCGTCGTCGGCCCCGCCGGTGCCGGCAAGACGCGAACGCTCGCCGCCGCTGTCGATGACCTTCACACCCACCGGCGCCCGGTGGTCGGCGTGGCCCCGACCGGCAAGGCCGCCGCGGTCCTCTCCCGCGAGACCGGTGTCGCCGCGGACACGATCGCCAAGTTCCTCCGCGACCTCGACCAACCCACCGCCGGCGCCACGTGGTGGGACCCCGGCCCGGGCACGACGGTCATCGTCGACGAAGCCGGCATGGTCCGCACCGCCGACCTCGACCGCCTCGTCGACCACGCCCAACGATCCCAATGGCGGCTCGTGCTCGTCGGCGACCCCTACCAGCTCCAAGCCGTCGGCCGCGGCGGCATGTTCGCCGAACTCTGCGAGACCGGACGCACCGTCGAACTCGACCGACTCCACCGCTTCGAACACCCCTGGGAAGCCACCGCCTCGCTCCGCCTCCGCGCAGGCGACAGCCGAGCCCTCGCCACTTACGCCACGTTCGGCCGCATCCGACCCGGCACCTTCGACCAACACCTCGACACCATCGCCCACCAATGGCAGCAATCGCACATCGCCGGGGAGACGCTGTCGATCACCTCCACCCGCAACGAACACGTCACCGCCATCAACAATCACATCCAGAACGCACGGCTGCTCACTGGTGAGCTCGACACGGTGACCGCCACCCGAATCGCCAGCGGTTCCGTGATGGTCGGCGACGTCGTCGCCACCCGCCACAACGACCGACGCCTCCGCACCACCACCGGCGACCACGTCCGCAACCGCCACCGCTGGACCGTCACCCACACCAGCGACGCCGGCATCACCGTGACCCGCCTCGGCGGACACGGCACCATCACCCTGCCCGCCGACTACGTCCGCCAACACGTCGAACTCGCCTACGCCACCACCGAACACGGCGCCCAAGGCGACACCGCCGACCGCAGCATCACCCTCGCCACCAACGCCACCAGCGGCCGCAACCTCTACGTCGGCATGACCCGCGGCCGCACCAACAACACCACCCTCGTCGTCACCCAAACCCACGACCTCACCGAAGCCATCAACATCCTCAACACCGCCGTCACCCTCGACCGCACCGACCTCCCCGCCATCGCCCAACGTCGATCGCTGGCCCAACAAGCGGGACCGGCCCGAGCGCCGCAGCCGTCGAACCGAGACCTGCGCGACCAACTGCGAGCGACGGGCGCCCGCCACCACGAGGTCCGGCCCGAACCTCCCGACCTCGGTATCGGCCTATGACAGCGCAAGCCGAAGCGAGAGCGTCAGTGATCTACTCCCCGTCAGCCCGCTCCGGGCGAACGGTAGTGGACCCAGCGAAGTCGCCGAGCCACTCGCCATCGTCGGCTGACCGCATGAAGAAGGGACGCTCGGTGGGTACGTGCGTCGCGAGAAGCCGGAAGAGGTTCTCGGCCTTGGCTCCCGTCATGTATCCATCGGTGGAGGTGGCAAGGAGTTCGTCAATCGTCCTCACCGCCATGCGATCGAACCGATGGTCGCATGCTCGGCCCCGTGCGATCATCTCGAGCATCACCTCGTCGTGCCAGTTCCATGCTTGCGCCGCAACGAGGGCGGATGCCCACGCGACCGCATCATCGCGTGCAGTGATGGCGGCGACGAGCGCCGTGTCTGGGTGAGTCGGCAACTCGCGCATGTGCTGAGTCATCCACTCCCAGGCGGGTGCGAATAGGCCGTCGAGATCCAAGATCGAAGTGATGTCGTACCGGGAGTCGCCGCGATCGCTCCCAGTGTCCGACCAACGTTGAAGGGCGGCGGCCGTGTCGCGGCTTTGTTCGCGACTGTCACTCAATGCGATCACGCTGCTACACACGATCATGAGCAGATGCTCTGCGACCGTTGGGTCACCGCGCTTGGCCACAACATCGTCGATCAGCTGCCGAGCGTCGGCGTAGTGCCCGCTGAACAGCGCTGCCTCGGCGTGTTCTTCTGCGAGCAACAGCGGATCGCCCGACAGCGTGGCTGCTTGCTCGTAGGCTTGGGCAGCGCGACCGGTTTCGCCGACGCTGAGGAGTGCTCGTGCTGTGCCGATCCAGTAGTAGCCGCGTCCGAGATAGCGGTCGCTCTCGTGAAGGCATCGATCGAAGAGCCGGACCGCCGATGTGAACGCCCCCACTGTGGAGCAGATCGTCGCCATGTTGAAACACATCGTGGATCGGTCGTCGCCGTCGGGCGTGGCCTCGATCCAGCGGTCGGCAATAGAGATCAACCGATCCGTGTTGTCCGATGGGTGCGTGGCCTCGTGGACCACGCGGGCGAGGGCGGCTGCCAGCTGGCCATGCACGCCGTGGGCTTGTGCGAAGTCTTCGAGGAGGTCGATCCCGAGTCCTGCATCGCCTCCGGTCGCGCTCAAGGTCGCCGCGAGTGTGAGCCACTCGGGATCGTTGAGTGGTGCGGCGTCGCGGCAGTTGCGAAGAATCCGGAGGGCCTCCGTCCATCTCCCCATGCGACCGAAGCACAGTGCAAGCGATAGCAGCAGCGTGGCTGCATCAGCTGGGTCGGGCTGCTCACCATAGAAGTAGACACCGATCGGCCCACCGAGGCTCGCTCCGGAGCGATGATCGTCGACCGTGAACCTCGGCTCCGTTGTACGGTCCGGGACGATGAGCACCTCGTCGCCGTTCATGCGAGCGCGCAGCTCAGCGTTGATCCGCGCAGCGGTCGACGATTGGCAACGATCGCCGATCAATGACAGCTCGAGCGGGAGTTCTACGGAGCGCTCCCGCGCATCTCGAAAGGATCGGACGTCCTCGACAAGCGCGTCCCAGCAATCGCCACCATTGGTCAGCAGGTGGCGGTCATCGAAGTGGAACCAGGCTTGAGCCTGGAGACCGTTCTCCACGTCGTTGGGGCGGTTGTGAGCCCATCGGCCATAGAGCGAATCGGTGTCAGCGCGATAGCGCACGACCAACACTGGGTATGGCTTCAGCCACCAGTAGTGCAGGGTTGACCATCTGATCCCGACGCTCATCGCCCGAGCGGTCTCGTCGTCGGTGGCCTTGTACTGCACGCCAAAGTCGAAGCCCGTTGGAACGGCCGAACCCGGGTTGCCTGGGTCGAGTTCAAACACCTCAATGTGGCGGTCAATCCCGTAGTCCTTGTCGGGTTTCGTCTCGATCCACTGCTCCGGCATCGCCCAGGCGAAAGCTCGTTCCGACACCGACTCCAGAACGTGACTCCGGCCGCGTCGAGGAAGGTCATCGCCAATGCTCATGTCCGCCATACTCTCATCTGCCGTACGCAGCGGGTCTCCGTTCCATCGAGCCTTGGCCCTTTGGGTACGAGAGGCCCGCGTGCTGGTGCGTGTCACCTCCTCGGAGGCGGTGCTCGTCGCAATGCGCGAGGTCAGGGTTCCTCGACGGTCCAGTCATAGATCTTCGGCAGTGCCTGTTCAGTCATGTCTTCGAAATAGCCAGCGATGGAGTACATCCCGAACTGCGGCGGATGGCCTTCGCTGCGATGAAGCAGATGCCCGTTGCTATCGACGAGATACAGCCAACTGCTTCTTCGGTTCACCAAGAGCACCGTGTAGAGCTCACCGGCCCCGGAGTAGCCGAGTGTCGATCCGAGCGCTGGATTCAACTCGCCTGCGTGGACGAGGCGGACGCCTTCGAACTCCTCGCCAACGAGGTCGTGGAGATCGGCGAGGCAGAGGTACGTCATGGCGCCGAGCGAGAGGTGGACGTGGGCCGACCGCCCGGCGATCGTTCGGAGAGCAGACACCAGCGAGTTCACCGACATCTTGATCGCCTGCCACGACAAGACGGCTCCGCCGCCGTAAGTCCCCACCGCGGCGAGGGACTCAAGCACGACCGTCAACGCCCCTGAGTCACCGCCCCACCCGACGCCCGTCGGCTCGGCTCGCACGTCGAGACCGCTCGCGGTCAGAGCTTCGACGATCTCGGCTTCCTCGCGCGGGTCGTTCTCACCGTCGTCACCCCCGCTCGTGTGGATGGTCAATGCGACACCTCCGAACCCGCGCGCGGTCGGCTCCTCGCTGATGCGCTTGAGGCTCGGTCCGATTGCCTGCTGAGCTTCGAACGCGTGGTCGGGGCCTCGACTGCTGCTATCGGACGTCATGACCGCACCGTACGTCGCATCGGAGTCACGGGTCAGCGCTCAGGACCCGGCACTCGCCGACGCCCTACCGCTCCGCAAGGCTGTTCAGGTCGCCGAGCGCAGCGAGCAGGACCTGGCGGGCGATCTGCGCAGTCATCATCCGCGGTTCGAAGTTCTCGTGCATCTGTTGTCGAGGATGGATGTAGTTGCGGAAGTTGCGAACGTGGTCGGCATGCTTGAGCACGTCCTCGCCAACGAATCCCAGCGATCGCGACACGGCGATGAGCTCGGCGAGAGTCCACTCGCCGACCGGCTTCGTCTTCCCCCGAACCTTCGGAGCGGACGAACTCGCGGAGAAGGTTGCGGCATTCGCCAGCGCCAGCTCCATGAGGAGGCCCTCAAGGGTGCTGCCCACGAGAAAGATCACCGCGAGCGGCGCGTCCGATGACATGCAGCGTTCGATCTCGTCGAGGCGGGCGCGGACAATCTTCTCAGCAGTCAGCTCGACCGGTAGCGAGCGGAGGTCGAGTTTCGAGAGGTCGCGTTCCAAGAAGGTCAACGTGTCTGCCGACACTGTCGATTCGTTCTCCGCGAACGCGGCGGACAACCCCTCATACGCGCGTGCTTCGAACGGGGTGAGTTCGACATCGCCGGCGAGCTTCTCGAGATGCCAGTGCTCAAGCAGTTCGCGATTGAGTCGAGCAACGTCCGGCCAGGGTTCCGAGATCCAGATCTTCCGCAGGATGGCTGCCTTGGAGCCGTCGTAGCGATCGTACGGATCAAACCCGAGGCACGTCTCGACGAACGCAGCGAACGAAGCGTTGCTGAAGTCGAGGACGTACCCACCTGACATGTCGAACAGCTTCTCCAGCTTCGTCCTGGTTGGGTTGTCGATCTGGTGACCGGCCATCCCACCATTGTCGCCCACCACCCGCGTCCTTGTCGTCAGTTCTAGCTCTTGAACGTCGCCCGCAAGTCGGGTCGCTGGTACGAGTAGCCGACCACGAGCTGGAGCTGGTCGACTCCGTCAAGGTGAAGTGGAGCCTCGAACGTGCCGCCGGAGAAGGGCTCGCCTCGCACCGACACCGTCCAGCCGTGAACGGGTGTTGGGTGGCCGGCGTCGCCTGGTCGCGACTTGCCGATGAACACCCGGTCGAACGGCCCCTCCAACCTGGTGGCGTTCCGAGTGCGCATGAGGTGTACCGCAGCGTTTCTGGGATTCAGCTCCGTGTCGTCCACGCGGTCCTCGATCGGAGCATCGTCGGTCGTGACGTAGAGATCCGTCGCACCGAGGAACAGATTGCTGGTCAGCAGATCCCATCCTCCCCTGGCAAGGATCGTTCCCACGCGGCGGTCGGCTCCCAGGTGGATACGGGCGAGGTCGAGGTAGAGGTCGGACAGATCTGTGAACGCCTGCTCCAGCTCACCGTGGCGCTCGTCGTCTTCGACGAAGGGAAGCCGACTCCCGGCGCCTGCCTTGCTGTGGAACGTGGGTAGCCGCTTGTCCTGATAGATCGAGATGACGAAATCGACGGCTGAGCCCGATGCTGATCGGGTCGCGAACCGTTCCGCGACTTGGCAGCTGGGCACCGTCGCCTCGAGCGCAGCCTTCAGCCAGTGACGTTCATCAAGCCCCGATCCAGCCTTCGGAACCACTGCGTCGAGCACGGATTCCAGAGCGAGGTACATGTTGCGGAACGCGTTCGCAAGATCGTCGCTGCATTGCGCGGCTCGGAAGTAGCGGAAGCTCGGGTGCCAATCGGGGGGCTTAGGTGCCGGCGCGATGAGTTCAGGGGGGATGGCCGCGCGTACTTGCTCCGCCATCCGCTGGAGCGGCGCGGTCACCATTTCGTGATCCAGGTAGCCGTGAACGGTGCAGCGGAGTACGTGCCCCAACTCCTTGGACTCCCACCAGACCAGGTGCTCTTGCTCGCCCCGCAGAGCTCGCAGTTGGAGATGGCTTGGCGACACGACGCTCAAGACGTCGAGCACTCGCTGCACGGCGCGCAGGGACGCGCGGCGCGCGGCGGCGTACCCCGACGCAGAATCGCAAAGGCGGACGACGAGGTGTGGTCGGCCCTGGAAGCCGACGATCTGCGCCACGCGACGGCCGGTCGCGTCGTCTTGAAGGTTGACGTCCCACGGCTGCGTCAGCGGTTCCGACAACCAGAAGACAGCGCCAGCTCGGTGGTCGTCGTCGCGCATGGGCAGTACGCCGAGCGACGAGCCCGCTCGAGCCATCGTCGGAGCGGCCGGGGACTTGGACGCCGGCGGCGCCCCATGGTCGCCTTTCCCAACCGCTGGCAAGTCCGTCATCCCGTCAACTGTAGGGAGACCCTGTGGCAGCGACCCGGAGTACGAGACGGACCCGGGTGTGTCCTGTCGGAACCCGACCGACCGGGAACTACCGCGGGCGCAGCGGATGGACAATGCCGCACCGGCGCCCGCTGCTCGCAGCGACGACGGAAGGGACTGCCGACGCCCCCTCGCCTGACGAGCGTGCACATTCGACTGATCGGGCGAGTCCTACCAGGGCAACCCGGCAGTTGTGAGCGCGACGCCAACCGCCGTCAGCATCAGACCCGCAAATGCCTCGGCGAGTGCCCTTCCATCCACACCGACAGTCGCATCGCGAACTGCGTGGACGGTTCGGTCCGTTTCGCCCAGCCGTTGCTCGACATCGTCGATTCGTTCGTTGAGCTTCCGGTTCGTGTTGTTGACCGCCTGGCGCCATCGAGTGCGCTCGGTACTTGCGTTTGCAGCAAGGTCGTCGACCCGCTGGCGAAGGTATGACACCTGCTCGTCGAGCGGCGCGTCGTGTGGTACTGGTGCTGGTCCGACCGTGATGCTCGGGCTACCCGCGCTTGCCTGAACGGTGACCCCCGCAGGTGTCACGACAACGGACTGCGGAGACGGACGCCCGAACCGCCGACGGATCAGCCGGACTGGCCACGAGAGCGCGTGTCCAATGAGACGCGCCGCTCGTGTCGCCGCGTGGTGGAGCATCCCCCGGATCGCCAATCGGATTGGCGGGCCATCGTTCCCGACGATGGATTGGTAGGCGCCGCGCACACCAATCATCGCCAGCGCTAGACCGAGCAGCTGTGCGACTATTCCGACGAACGCGACCCAGACCACGAACGAATTCTCGCGCTTGGTCCGCTACAGGCCGCGGATGCGACAGCTGGCTCGACCACGTCGAGACCTACGTCGATAGCTGGGGCAAGACCATCACGTTGGGGCGTGTTCCACGAGCCGAGTCCGCCCTAGTGATCCCTAGTACTGGGTGGACTGAGTAACACCCAGCGGACACGTCGATCGCGAAACCCCTGGTCAGCGGGACTCAGCAACACTCACCGGCACTCAGAGACCTGGGGAGGGTGAACCACGACATCTTCGAAGGCACCGAGCAGATCCAGCAGCTGGTGATCAGCCGGGCCATCTCTGGCCTGCGTATCGAGTGATTCTGCGGGATCCTGAGCGGCCGGCGACTTCGGTCGCCGGCCGGTTGTCCCGGTGCGTCAGCCGGCCGTGAAGAGACCGATGGCGCCGCGCCCCGGGAAGTTGAACGCGTGGTTGACGAAGGCGTAGGTGCCGTCCTCCGCGGCTCGCATCTCGATGACGGCGCCCTGCGCCGGAGCGAGATCGACGGCTTGGGCGCCCCAGTTGCCCTCGTTGCCGGCGGCGAGATGCACCCCTTCCTTGATCACGTCGTGGAAAATCGTGCCGACGACGTGGAACGAGGTGTCGATCGACGGGCCGACGTTGAGGACGAACATCCGCACGTCCTCCCCGGTCGCGATGTCGATGGGGGAGTCGGCGTACTGGCCCGCCACCCCGTTGAACATCTGGAAGTCGGGAGCCGGGGCTGCCTGGTTCGCCGCTGCGAACGAGCCGGGCTCGCCCTGGGGGCCGAGGTACCACTCGCTCTGGACGAAGAAGAATTCGTCGTCGACCGGGGGCAGGCCCTCCTCGGGTTCCACGATCACCATGCCGAACATGCCGTTGGCGATGTGATGCAGCACCGGTGCCGTGCCGCAGTGGTACATCCAGACGCCGGCGTAGTCGGTGGTGAACTCGTAGACGAGATCCTCACCGGGGGCGATCGAGGCCATCTCGTCGTCCATCGACACCTGGGATGCGTGGAAGTCGATCGAGTGTGACACGCTCGCTTTGGGAGGATTGACCAGGTGGACCCGCACGGTGTCGCCAACCCGCGTGCGGAGCACGGGGCCGGGCACGTCGCCGCCGAATGTCCACACGAGTTGCTCGAAGCCATCGGCCACGGTCATCAGCTTCTCCTCGATCACGAGTTCGACCTCGATCAGATCGCCGCCATTCGGGGCGCCGCCCGCGACCAGCGTGACGCCGTCACCTTCGCCTCGCGCCGGTGGGCGCGGGTCACGGATCACGGCGGGGGCGGCATCGGGGTTGGCGTTCACCGATGGCGTGGCGGCGTCGGTCGCGTGGCCTTCGGCATCGGCTGCCGCCGGCGGCGTCTGACCAGTGCTGACGAAACCCACCATGCCGGCGTCCTCGTGGCCGGGGATCGAGCACCAGTAGCGGATGCCTTCTGCGGGGACCGTGAATTCGAACTCGACGGATTCGCCGGCCGCAGCGACGATCGGATCACCGCCTTCGAAGGTGATGTCGTGCTCGATGTCGCCGTCGTTGACGAGAACGCCGGAGTACGTGCCGGGTTCTGCGGTGAAATCTGCAGGAGCGAACATGAACTCGCCGGCGTAGAACTCGACGG